>JBBRPQ010000004.1:0-136459 GCA_038227825.1 Chthoniobacterales bacterium
ACACGGCACGCTGGAAGCGTGCGCTCCCAGGCGCTTCGCGCTCGCCATTCTCAGTGATGGACGACTTTCCTGAATTGGACGGATCAGTGGAGTTGGATTCGAGAAAGTGCAGCCATGTGTGCCCCGTTTTCTGCGTGTTCGCGATGCGCCACACGTCGGCGCCGTGCGTGATTTCGCCGGAATCGCCGACCTGCCCGCCCATCTCGGCGTAGGCGGCGCTCGCGTCGAGCACCACGGCGGTGCGGTCCTTGAGCGCGACGACCTCAAGCACCTTCGCGGGCGTGGAGAGCGAATCGTAGCCGACAAATTTCGTCGGCTCCTTCGTCTCGACTTCGCTCAGCTCGATCACCTGCTTCTTCTGCGCCGCGCGTGCGCGGGTGCGCTGCTCTTCCATCAGCTTTTCAAAACCGCTCGTGTCCACGGTCAGTCCGCGCTCGCGAGCCATCAGCTCAGTGAGATCGAGCGGGAACCCCTGCTCATCATAAAGCCGGAACGCAAAGGCTCCCGAAATCGCACGGGCCGTCGGCAGCGCACTTGAAACGGGAGCACACGCTTCCAGCGTGTCGTGCTTCGCATCCTGCGAAGCACCTGCATCGGAGAGTGCTTTCCTATCATTCCAAGTCCAAAGCCACCGATACTCTTCATCCGGCGCGACGAGGTTTTCCGTGCGCGGATTGTTGCAAATGTAGAGAAACTTCTCCTCCACCTCGCCATCGCCGCGCATGAGCCGGTCGTGCGATTCCTTCTCCCACACCGGCGTTCCGGTCTTCCCCTCCGCTTTGTTGATTTCATTCGCGGTGAATGATTTCACCGAGTGCGTCAGTTCGGCGAGGGTCCAGAACGTCGGCTCGCCTTGTGCGTTCGCGGATTTTTTCCACGGCTGGAAAAGTGCGTGGACATGGTCGGGCATCACGACTGCGGCGAACAGATCGTAGCGGACGCGATCAAAGTGCGTGAGTGCGTTCAGCACGATGTCGCGCGCGGCGGGGCTGAGGGAGCGGCGATCCTTTGTCGAGAAGGTGACGTGGTAGATTCCGTGCGGGCGTTCGTAGTGCGGGAGGTTGCGCTTGCTGTAGCGCGCGGATGGTTCCGGCAGGATGCCGGAACCGACACGCTGGAAGCGTGTGCTCCCGGTTTCCTTCGTGCTTTCGGAGGTTCCGGTGAGTCTCGCAGCCTCGGCCTCGAAGAGCGCGATGCCCTTATCCAGCGTCTTGTTGAACGCCTCCTCCTCGCGCTTCAGCGTTTCCTCGACTTGCTTTTGCTTTGCGCGGATTTCGGGGAAGACGTCGCCCATCGTGCGGGCGAGGACGGCGGTGAGCTTGTAGAAAAACGGCTCGCGAAAACCGAGCGAGCGACCGTACCGCACGGCGCGGCGGAGGATGCGGCGGAGGACGTAGTTGCGGTCGTTGTTGCCGGGCTGGATGCCGTCGGCGATGGCGAAGCTCAGCGTGCGGATGTGGTCGCCGATCACGCGGAAGGCGACGTCCACTTTCTCCTGCTCCGTGGTCGGGATCACCTGGCCCGCCGCGTTCGGCTGAGGGAGCGTGCTCGTGTATTTTTTGCCGCTCATCTTTTCGATCTCGTCGAAGATGGGGCGGAAGACGTCCGTCTCGTAGTTGCTGATTTTCGCGTTGGCGAAGTCGGTGAAATTTTTCGTGCACTGGATGATCGAGACGAGGCGCTCGAAGCCCATGCCGGTGTCCACGTGCTGCGCGGGGAGCGGCGTGAAGGTGCCGTCGGGGTTCGCGTTGAACTGGATGAAAACGTTGTTCCAGATCTCGATGCACTCGGCGGTGCCCTTGTTCACGAGCGCGCCGCGCGTGTCGCCGGCGGGCGTGAGGTCAATGTGGATCTCGCTGCACGGGCCGCACGGGCCGGTCTCGCCCATCATCCAGAAGTTGTCCTTCTTGTTGCCGTTCACGATGTGAACCTCGGGGTCGAGCCCCGCGCCGCGGAATTTCTCCGCCCACAAATCCCACGCCTCCTGATCGCGCTCGCTCGGGTCGCCGAGCGATTTGTCCGGCTGGTAGATCGTCGCATACACGCGGTTCGGCGGAAATTTAAACCGCTCGACGATCAGCTCCCACGACCACTCGATGGCTTCCTTTTTGAAATAGTCGCCGAAGGACCAGTTCCCGAGCATCTCGAAGAACGTGTGGTGATATGTGTCGAGGCCGACATCATCGAGGTCGTTGTGCTTGCCGCCCGCGCGGATGCACTTCTGCGTGTCCGCCGCGCGCGTGTCGCTGCCCGGAACTGCGCCGCCCCACTTGCTCACGTCCGCATTTTTCTCGCCGAGGAAAATCGGGACGAACTGGTTCATGCCGGCATTCGTGAAAAGGAGGTTCGGCGAGTCCGGCATGAGCGAACCCGAGGGCACGATGGTGTGCTTTTTCTCGCGGAAAAAATCGAGGAACGACTGGCGGATTTGGTTGCTGGTGAGCATGGCGCGGTGGGTGCGGTGAAAAGGGCGCGCAAGCTACATGGCGCGCGCGAAAGGTAAAGCGCGGGGCTGCGTTGCATCTGATCCGTGCAGAGTTCGCAGTCGTCCGAACGCGGAGCGGTTGCATCTGGGTAGGGTGGGCGTCCCGCCTGCCGTGCCGCGCGTCCCGCGTGGCACTCGGCGTATGATTGCTGGCATTCTGTGCGTCATCAGCGTGCCGATTTATTCCGCGGGACGCGAAATACGGCAGGCGGGACGCCCACCCTACCCGATGCACGCCGTCCTGCTTCATTGCGCAGGTTTCATCTTGTTTCTGCAGTCTGGATTCAGGCGATGTGCCGGAAGCAGTCGTATGCGCAGTAGCCCGCGTAGAGTGCGAGCAGTGCGGCGGCGATGCGCGGGTGTGCAGTGATGGGTTTTTCCAACACTCTGTATCCGATGAGGAACATGCCGGGGAGAAACGGGAGCAGGTAGCGGAAGGAGGATTCGCTGTGCAGCGACCACGAAGGGAAGAGCACGGCGAGCGTGAGAATAAACGGGGCGATGAAAATGAAATCGGCGCTGCAAAAATCGGGCCGTCGCCTTCCCGAGCGCCATCGGAAAAAATCCGCGACTGCGAGCACGGCGAGCAGCGCGCCGATGATTGCGGATCTCCAGCCGAGCGTTTCCGTTTCACTTTCCTCAAAACCACGCACTTCATTCCAGCGCCCGATGGTCACTGCGGGGAGCACTCCCTCGACGATCAGTCGCGCCTGATTCGGCCATTCGTGCAGATGCTTGAAGCTGTAGCTCGCCTCCGCATACGGCTCGATGCCTTGCGCGGCGAGACGCGGCAGCTCGACTTTGCGGAACCATCGCTCGGCGGGCATCGGCACGAGCACAAGCAGCGCTAGTGCGGCGGCGACTGGAGTGCATTCGCGGAGACGCGGCATGCCGAGCGTGGGCAGGACGAGCACTGCGCCTGCCGCGCAGAAAAATCCGGCGGCGATGATGAGCCCTTTTTCTAAAGGTGAGATCGCATAGGTCGCACGGCGCGTGAGGAAGCGGTAGAGCACGGGCGCGAGTGCAAGCATTCCCACCCCGACCGTGAGCATCCCTGCAATCATGCGTCGGCGGAGGCGGGGTTGGTTGAGTCGATCACAAAGGCGGCGAAAATAATCCGAGCGGAGCCAAAGCCACACAAGCGAGGCGAAGGCCTGGAAAATCGCGAGCTTCAGCACGTAGAGCCCGGTGCCCATGAGCGCGCCGAGCACGAGCCATCGTGCGACGGTGCGCTTTTCATCCACGCGCATCGTGGCGATCTGGATGAGGCCGATGACGAGCAGGAGCGTGGAGTAGCAGCCGTGCGAAAAGGTCGTGTAGCGCGCGATGGAGGAATTTGCGAGTGCGAGAGGAAGTGCGAGGCCGAATGCCGCGCCGACACCGACGGTCCGCCGCAGCGCGAGAAAGAAAACGCCGACCGCGAGGCTGCCGAGAAGCACGGTCGAAAAGCGGAATGCACCCGCACTTTCACCGAAGCCCGCAAAGAGCCCGGCGGCGATCGCCTGCTCGAGCGGCGCGCCGTAATTTGTGCCGGAAATGTAGAGCGCCAAGTCACCAGCGAGGAGTCGCTTCACGGTGGGCAGCGAGTATTTCACCTCGTCCACCTGCACGATGGGCGAGGTCGCGGCGTAGGGCATGCGCCACGCAAATGCGAGCACGGCGAGCACGAGGAAAAGCAGCCACGTGCTGCGCTGCGTAGAGTGATTGGGAGATTTTGCGGCGGTCACTTCCGGTTCAGGTTTTCCCACACGTGTGGCAGCGCGGACGCTGGCGGGCGAGGAGGCAGTTCACGGATTTCGTCGCATCGGAGACGCAGGCAGACCGACATCGGCGGGTTCGAAAAAAGGAATGCTGTGGTCTTTCATGCGAGGTGACGGGAGTGGCGTGATGATTCCGCTAGCCGGTTCCGCGCCGCGCATTCGAGATTTCGTGGCAAAACCGGGGTTCGACGCCCTTGCACTTGGTGCGCACGTGCTCCAATGTGTCGGTCCCGGATTGCAGACCAATCCGCATTTCTAACACAACGACAACGCACGAAAGACCATGAGCGAGACCGCAGCGCCAACCGCACCCGCAGCACCAAAGGAAAAGAAGCCCACGCACAACGAGGAGATCAAGACCGCGATCCCGACGCTCGCCGGCACGCTCGCCGCGACGCTCGCGGACCCGGCGCTGGATCGTTTTTCCGAGGACGATCAGCAGTTCATGAAATTCCACGGCATCTACCAGCAGGATGACCGCGACCTCCGGAAGACGGGGAAGAAATTCATCTTCATGATCCGCGGGCGCATCCCCGGCGGCGTGCTTTCGCCGAAGGGCTACCTCGTCTATGACGATCTCGCGACGAAGTACGGCAACGACACGCTGCGCATTACTTCGCGGCAGAGCTTTCAGTTTCACGGTGTCGTGAAGACCGGCCTCGGGCCGCTCATGAAGCAGATCAACGCAGCAATGATGGACACTATCGCCGCGTGCGGTGACGTGAACCGCAACGTGATGAGCCCGCCCGCGCCGGTCGCGAGCGCACAGCACGCGCAGTTGCTCGCCGATGCCACGCGCGTCTCCGAGGCGCTGATGCCGAAGACGCCCGCGTATCACTCGATTTGGGTCGAGGGTGTGCAGCTCAATCTCGAAGACCCGAAGAACAAGGACTTCGTGGACCCGCTCTACGGGCGCACGTATCTGCCGCGGAAATTCAAGACGGCCTTCGCGCTCCAGCCGGTGAACGACGTGGACATCCTCACGAACTGCCTCGGTTACATCGCCATCGAGGAGGGCGGAAAAATCATCGGCTACAATCTCACCGTCGGCGGCGGGCAGGGCCGCGCGCACGGCAATACCGAGACGTATCCGCGCCTCGCGGACGTGATCGCATTCGTCGCACCCGAGCAGCTCATCGCGGTTTCGCGCGGCGTGCTCACCGTGCATCGCGACTTCGGCGACCGGACGGATCGCAAGCACGCGCGCTTGAAGTATGTGCTCGAAGAAAAAGGCGCGGCGTGGTTTCGCTCCGAACTCGAAGCGCGTCTCGGCCACAAGCTCGCCGATGCGAAGCCGTTCAAATTTGATCGTCAGGGCGACATGTTCGACTGGGGTCAGGCGCTCGATGGCTCGCTCTACCTCGGCCTTTACGTCGAGACCGGCCGCATCAAGGACAAGGACGGCTACCGTCTGAAATCCGCGCTGCGTGCGATCGTGGAAAAATATCAGGCCGAGGTGCGCCTCACGCCTTCGCAAAATCTCATCCTCGCGAACATCAAGCCCGCGGACAAAGCCGCGATCACCGCGCTGCTCGCCGAGCACGGCATCCCCGTTGCGAATCAGGCGAACGCCATCCGTCGCGCGAGCATGGCCTGCCCGTCCATGCCGACCTGCGGCCTCGGCCTCGCCGAGAGCGAACGCTATCTGCCCGCGCTGCTCACGCGCATCGAGGAATCGCTCGGGGAACTTGGCCTCGCCGACGAGGAAATCATCATCCGCATGACCGGCTGCCCGAACGGCTGCGTGCGGCCGTACATGGCCGAGATCGGTTTCGTCGGCAAAGGCCCTGGCCGCTACCAGCTCTGGCTCGGCGGAAACCAAAACTGCACGCGGCTGAACAAGGTGTATCGCGATCTGATCAAGGACCCCGACATCATCACCGAGTTGAAGCCTCTCTTCGCGCGCTGGAAATCCGAGCGCCTCGCCGGCACCGAGAGCTTCGGTGACTGGGTCGAGCGCGTGCTCTGGAAAGAAGCGCCCACGCCGGCTCCCGCTGCTGCTGTCGCGAACTGATCCCGTGAGCCACCGTCGGAAGTAGGCGGGCAAATTTTCCCGTCCGGCCACAGACAAATCACGCGACGAACCACGTCTTCATCGCGTAAGTATTCCTGTGCGCCAATGAATCCCCGCGTTGTCACCGTCCTCGCCCTGCTCGCCCTCATCGCGGCCTGTAGCTGTTTTTTCCTGCCTGCAAATCCGTCGCCGCAGGCGGCAACGGATGCCAACTCTCAACGGACGGACAAAGCTGCAGCCCCGCAGCCGATGAGTGCCTCCAAGGAGAATGCGGTGCGCGCAAATCCCGGTTCTGAAGCCAGGAAAAAGCCCGCGGTGGATTGGAAGCGTTTCAATGCGCTGATGAACATGGACGCCAGCAGCGGTGCGATGATTCCGGAAGTGACCGAGGGCGACATCGGGCGCTTTCTCGCGGGGCGCGGCGAGAGCGCAATCAACCTGATCGCCGCCTTTGAAAAGACTTCCGACCGCCGCTGGCTTGATCGCGCGCTTGAGCTTTTTCCAAACAATCCCGCTGTGCTGATGCTCGCGGTGCAGACATCCCCGGTGCTTGCTGAGCCGAGGAGCGGCGAGCCATACCGTCTTAGTCCAGAGCACAAGGCAGTCATCGACCGCTTCAAGGCAGCCGACCCGAACAACCCGCTGCCGTGGATTTTCTCCGCGCAGGAATTCTTCAAGGCAAAGCAGACCGCCGAGGGCGTCGCCGAGATTCGCGCCGCGCTGGAGCGCCCTGCATTTTACACCTATTCCAACGAAAGGATAGACGCCACGCAGCGGCTCTACGAGGACATGGGGATTCACCCCATCGAGGCCGGTCTCTTCGCGATGGCCGGACTCGCGATGCCTCAGATGACCGCCGCTCAGCAGGCTTCGCGCAGTCTCATGGAATGGCAAAAATCGGCGGCGGATTCCGGCGACACTGCGGCAGCGAACGAGGCGCTCCGGCTCACCTACAATCTCGGCCGCACCTTCTCCACGCCGGAAGCCTCGCGTACGCTCATCGGCCAGCTCGTCGGGATCTCGATGGAGACCCGCGCCCTGAAGGCGCTGCCCGCCGATACGCAGCCCGCATGGCTGACCGTGGATCCCGCACAGCGTGTCGCTGAGATGGAAAAGCAGAAGCAGACCGCGAAGGAAATTGCCTCCGGATTTGATTGGGTGATCCGGAACCAGAATGAGGAAGTCCTTTCCGAATATCTGCGGCGGATGCGCAGCGGTGGAGAGCCCGCCGCATATGAATGGCTGAAGGGCCAGAAAAAATAAGTGGGCCGAACCACGGAATAGACTGCAGCCGGATACGGACTCTAAAATCTCGCAAGAATATTGCGCCACTTGCCCGTCCCATCTTCAACAGACGGTGCAAGGGTGTTTGCGGGGCTCATTTTGCGACGACGACAATCCTGAGCCGGTCCCAGCTCCTGGAATCCGCCGCCACTACCAGCCCGAACTTCAACTCCGCGCAGGCGAGGCCCGCACGTCTGAATCCTCGTGATTCGGATCGACCACGTACTTCTCAAGCCATGCTTGTGAAGTTCATAAAATGACCCTTACATGCTTCGACTTAATCCCATGACGGAGTCGCACAGCCCTTTGAACTTCCCGAGCAAAACCATGCTGCGCGTGGCACGTCGCTGCATGCTCGCAGCGATATCGCTCGTGTTCTGTCTTGGTCTGAGCGCATCCGGAGCGGACGAGGTGCCGGATGATTTGGTCAAATTGCGCGCGGCGTTTGACAAGGATGTTGATTTTGCCACGCGCCCCATCCGGGATCGCTACGTGTCCCGTCTCGAGGCCCTGAAGCGCTCGCTGGGAAGCCGGGGGGACGCGCGCGGTGCCGCTGCGGTGCAGGACGAGCTGGATCGGATTCGGGTGACATCCGGGGGGCCGACAGCCTTCGCGAAGTTCGCCGGCACTTGGAAGTTGAGTTATTCCAACGGCCAGACTCGACGCTACACCATCACCTCCGAGGGAATCGTAAAAAGCGTGGAATTTGATGAAAAGACGTCCCTCCCAGTCGGCGCAGTGTCTGTCGGTAAACTCGTGGCGAAAGGCAACGACGTCCTCGCGGATTTCAACGGAAGCGCGATCGAACGTCTGAAGTTGGTCGAGAAGAACCTTTCCATCGAACATTTCAGTCCGAGAACACTCTATCCCGCATCTGCTGCGAACTTCCACGCCACCGGCTCATTGGTATCCGTCCAGCGAGAATAAGCTGCTGATGGATCACGCTTTCAAAGCAGTTGCCGTCTGCACGCGCTGAGAAGGTTTCCTTCGACAGCAAACTGCCGGTGTGCAATCCGTCCTGAGTGTCTGACCACGGCCTCCATTACTCAACCGATCGCAGATGAACAAGCCAACCTCTCTCCGCACGTTCTTTGAGGAACGCCTGTGGCTGTCGGTAGCCACCGTCGGGGGACTATTCGTGGCCATGGTCGTAGGCCTCGTGGGCGTCGGCTATGCAGGCAATCCTGTAAAGAACCTGATGGTGATCATCGGCGGCAGCATGCTGATCACAGCGAGCCTCAAGCCGCGCTTCGGACTCTACCTGCTCATCATCACGAGCGCATGCTTGGATCTGATAAAGCGATTTGTGGTGCTGTTTGGGATTGGTTCGATGGGGGATGTCGCCGGTGTGCTCGCGGTGGCACCCATGATTCTTGCCGGAATCTTTCTCGGGGTCTTTGTGCTCCACCCGATTTTTACAAAGCGGATGCTCAATCAGGACGAGCGGCGGCTTGCGCTTTTTGCGCTCGCCCCGATCATCATGACGCTCGCGGTGGGATTGAGGAGGGGTGAGTTTGGCATGGAGCTGCTCGGCAGCATCACCAACAAGATAGCCTACATTATTTTGCTTCCAGCAATCTATACCTTGTATCGACGAAGCGGTCTGGAGGACGTTACCAAGTTGCTCCGGTTCCTAGTCATGGTTTTCGTGCCTGTGGCCCTCTACGGGATTCATCAGTACTTATTTGGCCTCAGCCAATTTGAGATCGACTACTTGAGGTCGGGCCTGACCTCCACGGCTGCGAATCTCTACGAAGCCCATCCCCGCCCTTTTTCCACGCTGAACTCTACGCATGCATTCTGCATCGCCATGGGCGTGATGTTTGTCCTGTCGCTCTCAATCTGCCTGAACCCGATCAAAGCGACGCGTGGCTTTCTGTCCACGCGGGGAAGTTTTCTCCTGCCTCCGATGTTTCTGATGGCCTGCGTCCTCAGTCTTGGGCGCGCGGGCTGGGTGGTCTCCGGACTCGGATTCATCGGGCTGTTCGCCTTTCGCACCAAGGCCCGGACGATCCTTTTTTACACCACGTTTCTCGGCCTTTTTGGCATCTTGGTTTGGAAGGCGGATTTCGTTTTTGCGAAGCTCGATGCCATCCAGCAGATGCTCCCAGGGGGCTCTGAATTCACAGATCAGGCGTTTCGCCTAAGCACATACAGCGAGCGGCTTTTTGGCTTTCAGAATATTTTTAAGAACCGTGCGATGTGGACATGGTTTGGTAATCCGGCCCTAGCGTATCGTGCAGGCAATGACGTGGCCGAGGGAGACGTGGTACACGATGCCTTGGGCCAGATTCTGGTCGATTACGGGTTTGTGGGCCTTTTTATCGGTATCATCACGTTAATCTACGGCCTCTTCTACACGCATCGGAGGCTGCTCTCGACCCGGAATCGCTCCGCAATCGGGATCGCGCTGGGCTTTCTCAGTGCCGCCATGGCGATCATATTTGGTGGGATGCTCACCGGAAACCACTTCACAGTCTTCCCGGTCAACACGCTTTTTTGGTGCATGGTCGGCGCTTTGGCAACCGTGACTAAACTCGAAGAGCGAGCTGCGCCTGGGACTTCGGATGCGGAGGCCAGCGATTCCCGAACTGCAAACCGGGCCGTGAATCCTCACCCGCGCCGGGCCGCAACCCGTCCAGCAAGGGCTTCGCTGCCGATGCGTCGCGGGGAAGGGGCATGACAAACCGTCGGGCGTGGCGGCCTTTGCCCGCGTGGTGTTACAGGCAGTCCAAAAAAGTGGCAGGCGACTCGCTCCATCCGCATGAACGCTTTTCGTAGTGCCTTGCAGCTAGTGCGGGAGCGACTCGCCGGACGGACACGGGTGAAGGCCTCACTCTATTACGGTGGTGCCTCGATCGTGTCTCAAATCCTCCGCTTTGCCGGAGTCATCCTGTCCACTCGCCTGATTGGCATGGAAGAATTCGGGCTGTTTGCAAAGGCATCTGTAGCCCTGAGCGTCATGGGGCTGATCAAGGAGCTGGGCCAGAGCCAGGCTCTCGCAAGTTACAGCGGCACCGACCGGCGCTACACGATTTTCAATTTCCAAATCAACGCCGCGCTGAGCGTGATCGCGGCCACGGTGCTAATGCTAGGGGCAAATACCCTGCCATATTTTTCGCCCGCCCTGCTGAAGGCCGTGCCGCTGCTTTCCCTGATTCTGATTCTCGACGGCTTGGCACAGACCGGCGTGCTCACGGCTCAAAAGACATTCCAATTCCGCCTCGTGGGCGGAATGACGATCGCTGCCACCCTCACGTGGCTCATCGTCATTTGCATCTTCGCCAAGCGTCTGGATGGTTTGACGGTACTCCTCCTCGCGCAAGCTGCAGAGAGCACAGTCCGGCTCCTCATACTGATCCCCACGGTGATCCGCCATTGCGTCGGCTGGGTGGACGGACCGGACCTTCGAGACTTCTACTTTCGCCGCTTTGCCCCGGTGATGATCCCGCAACTGGCCCTGCAAACGGTCGCATCGCGGATTGATTTTGTGCTCCTCGGGAGCCTGAGCAGCCTCCGGGAACTTGGCGTTTATGAACGCATGCTCCAGTATATCCGCATCCCCTGGTCGCTGAGCATCAATCTGATCGATCAGGTGCTCACTGCATCCTATGCAAAGGATCAGGCCGATACCGGTGCGCTGCGGAATATGATGCGAAAGGCCAACCTCATGATCGGAGTCACAGCCGGCGGCGCGGTGGTTGCGGTCTCGGTGGGGTACATCCTGTTCCTTCCGAGAATCGTCGGCGCGGATTGGGCGGCGATCATCCTTCACCACTGGTGGTATGCGCTGCCTTACGCACTGCTCTATCCATTTGGCGCCAATTTGAATCTCTTCTTCATGGGGACGGGGCAGCCAAAGCTCCTCCTTCTGAGCACGCTCCTGCAGGTGGCGCTGGATACGGCATTTGGCGCGCTTCTTACAGGCTGGTACGGCGCGGCAGGAATGCTAGTCGCCCGAGCAGTCACGCAGGTGCTGGTCCTCGTGTGGCAGGCTTCCCGGATGCGTCGCCAGCTCTCAAACGCCGCAGCCAAGCCGCAGCAGGTATCCTGAAACGGGACGCTCCCGAACAGGCACCCCATTATCAGGGCATCGCGGTATCGTGAGCCTTGGGCACGATTCGGATAATGTCGTCCTCGATCGTCATCTGACTCCGTGGGCTCGCGCGTTGCAGGAATCCACGCAATTCATCGATGGTCGGATAATCAGGATCCCGACCGAAGCACCGCGCATCATCAATTAACACAAGGTGGTCGTGGATTGGGTGCCGAAGGATCGCATCCAGTTCGCGGTTGATCGGTGTCTCTTCATTGGCGGTAGCCGTGATGCCGCCGGAAAAATGGCCATCCAGCCAAAACACGGCGCGCTCGCGGAGCGTTGCAAGGACCTCAGGCATTCGCACGCCACTGTCGCCGTGGATATTTTCAATATTCGGATATGGGCGAAACCGTCGGAGCGCCGCCTTGTAGAGCGCCTCGTCCAGTTCGATGCTCACCAAACGGTCAAAGTCATTGCGGAGCGCAAAGAGGGTGTCGCCAAAAAAAGTCCCCGTTTCCACCAACACACGAATCCCCGCATTTTTGGCGTGGGTGCGAATGATTTCCTGTTTGCGGAGCCCCGGCGGGGGGACTGGGCGACCGGCCTCCTCCCACCGTGCCAGCGCTGCCCGTTGACGACGCTCCAAGATCGGCCGCAGCAATGAGGAACGGCGGATGAGGTGCTGAAATGAAGTTCTGAGTGCAGCCATGATGATTTCCTAGATTGGCTTGATCACTTTGTCAGCGGGTGAACTCATATAATCCGCAGGCGAAGTCGCAATTCTCGAAATCCCCCGGCTGGGCCGTCCGGTGATACTTCCGATCGTCCCCGACCGCAGCGAAGGATTTCAACCTGAGTCCGTGCTTCTCGGCGAGTCGCAGGATACCCGATGGACTGTGAACCCGGTGAGCGTTGAATGCGATATGCGGCTTTCCGATCGGCAGCGCCAGCAGCAGCGTTCCCTGCGGTGCGACGATCCGTGCAAGCTCGGCGATGGCTTTGGTAGTACCTTCGGGATCGAGCGGATCGCCGTAGCGCCCGAGGCCGATGTGCTCGACGACATGAAGGCACGAGACCGATTCGACTGATTGGTCGGCGAAAGGTAGCTTCATAAGGCTCCCCGCAAGTACGGTGAGATTTTCGATGTCCATGTCGGCGGGCCGGATGTCCACGAATGTCACCTTTTTAACAGCGGAGACGGCGGCGACCCAGTGCAGTTGGGAGGCGACATCGACATGTTCCCTGGCCGGGCTTTTGTGCAAGAGCCGGAGCGCCCAATCACCAAGGTAGAGGTAATGCGCGTCGAACGGCGTGCTGATCGTCGCGTCGCAAAGCAGCGGATAGAGACTCCACGCAGCACCCTTTTCGGCGGCAGGCGACGACCGGTATCGGAATAGTTGCCAGAAGAAACGCGGGTAATTGGCGAGCCCCACCAGGGCCATCCGGACATCCACTATCGGCCGGACCACTCGGTGAATGAAGTGGAGCGGACGGCGGATAAAACTAGGAAGTGAAGGCATGGCGGATGGGAATAAATTCAAACAAGAGGCTCCACCGCCCGCGAGCGGGAGGATGTGGCGGCGGCAAACTGGAAGAATGCTTCCGGCAGATCCTCGCCAGGGTCAGACTCCACCTCGGCTTCCGGTTGGTCATAGTAGAGCGGAATCTTCAATAACCCCCTAAGGTGGATGGCTGGCGGCCGCCCGAGGAATGCTGCCCAGCGGTTCAGGCTGGAGCCGCTGCAGACGAGGACATTGGCTCGGGCCATCGCAAAAAGATCCTTCAGCGCGTTGCCAAAACCGAGCCTGCGGCAGTTTGGCAGCGAAAGAATTTCGGCCAATTCGGCGTCCTTGCCATCGGAAAAAACATGGACCGGAGCCGATATTCCCATTCGGGATCGGAGTTGGCCGATTTTTTCAACGTACCACGACTGGGGCACCCGTACATTGACCGCGTATTTTTTGATCTCCTCGTAAGGTCCGACGGACAGGAAATCCCCCAAGCGAACATGGACGGAAATGGACCCGGAAAAGTCGAAAGAATTCACATCCCGCAAATCCAAACTACACCGCTTCTGGAGTTCGCTGAAAAGCAGGGCGTGATGGGTGAGGATGTCGGCAAAACGGTTCCCCTCTCCGAAAAAAGTGACGACGGACTCGTTAATTTTCTCAATATGCTGAGGGTCATAGTCTTCTTCGCGAACATGTTTGTGTGTCATCAGCAGCCGGAGCTTGGAGAACCCTGAGATCTGCGCGCCTGTGGGAGCAAACATTCGGTCGTAGTTCCTCAAACCACTCAGTCCACGTTGGCCGACCATGTCTTTCAGGGCATGCCGCAGTCCATCACCTTGGAAGAACTGCCTCCACGTGGGCCAGATTTCCACCAAACCGTCTCTTTTTGCGGCCACAATCACCCTCGCCCAAGTAAAAAGCAGGTTCCCCAAGCCGGAACCGAAGATCCTGCAGAAGCCATAGTCTGTCGCGCTGAACTTTGGATAACAGTAGACCATCGTCTTTCGGTCTATGGCTTTTGGTATTTTCTCACCGGTATTTGATTCTGACAAAATTCCCCGTTGATGGAAGGTCTGTCAATCGCGAGGAGGGTGACAGCCCTTGCTTTTTCGACAGGCGTCGGCTTCAGCGCCCCTTTTCAGAAAGTCCGTTACAGTGTGTCGCCATTTCCTGTAAGGTGCAATTTTGATGAAAAATCGAGCCATCTTGAAGTATTTGCCGCGTATCGTGCCGAAGGAGCTCGGCTCATTCATCGCCTGGCTGTTGCGTATCCGCCGGGTTCCCGCGCAGGCGGATGGGGTGACGTTGTCGGTCGATCCGGCCAGCCTTTTCGGTGCCCGCATCTTGGAGCACGGCACGCATGAGCCGGATATGGTGCGGGCTCTCAAAGAAGTCCTGCGCGAAGGCGAGGTCTTCGTCGATCTGGGTGCCAACGAAGGATTTTTTTCGATGATCGCGTCCCAAATCGTGGGACCGCGCGGGCGAGTGTTTGCGATCGAGCCACAGGAGCGCCTGTGGCCCGTTATCCTTCAGAACGTCATCTTGAACGATGCAACCAATGTCGCGCTTGTTCCTTTCGCGGTGAGCGACTCTCCCGGCGAAGCAGAAATCGTCGTCACCCCGGCAAACAACAGTGGAGCCGCCTCCCTGGTCGCCGAAGGCTCGCCGCTCTCAAGGTTCCGCCCCAAGCGGAAGGTGGCGCTTCGCTCGCTGGATGAGCTTTCCGATCGCTACGGATTCGGGAGCGTCGGTGCGATGAAAGTGGATATTGAGGGATTTGAGCTCAATGCCCTCCGTTCCGCCGGGAATCTGCTGAAATCAAAGGCCATCAGGAATATCCTCATCGAAATTCACCCGGCGCACCTCGCGGCCCTTCACCAGAGTGCCGAGGATGTGATCGGACTGCTCAAGCAACACGGATACTCCGTCGAACAACGGGACGGCTATTACTTCTGCCAGTTGCTCGCCTGATTTCTTCTCCCTTTGACGTCGCTTCCCGCGACGTTTTTGATCAAGCGATGGCTGCGAGGAATTCCGTTACTTTTTCTCCCGGCAGAGCCACGGTGTTAAAAGCACATGCAGTGATCGGCGCAAGCTTCGCACCGTCAGCGTCAATCTGAAAAAGCGAATAATCACTGCCTCTGAGCAGCGCCGTGGCTTCGACAATGTTGTTTTGATGAACCTCTACATAGATCGCGGGCCTCTTTCCCCGCATCAGGGATTGTGCGCCGCGAAGCGCCATGAGTTCCGCTCCTTCAATATCGATTTTGATGACATCGGGCGCGGCGACATGCGCGGCGAGCCAGTCGAGCGTCACAGTGATTACAGCATGCTGCTCGACCACCCCGTCGAACTGCGCCGCAGAGTCTGCACCTGCGAGAAAGTTCTTGGCTTTTCCCCTGCTCACGATGTTCAGCCGGGAGATCCCGTTCTCGGCAGCGATGCCGCAATGGATGGGCGTCACAATCGAAACGCCTGCCCGCCGCAAAGTCCGTCGCAGCAGTTCCACGTGGCCAGCGTCTGCATCCACAGCCACCACGGAACCGCGCTCCCCGGTGAGGTGGGCGGCGGCCATGCTGAAGATTCCGAGATTCGACCCGATGTCCCAAACGTTCATTCCCGGATGCACCAGAAGCCGGACTGCCGAGAGCAGTTCGGGATCCATCCCGGCGATGTCCTGGCGTATCACGCGGGCATCGCTGCGGGGCGAAACGTAAATCGGCGCGCCTCCGAGATCGGAAGGCAGATGCCGCGTAAAGACAATGCGCTCGAAAATGGGGCGGCAGATTTTTGCCAGGAGATTTTTCATCGGGAAGAAATGTGGGCGGCTTGCCCTTGGGAGTCGGACGGCAAAGCGATGCAGAGGTCAATCGTCCGCAGCAGTCTTTCACAATCCACATCAATGTCCTCGATCATTGTAAAGTAGTGGGCGTCGTTTTTCGGATCGCTGACTTTGCCGACATCGTAAGCGTATCGCAGATTCCGCAGTGAACAGACGGCCCAGTAGCAGGCAATGACGTAACGCGGCGAGAAAAGTTCGATGAATGCCGTGCCGGGCCTGCAAAATACCGCGTTCGTGCAGCCTGCTCCATGCGGCGCCACCACCACATCCGCCTCCGCAAAGAGCCGGGCCTGCGCGCGGACGGACAGCGACTCCAGTTCCACGATTTCAAAACCTTCAGCAGCGAGGGCGCGGATGACTTCCCCCTCGTTCAAGACCCGGCGGAATCGCGCCCCAGCCCGGCTCACATAAATCCTCCTCCCATGCCCCGTGATCGGTCCCGCGGGCTCTTTACTGAGAAATGTTTCGCGCAGGAATTCACAGACCCAAGCCGGCGGGTTGCCGCACACACCGGGGAGCGACGGCACGAGCAATTCGTCGCATTGGAAATGCGCAGACGGACTACACGGCACGAAGCGCTCCGACGCGATCCCGAGCGCTTCTGCGCTTTCCTTTTGGAAGGGCGCCCCGACTTCCCCAATCAGAAAATGACCGACTTCATTTAGGGCGATCCCAGCGTCCTGAAGCAGGCGCAGTCTTGGCAAAACGTCCATCATCCAATGGAAGTAATTCAAGCGACCTCCGGCTGAAAGCACCGCACTCAGTCCACCGAGGCGCTTTGGTTTCCCCAAGCGGAAGCGGCTGAAGACTGAGTGCGTGAAACCGGCGCGGGTAACCTCCAATGACACATCCGCGACGAGCCTGTCATCCGCAGTGATCACTGCGCCGCAGTCTCCAAATACGCGCGCATTCGGAATGCGCGAGACTGAGGTGGCCGGGGATTGAATCCGCTGCTGGCTCACAAATATCTGATGTACCTCGCCACCGATCACGGCTGGCAGGCGATCCCGGGTAATCTCATGCCCCAAGCGCAAAGGCGAATGGTGATCGATGCCCGGATAGGCTTCCTTTGCAGTGGCGCAAAGCCCCTTGGGTGGGCCCAGGACAGTCGATGGAAATGGCAGCCTCCGAAGCAAATGGAACGGTATCGCCCGCGCAAATGGACGCCACACGCTAAAAATAAAGAACGCGGCGAAATCCAGCAACGCACGCCGCAAGGGCGAGGGCAGGTGCCCTGATAATTCCGCGAGAAAAAGTTTAAAGCGACGGAGCATTGCACGGACTTGAACCCTTGGTTCCAGTGCCGCAGAGAGCGTGGATAACGCACCAGCGGGAGTCAAACGACGAAACTTGGAAAGAACGGGCTCCAAGCTTCGCATGCTGCGCCAAAGCAAACGTCTCGACGGATGAGGACACGCTCTCTAGCCCTAGCCCGGTGAAAAGATTCCTAGCAAGCTACCGTGCAAAACGTCTGCTCGGCTTCCTTTTTGCCAACAGCCAATCCGTCCGCTGGCTCACGCAGGGGCGCATCCTCGGCAACGCAGCGTCTGAAGTGCGCCGACCTGGCCAGCGCGCGCTCGACGTCGGCTGCGGAGGGGGCAGCTACGCGATCGAAAACCACCTCCGCAAAGGGACGCAAGCCACCTTGTGCGATTACGATGGCGACCTCGTCGCTATGGCTCGGAAGCAGGTCGCGGAATCCGGCGTGACCACGCCCGCCGAGTTTGCGGAATGCAGTGCAGATGCGCTGCCGTTTGGAGATGGGCTGTTCGATTTCATCCAGTGCATGGAAGTCCTCGAGCATCTGAACCATCCGGAAAAGGCGCTTGCTGAATTTCTCCGAGTCGCAAAGGACGGCGCGCGGATGGTCATCTCGGTGCCGCATCCGCCTGAATGGTTTCCGAATCCAGGGCACGTCGTCGAGGGATACCGTGCTCCGGACATCACCCGGCTGGTCGAGGCGGCCGGCTGGCGCGTCATCCGCGTCGAATACTGCATGCTCATCCTCACCCGACTCGTCGGCGTGCTCCTTCACTACCTGCGGATTCCCCTGCCGCTGAATCCCCTGCTCATGCTCGAAAATTTCGTCCCAAATGCGATGCGGCTCGCGTTGCTGCCTTACGACATCGTCGTCATCGCGGAAAAAGTCGCCCCGAGTGCTTCCGCGTGAACCAGCAATCGTGACTCCCACCAACGAAGTGAAGCCGCCGATCCTCATCTCCCACCCTGCCAAGCAGGGCACGATTTATTTCCGCCCGTGGGCCGCGCAGCGTGAAGGATTCCCCATCCGATTTGCGACCGGGCTCTACTATCAGCCCAAGCGCTGGCCTTACTCGTGGCTGCGGCGGATTCCACGATTTGAGCGCAGTCTGGAGCGACGGAGGATCGCGGGTTTGGATTCGGAAAATGTGGTCTCCTTTGGAGGACCGTGGATCGAGATGCTCTGCCGCCCGCTGCGCCCGTTTGGTGTACTCGGCGGCGCATTCTGGTACGATGCCATCCACGACAGGCTCGTGGCGCGGGCGATTCGCCGCGGGGATTTCGGCGACAAACCCAGGATTTTTCACGGCTTCCAAGGCTCGTGCCTGCACTCGCTGATCGAGGCAAAAAAGCGGGGCTGGCCAACGCTCCTCGAGATGACACTCCCGCCGTGTGTCTTCAGGATCATGCACGAGGAGCGCCTGCGGCTCGGTTTAAAATCCTCCTCAGGCGAGATCCCAAAACGTCAACTGCAAGAGATCGCGGTCGCCGATTACACCGTCCACCAGTCGCACTTCAGCGTGCGATGCGTGGAAAGCCTGGGGGCAAAACGGGAACGGATGATCCATCTCCCGATGGGCGGCGACATGCGCCGGTTTTCGCCGCGCACGGCACACGCGGAGAGTGATCCGTTTGTATTCCTGATCCTCGGTCAGCTCCAGCTCCGCAAAGGAATCCACCACCTTCTGGAAGTCTGGTCGGAGTGGAGGCCGCCCGGCGCGAAGTTGCTCTTCGTCGGAGCCTGCACGGACCCGGACATCCGCCCCATCTTGGAGCGCTACAAGGACTGCTTCGAATGGCGCGGATACGCGCCCGCCGACGAACTCCCGGAGATCTATCGGAGCGCCGACGTATTCGTCATACCCTCTTTGGCCGAAGGCGGCGTGAACGTGATCTACGAAGCGATGGCCAGCGGCGTGCCCTGCGTGGTGAGTGATCGCTCTGGCTCCGCAGTCGTGGACGGAGTGAATGGGCTTGTCTTCCCGACCGGCGATCGTGCGGCATTGCGCCGTGCGCTGGAGACTCTCTACCAGGATCGGGCTCTCACGCGGAAAATGGGACAGGCTGCCTTAGAGCGGGCACGCATCTTTCGCTGGGAGGATTTCGCACGACGGCTCGGTGCGATGTACACGAAGGTCTTGGCACAGAGAGGCGCGGCCTTTCCGGATATGCTGGATCTGACAGACGAATAGCCCGGTCAACGAGCGTGGCATTCGTCCAGCCGCCGCCTCATCAATTCGGCCCACTGGGTCGCGACCACCCGGTTCGTAAATCGGGCGAGCGCAGTTGCCCGATGCTTTTCCGATTCGCGCGGCAGGGCCACGGCACGACCAAGCAATTCTCCCAACGCGAGCCGGTCGCCGGCAGGAAAAATCATGGCATCGTTCCCTATCACTTCGGGAATCGCACCAGAATCCGACCCGACGCAGCGGACTCCGCAAGCCATCGCCTCGATGAGGACGTGGCCGAACTGCTCCTGCCACACGGATCCACCGCTGCAGAGCGGCCTGCTCGGCAGGACAAAAAGATCGAGCGACTGCATGAAACGCCACACCTCGGAGTGCGGCCGCGGCGGCAGGATCCGGAGCCACGGGCGTTCGTGAGCCATGCGTTGCAGCTCCGGCTCCATCGGCCCGGAGCCGAGCATCGCCAGCACGATCGGAATCCCGTGATGCTCTGCCCGCGCGAACTCCGCCGCAGCGACAAGATCCAGCACGCCCTTTTCTTCCGTGAACCGGCCGCAAAACCCGATCACAAACGCGTCGCCATCCAGCCCCTCCCTTGCACGCACAGCGAGTCGAGTCGCCACATCGGGGGGGGAAAATATCTCCTCGTCCACGCCGACCTGCGGTGCCACTAGAAGCCGCGACGCCGGCAGGCCATGGCGCACAAAAATCCCACCCCCGGCGCGATTGCCAGCGATGGCAAAATCATCCGTCGCGCAGGCGAGCCGGTAGAAGCACGAAAGGATCGCCCCTTTCAACCCGGTGCGCTCGACATTCTCCCACGAAAACTCCCCGAAAATCGCCCGCGGCTGCCGGAGTAATTTGTAGAGCCACGTCTGCCAGCGCACCCATGCCCATGGCTCGGATTCCACGAGCACCACGTCGAAAGACGCACCCTCCAGCGCGGCATGGAGTCTGCGAAACACAAAGCGCGTCGTCGTCTCCGTGCGCCCAAGCGTATCGAGGCCGATCAGGCGATAGCTCGCAGGCTGCTCCTCCTGCCCGAGCGTGACATCAAAGCCGACACTGCGCGTCGTACGGCACGTCACGCACGTGAGTTCGAAAAAGCGCGCAAGCGTATCCAGCCGTTTGCGGTTTTCACCGACCACGGATGCGGCGCTGATCAGGAGAAGTGCGGGCTTCGACAACGGCAGGAGGTTCGCTTTTTAAAGGGGCCGGGCATTACTGAAAGGAGAACGGCTCGCGTGTTTATTCGGCACACCCGGAATCCGCAAGCGGGCGCTGCTCCAGATCCGGCGCGACCGCCTACGCAGACAGCAGGGCCATTTCCGCCTCGGCCATTTTTGCGATGAGTTCCTCAAACTGCACCTCCGGTTTCCAACCGAGCAGACGCGCGGCCTTGCTGGCGTTGCCGACCAGGTTCACGGATTCGACCGGGCGGAGCATTCGCGCCTCAGTACTCACGTAGGACGTCCAGTCGAGGCCGACCGCGCGGAAGGCCACCTCCACCACATCGCGCACCGTGTGCAGCGTCCCGGTCGCAAAGACAAAATCCTCCGCGGTGGTGTGATTCAGCGCCATCCACATGCCGCGCACATAGTCCTGCGCATAGCCCCAGTCGCGACTGGCGGACATGTCGCCGAGCTGCAGGCGATCCTGCAGGCCGCGTTTGATGGCTGCTGCTGCACGGCAGATTTTCCGCGTCACAAAATTTTCACCGCGGCGCGAGGACTCATGGTTGTACATGATGCCGTTCACGGCAAAAATCCCGAATGCCTCGCGATAGATGCCGACCATCCGCGTCGCAAATGCCTTCGCGCAGCCATACGGATTCACTGGGCGCATCGGCGTTTCCTCATCCTGCGGCGAGGTGGCTGGCTTGCCGAAAATTTCACTCGATGAGGCGTGGAAAAGCCGGGCCGGACTGGGCAAATCGCGCACCATTTCCAGCAGGCGCAATGTGCCCATCGCAGTCATCTCGCATGTCGATTCCACGATCTCAAAACTGAGGCCGACATGACTTTGCCCGGCAAGGTGATAGATCTCATCGGGCACCACTTTCAGAAGTACACGCCGGAGTGTCGTAGGATCATCGAGATCAGCATAGTGCAGGAAGAGCTGCTTCCCGTAGATCGTCGGGTCTGCGTAGAGCGCTTGGAGTCGCGAGCGATCGAGGCTGCTTGTGCGGCGGACGATTCCGTGGACCTCATATCCTTTCTCGATCAAAAGCTCGGTGAGATACGAGCCGTCCTGTCCTGTGATTCCTGTGATGAGTGCGCGGGGCATGCGGGAGATTTATGATTCGCCGCCGCCGTGGGCCAGCTTTCTGTAGTGCGCTGCGAGCTTTTGTGCATGGCTGGCCCAGGAAAATTCCGCCGCCCGCTGCTTGCCCCGGGTGATCAGTTCTTCGCGAAGCCGCGGCTTTTGCAGGAGCGATACGATTTGCGCGGCGGCCTCGGCTGGCTGGTCTGGCCGGAAGTACAGCACATCGTCTCCACCGACTTCCGGCAGACTCGATGCATTGCTGGAGACCACGGGACATCCCGCCGCCATCGCCTCGAGGAGCGGGAGGCCGAATCCCTCAAGCGTGGACGGAAAAAAAAGCGCATCCACATGGTGAAGGAGCGCGACCAGCTCATCGTCCGCACAATTGCCCAATTCAACGACATGCTCGGACCCGATGGCCTCATGCAGTCGCCCAAGCGTGGCCTCGTCGAGCCGAGCGCCGACGCGGATCAGCGCCACGGGACCGAGGACTTTACTCACTTCACTCAGCACTTCGGGCAGGATGCGCAGATTTTTCCGCCGCAGATTGCTGCCGACGCTCAGGATGCGTGGGCACTGCGGCAGCATGCGCCCCGGCGCGAGCGAACCATCGCTGGCAAAATGCTCCGCATGCACACCGAGCGGGAGCACGTGGACATCCCGCTCCTCGCCCAAAAAGGTGCCAATCGCGCGCGCGGTGTACGCGGAGTCCGCCAGGAGCAGATCGGCGAGGCGGATATTCGAGACCGTGTTGCGAAAGCGGGCTATCTGCTTCGGCGTGAGGCCATCCGGGTCCTCCAGCGGCGCAAGATCATGGACCGTGACGATTTTTTTCACCATGGCCGGTATGCGTCGGAGAAAATGGGCGCTGCTATGATCGAGCACATGCGCGATCTGTGCATCGCCGACGCGGCCCACGAGACGTGGGAGCCGGAAGTACTTATTCCAAATCCGCAGCAGCCGAGGAGCCTGCGCCGAACGTGCCGGTGCTCGGCCAAACGGGCATCGCACCTCGAATTCACCGAACGCCTTCGCAGTGAACTCGCGTTCCAGCTCCCGCCAGTAACGATCCATGCTCGCGCAGCCCTCGCTGGGGGGAGTCGGCAGCCAGAGTATCTTGTAGGGCATTCGGGTTGCGGTGTAATAGCGGGACTTGCACCGGACTCAAGCCACCCGCGAACGGCCGGACAAGTCCGCATCCCAAACCCAATCCGACCATCCGCCACACTCCGCGTGCGCATCGCCTTCGCCACACTTTCCGAAAATCCCGAGAAGCCCACCGGGTCGCTCGATTTTTTCCAGCAGACGATCACAGCGCTCGCCGAGCGGGATCCGGGGAATGAATACTTCATCCTCGTCAGCAGGACGAACCGCCACCTCTTCGAGCCGACTGCGCCAAATGTGCGACTCATCGAGGCGGGCGCGAGCAATGAACGGCGCATGCTGCGGATCCTCAGCGAACAGATCCTCATTCCGCGGCTGTTGAAAAGGCACGGCATTGATGTTTTTTTTACCAGCAGCGGCGGTGGCATCGCGCCTGTGTGGGTGCCGCGCTGCACGCGGCTCGTGCTCGCGGTGTATGCGACGCAGCATCTGCGTGGCGGATTAAAAATCGGGTTGCTGCGATCGCTGTATCGCCGCTGGCTCGCGATCCCTTCGCTGAAGCGCGCAGACCGTGTGATCGTGAATTCGCAACTGTGTCTCGACGAGATATGCACGCAGGTGGACATCCGCAAGAAGGCCGCTGTCATCTACCACGGCATGGACGCAAACCGCTACCACGAGCGCCCGCTCGATGAGGCCGAGCGCACGCGCTTTGAGCGCTACGAGCTGCGCAAGCCGTTCGTCCTCTTTCTCTCGACGATCTACTATTACAAAAATGCGCACACGCTCACAGAGGCATTCGGAAGACTCATCACCGCGACGGGCCTGCCGCATGAGCTGGTCTTCGTCGGCCGGCTCGATCCATTCAGCCACGATGGCGGCGATTACGGCGAGACGCTGCGGAAAATCGCCCGGCAATACGGCGTGGAAGACCGCCTGCGATTCACCGGGCCCATCCCCGCGGAGGACGTGCGCTCATTCTACAAGTCGGCGGATGCGTATGTGCAGCCGTCGTCCTACGAGACATTTGGCAAGACGGTCACCGAAGCATTCTTCTGCGGCTGCCCGGTGATCGGCGCCGATACTTCCGCCACGCCGGAAATCATCGGCGACGCAGGTCTGCTCTTCGATCCCGAGAAGGCCGCCGAACTCGCGGACTGCCTGCGGCGCGTCCTCACCGAGCCGGGCCTGCGGGAGACGCTCGCGCAAAAGGGCCGGGATCGTGCGCGGCTTTTCACCGTCGAGCGCGAGATCGAGCAGTTCATCGCCGCCTTCAGGGAAGCCGGCGCGGGCATGCGATGATGCGGCCATTCCACGTCTAAACCGGCCGCAGCGCCCCACGCCCCTCGTTACTCCGAAGTCACTTTTGTTCGCTGGACAACTTTGGAAGCTGCTGCCGACACTCGGCGGATACATGGAGAAAATTTTCATCACAGGCGTCGCCGGCTTCATCGGCAGCACGATGGCGGACCGTCTGCTTTCGCTCGGCAAGCAAGTCGTGGGATGGGATAATTTTTCCGCCGGTCAGGAGGAATTTCTCGCCAGCGCGCGCCAGCAGCCCGGCTTCGCGCTGCACAGGGGCGACAATCTCGATTCCGAGGCGCTTACCAAGGCGATGGCGGGTTGCGACATGGTGATCCATTTTGCAGCCAACGCGGATGTGCGATTCGGCACCGACCATCCGGGCCGGGATCTTCAGCAAAATACCATCGCGACTTTCAACGTGCTCGAAGCGATGCGCGCGAATGGAATCAAGCGCATCGCATTTTCCTCCACCGGCTCCGTTTACGGCGAGGCGCCGGTAGTCCCGACACCCGAGGATGCGCCCTTCCCGATTCAGACATCGCTCTACGGTGCGTCGAAAGTGGCTGGCGAGAACCTCATCGAAGCGTATTGCGAGGGCTTCGGATTCGAAGGCTACATCTTCCGCTTCGTCTCGATCCTCGGAGAGCGTTATACGCACGGGCACGTCTTCGATTTTTACAAGCAGCTCCTCGAACACCCCGATCACCTCCGCGTGCTCGGCGACGGGAAGCAGCGCAAATCATATCTCTATGTGCAGGACTGCGTGGATGCGATCCTGCACGTCGCCACGCAGCGGACGGCGGAAAAGGCAAAGCATCGCGTGCAGATCTACAACCTCGGCACGGCGGAATACTGCCAGGTCACGGATTCGATCGGCTGGATCTGCGCGCACCTCGGGCTGAAGCCGGAGCTGCAATTCACCGGCGGCGAGCGCGGCTGGATCGGCGACAACCCATTCATCTTCCTCGAAACCGCAAAGGTCCGCGCGACCGGCTGGCAGCCGAAGCTCACCATCGAGCAGGGCATCGTGCGCACGATGCAATGGCTGCAGCAAAACCAGTGGGTCCTTCAACGCCGATGAGCCTCGCGCCATGAAATCGCTCGGCCAGGGAATCGCGTGGCTCCGCGATGTGACACAGATTCTGTTTTTGGATCGGCTGAACAGCAGTCGTCGCCACCAGTCTTTCACCGCGACGGCCGCTGTGCGCAACCAGCGGTTCCATGCGCATTCCAAAATCCGGCAGCTTCCGCTGGCGGAAGTTTTGGAAAAACTCGGGGCGCCGCTGCAGGACGCCGTGGTGACGCTGCCTCCGCCGAGGCGTGTCTGCGGCCTGGGAAGTCCCGCGTATTATTTTGCTCTCGCCGGAATTGTGCGGGCGACGAGCCCGGCGACCATTCTTGAATTCGGCACCTTCCGCGGCGTGAGCGCGCTCACCATGGCGGCGAACATGCCCGAAGCCAGCACGCTCTTCACCGTCGATCTGCCCGATGATGCCAGCCCGGTCTCGGCGCATGAGCTGAATGCGATCGACGAATCGCATGTGCGATCCAGCCGGCACCATGTGGGCGAGGCATTTCTTGGCAGCGCCTACGAAGGCCGGATCCGGCAGATTCGCGCCGACTCGATGACCTTTGACGCACGGCTGCATGTGAAAAGCTGCGATCTCGTGCTGGTGGACGGAGGGCACAGTCTCCCGCTCGTCGCGCGCGACACAGAGAATGCATTTCACGTTCTGGCAGACGGCGGGACCGTCATTTGGGACGATTACTTTTACCTCTATCCGGATGTCGTGAAGTTCCTCGACGAACTCGCCGACACCCACGAGTGCGTGGGAATCGAGGGCACGAACGCGGTCGTTCACAGTCGGAAATGGCAGCGCCCCGCACGATGAAAATCGTCCTCACCGGCAGCAGCAGCGGCATCGGCCAGTTCCTCGCGGTGGCGCTTGCGCACGGTGGGCACGAGGTCTGCGGCCTTGCACGTTCGCAGGACGCGGGCTCCGGTTTTCCGTGCGACGTGTCGGACTGGAATGCAGTGCAGTCATGCGCCGAAAAGATCGCCGCAAAATGGAATGCCGTGGACGCGCTCATCTGCTGCGCCGGAATCCAGGAGCCCATCGGTCCCGCGATGGAGATCGATCCGCTCGCATGGCGGAAAAATATCGCGGTGAATCTCGACGGCACGTTTTTCCCGATCCGTGCGCTGCACGCACTTCTGAAAAAATCGGCGGGGCGCGGGAAGGTGATCTGCTTTTCCGGCGGCGGAGCGACTGCGCCGCGCGCAAATTTCGCCGCATATGGTGTCGCGAAAACGGGCGTCGTGCGTCTCGTGGAGACGCTTGCAGCCGAATGGCGCGGAGAACCGCGGGACATCAACGCCATCGCGCCGGGCGCCATCTTCACGCGCATGACGGAGCAGGTGCTCGCGAGCGGCGAAGCGCTGGCTGGTGCGGGGGAATTTTCCAGTGCGGAAAAGCTTTCGCGCGACAACGACGCCAAGCTCGAACGCGTGCTGGGGCTCGTGGAATTTCTCCTCTCGCCTGCGAGCGACGGCATCTCCGGTCGGCTCATCAGTGCGCCGTGGGACGCATGGCAGGATTTCCCGGCCCGCCGTGCTGAGCTGATGGAGTCGGACATCTACACACTGCGGCGGATACTGCCCGCGGACCGCGAGAAGAAATGGGAACCATGAGCGCGATCAAATTTGCAATCGTCGGCTGCGGCCTCATCGGCCGGAAACGCCTCGCGGGACTGCCCGCGGATTCGCTCGCTGTCTCGTGCGATCTCGATCTGGCACGTGCCGAATCTCTCGTGAAAACGGCAAAGTGCGGCCGTGCAACAGCGGACTATCACGATGCTGTCTCCGACCCTGCCGTCGGCGCGGTGATCGTCTCGACTCTGAACGGCACGCTCGCCGAAATTTCCCTCGCCGCGCTGCGAGCGGGAAAGCACGTGCTCGTGGAAAAACCGGGCGCACTCACGGCGCAGCAGATGGAGCCGCTCGCCGCCGAGGCAGCCGCGCGGAAGCTGTGTGTCCGCATCGGCTACAATCACCGTTTTCACCCCGCGTTCCAGAAGGCGCGCGAGATCTTCGAAAGCGGCGCGCTCGGCGAACTCATGTTCATCCGCGGACGCTACGGCCACGGCGGGCGAGTGGGTTACGACCGGGAATGGCGCGCGGACCCTGCGCTTTCCGGCGGCGGTGAACTCATCGACCAAGGCGTGCATTTGATCGACCTCGCGCGCTGGTTCCTCGGCGACTTCGCGACGATCGAGGGACATGCGGCGACATTTTTCTGGGACATGCCGGTGGACGACAATGCGTTCCTGAGCCTGCGCACCGCGGCCGGGCAGACGGCGTGGCTGCATGCGAGCTGCACGGAGTGGAAAAACCTTTTTTCCTTCGAGATCTACGGTCGGGACGCAAAGCTGCACATTGAGGGTCTCGGAGGAAGCTACGGCATTGAGCGGCTGCACTTTTACAAAATGCTGCCCGAGATGGGCCCGCCGGAAACGACCGTCTTCGAGTATCCGCGCGGCGACCAGTCGTGGAAAATCGAGACAGACGAGTTCCTGAAAGACATCGCGCAAAACCGGAAGCCGTCGCCCGGTCTCGATGAAGGCCTCGCGGTGCTGCGCGTGGTGGATCGCATCTACCGCAAGGCATGAACGGTGCCGCAACACGGAACAGTATCCGCAGACGACTTCCTGTTCTTTCCATCCGTCCCGCCGCCAGATTTACTGAGAGCAACTCCCCATGAAAGAGATCAAGATCGTCAACAACATCCACATCGCCGCAGGTGTGATTTGGAACTTTGTGGTCCAGTCGTTCAAAAATCCGAGGCGTCTGCGATTCGATGTTATCCGCCCATTTTGGTGCCTGATGAAACTGCACGCCGCGACGGGAGTGCGGAATATCGGGGTCGCCCAAATCAAGGGGCTCGGCGACGTGAATGTGAACCTGACGGTGAATTCGTACGACCGCGCTGTGCTCTGCGCGATCACCCGGCTTGTCCAGCCGAAGAACTTCTTTGAGATCGGGACGTACATCGGCGAGACGACCCTCGCCGTGGCGCACAACAATCCGGACGCAAAGGTGTACACGCTCGATCTGCCGGATGCGGACAGCCGCGGGACGGCCGCGCTCGAGATGACCGACGAGTATCTCTTTGAGCGATGGGATCGCGGATCTTCATTCAAAGGCAAACCCGAGGAGGCCCGCATCGAGATGTTGAGCGGCGATTCGGCCACCTTTGATTTCACCCCGTATCTCGGCAAAATGGACGCCATATTCATCGATGCGAGCCACAGCTACAGCTATGTGAAGGCCGACACCGAGGCGGCTTTGAAGATCCTCTCACCAACGGGGACAATCCTCTGGCATGACTACCCCGCCTATCCCGGGATTTTTGCGTATCTCAACGAGCTTGCAGCGGAGATGAATGGAAAAATCTTCCACATCCTCGGTACCGGATTGGCATTTTTCAGCCGGCAGGATCTCGTGGATTGTCCACCGCTTTCAAAATGATCATCACACGCTCTCCTCTCCGCATCTCACTCGGCGGCGGCGGGACGGATCTGCCTTCTTACTATCGTGAGCACGGCGGCTTCCTTGTCGCCGCGGCGATCGACAAATACGTCTATCTCACGCTTCACCAGACGTTCGGTGCGGAGATGATCATCAAATATTCAAAGACCGAGCGCGTGAACAGTTTGGACGAGATCGAGCATCCGATCATCCGCGAGGGCCTGCGTATGGTCGGGGTCGAGGCAAAGCGTCTTGAGCTCGCCTCGATGGCGGATATTCCCGCGGGCACCGGGCTGGGGTCTTCGGGGAGCTTCACGACCGCGCTGCTGAAGGCGCTTTACGCGCACAAGAGTGACCTCATCCACCCCAAGGCGCTGGCGGAAGAGGCGTGCCGCCTGGAAATCGACATCCTCGGCGAACCCATCGGGAAGCAGGACCAGTACATCGCGGCCTACGGAGGGCTCACTTGTTTTGAATTTCACCCCAATGGCGAGGTGAGCGCGCGACCTCTGAAAATCTCGCAGGAGACACTCTACAATCTGGAGGACGACCTGCTGCTGTTCTTCACCGGCTACTCGCGCTCCGCGTCCGCCATTCTCAAGGATCAGGACACCCGCAGCAAGGGCGGGGACCAGTCGATGATCGACAATCTTCACTTTGTGAAGGAGCTCGGATTCAAGAGTCGCGACGCGCTCGAACAGGGAGACCTCGCGGAATTCGGGCGTCTCATGGATGTCCACTGGCAGAACAAGAAGAAGCGCTCCGGCGGCATGAGCAATCCGCAGATCAACGAGTGGTACGACCTCGCCATGGCGAACGGCGCACTCGGCGGCAAGCTCATCGGCGCGGGCGGCGGCGGCTTCCTGATGTTTCACGCGGCGGAGAAGAAGCGGCTCCGCCACACGATGCGCCAGGCCGGGCTCACCGAGGTGCGGTTCCGCTTTGACTTCGAGGGAACCAAACAGGTCATCTGACCCGCGCAGCACGACACTTTCACCCATCCATCCCGTATGCCATCGCTCCAAAACCTTCGCGTCAAAATCTTCGCCGACGGCGCTGACAAAGCCGGCATGCTGCAGCTTTACACAAACCCGCTCATCCAGGGGATGACCACCAATCCGACGCTCATGAACAAGAGCGGCATCAAGGACTACGAGGGCTTTGCAAAGGACATCCTTCTCACCGTGAAGGACAAGCCGATCTCCTTCGAGGTCTTCTCGGATGACTTCGCCGAGATGCGGAGGCAGGCGCTGAAGATCGCCGCGTGGCAGGGCAATGTGTACGTCAAAATCCCGGTGATGAATCCAGCCGGCGCGCCCTGCTATGATCTCATCCGCGATCTCGCAAAGGCGGGCGTGCAGCTCAATGTCACCGCCATTCTCTCCATCGAACAAGTGCGCGCCGTCGCCGCCGCACTGAATCCCGCGGTGCCCTCGGTCGTCTCCGTATTCGCAGGCCGCATCGCCGACACTGGGCGCGACCCGGAGGACATCATGCGCGAATCGCTGGAAATCCTGAAGCCGCTTCCGAAGGCGGAGCTGCTCTGGGCGAGCGTCCGCGAGGTCTTGAATATTTTTCAGGCCGACGCATGCGGCGCACACATCGTGACCGTGCAGCACGACATCCTGGCGAAGGCAATCAAGATGGCCGGCATGGACCTCACCGAGCTGTCGCTCGACACCGTGCGGATGTTTGACCGCGACGCGAAGTCCGCCGGCTTCACTCTCTGAACGAATGACGCTGCGGCTTGCCGCCCCCGCGTCACTCGGCGAATGTGCAGGGCCATGAAACGCTTTATAATCCGGAAAATCCGCGATCTCGGTCTCGCCGTCGCCCGGCTCTTTGCGAGCGATCTGGTGGATCACCGCACCGGGAAAAAGATCGGGCGCGCGCTGCTGCTGCCTTGGCGCGGGAAGATCCATGTGATCGGTCTGGAGCTGCCAGTGCAGGTCACTTTCCTGCCCCAGGAACGGCTGACCTTCTGGAAACAGGAGATCTGTTTCACCGCTCACCCGGAGCCGGATTTCCCGCATGAGCCGCGTCCTTAACGTCGTCCTCGCGCACACATCGCCGGCGGAAATCGCGCGTCTCGCAGCGTGGTGGGCGCATGTATCGCCCGAGGAATCGCTGCTGATCGTCCACGGCGGACCGGATGCTGAATTTCCTGCGCTCGCAGTGCCGAACAAGGTACACGTGGACTCCGCGCGGCTTCGGACCGGCGATCATCCGCGCGACCGGCAGAGCTACACCGAGGTCTTTGCCGCGGCATCCGCGTGGCTGAAGGGGCGAGATTTTTCGCACGTGTATTTCGCGGAATTCGATCATCTGCCGCTGGTCTCGGATCTTCATGGGCGTCTGCTCGCTCAACTCGAAAAGGAAAAGGCGGACGTCCTCGGCCATCACGTGAGGCGCGTGGATGGCACGGGCTTGCACCATTACCTCTACCACTGCGCGGACCCTCGCTTTCACCAGCATTGGGAGCGCATTTCCCGACGCGCGGATAAACGCACCGTACTCGCAATGTTTGGGACCGGCTCGTTTTGGACGCGTGCGGCCTTCGACGCCGTGGCCGCGTCGGCGGAGCCTTTTCCGATTTACCTCGAGCTCTACCTCCCCACCATCGCACACCACCTCGGCTACCGCGTGCGCAGCCTCGCGGAGGATCAGCATCTCGTGAGCAATCTCGGGGACTTCCGGAGTAAAATCAGCGACGCGAGAAGTGCAGGCGCATGGACGGTGCACCCGGTGAAATCGCTGGAAGGGCTGCGCTGGCGCGGGGCATGACCATTTCTGCCATCCTGCCAGAAGTGCATTGAAGGGCACCCGTTGCCGGGTAGATTCCCCGCGATGGCGGAAACCTCACAGCCTATCGGCAATCTCGACAACCCGACCCGCGAGACGGATCGGACGGCCTTCGATATTGCCGACATACCGAAGCTGCTCGGCGGATTCTTCCGGTGGTGCCGCACCAACCCCGTGCAGACCGTGCTGCTGATGGCGGTGGCGGGAGTGGTCGCGTTTGCCTACTACGGCATCAAGGCTTTCTACGGCATGCAAGTGACCGCCGCGAGATGGATCGCGAGCGGCTGGAATGCGGAGAATGATCAGGAACACTGCTGGCTAATCATCCCGGCCTCCATCGCGCTGGTTCTTTTCCGATGGCGCGAGATCGCCTCTGCGCCAAAGCGCGGCAGCAATTCCGGGCTCTGGTTTGTCGGCGCCGGGCTGGTGATGTTCATCATCGGCGTCCGGTGCGTGGAGGCGCGCTACACGATTTTCGCACTGCCACTGCTCATCTACGGCTCAGTGCGTTTTCTCTTCGGCATCCCGGTCAGCAGGATCATTCTTTTTCCCTGCGTCTTCCTGCTTTTCATGACGCCACTCGGCGGCGTCGTGCAGGGCACTGTGCCATTGCAGGTGCTCACGGCAAAGGCGATCAGCGCCCTGTCCGCCGTCTGTGGCATCCCGATCCTCGTGGAGGGCAGCAACATCTCATCACCCGCCGGACACTTCCCGCCGATGGAAATCGCGGGCGGCTGCTCCGGCATCCGATCGCTCATGGCGATGAGCACCCTCGCGGCGCTCTATGCGTATTTCAACGCACGCGGACCGATTCGCGGGATGCTGCTTTTTGGAAGTTCGCTGCTCTTCGCCGTGCTTGGAAATTTCGCGCGCGTGTTTTCAGTCGTCCTGTTCGCGCGTTACCTGGATGCAAAGACCGCGACCGGCCTTTACCACGACTACTCGGGCCTCGTGTTCTTCCCGGTCGCGGTGATCGCGATGGTCGCATTTGGCAATCTCCTCAATCGCGACTGGCCGACGATTTTCAAAGGCTGGTTCCAAGCGCAACCCGCAAACGGTGCAAAACCAGCACCCGCCGTGAAAACCCAGAAGCCCAAGAAACCGCTGCGCTATGACTATTAGCCGGCTCGCGACGCTCGTCGCATTTCTTGCACTCGGAATCGCGACCGTCTTCCTCCTCCCGAAGGGCGGCGAGCAGCCGGCCGGCATCCTCCTCGAGTTGCCGGACTTCGTCGGCAACTGGAAGGGCACCGCCGCGGAGATGACTGAGAAGGAACGGACAGCGCTCGGTGAAGCATCTGGCACACGTTTCGCCCGCAAGACCTACCGAAATCTCGATGGCTACGAAATCATGGTCTCCATCGTACTCTCCGGACGCGACATGAGCACAGCCATCCACCGCCCCGAGCGCTGCCTCCAGGCGCAGGGCTGGGCATTGCAGGAGAGCGATCACTTCGCCATGTCGCTGCCGCAGCGCGGTGTATTCCCGCTCGCTGAACTGCGCAGCACCCGGCTGGCAAACATCGGCGACAGCTCCGTCGCTCAGGAACTGCAGGCATTCTACTGGTTCGTCGGCGAAAAGGACATCTGCGCAGGACACTGGGATCGGTGGATGATTGATAACCGGGACCGCCTTTTTCGCGGAGTCAGCCAGCGCTGGGCCTACATCCTCGTGAGCGCCGGTGTGCCTCAGGCCAAGGACCCGAAAGACAGCGACGCCGTCCGCAAATGGTCCCAGAACGCCGTCCGCGATTTCATCCGGACGCTCGCGCCGAAGATTCACCTCGACTCCGTCCACTACGATTGAGCGCGCGCGGATCGGGCTGGAAAATCGCCGCACTGCTCGTGCTGCTCATCGCAGTGGTTCCCGCCGCGCTCTGGCCGGGAGACAACCTCTGGACCAATGACGAGCCGCGTCTGATCGCGAATGCGTGGCACTCGAATGCCGACTGGCATCCAGCGTGGGGCGGGCTTTGGGGAAATTTCGGAATCCGCTACGGCCCGCTGCCGACGCATATTTACCAACTGCTGCTCTGCCTCACACACGACCCGCTCCTACTCGCAGCGTTGCGCGGAGCGCTCGCGGCGGCGGTCACCGCAGCCTCCCTGCTCTGGCTCGCGCGTTCGGCGGGCTTCTCGCCGTGGTTTGCGGCTGCCGTGCTGATCGCGCCGCCGGTGCTGCAATTCCAGCGGCTGCTGTGGGACGCCAGCTTCACAATTCCACTCGGCTCGTTTGTGCTCGCGGCGTTTGCGGCATTCGTGCGCAGCGGCTCCGCACGAAGCCTGGTCGCCACGGCCACGGGCTCGGCATTTCTTGCAACGATCCATCCGCAGGCGTTGCCCCTCTCGGTTGCGGTGTGCGGATTTCTGCTGTGGCATCATCGCCCTGCGCTGCGACTCCATCGCAAGCCGCTCGGCATCGCACTCGGGATTTTCTTTGCACTGCACGCCCCATTTTTCACGAAGTTCGCGTATGAAGTCGCGCAGCGTCTGAGCGGCGCGGTGGCCTCGGGCTATCCGAGTGGAAAGGCCCCGCAAGTCGCCATCCTCGCGCCATTCCTCGGTGGCAAGCTGCTCGGCGCGCCGTCCGATGCATACGCGCCCACCGGTCCAGATGCGTGGATGCAGATGCTCACCACGATCATCTATCCGCTCTGCTGGGCGGGCATCGCGCTCTGCGCTTGGCACACGTGGAAGGTCTGGAAAAATCGCGCGCAACCTGCGCACGAAAATGAAACCGCTGACACTGCCATGCGCCGCGTCCGCGAAGCCCTCGCCACGGCCACCTTCGCCACGGTGGTGATGCAGGGCCTGCTATTCGCCGCCATGCGCGTGCCTTCCGGCGCACAGTATTTTTTCGGGACTTTCGCCGCGCACGTATGCCTCGCATGGATCGCGGTCGAGGCATTGCCGGGGATCTGGCTGCGCGGTGCGATCACAGCTGCGTATGGATTTGCCGGCGCTTGGCTCAGCCTCCACAGCATGTGGACTGCGCATCGAGACGGCTGCCCGGTCGAGCCGATGCAGCCCACGCTCGGACAGCAGGCCGAACTCGCGCGGACGCTCAGTCAATTCGACTCACCTACCGTCTTCAGCGACGTTCCGCATCTTCAGAATTACTCGCAAGGCGTCCGCTCGCTCATGCTCATGATGCCGCAGTCGTCCGGCAAAAAAGGCGCGCGTATCCTAGTCACTCAGCGGGCAGACGCGGACGCAAAGCGTGGCGATTTTGCCGTACGCAAACTTGGCGAAACGGAAGCGCTGCCCGAGTCGGCAAGGCCGATCGCCATCACGCCGCTTCCCGAAGGCTGGTACCCCGGAGCCCCGGAGCCGCACGGGAGCACACAGGGAGCCGGGGCGACCTCGCCCCAAGACTGAGACGCGGGGCGGAGGCGCCCCGGCTCCTTGCGCGCCCGGCGCGGCCACCACATTTATTCAGTCGCTCTACTTGAGCTTCGCGGCCACGAGCGCCTCGAGCTTCACGATGTCCACGGCGAACTTGCGGATGCCGTCCGCCGTCTTCTCCGTCGCCATCGCGTCGTCGTTCATCTCGTAGCGGAACGTCTTCTCGTCGCAGGGCCACTTTGCGATGTCCATGCCCTTCGCGGCTGCCGCATCGAGCTTGCGCGTGAGCGGCTCGGTGCTCGCCTGCAATTCGCCGAGCAGCGAGGGGCTGATCGTGAGCAGGTCGCAGCCCGCGAGTTCCGTGATCTCACCCTTGTTGCGGAAGCTCGCGCCCATCACCTCGGTCTTGTGGCCGAACTTCTTGTAGTAGTTGTAAATCTGCGTGACCGACACCACACCGGGATCTTCCGCAGGCGCGTAGTCCTTCTTCGTGCTCGCCTTAAACCAATCCAGAATGCGCCCGACGAACGGCGAGATGAGCTGGATGCCGCCCTCGGCGCACGCCACGGCCTGCGCGAGTGAAAAAAGGAGCGTCAGGTTACAATGGATGCCTTCCTTCTCCAGCACCTCGGCGGCCTTGATGCCCTCCCACGTGCTCGCGATTTTGATCAGCACACGGTCGCGGCTGATGCCGCTCTTCTCGTAAAGCGCGATGAGCTGGCGGCCCTTCGCGATCGAGCCCGCCGTGTCGAACGACAGGCGCGCATCCGTCTCCGTGCTCACGCGGCCGGGGACGATCTTCAGGATTTCGAGGCCGAAATTCACGAGGATGTGATCCACCACATCGTCCACCTGCTTCGCACCGGTGAGGCCGCTGCCCTTGCGATCCGTCACCGCTTTGTCCACCAGCGGCGCATATTCCGGCTTCGAGGCCGCGGCGAGGATGAGCGACGGATTCGTCGTCGCGTCCTGCGGCTTGTAGGCCTTCATGGATTCAAAGTCGCCCGTGTCGGCGACGACTTTGGTGAGTTGCTTGAGCTGGTCGAGTTGCGTGGTCATGTCGTTGGAGATGCAGTTTATTTTTTGAAAAGGTTTCGCGATCCTATGCCCATCCGCGTGTGGAGCAAACGGGAATTTCGCTTTCGATCATAGTGCATGCGCATTGCAAAAACAAAACCCCGGCCTCTCGCGAAGCCGGGGTTCATGTTTGAATTTCTGACCTGTCGCTTACTTCCCGGGTGCGGGTGCGGCCGGCGGCTTCGGAGCGGGCGCCGGAGCGGCATCCGGCGGGGCGTTGATCACCTCATCGGTGGTCGGCACGGGCTTCGGGGGCTTGGGCGCGGAAGGCACGGGGGCCGAAGGCGAAGGAGCGGCTCCTTCGATCTTTTCCTTCGCGACACCGGCAGCGGCGTCCACCTTTGCGGCGGCACCGGCACCGGCAGACTTCACAGCGTCAGCAGCGCCCTGTCCGCCGACTTTGCCAGCGGCGTCGCTCATTTTGTCAACTGCCTTGTTCGCGGCGTCCTTGCCTGATTCGGCAGCCTTGTCCACGGCTTTGTTGGCGGCGTCTTTTACTTCGGCCTTCTTTTCCTCGCAGGCGGTGAAGCCCAGCGCGGCGATGGCAGCGATTGTCATGTATTTTTTCATAAGGGTATTGGTTTTGTTTAATGACCGCATTCGACGGCCAATGCTAATGTGACAGCCCGGTGGCACCGGGGTCAACCACCGAGCAGCGGTTTGCTTTGGCCGCCCTAGGCCTTGCCGCAGAGCTTCTCCAGCAGGCCGGTCATCCGCCCGAGCATCGTGCGGGGATCGTCGAGCAGACCCGCGGCAGCGAGCGCCTGATCGGCGACCTGCTGCGCGATGACCTTGCCGAGTTCGGCGTCTGAATTACGCACTTTTGCCAAGCTTACGATCAGCGCGTGGTCGGGATTGATTTCAAGGTCCGGCTTCGGCTCCGGCCCGGTGTCCATGTCGCGCTGCATCGCCTTCATCATGCGACGCATGTTCACCGTCATCTCGGTGTCCGAGCTGAGCGCGATCGCCGGGCTGCCGACGAGACGCTTTGACACGCGCACTTCGCCCACGCTCTCGCCGACGCTATCCTTGATGAACTCCGCGAGCTTCTTCGCATCGTCCTCGCTGAGGCCCTTCGATTCCTTGTCGAGCTTCACGTCCGCCTTCTCCGCCGCGACCAGCTTCTTGCCGTCAAAGTCGCGCAAATTCTCCAGCACAAATTCATCGCGCGCATCCGTGAGGAACAGCATCTCCCACTTCTTCTCGCGGAAGACTTCGTAGCTCGCCGCCGCCTCGCACGCCTCGCGGCTCGACGAGCTCAGGTAGTAAATCTCCGTCTGCTCCGCCGGCATCCGCGACACGTAGTCCGCGAGGCTCGTGAATTTCCCGCTCTCCGTCGTGCTCGATTCAAAGCGCAGCAGCTTCGCCAGCGCCTCGCGGTGCGAATAGTCGTGCGCCACGCCTTCCTTCAGGCAGTGGCCGTGCTCCTTGAAAAAGCGCGCGAATTTCTCCGGGTCTGCTTTCGCCTCCTCATCCAGATATTTCAGCAGCCGCTTCGTGAGCACGTCCCGCAACTTCGCGATGAGCGCGCTGTCCTGCATCGTCTCGCGCGAGATGTTCAGCGGCAGATCCTCGCTGTCCACCACGCCGCGCAGGAAGCGCGTCCACTCCGGCAGCAGCGTTTTCGCGCGCGACTGGATGAGGATCTTTTTGCAATACAGATCCACGTGATGCTCCTCGCGCGTAAACGTCGCGAGTTCCAGGTTCTTCGACGGGATGAACAGCAGCGCGCGAATCGCCAGCGGCGCATCCGCATTGAAGTGCAGCCGGTAGAGCGGCGCATCCGTGTCGTGCCCGATATATTTGTAAAACTCGTCGTATTCCACGTCCTTGATCTCGGATTTATTGCGCGTCCACAGCGCCTGCACGGTGTTGATTTCCTTCCCGTTCAGCTCGATCGGCAGCGGCACGAAATTCGAGTAGCGCTTGATGATCCCCTCGATCTTCCAGTCCTTCGCGAACTCATCGTCCCGCAGATGCACCACGATTTTCGTCCCGCGCGAAACGTCATCCGCCGGCTCGATCTCGTAGCCTGTCTTCCCGTCGCTCTCCCACTTCCAGCCCTGCTCACCCGGACGGCAGCTCTTGGAGTAAACGGTGACTTTGTCCGCCACCATGAACGCCGAATAAAAGCCCACGCCAAACTGCCCGATGAGCGACGCATCCACCGGCCCGCCCTGCGCCTTCGCTTTCAGTTGTTCCAAAAACGCCTTCGAACCCGAGTGCGCGATCGTGCCGAGATTCTCGATCAGTTCGCCGTGCGTCATGCCGATGCCCGCATCCGTGAACGTGATCGTCTTCGCCGTGTCATCCGTCGCGATGGTCACCTTCAGCGCCTCATCCGGGTCCGTGATTTCCGTCCCGCTCGTTTTCAGGAAGCGCAGCTTCTCGCTCGCATCCGAAGCGTTGGAAATCAGCTCGCGGACGAAAATCTCCTTATCCGTGTAGAGCGAATGGACAACGAGATCGAGGAGCTGCGCGATCTCGGCCTGAAATTCATGTTTCTCTGGTGCAGTAGTCGTACTCATAAAGGGCGCGCACTCTATGGATGCCGCAAGATTGCGCAAGGGGTGCGTTTTGGCGGGGGCTAGACGGCACGAACCTCGCACGGGCGGCGGCTCGCAATGCTCCGTGCAGCTCAAAATGTGAACCTTCAGTCCCCCCAGCGTGTGCTAGGCTGCAGGCGCGGCGGTTCTGTTCGCTTTCGCCTGATCCTCGGTCTTCTTCAGTTCGGGAACTTTCAATGCCACGTAGGTGACAGAGCTAAGTCCCATGAGGCCGAGGAGCGTCTCGCTGAATTCAGGCATGACTAGCTCGTGCCTGACTCGGGCGACGAACACGACACCTAATACAATCGTCCACACCACAATCTGCAGCCGGTGGAGCGAGAGTCGTCCGTTTTCCGAAAGGAGATCCACGAAGAACCGGGTCCACATGGTATGCTGGAGGTAAGCGAGATCTGAATCAGTCTGCTCTATACGAAATTCCAGCTTGCGCTGCGCATCCTCAAAAGACGCGGCATCAAGTTTGTCCGGGTTGCCGGCCATCTTTGTCGCCTCCCCCTCCAGTTCCTGCCGCTTCAGCTTGAGCTGATCCTTCAGGGAGTCATACGTCCTGCCCGCGCGGGCGACCCGCTGTGGATCGGCCGGCACCTGGCCATCCGTCAGTGTGAAAGTATTAGCCAACTTCGAGGCGAGAAGCGTGGCGGAAGAGATGCCTAGCAATGCGAGGATGCTGGTGTTCAAAGTATCGAGGCGGTCGGTGACCAGCCATATGATGAGAAACGCGCCGACGACCAGATACAGCCAGAAGGCGAGTTGAAGACGTGCGAGAGAAAATTGCGCCCGGCCATCGGCGCGGGCATTCAGATCTCGATCCCGTAGGAGGTCCGTGTTTTTCCCCATGCGGAGGAGTAAGACGAAGAGGACGCCCATTCCACCGAGGACGGAATAGAGCCACGCGGCGCTGAAAAGCCGGAGGCAGACACGCTGAACTTTGTTTTCAGCGAGAGGCTGGACGGCGCTGTCCAGGGTGAAATTCTGTCCCCCGAAATCAATGCCGAGATTCACGCGGACTTCGAGCGCTGCGTGTGTGCTGTTGTATAGTTTGCCCCATTCCTCGCGGTCTTTGTCGATGCGGCGGAGGCGGAAGGCGAACTCGTGCAGTGTATCATCGGGGTCCGCTGCTGCGTGGCGGCCCACCTCGCCGGCATCGGGATTGTCGGCCACGATGCCGCGCAGGTGACTGCCATTGAAAATCAGGTAGAGCCGCTGCTTGGTGTAATCAAGCAGCGCCCGATAGGCATTGTGGCTGTCGCGAAATTCGGTCACCTTTTTATCCTGCTCAGCCAGCGTCTTCGCCCCGAGAGTGGGCCATTCCGGAGTCTCGGGAGTGACGGGATCGGTCGCAGGGACCGTGCGGCGCATGGATTCGTTTTCAAAATGCTTCAGGAAATCCTGCACGGAACGTGCGCCTTTCATTTCGAGCAGCAGGAGAAAATTGTCGCGCTGCTTTGGAGACATCACCGGCTCACCGGTAATCTGCCGGTTCCTGAGCCGCCGGATGAGCCAGCCGTCGAGATTCCGCACACGCACGATGACCGTGTCATCGAGAGCCACCTCCACCTCGTGGTTATCCGTCGGCTTCGTCCCTTTCACATAGGCAAGCACCACGCCGTCATTGAAGCTGTTGGGCTTGTTCAGCGGCTTGTCCGGAAAAAGGTCGGGCTCCTGAGCGCGAACCAATGTGACCAATACTAGGAAGCAGAGTGTGATGAGAGTTTTCATGGCTGGGCTAATATGGGAGAATTGAAACAACCACCGCGGAGCCTATCGCTCCGTTCTCATAATCCTCAAATACACCTGAAGGAGTCAAGCGACGATGCGCGCTCCGCAAGACCTTTGATCCAACTTTCGGGCGCTAACCTTATTTTACTGGCCAAAAGGTACGGACGGCGCGCTCCCATTCATCAGCGAGAATCTGGTGGCCGGAATAAGTGGGGTGAACATCATCCCATATCCAATGGATCGCCGGTGCGCGCCCAGTCGCATGATCGAGCGCGGCCTGAAAATGCACCAGCGTCGCGCCGTGTTTCTTGGCGAGCCGCGCGACGATTTCCTGCCGCTTCACGATGTCGGCATTCTGCGAGCCGTGCTGAGGCGTGGTCGCGAGATGGTTTACGATGAAGGGCTCGCAAAGCACGAGCCGCAGCTTCGGGTTCGCGGCCTTGGTGTCGGTGAGCAGCTTGTCGTAGGTCTGCTCATACTGGTCGAGAGGCACGCCGCGGCCCTTGTCATTCACGCCGATCAAAATGCTCAGCACGTCGGGCTTCAGGTCTAGCGTGTCCTTCTGCCAGCGCTTCTCAAGGTCGAGCACGGTGTTGCCGCTCACGCCGCGGTTGAAAAATTCCAGCTTCGCTTCGGGAAATGCCGCGCCGAATTTCGCCGCGATGATAAATGCGTAGCCGTGGCCGAGGATGTGATTCGGATCCGCACTGCGTCCGCGATTCCCATCCGTGATTGAGTCGCCCTGGAAAAGGATGCGCGCTCCGGGCATGAACGCGGGGAGCGTTTCCACCGCACATGCGGTATGATGCACGGCCATAAAGGCAAGGGCGGCTATAAATTGCAGGGTTCGCCTGTTCATAAACGTGGCACCGGGCAGAGAGTCTATTCGCGGCTATTTGGGATCGAGGTGCTGGTGAAACCACGCCGCAGCGAGGCGAGTGGCCTCGCCAAAGCTCTCGCGATAGACGCCGTAGTGCCCGATGCCGGGCAGGATGTGGTATTCGCTCGGAACCTTGTTTTTCTGCAGCGCATCGAAGGCCTTCTTTCCGTTCTCGTCGTTGCTCATCAGCTCCTCCTTTTCCGCGACGATGATCATGGTCGGCGCCGCGATCTTCGCGGCGGCATCGACCGGTGAATAGCCGATGCCTTTCGCAGGGTTCGCCCGCATCTGCGCGTAGGCCGCCATTTTTCCGCCCAGCTTCCCAGTCTCGAAAGGCACGGGCTCGGTCTCGCCGCGCGCCTGCTTCACGGCGAGTTCCTCCGCATACTTCACTGCCGCGGGTCCCCGCCCTCCGCCCATGCCGGGCACCTGGGAGACGACACATTTCACGCGCGGATCATTGCCCGCGACCCAAGCGACGAGACCGCCTCCGTAGCTTGTGCCGAAGATGCCTATGCGCCCGCCGTCCACACACGGCTCGCCAGCGAGGAAGCTGAGCGCGGAACGGATGTCGAAAGTCTGATCCGCGAGATCCATCTGCCAGCGGATCGGCTTTGCCTTTACGGTTATTTCGCCTTTTTCGTCTGCCGCCGGCATCGGCTCGGTCATCATCAGCCTGCAGTCGCTCTCGCCCCAGCCCCGGTAGTCAAACGCGAGCACCACGAATCCGTCCGCGGCAAAGCGCTTCGCATACAGCGCGCCATTGCCCTTCTTCGTGCCACCAGTGCCTGCGCAAAACAGAACCGCTGCGCGCTTTTCGCCCTCCTTCAAGTCGGCCGGCACGTAAAGGTCTCCGGCCAAGCGCGTGCCGTCGCTCCAGATCGTGACCGGGCGGATATGCGGCGCGGCAGCGGGATAGTCTGCCGCGTGGAGGGAGCAGGCGAACATGAATACGGCGGGCAAATGTTTCATGTGCAGCGGACAAGCACGCGCCGCGCGGTTTCTTATCCCAATTCGCACGGTGCCACAGACCAAACCTGCGGTCGCCGGAATTATGCCCGCTTGCGGCAAGCCGCTACGCCCGCCACCTTTTGCCGATGATCATTTTGCTGAAGCTCCTCCTTGCGGTCGCATCGGGCGCGGCGATTTTTGCGCTGCTTTGAAAACCACGCCGTTCCGATACTGGTGCGATCCGCTGTGCATCACGGCTTGCGCCGCTTACGCGTTGAACCGCTGGCTGCTGAAACCACACTTTGCGATGGGGGCTTTCATGCGCGGACACTTTGCCGATGTGCTGCTCATCCCCGCAGGGCTGCCGCTCGTGCTCTGGATTCAGCGACGCATCGGCCTGCGCACGCACGACGACGCACCTGGCGGTGGTGAAATCCTCCTCCACCTCGTCGTATGGGCCTTCATTGCGGAGTGCGCCGGGCCTTTCCTCACCCATCGCGGAACGGCGGACTGGTGGGATGTGCTCGCGTATTCCGCGGGCGCGGCGGCTTGTTACGTTTTGTGGCACAGGCGAGAAATCCCTTGCCGCGCGACGGGAAGCCCCGTAATCCCCTCACCTGATGCGCCATGAAAGTGGCGTGCCCCCGTTCGTGATGGTCGCTCGCGCGAATGGGATCGGAGCCGCCAGCGAACCGTGCGTGAAAGCCGGGTGCAGGCGCGGGCGACACAAAATACAATTGGTCTGACCCGTTGCTCCACGGTGCGCGGACCAACTCCGACAAGACCATCCAACTCCAATCCATTCGAATCAATCAACGGATCCGCGCGAAAGAAGTGCGTGTGGTCCTCGCGTCCACCGGTGAGCAGCTCGGGGTGATGAAACTCCAGGACGCGCTGCGGAAGGCGATGGAATTGGGGCTCGACCTCGTGGAAGTCTCCGCAAACGCGGTGCCGCCCGTCTGTCGCATCGTGGACTTTGGAAAGTTCAAATACGAACTCTCCAAGCACGAGAAGGAGAAGAAGTCGAACGCCGCCTCCAAGATGAAGGAGATCAAGTTCCGTGTGAACATCGGCAAGCACGACTACGAGACGAAGCTGCGCCACGCCGAGGAATTTTTGGACAAGGGCAACAAGGTGCGGATGCTCCTGCAGTTCCGCGGCCGCGAAATGGCGCACCAGGAACTCGGCATGGGAATCATGGGGAGGATTCGCAAGGATCTCGAATCCATGGGCACCCCCGAAGCCATGCCGAAGCTGGTCGGACGCAATATCTTCATGAGTCTCGTCCCGCTCCCCACAGGAAAACGGAAGCGCCATTTCTTCGGCCCTCATGACATGACGCTCCAGGAACCCGACGAGCACGACGAGGCGGACGAGGACGTGGACGAGACGGAGAAGTAGCGGTCGCGTCGAAAAACCTTTGCGTGCAGGTCGCGATGCGGCAAACCCGCACCATGGACAAAGACGCAAAAGCCTTCCTCTTCGACCTCCTCTCCACACCAAGCCCGACGGGCTTTGAACTCGCCGGCCAGCGCAAGTGGGCCGCGTATGTGCGCAATTTCTCGGACCGCGTAGAGAACGACGCCTACGGAACGACGTGGGCCACGCTCGCCGGGCGCAATCCAAAGGCGCGCCGCATCATGATCGAGGCGCACGCAGACGAGATCGGCTTCATCGTGAAATACATCACGAAGGAGGGCTTTCTGCGTCTCGACCGCATCGGCGGCAGCGACACCGCGACGGCGCGCGGGCGCAGGCTCGATATCCTGGGGGACAAAGGCGTGGTCCGAGGCATCATCGGCAACACCGCCATCCACCTCCGCAAGGACAGCAAGGATGACGAGAAGTCTCCGAAGATTCACCACCTCTATGTGGACGTCGGCGCGTCTTCCGACAAGGAAGTGAAAAAGCTCGGCCTCCGCGTCGGTCATCCTGCCGTGTATGCGGACACCGTCGAGGAATTCGGCCCGCACCGCATCGTCGGTCGCGCACTCGATAACCGACTTGGCAGTTTCGTCCTCACGCAAGTCCTCGCGCGGCTTTCCAAGAAGCGCTCCACGCTGCGCAGCACCGTCATCGCCGTGAACGCCGTGCAGGAGGAAATCGGCGGCCATGGCGCGAAGATGGTCGCGCACAGGCTCATGCCCGATGTTGCCATCGTCCTCGACGTCACGCATGCCACCGACACGCCCGGCATCGACTACGACGTGCATGGAGAGGTGAAATTCGCCGCTGGCCCGAGCATCACGCACGGCACGTGCAATCACCCGAAGGTCATCAAGCGCATCATCAAGGTCGCCGAGAAAAACAAGATCCCGCTCCAACACGAGAGCAGCTCACGCTACAGCGGCACGGATACCGACGTGATTTTCGACGTAAAGGAAGGCATCCCCAGTGCGCTGATTTCATTTCCGCTCCGCTACATGCACTCCGTCGTGGAAATGGCCGACCTTCGCGACGTGGAGAAAACCATCGAGCTGATCGCCGCCTTTGTCGAAAGCGTCACCGAAACTGACGACTTCGCGCACAAGCTGTGAACTGACAAAAGCCGGGGGATGGCATCCGGCATGCTTGAAAGTGGGATTATAATTACCATAACCCCATGAATCTCCTCATCGTTGACGATAACCGCTACCTGAGCCACTGCCTCTGCAACTTTTTCGCGGAACAAGGCCACACCTGTTCCTCCCTGTGGGATGGCTCCAAAGTGATCCCCTGGCTCGAAGCCCACGGTTGCGACGCGATCATTCTCGACTTGAAAATGCCGCTCGTTGACGGCATCGCCGTCACAAAGATGATCCGCGAGAAATGCGGGGCCATTCCCATTCTCATTTTCACCGGCGCCGGATACGAGGAGACTCTCCTGCAGGCGGCGCTCGATAGCGGCGCAAATGGCTTCCTGAGCAAGGCCATGGGACCTTCGTCCATTCTCGTAGCGCTTGAGCGGATCGTCACACAGGAGCCCTGTAAGATCGCACGCCGGGCGGCGTAAGGGCTCCCGTTTTCCAAATGCCGGATCGCCGTCTGAAAGACGCCAGCGAATCAAAACGCCGGTGCGATATGGAATGCCGCCTCCGGAGAAACTATTGGAGAACTATGGGGGTCAATTTCAGCCGCGCAAAACTAATGCCGCCCGCACCCAGCGGAACCGTCACCTCCACCGTCTGGATCGTCCCGTTGTCCAAGATCACATTTTCCGGCGAAACTCCGGTGGTCACCCAGTTCGGCGCACCAAGGGATTCAGTCCATTCGATGACAAAGTTCAGATCGGCAAGCGCAGCCTTGTTGCGAGTGTAGATCACCTTGAAATCCGTACTCGAACGGAGAACGGACAGGATGGCTCCGTTCACCACTGATGGGTCGGAGCCGGTCGCATACTCGAAGATATTCGAACGGCCATCGCCGTCCGGATCGGCGAGGTCCGCGCCCATTCCCGCATTCGCGGAATCACCAAACCTTTGCGCGCGCCATGTCTCAAGAGGCAGGCCGCCCGTCCCGGTCAGCGCCTGGTAGAACGAACCGAGGTAGGGATCGTTTGCGGGGATGGTGAGGTAGGCTGTGTGATCGCCCGGCGAGTTGGGATTAAAGGAAACATATAGCGGCATCGTCGCTCCCGGCGCAAGTGAGTCGCCGGTGATCCCGCCAATAGTGAAATGGACATTGTCGGCTCCAAGGACACTCGCGCCGAGCAGACCGGTCAGAGGACTGCTGCCCACATTTTTGATGGTGAGCGCCAGCAGGCTGGAGCGGCCGACTTGCACAGGACCGAGACTTGTGGTGTCCCCGCTGAGCAACGGCGCACCCAGATAGGAAACCTCGATCTGAGCGGGTGGGGTCTGAGTGAAGATTTTCTCAATAATGGTGGACGAACTGTTGTTCACACCGCTGCGGGCGACGGCGCGCAGTCGCAGCAGGCCTTGGAGCGGAATGATCTGCTGGAACCACTGCCAGCCGACAAGCGGTGCAGAAAGGCGCACACCGCTGCCATACGAAGTCCAGGTGGCGCCACCATCCGTGCTCGCCTCGAGGGTCGCCTCCTGCGTCTCCGGGAAACTGCCCTCGGTAATCCAGAGGACTTGGTGGGGGAAGCTGGTATCAATTGTTTGAATGGCGTTCTGGGCACGCAGCCGGCCCACGCTGCCGCGGGTGGTGCCGCCGAGGGTCGCATAGCTGCCGACCACGAGGATCCGACCGTCGTCCTGCAGGGCGATGCCATTCACGGTGCCGTCCGTCGTTGTCGTGAAGTTCGGATCGAGCGTTCCATTCTTATCGATCCGCGCGAGGCTGGCACGCGAGGTGCCGCTCACCGTGCCGAATGAGCCGCCGAGGATCGTTCCCCCATCCGCCTGCCGCCCCATGCTGACGACCGCTCCGGCTCCGGAAACATTCGGGTCGAATGTCGAGTCCACAACGCCATTGCGATTCATCCGTACGATCTTATTGCGCGGCGTCCCGTTCACAGTGTCAAAATCTCCAGCCGCCATGATTCGATCATCCGGCAAAACAACGATCGAATAGACTAACCCGTTGCTAATATTAGCAACGAACGCGGTATCCTCAAAACCATCCGGGTCCACCCGTCCCATGCGCGCGTGACTGTGCCCGTTGATCGTGGTGAAATTGCCGCCGATCACGATCCATCCGTCCTCCTGCAACGCGAGACAGCGGACCTGATTGCTGAGAACGGGATTGAATGCCGGATCCACCACGCCGCCCGAGCTGACCCGGGCCAGGAAACTCGGCGATGCACTCCCGAGTTTGGAAAAGGTGCCACCGACGAGGATCGAACCGTTCGGCTGAACGACGATGGTGTTCACCAGCCCGTCCGCCGCATTGGGATTAAAGCCGGTGTCGAGCGCACCGTTTGCCAGCAGGCGCGCGATGCGGCTGCGGGGTTGGCCGTTCACGCTGGTGAAGCCGCCGCCGATGATGATTTTTCCATCGGTCTGCAGCGCGATACAGGTGACCGGTCCATCCAGCGTCGGCGCGAAACTCGTATCACGCGTCCCATCGGCCAATAGCCTGCCGAGATACGGCTGGGGCACGCCGTTGATGCTCACGAGGGTTCCGCCGATTACGATATTATGATCAGCCTGCACCGCGGCCGCGCTGACCGCACCGACGATGTTTGCGTTCGCAAAGGCGGTATCCAAGTCGCCCATCGGCACGCCGGTGCCGGTCAGCGGAACGCTGAAGACCGGCACGGTCGGATCGCTGCTCTGAATCTGCAGGCTTCCCGTGCTCGTGCCGAGCGTTGCCGGATTGAAGGTGACATTGAAAGTGATCGCCGCGCCCGGCACCACCTGCGTTGCCGGTACGGCCGTGAAGGAAAAAGCGCCGCCCGTGGAACTCACGGCAATGCTGTTCAGATCCGCGAGACCGCGGTTGCGCAGAGTGAATTGCACCGTATTGCTGGTGCCAATTGCGTTCGACCCCATCGCAAACGTGGCGCCGGAGCTGAGGACATTGCCCTTTGCCTCCACGGAGATCTGTGGAAATGGAGCGGCCCCTCCCGCGACGAGCATCACGGCATGCACCCAGCCACCCGCAAAGCCGACCACTGCGTTGCTCACACCGAGGACGCTGGAGACATTGACCTCCGTCGGCACTGCCGCGTTTGCGCCGATCGGGATCGTCGTGCCGCCAGCCAGGTTTCCATTCGGATTATCGCCCCAGACGAACATTTCTGAGTCGCCCGTGAATGCGTAATTTGAAAACCAGCCGGTTCCGATGCGGTTCACCACTTTCCCGGCGAGCACTCCGCCGACGGTGAGCGGGATGGAGGAGACGGTGCTCGTCGGCGTGCCGTTTCCCAAGCCGTGATAGGTGTTCGACCCCCACACGTGGATGGTCCCCGTATCGTCCAGTGCGAGGCTGTTCACGAGGCTGGCCGAGATTTGCACGATGTTCACGCCGGTCAAAGGTCCCGCACCGGCGAGGACCGGGAGGTTCGAGTTCGCCGTCGAGCCGTTTCCGAGGCAGCCGAAGCCGCCATAGCCAAAGGCGTACACCGTCAGATCGCTGGTGAGAGCAAGTGTATGATAGTTCCCGCAACTGATCTCCACGATGGTCTTGCCGGCGAGCCCGGCGACCGCCACGGGAACCGAGGAATCCGTATTGTTCCCTGTGCCTAACTGGCCGTTGTTATTCCTGCCCCAGGAAAAGAGCTTACCGCTCAAGGTCCGCGCGACCGAGTAGTCATTTCCGCCGTCCACCGCGAGGACGAACTGCCCGGCCAACGCACCTGATGCGACTACCGCGGCGGGCGTGCTGACCGTGGCCGTGTTGCCAGTGCCGAGTTTCCCGAAGGCGCCTTCTCCCCATGCATAGACGCGCCCGTCGTTCGTGACCGCGAAGCTGTGGTAATCCCCCGTGCCGATCGAGACCACGGTCTTACCCGCAAGCGCACCCATCATGTCCACCGCCACCGGAACGTTGCTGGCCGTGGTGGAATTATTTCCAAGCTGACCATAGGTATTCAGCCCCCACGCGTAGACCTTTCCTTCGGTCGTCAAAGCCAGTGTGTGCTCCGCACCGGCCGCCACCGCGGCCACGAGCTTGCCCTGGAGCGCGCCTGTGGTGGTGACATTAGCCGGCACGTTCACATCGGGTCCCGCTCCGGTACCGAGCTGGCCGTTGCCATTGTAGCCCCACGCAATGGGTGCCGTGCGAACGGGAGGTGCTGTCGTCCCCACTGAAAAGGACGAGGCGGAAGTCACGCCGAATCCGGCCGACCTCCATCTTAGGTTGATGACGTAGGATCCGGGCGACAGCGTCAACGGGAAAACGACGCCCGGCGCCGTCTGCCAGTCACCTCCGCCACTGTCGGTGACCGCGAGATTTGTGGACCCGGAGCCGCCCCATGAAGAGCCATCCCACGCTTTGCCATCACTGGCGCGGACCAGCGAGACCTGGAGGCTCGAAAGGCTGATCACGGAAAACTTCCCTCCGATCACACTGAGAGACGAGATCGCGCTCCCATTGACAGGGCTCGTGATCACCACGCCGCCCGGCGGTGGCGGCGGTGGTGGCGGGTGACCCGTGTAGCAGGCACTGACACACACGATCAGGATCGGAAGGGCGAGCAGACGGAAGTGAAGAAGCAGGGTTTTCATGAGTGAGGGTCCTCTGGTTACTGCACCGCACGGTATGTCCCATCCCTATGAGAGGTGCAAGGTGCTTTCCGGGCGATCAGACCGAGATCGCCAGGTTGGCAAGCGCTCCATCAGAGCAACGGATCGAGGGGTATTCACTCGCCGCCCGCCAACTGTTCAAAATCTGCAACCGCACTCAGATCTTATTCCTGAGCTGCACGTTGGCATAATATTGTCTCAACAACCGCGCCGTCACGAAATATACCGCGACCGATCCCGCCACCATCAGCACGGAGAGAGTCTGCGACGGGGAAAGCGCGCCGACCAGCTTGCCGCGCGGATCATCGCGGATGAACTCGATGAGAAAGCGGAAGGCCCCATAGCTAACCATGTAAACGACGAACGTCTGTTTGAAGTTCCTCCTAACCGCCAAGTGGAAAAGGACGCTAAACAACAGGAGAAGGAATGCCGCCTCAAACAACTGGGTTGGGAACGCCTTGTATCCGAGATTGGGAAAATGCACTCCGAGACACGACTCCGTGGGCTTTCCATAACAGCAGCCGGCAAAGAAGCATCCTATGCGACCGCCAAATTGGGAGATGGTGATGCAGAGCGGCGCAACCGGCAGGAACTCCACGATCCGCGGCCCAAACTTCCTCCGCCCATAGGCAAAATACCCAATCAAAAAAGCACCGACGCCTCCAATCAAACCACCGAGAAAAGTAATGTCGGAGGTGATATGAAAACCGGCGGATGGGTTTTCGATGTAATTGTAGATGGCCTGAAAGAATGCCGCAGAAACGAAGCCGAAGCCGATTGCCAAGTATGCGTTCACCTCGCCGAAGTCCGCGAATTTCGGGTCGATTCGCTTGATTCTTACATAATGCCTGCCAACCAGCGTGCTCAGGAACAGGCCCACGCAGATCGCGAGACCGCAGGTGTTCAGGAACGGCAGATTGAAGAGATTTGGATACATCGTCAGCCTTCGTTTCTCACACCTGTTCCATGCGGTGGACCAAAGATTTCGTCCGCCATCGAAGCAATCGCCTCACGCGTGAGATACATCGGCTGAAACTGCGCATCACCTGTTCCGACCAGCGGCCCGAACGGGACGAAGCCGGCGCGGTGGTATAATTTGGCCTGTCGCGTGGTTCCCGAGATCACCGCCAGGTCATAGCCCTGCTGGTGTGAATATTGCCAGAGCAGCGCGGTCAGCCCGAACAGGACAGGGCCGTTGCGAAAATCCTTCTCCACAGACAGCAGGCGGATTTCGCAGATGGAACGCTTCGGTGGCAGGTAAGCGTCGAGATCGGGCAGTTTCAGATCCAGTGAGAATGGACGCCTGCCCCGCAGTGCCATCATTCCGGCAAGAATATCGCCGCGGAGCGCAATCAAATAGGTGTTCTCGTCATGAAACTGATCCACCAGCCGATGTTTGGAGGAAGGAGCGTGCTGCGGGATCTCCTCGACAAATGTGCGGTAGTTCAGCCGATGGATCAGTTCGAACTCCCGCTCCTCCGTCGCGATCTTGAACTGAAATTCCGGATGCGCGTTCATCATCATTTCCCGGAATCAAGGCGAAGCGCCCCTCGTGCTGCAAGTTGCGCGACGATATTTTTCCGATGCGCAAAGAGGAGCAGTAACGCAATGGCGGCAAATCCCGACGCAGTGACCGCATTTGCGCCGCGCAGCACCGCGACGATCGGCATCAATGCCACCGCCAGAAGTCCGCCGAGCAGCGCACTCCGCAGCGACAGCCACGCCGCCGCCGCCATCGCGGCGTATATGCACAGCGACCACGCATCGTAAACCGCGAGCGCTCCCAGGGAGACACCCATGCCTTTCCCGCCCCGGAATCCCAGTTGGAAAGGCCAGATGTGCCCGATGGTCACTCCTCCCCAAGCGAGCAGTTCCACCGTCTCGCCAGCCGCAAAATGACGCGCCATCCAGACAGCCAGCGCGCCTTTCGCCGCATCACCGGCGAGCGTTGCGATGAAGCCCCAGCGCCCGATCATTCTTCCGACGTTCTTTGCGCCGATGCTCCCGCTGCCAAAATTGCCGATGTCTTTCCCGGTCCATGCGCGCACGAGGTAATAACCAGTACATAGTGAACCTAAAAGATAGCTCGCCGCCATGGCGACGGGGCCAATGAGCAGGTGGCGGGAATCGGGATTCAGTAGAGCAAACATTTCTGGAAAGGGTCCCACTTTCGCAAACGAAGCCCACTATCCATCCTCCCGGCGACGAATGTCACGCGAATGCGCGGGCGGGGGTGATCGGCACTCTGCAAAATCACCGCTGCAGACATCGGCCGGCTTCCTGATTTGGACCGGAAAGGCACGGACACAGGAACGCATCCGGCTCACGGCCGGCGCTTCTGCCTGGCAAAACCAACGCATTTTTTGCCCCGTTCCAAAATGGGACACTGCCGGGCAACGGCGTGCCTTGACGCCATCATCCGCTTTGCGCAAGGTCCGGGTGCATCGCAAATGACGCGAGTTCAGGGATCAGAAGGGACAATTTCATGCGCAAAACAAAAATCATCGCCACACTCGGACCGGCCACGGAATCGCCCGAGATGCTCCGCACGCTCATCGAGACAGGAGTGAATTGCTTCCGGCTGAACATGAGCCACGCGCCGCACGACTGGGTGCGCGCCATCGTGCCCCGCATCCGCAACGCGGCGCGCGAGACGGGGAAAATCGTCGGCATCCTCATGGACACGCAGGGGCCGGCCATCCGCACAGGAGACCTCCCTGCGAAGCTGAATCTCAAGCCGGGCGACATTTTTGAATTCACCGTGCGCGGCGAAAAAAGTGAGGAGAACTTCAGCGTCGATGTGAACTACGACGGTCTGATCGACGACATTGGCGTCGGCGACATCGTGCTCGTGGATAACGGCGTCATCCACATGAAGGTGCTGGAAAAGACCGGCAACAAGCTGCGCTGCGAGGTGCTCACCGAGGGCGTGATGGGCTCGCGCCGGCACATCAATTTGCCAGGCGTGAAGGTGAACCTCCCGCCGCTCACGGAGAAGGATCTCGCGGATGTCGAAGTCGGCGCGGAACTCGGCGTGGACTTCGTCGCGCTCAGCTTCTGCCGCGAGGCGAACGATGTGGCTGTGCTTCGCAAGGTGCTCGACGAGCACGGCAGCAGCGCGCGCATTGTGGCAAAAATCGAGGACCAGCTCGCGGTGAAAAATATCGCGTCAATCATCGACGCAACCGACGTGATCATGGTCGCGCGCGGTGACCTCGGCATCGAATGCCCGATGGAAGAACTGCCGATCATCCAGCGCCGGATCGTGAAGCGCTGCCTGGAACTCGGGAAGCCCGTCATCGTCGCGACACACATGCTGGAGAGCATGATCGTGAACCCTGTGCCGACGCGCGCCGAGGTGACGGACGTGGCGAACGCGGTCTTTGAGCAGGCGGACGCCATCATGCTCAGCGGCGAGACGACGACGGGGAAATATCCGATCCATTGCGTGAAGGTGCTCGCCAAAGTCGCCGAGCGCATCGAGCACTCGGGCGGTTTGGGTTTCGCCGAAAACGCAGTGCTGGAAACCGAGCGAGAGAAGACCGTGCGCAGCGCCGTCGTCCTCGCAAACAGCCTGCCGGACTCGAAGATCGTCATCTTCACGCGCCGAGGCACGATGGCCGCATTCGTCGCCGGGCAGCGTCCGCAATACGCGCCGATTTTCGCCTTCACGCCGACTTGGGAGCTGTGCCGCAAGCTGAGCCTGCACCGCGCCGTGGAACCGATCTACATGCCGTTTGAAGTCACACCGGAAAAAACGATCGCTTCCGCCGAGCGACTCCTGCTGGAGCGGGGCATCGTGAAAAGTGGCGACCATCTTGTGGTAGTGAGCGATATTTTCGCCGGGCAGGATCGCTTCGACAGCATCCAGCTCCGGCGGATGCCTTGAACTAACCGGCAGCGGACTCGGCCGGATCTTCGAAAGGCGGTTTGGCGGATTTGGCGGAGGAAGACTCAGGAACCCATCGCCCACTCGTCGAGCGAGTAGCCTGCGGGTGTTGGGTCGAGCTGCATTTTGGACCCGATGCAATCGGCGAGATATCGTGCGTCGCGCGCGACTCCCGAAAAGCGACCCGAGCCCCAAGTGTAGAGCCACGGCAGGCCGAGGAAATAGATGCCGGGCACGGCAGTCACGCCGCGCTGGTGGCTGGGGTAGCCCTTGCCGTCGAAGATGGGGATTTCAATCCAGCGATAGTCGGTTCCGAATCCCATGCTCCAAATCACACTGCGGATGCCGGCCTGCATGAAGTCGAGTTCGCGCGCCTCATCCGAAGGCTGCCACACGGGCTGGCAGCGCGGCTCGGTGGGGGCGGAGACGCAGCTTTTCCCGATGTATTCGTCAATCGAGTTCCTGATCTTGTCCGCGACGGCATCGGCCTGATCGAGGTTGCGCTTCAGATCGTCGCCAAAGGTGAGTGTCGTGCCGCGGACTTCGAGCAGGCGACCGTGGAGTTGCATGCCTTCGAGCGCGAATTTCCGCAAATCAATGTCCCGCCCGCCATCGCGCCCGGTAACGTAATGGTTCGCTTTTCCGCGCACGCGATCCCGTTGCGGATGCTCGTGGATCGGCATGTCGTAGTAGCCCATGTCGGCGAGCCAATCCACCACGTCGCGACCACGATAGCGCCGTGCGGTCCGCGGCGCACCGCCGGTGCAAAGATGAACGCGCCTTCCCGCGAGGTGCAGGTCTTCGGCAATCTGGCAGCCGGATTGTCCGCTGCCGACGACGAGCACATCTCCCGGCGGCAGCGCATCGGCATTGCGATACGCCGATGAATGAATCTGCGCGATCTCCGCTGGAAAGCGCTCGGCGAGACGCGGCACGCTCGCGACCTGATAGCCGCCCGTCGCGACCACGACCTGATCCGCGGTGAAGTCGCGATAGGTCGTGCTGATTTCAAATGGGCCGGTCGCATTTCGCCGCAGGTGCTTCACCGTCACGCCCTCCATCAGCAGCGGACTGAAGGAGCGCGCGTAGGCTTCGATGTAGGCGACGATCTCGTCCCTCCCCATGAATCCGTGCGGGTCCGCACCCGCATAGTGAAAGCCGGGGAGCTGGCATTGCCAGTTTGGCGTGACGAGACAGAACGTGTCCCAACGCTGCGAGCGCCATGCTTCGGCGATGCGATATTTTTCAAAGACGATGTGGTCAATGCCGCGCTCCTTGAGGCAGTAGCTCATGGAAAGTCCGGCCTGCCCGCCGCCGATGACGATGACTCGGTAGTGCGATTTCATGGGATCAAATGCGGACGACGCGGACCTGCGCCTCGCGGGGAAAAGCGCGGGTCGTTTGTTCAATGTCGGCGAGCTGTGCAGCGGCTGCGCTGCACGAAAATCCGAATTTTGCGCGGACGCGCTCGGAAGCCTCGGCGTAGGCCCTGCGGCTGCGGTCCATGAATTCTGCGACCGGCATCACTTCGCCTTCGGCGAAGTAGGCCCGCACGACGCTCGATGGCGAGTAGCACTCCATTTGCGCGCCGTCGGGAAGCTGGATGGTGAAGGCGACTTCAGGCATTTCAGGCGGCGTGCGCGGTGTGCTTTTCAAAGGCCGAAAGCGAGGAGCACGCGGCGCATTTTGCACAGCCGGCCTTCACCGTATCGGAAGTCATGCGCGCTTCGACCAGCCATTCGCCGACGGGCGCGAGCACCGCACGCATGAAGTCAGCCGAAGGCGGTTCGTGCGCAGCCAGCGGCGTCCCAGTCACAGGCACAAATGGCACGATGAACGGATAGACGCCGAGCGCGATGAGCGTGCGCGCCGCCTCATGCAGCTCAGCGATGGTGTCGCCGAGTCCGGCGAGCAGATAAGTGCTGACTTGGCCACGGCCGAAGACGGCGACGGCGGCACCAAAAGCCTGGAGATAGAACGCGCGCGGCACTTCCGCCTTGCCCGGCATGATGCGCGCACGGACGCCTTCGTTCCACGCTTCGAGGTGCATCCCGAGCGAATCAACGCCGGCCGCGTACATCTTCCCAAACCATGATGAATCTGCGGGCGGCTCGCATTGTGCCTGAATCGGCAAGCCTGTTGCTGCCTTGATCGCGGCGGCGCATTCGGTGAGCACGGCCGCGCCGCGATCGTCGGTCGCGGGCGTGCCGGTGGTCATCACAACGTTGCGAATTCCATCAAGCCGTTGCGCCGCTTCCGCCACTTCCGCGAGCTGCTCGGGCGATTTTTTTGCGATCGTGCGCCCGCCTTTCAACGACTCGCCGATCGCGCAGAACTGGCACTTCGTCGCCGCATTCCCGTAGCGGATGCACGTCTGCAAAACCGTCGTCGCCAGCGTGTCGCGCGAGTGCAGTTGGGCGATCTTCCAGTAGGGAATTCCGTCGCTCGTTTGCAGTCCGTAAAATCGCGGCTGCGGAGGAAAACTAATCTCACCCAAGACTTCCTCGCCGCTGCGCAAGACGGATACGCCGCGCTGATCCGGCGTCGTCGCGACGTACGGCGATTCCGCCGCGCCGCGCGTGTGGACGGGCACCATGATCGTGGTGCCGAGCACGGTCACCGCCTTGTGATCGGTCGGGCCCGCGCCGCCGCGACGGCTCGCCGCGCCGACGCTCGTATCGAGCAGGCGCAGGCCGCGCGTTTGCAGCTCAGAGAGCAGGAACTGCTTCTTCGTCAGGACTGCCGAGGCGAAATCCATGGTCATGATTTTCGAGTTCTGCGGGCGGTTTGTTTTGCACCTGCGCATGCGCGGTGCGGTCGATGTGCAGGGTGAAAATATCGGGCCGCGAGTAGTGCCCGACGCTGTCCATCATGCGTTTGCGTTTCGTGATCAGCGCCGGGTCGAGTTCGGCGATGGCCATGCCTTCGCCCTCGGTGATCGGCGCGCAAAGCGGCACGCCTTCCGGCGAAATGATCGCCGTGTAGCAGCCGCCGCGCAGCGCCTTGCGCAGCTTGTCGTCGGGCGTGATCGATTGGATCTGCTCGTCTGTCAGCCAGCCCGTGGAGTTCACCACGAAGCAGCCGCTTTCCAGTGCGTGATGGCGGATCGTCACCTCCATCTGATCGGCAAAAATCTGCCCGACCATCGACCCCGGAAACTGCGCGCAGTGGATCTCCTCGCGCTCCTCCATCAGCGCGAAACGCGCGAGCGGATTGTAGTGTTCCCAGCACGCCAGCGCGCCCACGCGGCCCACCGCCGTATCCACCGCGCGCACGCCGCTGCCGTCGCCCTGACCCCACACCATGCGCTCGTGATACGTCGGGGTAATCTTGCGCCGTTTCAGCGCCAGCGAACCGTCCGTGTCGAAAATGAGCTGCGTGTTGTAGAGCGAGCCGCCGTCCCGTTCGTTGATGCCCACGACGAGCACCATCCCGTGCTGCGCCGCGGCACTGGAAAGCTGTTGCGTCACTGGCCCCGGCACTTCCACGGCCAGCTCGTAAAGCCGCAGGTGATCCTTCCCCATCGAGACCGCGGGCAGCACGAACGAGAAGTACGGATAGTACGGGATGAACGTCTCCGGAAACACCGCCAGCTCCACGCCCTGCGCGGCGGCGCGATCGATCGCATCGCACACGCGATCGACCGTGCCGGTGCCGCCCGCGAGGTCGGGCGCGATTTGGATCGCGGCAGCTTTGATCCGCTTCATAAAGCGTGGGCCTGCGGCCTTGGAATGCGGCGGGAAGCGTGAGCGCCACGCCGCCTTCGGATGTCTCTGCGGGTGGGTGTGGCTTGCACTCCACAGACGTCCCGGATTTGCGAAAGCGGTGTCGCGCTTTCGCTTGCCACCGCACTCCAAGGCGCTGCGCGCATCACAGTGTCCAAGTATCGATGATCACCGCACCGGCCTTCTTGTGCATGAGCACGACATCGAGCACGTCGAGCGGGCTGATCGGGATGATGCCCGGGATGAAAGCCTTTTCCGTCTGCCCGTAGAGCGCCTGTGTGGCGAAGCGGCACGCGTAAACCTTGCCGCCTTCTTCCATAAATTTCGCGATGCGCTGATTGATGAAGAGGTGCCCCGGAAACGCCTCGTCGCCGAGCGTCGGAAAGCCGCGCTGAAAGCCGAGTGTCACACCCGGTCCATAGAGCAGGATGGAAGTTTCGTAGCCTTTGCGCAGCAGCCGCGTGGCCACCAGCGTGTTCACGAGACCGATTGAGCCTTCAAAGGCGACGGTGTGAAAAGTGACGAGCGCTTTCTCGCCCGGATCGGCTTTCACATCGGGGAACACCTTCTCTTCGTAATCCACGAGGAAGTCCCCCTTCTTGTTCATTTCTTTTTCTACCTTCGGCATGTTGTTGGGTCGTTGTTGGTTTGGTTTTGAACGGAACGGAATGCTCCGCTGCGGATGCCTGCACTAGCATTCGTTGAACCGTTCCCGATGCTCCGGCTCTTGCCGGAACCGGTTTGTTGCGCATATCGTTGCGCAACAGGGAAAGAATTTTTCAATGTGAATTTTTCAATGTGATCCCCAGGCGAAAATCGCTGCCTTAAAAAATGCCGAAAGAACAAATCCAGACAGTGCGAATGGTCGAAATCGCCCACCGCCTCCGGGTCGCCTCGTCCACGGTTTCCCGTGCGCTCCGCGGTGATCCGCGCATCGGCGAGGAACTGCGGCGGCGTGTGCGCGAGGTCGCGGACGAACTTGGCTATCGTCCCAATCCGCTCGTCAGCGCGCTGATGGCCAACCGGCGGCGGCGCGGTGGCGCAGGCGCGGTGGACGTGATCGCGCTGGTGACAAACTACGGCGGTCGCGAGGACTGGCGGACGAAGGACGTCTGCCGCTGGGAATTCCAGGGTATCCGGCGTCGTGCGGGCGAACTCGGGTTTCGCATTGAGATTTTTGCGCTCCGTGATTTTGCAGGCGACATGGTGCGACTGCAGGCGACGCTCCGTGCCCGCGGGATTCGCGGTGTGCTGCTCGGCTTTTCCCGCGAAGACAGCGAGTCGCCGGTGTTCGATTGCGCGGACTTTTGCGTCGCAGGGCTGAGCGCATACTTCCCCGGCGTCGTGACGGATCGCGCGAATTTCCACGGCTTTTTCAATGTCCATCTTGCGCTCGAAAAGATGTACGGGCTCGGCTACCGGCGGCCTGCGCTCATCGTCCCAGAGCGGAACAATCTCGTCTCCAGCAACCACTGGTCGGGCGCATTTCTCGACTGGCAGCGCCGGCTTCCGCGCAAGGATCGCTGCGAGCCGTTCATCCCGCGCGAAGACGCGGGCGTTGCGGAATTCAGCGACTGGCTTTACCGCAACGAACCGGACTCGCTGCTCGTCTATAAATTCCCCGTGCGCAGCCTGCTCGCGAAGCGCGGCGTGGGTGTGCCCGATGAACTCGGGCTCGCCTACCTCTATCGCACTTCGGATGAGCGCGGTGGCGCGGCGGGGATCGACGGCAATCTCGATTTCGTCGGCGCCGCGGCGCTCGACCTCGTCGTCGAGCGGCTCTATGCGAACAGCACGGGAGCAAGCGAGCATTCCAAGGAAGTGCTCATCAAGGGGACATGGCACGAGGGACCGACGCTGCCGGCGAGGGAAATTGCGCCCTCGCCACGCCGTAACCGAGCACCAGCGAAGGCGAAGCAGTGATGCGCCCGACCGGGGCGCACGCGATGCCGCGCGCGGTAAAATGTTGCGCAGTTCGCACGGAGTTTTCCGGCGCGACACTGAGCAAAAATCCAAAACTCGGAAACGCTGCGAGCCAACGCAAAAGATCCACGCCGTGCGGCTGCGGAAGCTGATCCAGCCAGAGTTCCGCGCCGACGCCCGAGCATTCGAGCAACATGCCGAGGGTGCCGACGATGCCGCCGTTGCTGATGTCCTTCGCCGCCTTGCACCAGCCGCTTTCCGCAAGCGCCGGAAGCAGCCGCAGGTCTTCACGAAGACGCTCCGCCGGTGCGCCGACACTCGCATTCCAAAACGGTTTTGCCCCGCGCCAACTGCCGCGCAAATCCACGGCCATGAGCAGGTCGTCGCCCGGCTGTGCATCGAAACTCGTAAGCAATCGCGCGGCTTTTCCGAGCACCGCCGCGGCGAGATATGCGGGGCCGCCTTTGGTGATCGTGGTGTGGCCGCCGACGATCGGCACGCCGTAGGTCTGCGATGCCGCACTCATGCCGCGCCAGATTTCCTCCGAACGCCCGAGATCGGGCGTCCAGAGCACATCCACCACCGCGAGCGGCGAGCCGCCCATCGCCGCGACGTCGCTGAGATTCACCATCACCGCGGAGTAGCCCGCGAACCACGGGTCATCCGCCACAAACGATTCCAGCATCCCCTCGGCGGCAAAAAGCAACCAGCCGTCGCCATCCGGAATCGCCGCGCAGTCGTCGCCCAGACGGATTCCGGCGGACACCGCCTGGGCCGGCGCGTAGGCCGAATGGATCGTCATTTTCTCCGCGACCGCCGCGCTCCCGGAAAGAAGCGCGATGAGTCGCGCGAGCGTCGCAGCGTCGTCGCTCATGCGGTCAGAAAACGGACTCCGCCGGGCGATAGTAGCCGAGGTCGGCGCGCATCTTCACGTGGCGCAGGCCGAAGAGTTCCAGCTCGCCGAGCGGTTCCCAGTGAAGGCGTTGGAAAAATTTCGCATTCTGATGCTGCACGGTCGCCAGGAACTCGCGGCACCCGAGCGCGTGCGCGGTGGAGACAGCCTTGTAAATCAGCCCCGCGCCCAGCGCGCCGAAGCCGCGGTACACAGGCTGATGATTTCGGGCCGCCACGCCTGGGCTGAGCTTTTTCACGCTGCGAAAATCCGCCGCCACGCCGAGTCGCGAGCCATACCAGAGGCCCGGTTCACGCTCGTCTATCCGCACCACGCCGACGACCGAATCCTCCATCCCTGCGATCAGCGTGTCGCACACGATCGGGATCGCCCGTCCGTCGATCTCGTCCCGATCGCTGTGCTGAAAGACGTGCTGCTCCTCGCAAAAAATCGCCGCCCGGAGCTTCCAGTAGCCGTCGAGTTCCAGGTGCGTCCGCGCGATTTGGAATGCGAAATCGGGCGGCGAGAATTGTTCAAATGCGTCGAAAATCATGGCGGCTCCTTGTCTTTGGGTTGGGTTCTGAAAGTGCATCCGCCGCGATAGCATTTTCGATACCAGAGGTGCTTGCGGCGGATGGAAATATTTTGCCCTGCAAACGGGTGCCCAAGCTCACCTTCGCCCAGACTGAGCGGGCGGCAACTCCCCGCTGGACACCGCCTTCCTGCCCAGTCGAGATTGTTCGTGTGGCTGCCGACCGATTCACCGAGCTTTTTCTTGAGCACCTCGAAGTCGAGCGCAATGTCTCTCCGCTCACGCTCACGAATTACCGGCACGCACTCGAAGGTTTCCGCAAGTCCGTCGCACAACCGGCGTGGAAGGAACTGCGCGCGGATCATTTTCGCCGCTATCTTTTCGAGCAGATGAAGTCCGGCCTCGCGAAGCCGACGGTGCGGCTGCACTTCGCGGCGCTGCGGACTTTCTTCCGCTTCCTCGTCGAGCGCCACGGGCTGAAGGACAATCCACTGAAGCAGGTGCAGCTCCCGAAACTGGATCGCGGACTGCCGGTCGTGCTCACGCGCCAGCAGATTGACACGCTGCTCGCCGCGCCGCTCGCGATGGGAAAAAACAAGCAGTCGCCCGAGTGGATGCGGCAGCGCGACGCGGCAATCCTCGAACTTTTTTACAGCAGCGGGCTGCGTCTTGCGGAACTCTCTTCGCTCGAAGTGCGCGACGTGGATGGATACACCGAGAGCGTGCGCGTGCTCGGCAAGGGGCGGAAGGAACGCATCGTGCCCGTCGGCGCGCTGGCGCTGGAGGCGATCCAGAAATACCGGCAGGCCGCGCGCGTGGATGCGGGACCGCTATTCATCAACAAGTCGCGGAAGCGCATCAGCACGCGTTCGGTGTGGCTCGCGATGCACCGCTACCTCGCGCACGCGGGAATCCCGCAGACGGTTTCGCCGCACAAGCTGCGGCACAGCTTCGCCACGCACATGCTCGATGCGGGCGCGGATCTGCGCAGCGTGCAGTCGCTCCTCGGCCACGCGAGCCTCTCGACGACGCAGATCTACACGCACGTGACCACCGAGCGGCTGAAGAAAGCCTACGACGACGCGCACCCGCGGGCGTAGCGTAGCTCTCCCGAGCTGCGCCCCATGTGGGGAACAGAAAGGCGCAGCTCTGGAGAGCTACGCTACTTGGCGCTTCGCCTCGTCGAGCCTTCCCGCGGCGTAGGCGCGGAAAGTATGCGCGATTTCATCCCGCACTCGGCGGAACACCGCAAACTGCTCCTCCTCCGTGCCAGTCGCGTGCGCGGGATCGTCGAAGCCCCAGTGATGACGGTTCACCTGGCCGGGGAACATCGGGCAGGCCTGGTCCGCGTTGCCGCAGACGGTGATGACGGTCTCGACTTTTTCGGAAAGGAATTCGCCGAGGTGCTTCGAGCGATGCGCGGAAATATCAATGCCGATCTCGGCGAGCGCGCGGATGGCGAGCGGATGCACGTGGCCAGCGGGCTTCGAGCCCGCGCTCGCGATTCGGAGCGCCTCGCCGGCGGCGGCGCGCAGGATGCCCTCGGCCATGTGTGAGCGGCACGAATTTCCCGTGCAGAGAATGAGGACGAGCGGAGCCGTGAGCATGACAAGATTTCAGTGCGCTCCGCAGCAGCCGCGATCACGGACGCCGAAGCAGGCAGGCACGGCGAGCAGTGCGCCGAGCACAGGGGCTGTGAGGTAAATCCACAGATGTTCGAGATGTCCGCTCACGAGCGCGGGCGCGAGCGAGCGGGCGGGATTCATCGAGGCTCCGCAGATCGGGCCGGCGAACATGGCCTCCAGCCCGATGAGCGCGCCGACGGCGATGCCGGCGGTGAGGCCCTTTTCCTTCGCACCGGTGCTCACACTGAGGACGACGAGCATCAGGAAAAATGTGAGCAGCACTTCGAGCACGAAGCTCTGCGATGCCGCGCCCGCGGGCAGAGTCGCGCCGAGGTGTGCATTTGCGGGAAAAAGAAAACGGAGCACGACGCTCGCCGCGAGCGCGCCCGCGCACTGGGCGCCGATGTAGCCGGGGACGCTGCGCCACTGGCTTCGCCCTGCGGCGGCGAAGCCGATGGTCACGGCGGGATTCAGGTGCGCGCCGCTCACGTCGCCGAAGCTGTAGATCATCACGAGCACGACGAGGCCGAAGGTGAGCGCGATGCCGGCATGACCGAGCGCGCCGGTCTGCGCGTTTACGATGATCGCACCGGTGCCCGCGAAGATGAGACCGAAGGTGCCGAGGAATTCGGCGAGGAGTTTCTTCATCACGGCAAAGAGAACAGATCGCGGCGGGCCATCCAAGGGACAATTCGGCGGCGCAGGGCACGCATGCGTAGCGCGGCTCTCCAGAGCTGCGACGGCGGGCGAGCGCATGGAGCGCAGCTCTGGAGAGCTACGCTACGCGCGGAAGAGCGCGCCCATTTTTTTGCCGAGGATGCGGCTGGCGACGGCGATGGTGAGGCCGAGGAAGACCATCGCCCACACGCCGAGGGCGGCGGCGAGGAATTTGCCGTCGCCGATCATCTGGAACAGCTCGTAGATCGCCTTGGTGATCGGGAAGTGCTGCTGCTTTTGAGCGAGGATGAGCGAGTCGCTGACCTCGAGCATCGCGAAGCTGAAGGCGAGCAGCGCACCGGCGAGCACATTCGCGGCGATGAGCGGGAAGGTGATGCGGCGCAGCGTGCGCAGCGGCGGGCAGCCGAGATTTTGCGCGGCTTCCTCCAGCGTCTCGCTCGTCTGCTGGAGGCCGGCGACGGCGCTGCGCACGACGTAGGGCAGGCGGCGCACGGAGTAGGCGATGACGAGCAGGAGCGTGGGGTCTTTTCCCGGATTCAGGAAGGCGAAGAAGCGGCCCGGCTGTGTCATGGAGATGTAGCCGAAGGCAAGCACGAGGCCGGGGACCGCGAGGGGGAGCATCGAGATCGTGTCGAGCGCCTGGCGGCCGGGGAGCTTCGTGCGGACGATCACGTAGGCGATGGCGAGGCCGAGCACGATGTCCACGCAGACGGAGAGGCCGGCGTATTTCAGCGAATTCGTGATGCTCGGCACGGTGAGGTAGTGGCCGAGCGCGTCGGAGTAGTGCTTCGTCGTCCACTCGCCGGGGACGACGGTGCGATACCAGTCTTTCGAGAAGGATTCGAGGACCACGCCGATGTGCGGTAGCAGTGCGAGGAAGGTGATGCCGGCGAAAGTGAGTGCGCAAAGCCAGCCGCTCGTGCCGCCGAGTTTGCGCGTGGTCCCGGCGATGCCCGCTTTTCCCGACATCGCACTTTCGCTGCGGCCAAAGAGGAGCTTGCTCGCCATGTAGAGCAGCGCGGTCGCGCACAGCATCACGACGACGAGCGCGAAGGGAAACGGGTTGCCGGAGATTTCCTTGATGCCGTAAAAAATCTGCACGCTCGTGACGCGCGCGTAGTCGAAGATGAGCGGCGTCCCGAGTTCCGTGAATGCGAAGATGAAGACGATCGTGCCGCCCGCGAACAACCCCGGCATGATCAGCGGCAGCGTGATGCGGCGGAATTTTCGGAAGCCGGTGCAGCCGAGATTTTCCGCAGCCTCCTCCATCGCGGGGTCCACATTTGCCAGCGCGGCGGTGAGATTCAGAAAGAGGATCGGGTAGAGGTGGAGCGCGTTCAGGATCACGCAGCCCCAGAACTGACCGCGCCCGAGCCAGTCAATCGTCGTGCCGGGATCGAGCAGGCCGAGGTGCGTGAGGAGCGAATTCAGCGCGCCGTATTGCCCGAGCATCTGCCGCACACCGATGGCGCCGACGAAGGGCGGCAGGATCATCGGCACGAGCAGCAGCGCGGAGAGCGCCTTCTTCCCCATGAAATCGTAGCGGTCGCTGAGAAATGCGAGCGGCAGCGCGATGGCGAGCGTGACCGCTGTGGACGCGAGCGCGAGCAGGAAGGAATTCCGCAGGCCTTCGACATAGATGCGATTCGCGAAGACCTCGCGGATGGCGACCAGCGAGAAATTTCCGCTCGGATCAAAAAACGCGCGCTGCACCGTGGTGAGAATCGGCCAGACGAAGAAGAAACCGAGCAGCAGCGCGGTGACGGCCCAAACCGTCCATGCGAGGGATTTTGACATCGGCATGCGAAGTAGCGGCCTTTTCCCGCGCGGCCAACTCCCGAATCAGGCAAATCCACCCAAAGTGAAATGCTGGAAATTTAGCATTGCCAATCACGGAACTATCCCCTAAAAAAGAAACCGATTTATGAACCGATCCATCCTTTCGATTCTCTCGCTCGCTGTCGCGGTCAGTGTGAGCGCGTGCAATAAAAACAATAACGTTCGCCAAAAACCAGTCCCCGGACCGACCGTCGTGGAGGAAAAGGAAAAGGAGAAAAAGCCGAAACGTCACATTGATGAAGACGCCCCTCCGAAGGAGAAGGCGCAGCGGAACGAGGTCGTTGATCCCACGCCTGCGGAGAAGAACAAGATCCCGCCGGCGCCGGAGCAGAAAAATCCCGAATACGCCGGAAAGGCGGAGGGCAAGCCCGGCTATGTGCAAAGCCCTTACGATTCCCAGCACCGCCTCATCGATGTGCGCGGCCTGCCGCCCGGCACCGAAGCCGAGTGCCCCTATACGCGCCGCACGTTCCTCGTGCCCCCGTAGCCGAAGCAGCTCCGGGAATTCATTCTCGACCCCGGCTTGTCGGTCCCAGACCGCAAGCCGGGGTTTTTTTCCGAAGATGGGTATTGAGTGTTCAATGGGAAAAACGCACGCCTCTCACACGTCCACGGTCAACCGTTACCCATATGAAACGCATCGCAATCCTCGGCCCCGGACTCATCGGCGGATCCATCGCGCTCGCACTGCGGAGGGCGGGGGGCAACCACGTCACGCTCTGGGCGCGACGTCCCGAAGCAGTCAGTGAAATCATCGTCGCCGGCTGTGCGGACATCGCGACAGTCGATCTCGCGGCGGCGGTGAATGGCGCGGATCTCGTGGTGCTCTGCGTGCCCATCGGGGCGATGAGCGGGCTCGCACAGAAGATTGCGCCGCTGATTTCACCGGACTGCGCCATCACGGATGTCGGCAGCGTGAAAGGCGGGGTCGTTGCGGAACTTCGCACGATTTTCCTCGCGCGTGGACGCTTCATCGGCAGCCACCCGATGGCCGGCAGCGAACACACCGGCCTCGCCGCGGCGCGCGCAAATCTCTTCGACGGATCGACGTGCATCGTCACACCCGATTCGGGCACCGATCCCGCGACGCTGGTGGCGGTCAGCGATTTTTGGAAAGGCATCGGCTGCCGCGTGGTCGAGCTGCTCGCCTCCGAGCACGATGAATGCGTGGCTCTCGTGAGCCACCTGCCGCATCTGGTCGCCGCCGCGCTCGTGAATACGGTCGCCGGGCAGAATGGCCACGCCTTCAGCGTCGTCGGCCCCGGCTTCCGCGACACCACGCGCGTCGCCGCCGGACCGCCCGCGATGTGGCGCGAAATCCTCCGGGAAAATCACGCCGCGGTGCTGCCAGCGATTGATGCTTTGATTGCCAATCTCGCCGAATTCCGCCAAACCCTCGCGCCCGCTGCGGACGGCACCGAGACCCACGAGCTGCTCGCCGCCGCGCGTGCCATCCGCGAAACCATCACTTTCCCAAAATAGCAAATGCCAGACTGGAAGATCGAAAAAGCCCCGGCCATCCAAGCCGAGCTGAGCGTCCCCGGCGACAAGAGCATCTCGCATCGTGCGATCATGTTCGCCGCGCTCGCGGATGGCCGCGCGACCGTCACCGGCTTCCTGCCTGGCGAGGACTGTCTCTCGACGATGAAGGCCTTCCAGCAGCTCGGCGTGGAAATCACGCGACCCGCTGAGACGACTGTGATCATTGAGGGAAAAGGCGGCAGATTCGCGGTGCCGAAAGGCGACATTGATTGCGGCAATTCCGGCACGACCATGCGGCTCATGTGCGGCATCCTCGCAGCGCAGCCATTCCGCAGCCGGCTCACCGGCGACGCCTCGCTGAGCAAGCGGCCGATGAAGCGCGTGATCGATCCGCTCACAAAAATGGGCGCAAAAATCACCGCCGAGGGTGAACGCGGCAGCGCACCGCTCGTCATCGAAGGCGGGCCGCTCGTGGCTATCGAATACAACGTGCCCGTCGCGAGCGCGCAGGTGAAAAGCGCGGTGCTGCTCGCCGGACTTTTTGCAAAAGGCACGACTGTCGTGACCGAGCCCGAGCAATCGCGCGATCACACCGAGCGCATGCTCGCATGGCATGGCGTGAAACTGCGAAAAGACGGCCTCACCGTTTCCATGCTCGGCGGACAGACGCTCACCGCGCGCGATTTTTCCGTGCCCGGCGACATTTCCAGCGCGGCCTTCTGGCTCGCCGCCGCCGCCGCGCAACCCGGCTCGCATCTGCGGATTAAAAACGTGGGCCTCAACCCCGCGCGCACCGGTGTGCTCGCCGTGCTCAAGCGCATGGGCGCGGACGTGAACGAGGTCGCTGAAAACTCCGACTGCGAGCCTGCCGGCACCGTCGAGGTGCGCGGCACAAAACTCCGCGCGACCACGATCGGCGGCGCGGAAATCCCGAACGTCATTGACGAGCTCCCCATCCTCGCCGTCGCCGCCGCGCTCGCCGAGGGCCGAACGATCATCCGCGACGCGCACGAGCTGCGCGTGAAGGAAACCGACCGCATCGCTGCCGTGGCAAAAAACCTCCGTGCCTTCGGAGTCACTGTGGATGAAAAGGACGACGGCATGGAGATCGAAGGCGGCGTAAAATTACACGGCGCGGATGTCACGAGCTTCGGCGACCACCGCATCGCCATGGCCTTCGCGATCCTCGCCTCGTTTGCCGAAGGCGCATCCATCATCCGTGACACCGACTGCGTGGCCACGAGCTACCCCGGCTTTTACGACGCGCTCCGCAACCTCGCGAAATGAGCGCGCCCGCACACATCGTCATCGCCATTGATGGTCCCGCCGCGAGCGGCAAGAGCAGTGTCGCCCGCGCCCTCGCGCGCCGGCTGCGCTACCGCTACGTGAATACCGGCGCGATGTACCGCGCAGTCACCTGGCTCGCCGTCGCGCGTGGCGTGACTCCCGCAGACACCTCCGCAGTGCGCGCGACGCTCGATTCGACCGTGATCGAGTGCGGCTTCGATTCGACTGGCGAAAGCACCATCGTCCTCGACGGCCTGGACCCCACCCCGCATCTGAACGACGCCAGCGTGACCGCCAGCGTCTCCACCGTCGCGAGCATCCCCGAAGTGCGCCGCCGCCTCGTCGCCATCCAGCGCGCGTGCTGCGCGGAGTTCGACACCGTGATGGAAGGCCGCGACATCGGCAGCGCCGTCTTCCCCGAGACACCGTATAAATTTTACATCGACGCCACGCTCGAAGTCCGCGCCGCGCGACGGGCAAAGCAGGGTGTCACCGACCGGATCGAAGCCCGCGACAAGCAGGACTCCTCGCGCCCGATGAGCCCGCTCATCATCGCCGAAGACGCGCACGTCGTGGACTCCTCGCATCTCACGATTGACGGTGTGGTCGGCGAAATCATCGGCCGCCTGAAGCTCAAGAGTCTCGCCTTGCCGGAGGGAATCTGATCGCGCCGCTCGCATGGGCTTCACCTACGCAGCCACCTACCAGCTTTCAAAGTTCGTCGGGCAGGCGCTCTTCGATCTCCGCGTGTATGGGCAGGAAAACATCATCGAGAACGGTCCCGCGCTGCTCGCGATGAACCACCAAAGCTTCCTCGACCCGCCTTTCGCCGGCATCAGTTGCCAGCGCGAGATTCATTACTTCGGTCGCAAGACGCTCTTCGACATCCCCGTCGTAGGCCGGATACTGCGGCGCATCAATGTCATCGGCGTGGACCGCGAAGGCTCCGACGTCGCAGCACTGAAGGCCGTGATCCGCGTGCTGCGGGATGGCGGCTGCACGATCGTCTTCCCCGAGGGCACCCGCACGCGCGACGGCCACCTGCAGCCCGCCAAGCCCGGCGCCGGCTTCATCATCGCCAAGACCCTCGCGCCCGTCGTGCCGATGCGCATCTTCGGCGCATTCGACGCCTATCCGCGCGGCGCAAAATTCCCGCGCATGACCCCCGTGACCATCGTCGTCGGCCAGCCGATCCACTTTACCAAAGCCGACATCGCCGGTGACCCGCGCCTCGTCTTCCAACGCCTCAGTGAGCAGGTGATGGAAAAAATCGCCGCGCTGAAAAATCCGCGCGAAGAGTGAACCTGCAAAACGATTTTACCCCTATGCGAAAACTCCTCCTCCTCGTCCTCTCGCTCGTCTCACTCAGCGCCCGCGCCGCCGATGCACCTCCAGTCTCCAAGTGGAACGGCTTCGACAAGGTTGACTTCACCCTCGATGGGCGCGGTGGTGGCATCGTGAAGCCCGCGAATGCCGCGCCCGGCAAGCCGTGGATATGGCGCACGGAATTCTTCGGCCACGAGCCGCAGGGCGACATCGCGCTGCTGAACGCCGGCTGGCACGTGGCGTATTTCAAAGTGAGCGACATGTATGGCGATCCGAAGTCCGTGGCACTCATGGAAACTTTTCACGCACACGTCGTCCGTGAGTTTGGTTTGTCACCGCGCGCCGTGCTCGAAGGCTTCAGCCGCGGCGGGCTCTACGCAGTGAATTTTGCCGCCGCATTTCCCGCGAAGACCGCCGCACTTTACCTCGACGCGCCGGTGCTCGACATCCGCTCGTGGCCCGGCGGGAAGGGCAAGGGCAAGGGCAGCGCGACGTGCTGGAAGCAGGCGCTCGAAATCTACGGCCTGACCGAGGACACGGCAAAGGACTTCAAAGGCAACCCGCTCGACAAGGCTGACGCGCTCGCGAAAGCGCACATCCCGATCGTCGCAGTCGTCGGCGATGCGGATGATGTCGTCCCCTTCGCCGAAAACACCCAGCCCTTCGCCGAAAAATACAAAGTCGCCGGCGGCACTATCGAGGTCATCGTGAAGCCCGGCGTGAACCACCACCCGCACTCGCTGAAAGACCCCAAGCCCTTCGTGGACTTCCTGCTGAAGCACGCGACGAGGTAGGGCGCTCTCGCCGAAAGCGCCCCGATCCGGGATGGCTCCGCGAGTCATCCCTACCTTCGCTTCGACTGCTCGCGCTGCCGGAATTCGCGCGGTGCGTGTCCCGTCAGTTTGCGGAAATCCTTGCTGAAAAAGAACCGGTCGCGGTAGCCCACCTGCTCGGCGATTTCCTTGATGGCATCCGTCGTCTCGACGAGCCGACGCTTCGCCTGGCTGATGCGCTCGCGACGCAGCCAGTCAATCGGGCTCGTGCCGAACGCACCTTTGAACAGCCGGCTGAAATGCGACGCGCTCATGCCCGCCCGCCCAGCCAGTGCCTCCACCGTGTGCCGCTCAAAGTAGAACAGCTTCATGTGCTGCACCGCCTTGCCGAGCACCGCGGGGATTTCCTGCTCTGGCGAGCCGGCCTGCGATTGCCGTGCGATGAAGGCGAGCGCGATGAGTCGTGCCACCGCCGCATGGATGCGCGGCGGACTGTCGGGGGTGTCCTGCTGCATCAGGCCGAAAATCTCGCGGTAGAGCCGCTCAGCTACCTTCCTTTTCATGCCGCTGAAAACCGGCAGGCTACGGACGGATAGGATAGAACACATCCGCGCCAGCCCCGGTCCTTCGATGCGCACCCAGAGCACCTCCCAAGGGTCGGCTTTCTCCGCGCCGTGCTCGTGCGCGTGGTGGCAGTTGATCCACGCAAAATCGCCCGCCTGCACCGGATGTCGCCGGCCGTGAACTCGCACGTAGCCCAGTCCTTTCAGGCAGAGCAGCAGTTCGTGACCGGGGAAATGGTCGCGCTGGATGTGATGATCAGCACCACCCACGAGATGCCCGGCACGCGGCACGGTATAGAAGACATCCTGATGCGCCGCATGCGGTGTCGCATACAATGAGATGGGGAAGCGGCTCTTTCTGCGGGTGGAAGCCATGGCGGGATACTACAACTTCTTTCGCGGCCCGCTCCATTTCATTTTTCGCCGAGCCGTGGAAGTCTGGCATGCATGAAGTCCCACACAGGCACCCTCATCTTCCTGGCTTCCACCTCCGCCGCGCTCGCGGCGGAGGTGCCGCATTTCAGCCGCGAGGTCTTGCCGCTGCTTTCGGAAAACTGCCTCGCCTGCCACGGCCAGGACGAGAAGCAGCGCAAAGGCGGCCTCCGGCTCGACACGCGTGAAGGTGCGATGGCGGTGAAGGACGGCGTCGCCGCGATCGTCCCCGGCAAGCCGAAGGAAAGCGAACTGCTCACGCGCATTCTTTCCACCGACGAGGACGAGGTGATGCCGCCGCCGAAGTCGCACAAGAAGAAGCTGTCCGCCGAGGAAGTGGCCATGCTCACGCGCTGGATCGAAGCCGGTGCGCCTTGGGGAAAACACTGGGCTTTTGAAAAACCGGAGAGAGTGGCGCTGCCGAAATCCCCTGCTCAGTCCCCGCTGCTCAGTGCTCAGTCAAAGCCTGGCCCACAGATTGAAAAACTGAGGACTGAGCACTGGGCACTGAGCACTAATCCGATCGACGCCTTCATCGGTGTGCGGCTGGAGAAGGAAAAGCTCACGCCGTCTCCCGAAGCCCCGCGTCACACGCTCGCGCGGCGCGCGGCGTTTGACCTCACGGGACTGCCGCCATCACTGGAGGCGCTTGCCACTTTTGAAAAGGACACGAAGCCCGGTGCCTACGAGCGCTACGTGGATTCGCTGCTCGCCTCGCCGCACTTCGGCGAGCGCATGGCGATGTGGTGGCTCGATGCGGCGCGCTATTCGGACACGGATGGTTTCCAGGCCGACGCCACGCGCACGAACTGGCCGTGGCGCGACTGGGTCATCGAGTCTTTCAATTCCAACATGCGGTTCGATCAGTTCACCATCGAGCAAATCGCCGGCGACCTGCTGCCGAATGCTACGCCAGAGCAGCAGCTCGCGACGTGCTTCCACCGCAATCACATGACGAATGGCGAGGGCGGGCGCGATCCTGAGGAGTCGCGCATTGATTACGTCCTCGACCGCGTGAACACCGTCGGCACCGTCTGGCTCGGCCTCACGCTGGGCTGCACGCAGTGCCACTCGCACAAATACGATCCGATCACGCAGTCGGAGTACTACCAGCTCAATGCGTTCTTCAACAGCATCGACGAGGACGGCAAAGCGGGCACCGGCGCGAAGCCTTACCTCAACTACCAGTCGCCGTTCGCGGCGCGCTCGCTGGAGGAAGCGCAGAAGCTCGTCGAGTCGCGCAAGCCCGCCGAGGCCGCGGCGCGAAAGTCGGCTGAGGCTCCTTTTGAAAAGTGGCTGGCGGAACGCGCTGCCGAAGTGCGTGGCGGATTCCGTGCGTGGCGGGTGCTCGAGCCGGTCGCGATGGAATCCATCGAAGGCACGAAACTCGCGCGTCTGGATGACGGCTCCATTGTCGCACGCGGCCCGAACCCGAAGCAGGACGACTATCGCATCTCCGCGCCGGTCAAGCTGCCGCGCATCACTGGCCTGAAGCTCGAAGTGCTGCCGGATGCGACGAACACCGGCGGAAAATTTTCGCGCGGAAAATCCGGCGAGTTCATTTTGACAGACATCAAGGTGCAGGTCCGCCGCAGAGGCAGCTCGCAGATCCGCGACATCCTCGTGAGCGACGCCGTCGCGGACTACTCGCCGTCGAAAAAAGAGAAGCGTGAGTATGGCGACATCAAGGGCGTGCTCGACGACGACCCGCGCAACGGCTGGACGACAGTGGGCGCGCCGAAGATCGAGCCGCACGCCGGCGTCTTCGCGCTCGCTGAGCCGCTCGTCCTCGATGCGGATGAGGAACTCGTCTTCGAGCTGAAGCAGCGATCCACGGATGGTGACGCGAACATCGGGCGCTTCCGCCTTTCCGCGACCGACCAGGCGGGTGCGGCAGTGCATGGCGTGGAGACTGCGCCGATGGAGCAGTTCGCACGGACGGGTGGCGACGCGGGAAAGCTCGACGCGAAACTGCGCGCGAAACTTTTCGAGCAATTCCTCGCCGACCACGCGCCGTATCAGATCGAGAAGTCCGCGCTCGACCGCGCAAGCCGTCAGCTCGCCGAGGTGCAGGCCGCGGCGAAGAAGCTGAACGTGATGGTGCTCGCCGAGCGGAAGGAACCGCGCGAAACGCACGTGCTCGTCCGTGGCGTATGGGACAAGAAGGGCGACAAGGTCCCGCGTGGCGTGCTCGGTGCAATCGGTGCGCCGGCTTTGGGCGAAGACCAGTCGCGCCTCGGCCTCGCGCGCTGGCTCGTGTCGCGCGAGAATCCGCTCACGGCGCGCGTGATGGTGAATAATCTCTGGGGCACGCTTTTTGGTGCAGGCATCGTGCGCACGCCGGAGGATTTCGGATTGCAGGGCGAGCGGCCCACGCATCCCGAATTGGTCGACTGGCTCGCGGTGGAGTTCATGGAGAGCGGCTGGGACGTGAAGCACGTGCTGAAGCTCATGGTCACGAGCGCCACCTATCGGCAGGACTCCGCCGTGAGCGAAGCGCTGCTCGCGCGCGACCCGGAGAACCGTCTCCTCGCCCGCGGCGCACGCTTCCGCCTGCCGGCCTGGATGCTCCGCGACACTGCGCTCGCCAATAGCGGCCTGCTGAACCGCGCGCTCGGCGGGCCACCGGTGAGGCCGTATCAGCCCGATGGCGTGTGGGAGGAAATCTTCATGGGCCGTTTCAAATACGAGGCGACCGAGGGTGCCGCGCAATACCGCCGCACGCTCTATGCATTCTGGCGCCGCAGCATCGCGCCGACTTTCCTTTTCGACAGCGCGCAGCGCCGCGTGTGCGAAGTCCGTACGCCGCGCACGAATACGCCGCTCCAGGCGCTCACACTGCTGAACGACCGCACCATGCTCGAAGCCTCGTACACGCTCGCGACGCAGGCGTTCGCTGCGTCCGGTGAGCCGGATGACCGGTTGCGGAAAATCTACCGCCGCGTGCTCTCGCGCGATCCGCAGCCACGCGAACTCGCCGTGCTGCGCCGTGAATTCAATCACGCGCTCGACCGCTACCGCGCGAATCCCGCCGACGCCGTGAATTACCTCGCGAACACGAGCGCCGCTGCGTGTGAACCGAAACAGCAGGCCGAACTCGCTGCCTGCGCAGTCGTCGCCACGCTCATCCAGAACCTCGACGAAGCCATCACCCATGAATGATCCACTGAACATCACACGCCGTTACTTTCTCGGAAAATGCACGGGCGTCTCGCTTGGGGCGATGGCGCTCTCGCGGTTGCTCTCGGGCGCGGGTGCTGCGGTCGATCCGGTGCGCGACGTGAACGGCGGGCTGCCGCAGTTCCCTCATTTCGCGCCGAAGGCGAAGCGCGTGATTTTCCTCACACAGTCGGGCGGGCCTTCGCAGATCGAACTCTTCGATGAAAAGCCGGGGCTGATGAAACTCGCGGGCACCGAGCTGCCCGAGTCCGTGCGAAATGGACAGCGGCTCACGACGATGACGGCCAGCCAGAAGCAGCTCATCAAACCAGCGGCGACGAAGTTTTCCCACTGCGGCGCGAGCGGTGCGACGATCAGCGAGTGGCTGCCGCACCTCCAGCGCGTCGCGGACGACGTGTGTTTCATCAAGTCCATGCACACGGACCAGATCAACCACGCGCCGGCGATGACGCAGTTCCTCACCGGGCACCAACTCGCAGGGCGGCCGAGCATGGGCGCGTGGGTGAGCTACGGCCTCGGCAGCGAGGCCCGCAACCTGCCCGACTACCTCGTGCTCATCTCGAAAATGCAGCGCCCGAGCGACCAGCCGCTCTACGATCACTACTGGGGCAGCGGCTTCCTGCCGTCGCGTTTCCAAGGCGTGAAGCTGCGCAATGCGAAGGACCCGGTGCTTTATCTCCGCGACCCGGACGGTCTGCCGCGCGAAGTGCGCCGCGGGATGCTCGACGGTCTCGCCGAGCTGAACACGATGCGTCTCGCGCAGACTGGCGATCCGGAAATCGCCACGCGCATCCGGCAATACGAGATGGCCTATCGCATACAGACGAGCGTGCCGGAACTCACCGACCTGCGCGATGAGCCGGAGGAAGTGTTCGATCTCTACGGCCCCGATTCGCGGCGCGCGGGCAGCTACGCGGCGAACTGCATCCTCGCGCGCCGGCTCGTTGAGCGCGGCGTGCGCTTCATCCAACTCTTCCATCCCGATTGGGATCACCACAGCCGCCTCACCTCGTGGTGTACCGCGCGCTGCCGCGACACCGACCAGCCGAGCGCCGCGCTGATCACCGATCTCAAGCGCCGCGGCCTGCTCGACGACACGCTCGTGATCTGGGGCGGCGAATTCGGGCGCGGAGTCGCGGGTCAGGGCCAATGGGACAGCCCCGAGGCAGGCCGCGATCATCATCCGCGCTGCTTCACGATGTGGATGGCCGGCGGCGGCGTGAAGCCGGGCATCACACACGGCGCGACGGACGACTTCAGCTACAACGTCGCGGAAAGCCCCGTCCACGTTCACGACCTGCACGCGACCATTCTGCACCTGCTCGGCATCGATCACGAGCGGCTTACCTTCCGCCATCAGGGCCTCGATTTCCGACTCACAGGCGTCGAGCCGTCGCGCGTGGTAAAAGCGCTTCTCGCCTGACGTGGAAGGCGTGAAACGCGATGCGCCGCCCACGCCGGCGCTCACCCACGAAGGCAACGTCTGGCGGCTCACGCTCCCTCAGTGCGTCTTCCACGGCTACCGCGCGGATGGCGCACCGTCGCACGTCACCACGCTGCTGCCGCAGCACCCCATCGCCACGGGCCTGCCGGAGCAATGGGACATCCCGCAGACCGAGATGGTTGACGAGCCCTTCCACGTCCCCGCGCCTGATGCGGTCGTCGTCGAGGAGCGCTGGGACAAAGGCGAGCCCCTGCGCGTCGTGGAGAACGCCGTGCGCTGGCTGCCGATGAAATGAAGATGAAGGTGGTGGAAATTCACTGGCTCCCCGCGCATTAGTCCAAGACTGCAGCCATGAACACATCGCTCACCCGCCGACATTTCCTCCGTGCCACCGGAACGCTCATCGCGCTGCCGGCACTCGAATCCATCGGCTTCCGCGCCTTTGCTGCTGACAAGATCGCAACGCCATCGAAGCGCATGGTCTTTCTCAATTTCGGCTGGGGCGTGACGAATGAGACGTGGTTCCCTGATGTGAAGAAGACGGGTGCGGATTGGGAATTGCCGCTCGGACTCGCGCCTCTTGCGCGGCACCAGAAGGACATCACGGTCGTGCAGGGCTGCTCGAACAAGTTTGCCAACGAGGCGCACTGGGGCAGCACCTTTTGGCTCACGGGTGCGAATCGTTATGCGGAGCCAGGGCAGAGTTTTCACAACAGCGTCAGCGCAGATCAGGTCGCGGCGGCGCATCTCGGCGGCGACACGCGCTATGCTTCGATCCAACTCAATTCGCCCGACGTGCAGAATTCGGGTCACGGCCCCGGCCTCTCACTCGCGTGGGATCAGCGCGGCAAGCCGATGGCGGGGCTCGATAATCCGGTCGTTGCGTTTCATCGGCTGTTCTCGGATGACTCGACGCCGCTCACCGAACGCCAGGCCATGCTCGCGCAAAAGCGCAGCGTGCTCGATGCGGTGCGCGAAGATGCGAAGCGCGTGCAGCGCGGCCTCACGAAGACCGACACCGACAAGCTCGACGAATATTACCAAAGCATCCGCGACATCGAGGTGCGACTCGGCAAGGACGAGCAATGGCTCACCGTGCCGAAGAACAAGCCGCCCATCGCCGAGCCGAAGCCGGGCCTCGCAGGCAAGGAGGAAATCAAAGTGATGTATGACCTCATCGTCGCCGCGTTGCAGACTGACAGCACGCGCGTCATCACCTATCGCCAGCCCGTAGCCGCCTTGTTGCAGAGCCTCGCGATCAAAGTCGCGCCGCACGACATGAGCCACTACACAGCCGGCGAGCGCATGGATGCCTCGCAGAAGCGCGACGCGACGCAGAGCGAACTGCTCGCCGGGCTCCTCGACAAATTGAAGGCTGTGAAGGAAGCCGACGGCACCACGCTTTTCGACCACACCTGCCTCGCCTACGGCAGCAATATCCGCACGATCCACTACCTCGACAACTGCCCCACGCTCCTCACCGGCGGCGGTGCAGGCATGAAGCTCGGCCAGCACCTCGTGCTCTCAAAGGACACGCCGCTCTGCAACGTGTGGCTCACATTGCTCAACGGCATCGGCATCAAGAGCGAGCGTCACGGCGATAGCTCGGGGGTGGTGAAGGAGTTGGTCGCGTGAATGCAAACAATCGCCGTCACAGACACCTTGGAGCAAGTCACGGGAAAACTTCGATGATGAAGATTCAATCCCATACCATAAAATACGTTCTCACGGTCCTCATTGCGCTGTTCACCGATCTTCACGCTGCGGATGACTCCAGCCGGTTCCCGGTGACCATCACCATCGACGCGGGCAAGCCGATGGGTGAGCTGAAGCCTGTCTGGCGGTTCTTTGGCGCGGATGAGCCTAACTACGCCACGATGAAGGACGGAAAGAAATTGCTCGGGGAACTCGGCAAACTGGGCAAGCCGCAGGTCTTCTTCCGGGCGCATCATTTGCTCACGAGTGGCGATGGGGCGTATGCGCTGAAGTTTGGCTCCACCAGCGCCTACAAAGAGGATGCGCAGGGGAAGGCGATCTATGATTGGACGATCAATGACCGAATCTTCGATGCTTATCTCGCCGCTGGGATCAAGCCCTTCGTGGAGATCGGATTCATGCCTGAGGCGCTCTCGATTCATCCGCAGGATTATCCGCGCAATCCATCGCCCAAATCCACGGTCAAGGCGGATGCCGGGCAATCGTATCCACCGAAGGACTACGCGAAGTGGGGCGAGCTTTGCCACCAATGGGCGAAGCATTGCGTCGAGCGCTATGGCCGTGCCGAGGTGGAGCAATGGTATTGGGAAGTGTGGAACGAGCCGAACTATCTCTACTGGCATGGGACGAAAGAGGAGTTCTTCAAGCTGCACGACTTCGCGGTGGATGGCGTGCGCCGTGCGCTGCCGACCGCTCGTGTCGGTGGTCCGCACACCTCCAGCGGACCGGGCGGCACGTTCTTGTCTGAGTTCCTCGAACACTGCGCGCGTGGCAAAAACTACTCGACGGGCAAGATCGGCACGCCCTTGGATTTCATCGCCACCCATGCCAAAGGAAAGCCGCAGTTCGTGGACGGGCGCATCCTCATGAGCATGGCGCCGCAGTTGCAGGATCTCGCGGACACCTTCGCCGTGGTGGCATCGTTTCCTGAATATAAGGACACGCCCATCGTGATCGGGGAGTTCGACCCGGAAGGCTGCGCCGCCTGCCGCAGACCGCAGGATGCCTATCGCAATGGCACCATGTATTCGAGCTACACCGCCGCGAGTTTCCCCCGCACTCTGGAGCTAGCCAAGAGTTACGGAGTGAACCTCGAAGGACTCTTATCGTGGTCGTTCACCTTTGAAGATCAACCGCCCTTCTCCGGCTTCCGCCAACTCGCCAGCGCTGGCATCGCTCACCCCGTGCTCAATGTCTTCCGCATGTTTGGCAAGATGAACGGCCAGCAACTCCCCGCCACCAGCAGCGCCGGGGTGACCGCCGAACAGATCCGCACCAACAACGTGCGCGGCGCTCCCGATGTCTCCGCGCAGGCCAGCCTCGATGGCAATCAGCTCGCCGTGCTCGTCTGGCATTATCACGACGATGATGTGCGCGGCCCATCCGCATCCATCATCCTTTCGCTGGACGGCCTGCCTTTGAAAAACTGCGAAGCCAAGCTCACTCACTACCGCGTGGATGCCGACCACAGCAACGCCTACGAAGCCTGGAAGAAACTCGGCTCACCCGAGAAACTCACCACCGAGCAGACTGCCGCATTAGCGAAAGCCGGACAACTCAGCGAACTCACATCCGCAAACATCACGATCCAAAAGGGCAAAGCAGACCTGAAGATCGATCTACCGAGGCAAGCTGTTTCGCTCCTCGTTGTGAGTTGGAAATGAAGTTGGATGGCAGACGCATGGGGAAAGTAATCCAAATGAAATCCGCGCTCCCCCTGCTCATCGCCCTGCTACTCGCCCACTCGGGCCTACTCGCTACCGAGCCGCCCCAAGCGCGCATGGATGAGAAGCACCGCGCCTTTTTCAAAGACTACTGTGTCGAGTGCCACAACGAGAAAAAGCAGAAGGGCAAGCTCCGGCTGGATGATGTTTCGTTCGTGCTCGACTCGATCGAGAATGCGGATCGCTGGCAGAAGATATTGAATCAAATCAACTCCGGCGACATGCCGCCGGACGATGCGAAGCAACCGGAGAAGGTCGCGAAGACGGACTTCCTCGACTCGCTCTCCCGCACGCTGGTGACTGCGCGCAAGTCGCTCGGCGATGGGCAGGGCAAGATCACCATGCGGCGGCTGAACCGGCGCGAATACAAGAACACCGTCCGCGATTTGCTCGGCATTGATTTGCGCGTGAACGAGCTTCCGGCAGATGGCGGCGCGGGGACGTTCGATACGGTGGGGTCGTCGTTGTTCATGTCGTCGGATCAGTTCGAGCAATACCTCGCGCTCGGGCGGCAGGCGCTGGATGAGAACTTTGCGCGACAGGCGCCGATGAAGAAGAGCCGCTCGATGCACGTCGAGGCCGAGGGCAGGAATGCGCGGATTGCGGCGGCGCTGAAGGAGCGCACGGATGCGCATGAGCGCTATGGGAAGTGGACCGTTGCCGTGGATGCGGCGGCGAACAAGCCGGAGAACGCAAGCATCGCGGCCCAGATCCGCGCGGAGAAAAAGCATGATGCCACGCATCTTTACTTCGACTGGCAGAAGCTCCATGGCGCGCCCTCGCCGCAGGACTTCGGCTTTACCGATGCGGTGAATGCTGACGAGAAAGGTCGCCGCAACTGGGTGCATTACGTGCCGTCTCAGCGCGCCTACATGGCGCATCCGGCGACGAAGACGGGCACCTTCCTCACCATCGAGGATGTCTTCGCAAATCCGTATCAACCGTTCCGCATTCCGGGTGACTGGCCTGCGGGTGATTACGTCGTGCGAGTGCGCATCGCGGCCACTGACAACACGCCGAAGACCAGGCACTTCGTCGAGTTTGGGTCGCAGCATGACAGCGGCGTGCGTGCAGTGACGAGCGCGCACGAGGTCACGGGCACGATGGAAAAGCCGCAGATCATCGAGATCCCACTGAAGTTCTCGCCCGCGAATGGTCACGGTTTCTTCTTCCAGGAAAAGGGCAGCTATGAGTCTGATGACGCCGCGCACCGCATCTTCGCTGAGGCATTAAAACGCAACGGCATCGGCCCCGAATTCGCGCTGTGGATTGATTGGATCGAAGTGGTGAGCGCCGGTGAGATGAAGCTCGCGACGAAGACGATCAAAGAGCGACGCGAAGTCGAACTGCACGCGAACGCGGTGGTGGGCGGCACTTACAATGGCTACATGAAAGGCGGCTACACGGTCGCGAAAGCGTATCTCGATAGCGACCGCAGCAAGCCACCGAGCGCTTTTGGCCCAGGCATCCCGGATGAAGATGAAGCAAAGTTCCGCGTGCTGGAGTTCGAGCGACACGGGCCGAGCTTTGCGCGTTACCTCAACGATCCGCTCACCAAGACCGGTGCGTATTTGACCGTCTATAACGTCCACGAGAAGGAGGTCATCACGCTGCCGCCGGACCAGCCATCGGGCTGGCTCAAGACCAAGCACGAAGTCGAGAAAGTGGAGTCGGGCGATTACCTGCTGCGCTGCCGCATCGGTGCGGTGAAGAGCACACCCAAAGAGCGACACTTCGCCGTGCTGGAGAATGCTGAGTCCGGTTTGATGCAGACCTTTCAAATCAATGGCACCATCGATGAGCCACAGATCATCGAGGTGCCGGTGAGCATCTCCGCCAATGGCCCGCGCACCTTCACCCTGCGTGAGAAGCGCGATGTGAAACTCGATGAAGGTATCTACCACGCTGGGATAGCAGCCAACAAAGTCGGCCCGCCCAGTGCGCTGTGGATTGACTGGGTGGAATGGGAAGGGCCGCTGCACAAAGCCGATCCGAAGTCTGCTGTGGAGCCCGTGCTCTTCGCCAACACGACGGGTGTCAGCGAGAAAGATCACGCGCGCGCGATCATCGAGAAGTTCGCCACACGCGCCTTCCGCGGCAAAGAACCCTCAGCGGCATACATCAACAAACTCGCAGCGCTCTTCGACACAAGACGCAAGGCGGGCGACGCTTTTGAAGTCGCGCTTAAGCAACCGCTCAGCACTGTGCTTGCCTCGCCAGGCTTTATTTATCTTCAGGAAACCGGCTCCCCATTTTTTACCCCAAATCTTTTACCAGCAGAAGAAGATGGTAAAAAATTGAGGGTAAAAGATGACAAGCAGAAGCAACTCTCCGACCTCGAACTCGCCTCCCGACTATCCTACTTCCTCTGGAGCGCACCGCCCGATGAGCCACTGCTGGCACTCGCGAAGGACAACACTTTGCACCAACCCGAAGTGCTCGCTCGCGAAGTGGACCGCCTCATCGCCGACGCGCGCAGCAGTGAGTTCGTCAGCGGCTTCGTGCATCAATGGCTCGGCATGGAGCGGCTCGATTTCTTCCAGTTCGACACCAGGCAATTTCGCGACTTCGACGAAAGCGCCAAGGTCGCCGCCCGCCGCGAAGTGTATGAGACATTCGCGCATGTGCTGCGCAGCAACAGCAGCCTCACGCGCCTGCTCAAGAGCGACGAGATTTTCGTCAACGGCCTGCTTGCCACCTACTACGGCATCGAGGGCGTGAGCGGCGACGAGTTCCGAAGCGTGAAGTTACCCGCCGGCTCCCCACGCGGCGGGCTGCTCGGGATGGCCGCGATTCACGCGATGGGTAGCAACGGCCAAGTCAGCAGTCCCGTCGAACGCGGAGCATGGGTGCTACGCAAGCTATTGCACGAGCCCCCGCCGCCCGCGCCAAAGAACGTCCCGCAACTCTCGCGTCTCGAAGGCAAGCTGCTGACGACGCGCGAACGACTCGCTGCACATCAGGAGGAAGCACAATGCGCCCAGTGCCATCGCAAGATTGACCCCATCGGCTTCGGTTTGGAGAACTTCAACGCCGTCGGCAAATGGCGCACCGAGGAGACTTACGAGAAGCCCGGCGTCGGCAAGAAAACCTGGCCCATCGAGCCCGCCGGAGCCATCTACAACGGCCCCGCTTTCAAAGACTACTTTGCGCTCCGCGACGTCATCGCCGCCAAGCCCGAGAAATTCGCCCGCGGCTTCACCGAAGCGCTGATCGAGTATGCGATGGGCCGACCGTTTGGTTTCGTGGATGAAGACCTCGCCGCTGGCATCGTCAAGCACGCGCAGGCGAAAGATTTCGCAATGCGCGAGTTCGTGCAGGCGCTCGTCATCAGCAAAAAATTCCAGACGAAGTGATCAACTAGCAACATCACACCCCCGATGAACACCCCGCTCAACCGCCGCCATTTCCTCCGCCGTGCCGTGCTCGCACCGATGGCTGCCGCCACTGCGTCGCACGCGGTCACCGCGATCCCGGGCACGGGCGGCGCGTCGTTCAGGCTGGGGCTGAATGCGTATTCCTTTCTCGAACAACTGAACACGAACATGGCGGATGCGGGCACTGGCATTGATCTCTTCGGCGTGTGCGACTTTTGCGCGAAGCACGACATCGAGGCGGTGGATCTCACGGGCTACTTTTTCCCCGGCTATCCGAAGGCTCCGGCGGACAGCTATGTGAACCGCATGAAGCGCTACACACATGATCGCGGCATCACCATCAGCGGCACGGGCGTGAAGAATGATTTCGCCACGGCGGACAAGGTCGTGCGCGCGGAGGGCGTGGAGTTGACGAAGGTGTGGATCGAAGTCGCCGCGCGGCTCTCGGCATTCATCCGCCCGGATTTTACCCGTGATGCCGCACGCGAAATTGCTTCGGGGTGACTCCGATGCGTTTGCGGAAGTGCTGGGTGAAGGTGCTTTGATCACAAAAGCCGTGCGCGGTGGCGATCTCGGCGACTTTCTCCTCGGTCTGGATGAGCGCCTCGGCGGCTTTCTGAATGCGGACGCGGAGCATCCATTCGTAGGGCGTGATGCCGAGCGCTTTGTCGAGCCGGCGGTAGAGGCTGCGTTCGGAGAGGCCGCAGGCGCGGGCGAGTTCGGCGGTGGGCACGGTGCGGTGCGCATTTTTTTCCAGGAACGCAGTGATGCGCCGGATGTCCGGGGAGGGCCGCGATGGGCTGCGGCTGGTATCGGGGCGGATGGTGCCCATGAGGCCGATGACTTTTCCCCGAGCGTCGCGCAGCGGCACCTTCGTGGTGAGGAACCAATCGAGCTGGCCGTGCTCGCCGAGCCAGACGCCAGGCCGGTCGTAGATGGGTTTGCCGGTGGTGAAGACGAGCCGGTCATCAGCGCGATAGGCATCTGCGATTTTCCGGGTGAAAAAATCGAGGTCGGTGCGCCAGACGAGTTCGCATTCGCGCTTGAGGCCGATCCGGTCGAGCAGGTTGCGACTGCCGGCGATGAAGCGGTGCTCGCGATCCTTCACGAAGAAGAACACGTCCGGCAAATGATCGAAGATGGTGCGGAGCGCGACCGGGTCGGCCATGCGGGCGAAGAAATCCTGCTGATGTTCGAGACTGGGCATGGCAGCATCATCACAACTATTGGCAGGTTTTTGCCAACAAAAGAGTCATCGGTTTTGGCGGATGCGGGGTAGGCTCATCACGTTGGAATTTCACAAATGAACCGTCTCTCCTGCTCCATTCTTTTCCTCATCGCAGCCGCGGCCCATGCAGCGCAGCCGATCAGCTTCAATCGCGATGTCCGGGCGATTCTCTCGGACAAGTGCTTCTTTTGCCACGGCACGGACCCGAAGACGCGGAAGGCGGACCGGCGAATTGATACGCCGGAAGGGGCGATGGCGGAGCTGGATGGCGTGCGCGCGATCGTGCCGGGCGACTTGGGGAAGAGTGAGGCGTGGAAGCGGATCACGAGCGACGACGCGGATGAGGTGATGCCGCCGCCGAAGTCGCACAAGACGCTGACCGCTGCGGAAAAGGAGATCCTCAAACGCTGGATCGAGGAAGGGGCGAAGTATCAGAAGCACTGGGCATTTGAGGCACCGCAACGCGCGGCGCTGCCGGTGGTGAATGCCAATGGTTGGGTGCGGAATCCGGTGGATGCATTTGTGCTCGCCGGGCTCGAAGCGAAGGGTCTGAAGCCTGCACCGGAGGCGGATCGCCGTACGCTGGCGCGGCGCGTGGCGCTCGACCTCACGGGGCTGCCGCCGAAGCCGGAGGAGGTGGAGGCTTTCGTGAAGGACACTGCGCCGGATGCCTACGAGAAGCTGATCGCGAAGCTGATGGCCACGCCGCAGTGGGGCGAGCATCGCGGGCGCTACTGGCTGGATGCGGCGCGGTATGCGGACACGCACGGGCTGCATTTCGACAAGTATCGCGAGATGTGGCCGTATCGCGACTGGGTGATCGCGGCGTTCAATCGCAACGAGCCGTTTGATCAATTCACGGTGGAGCAGATTGCTGGCGACCTGCTCCCGAAGCCGACGCGTGAGCAGCTCATCGCGACCGGCTTTCACCGCTGCAACGCGACGACGAATGAGGGCGGGACGATCGATGAGGAGAATCTGGCGAACTACGCGAATGACCGCGTGACGACGACTTCGTGGGTGTGGCTGGGGCTCACGGCGAATTGCGCGGCGTGCCACGATCACAAGTTCGACCCGATCACGCAGAAGGATTTCTACGCGATGTCGGCATTCTTCCGGAATACCACGCAGCCGCCGAAGGACGGGAATGTGCGCGACACGAAGCCTGTCGTGTATCTGCCGGGATTGAAGGACGAGGCGCGGTTCGCGGAGTTGCCGGGCGTGATCGCGGGGGAACGTGCGGCGCTCGGTCAACGGCGCGGTGTGGCGGCGAAGGAGTTCGAGCAGTGGATCAAGGTGGCGAAGGCGGATCAGGTGGAGATCAGTCCGGCGTCACTCGCGGTGCAGTTGCCGCTCGCGGAAGGCGCGGGCGTGGATGTGCGTGGCGATAGCAATGGTGCGGAGGTGGCGTTCAAGGCGAAGGGCCCGATCGAATGGCACGATGGCGGGAAGTTCGGACGCGCTCCGGCATTCAGCAACGGCGCGCACTTTGCGCTCGGCGATCTCGCGGGCTTCGAGGCGAACCAGCCGTTCTCCGTCGGCGCGTGGGTGAATGTGCCGGCCGGTCTCAAGGAGGGCGCGATCGTGGCGCGGATGGATGATCGTGAAGGGCTGCAGGGCTGGGAGCTGTTCGTGCAGAATGGGCAATTCGGCGTGCGGCTCGCGGCGAAGAATCCGGTGGGCACGCTGAGTCTCACTTCAAAGGCCAAGCTCGCGCGCGCAGGAAAATGGCAGCATGTGCTGGCGACTTACGATGGCTCCGGCTCGTCGCAGGGCTTCCGGCTTTTCCTGGATGGCCGCGTGCAGGTGGCTGTGGCGCAGGGCAAGGAGCTAAAGGGCTCGGCGCGCGCGGATGTGCCGCTGCGGATCGGGCAGCGCGAGAAGAAGGCGAGATTCGAAGCCGGGCAGGTGCAGGACGTGCGCGTGTATCTGCGAGAGCTGAGCACGGGCGAGGCGCGGTCGCTGCCGGATGAACAAAATTTGCGCGCGGCCATTGCCGTCGCACCGGAGAAACGCACGCCCGCGCAGAAGGCGGCGCTGCTGAATTTCTACGTGGACAATCTCGATGGGCCTTCGATCGAGACGGCGTTCCGCATCGAGGAGCTCGAGGAGGAGAAGACGGCGATCGAGGAACGCTCGATCGTCTCGCACATCCAGCAGGAGAAGCCAGGGATGGCCACGGCGAACATCCTGATGCGTGGAGCCTACGACAAGGTCGGCGAGGAGGTGAAGCCGGCGGGATTCAGCGCGCTGCACGCGATGCCGGCGGATGCGCCGAAGAACCGACTCGGCCTCGCGCGCTGGCTCGTCGCGGCGGAGAATCCGCTCACGGCGCGCGTGACGGTGAACCGTTTCTGGCAGGAGGTCTTCGGCACGGGCCTCGTGAAGACGGCGGAGGATTTCGGCTCGCAAGGTGAGCCGCCGGTGAACCCGGAGTTGCTCGACTGGCTTGCCGTCGAGTTCCGTGAATCCGGTTGGGATGTGAAGAAGCTCTTCACTTTGATCGTGACCTCCGCGACGTATCGGCAGGCGGGGACGGTCACACCGGAAAAACTCGAGAAGGATCCGCAGAACCGGCTGCTCTCGCGCGGCCCGCGCTTCCGCATGGATGCGGAGATGATCCGCGATTACGCGCTCGCGGCGAGCGGCACGCTTTCACCGAAGATGGGCGGGCCGGGGACGAAGCCGTATCAGCCGGAGAACGTGTGGGAGCCAGTCGGCCTCCAGACTGAAAAATATGCGCAGGACAAGGGCGAGAACCTCTACCGGCGCACCGTTTACAACTTCTGGAAGCGCATGGCGCCGCCGCCGAATCTGGAAGTCTTCAATGCGCCCGCGCGAGAGAACTGCACCGTCCGCCGCGAGCGCACCAACACGCCGTTGCAGGCGCTCGTGACGCTGAACGATCCGCAGTTTGTCGAAGCTGCGCGCCGGATCGCGGAAGCGGCGCTCCGGAAATCCAATGATCCAAAGAGCGCGATCACGGAGATGGCGGGACATGTGCTTTTCCGTCCGCTCACCGCTGCCGAGATGAATGTGCTCACGCAAACGGCGAACGATCTGGAGCGGCAGTTCGACCAGAATGCGGACGGCGCGAAAGCCTTCCTCGCGGTGGGCGAGAGCAGGGCCGATCCAACTTTGCCCGCAACGAAACTCGCCGCGCTGACGATGGTCGCCAGCCAGCTCCTGAACCTCGACGAAGCTCTCAACAAGTAACCTCACGCCATGAACTGCAATTCACACCTCTTCGCCAATCTCCCCGCTGAAACGCGCCTCGCGCTCACGCGCCGCCAGTTCTTCGCGCGCGGACGCAATGTCCTCGGTGCCGCGGCGCTCGGCTCGCTTTTCGGCGACAGCCTTTCGCACGCGCTCGCAAATACGGCCGACGGCAAGCGCACCGTGCCGCATTTTCCGCCGAAGGCGAAGCGCGTGATCTATCTCCACATGGTCGGCGGCCCGTCGCAGATGGACCTCTACGACTACAAGCCGGAGATGGTGAAAATGTACGACAAGGATCTGCCCGACAGCATCCGCAACGGACAGCGCCTCACGGGCATGACGAGCAATCAGGCGCGGTTCCCCGTCGCGCCGTCGAAATACAAATTTTCGCAGGCGGGCCAGTGCGGCCTGTGGATGAATACCGAGCTGCTGCCCTACACGGCGAAGTGCGTGGACGACATGGCGTTCATCCGCTCGATGCACACCGATGCGATCAATCACGAGCCCGCGATCACCGAGATGCAGACCGGCGCGATGGTCGGCGGACGCCCGTGCATGGGGTCGTGGCTGAGCTACGGCCTTGGCTCGATGAATCAGAACCTGCCGACATTCGTCGTGCTCATCGCGAAGCCTACGAACTCGGAGCAAGTGCAGGCGATTTCGGGCAAGCTGTGGTCGAGCGGATTCATCCCGGGTGAACATGCAGGCGTGAGCTTCCGCAGCTCGGGCGATCCGATCTTATACATCAACAACTCGCCCGGCGTGTCGCCCGAGATGCGCCGCCGCCAGCTCGACGGGCTGAAGCAGCTCAACGAAATGGCGTATCAATCCGTGGGCGATCCCGAGACGCACACGAGGATCCAGCAATACGAGATGGCCTTCCGCATGCAGGCGAGCGTGCCCGAGCTGACCGACCTGAGCAAAGAGCCCGCGCACACCTACGAGCTCTACGGCGAGGAAGCCAAGAAGCCCGGCAGCTTTGCCAACAGCGTGCTCATGGCGCGGCGGCTCAGCGAACGCGGTGTGCGCTTCGTGCAGATCTATCACAACAATTGGGACCACCACTCGAACGTGGGCGGTCGCATGCCCGACCAGTGCCGTGACGTGGATCAGCCCTGCCACGCGCTCATCCAGGACCTGAAGGAACGCGGGATGTTCGACGACACGCTGATCATCTGGGGCGGGGAATTCGGCCGCACGATCTACTCGCAGGGCGGGCTCACGCATGAAAACTATGGCCGCGATCATCACCCCCGCTGCTTCACGATGTGGATGGCCGGCGGCGGCGTGAAAGGCGGCACGATCTACGGCGAGACGGATGATTTTTCCTACAACGTCGTGCGCGACCCCGTACACGTGCGCGACTTTCACGCGACCGCACTGCACCTGCTCGGCATCGACCACGAGCGCTTCACCTACCGCGCGCAAGGGCTGGATTTCAAACTCACCGGAGTCGAGTCGGCGCATGTCGTGAAGGCGCTGCTAGCCTGATGTTCAGCACGTTACATCTCGAGTGAGGCACCGCACCCCGCGGCTGGGTCCCAAAATTTGGGCAAAAAAAGTGCCACCCCCCGGCGCCGATTGGCAACCGGAGGGTGGCTGTTCCCCCCAGAACAATTTCGATAATAGGGATCGCGGCCATTGGTGCAAGGACTTTCTTCGGCTTTCTCCGGAAGTTTTCTGAAGCCGTCGTCTTACGATTTCTGAGCCGTGTCTTTCAAAGCGGGCGCATCGCCGACGCCACAGTAGCATTCGCGCATGGCGTGGACACTTCCTGCCTCAGTCTTATAAAGCCACAACACCGATTCCGTTTTCCCATGTTGCGCCGCATTTTTCTCATCCTCGTTCTTTTGAATGTCTGCCTCCTCCGCGCGCAGGAGCACTGGACCTTCCTCGACAACGGCCACATCCGACTTGGCGTGAATATGGATGCGGGCGGCAGCATCGGCTGGTTTTCGCATTCGCACTCATCGGCGAATCTGCTGAACGCCTTTGACCACGGGCGCTACGTGCAGCAGTCGTATTACGGCGACCGCGACGGCTCCGAGTGGAATGGCAAGCCGTGGCGCTATAACCCGGTGCAGGGCGGAAGCTGGAAGGGCGTGCCCGCGACCGTGCTGGAGAAAAAGGAGGGCAAGAACTCGCTCTACGTGAAGACGAAGCCGCGCCAATGGGCCAGTGGCGCAGAGGTGGACGACATGCTCATGGAAGAATGGCTCACGCTCGACGGCGGTCTCGCGCGGCTGAAATTCCGCATGACTTTCACCGGTACCACAGAGCAGAAGCCCACGCATCAGGAGCTGCCCGCGGTTTTCGTCATGCCGCGCTGCGACACGCTCGTTTTTTGCGAAAAGGGATCACCCGCTTGGACCGGCGCGCCGCTCGTGCGCAGGCTACCCGGCCCGCCGGACTCGAAGGATGCCATCGTGAAATTCTCCGAGCCGTGGGCCGCGTGGGTGGATGCAGAAGGTCAGGGCCTCGGTGTGTATTTTCCGCACACGGATTTCGCCACGACGTATCGTGTGCGCGGCACCGGTGTCGGCGACTGCTCCTACATTGCGCCGCTCCAGACCTTCGCGCTAAAGCCCGGCCTCACCTTTGAATACGAGACCGTGCTTGCCATCGGCACCGTGGATCAAATTCGCGCGATTTTCACGAAGCTGAACCAGCAGCGCGAGACTGCAAAGAAGTAGCGCGACTGCTCAGCCGGATTCAGAAATTGGGCAACCACGAAGGGGCACGAATGAAGATGATTTCGAGGCGGGGCTCGGCGGGGCTGTTTCAACAATGAAGTGAAGTGGGAGGAGTGTGGTTTTGCTTCTCCGAATTCGCGTCCCTTCGTGGTTTCGATTTAAGCGCTTTCTTCCCACGGCGGGATTGGCAGCGTGGTTGTCTCCGGGAATCCTCCGCCCGCCATGCAACTCCGTTCCTTCCTTGCCTCGCTCATTGCTGTGCCCGCCGTTCTTTTTTTCACGGATGCAAACGCGGAGACGCGCGTGCTCATCGTCGTCGGGCCGAGTAATCATCCGCCGGGATCGCACGAGGTCGCGGCGGGCGGGCGACTCATGAAGAGCTGCATCGAGAGCATGGAAAATGTGCCGGGCGTGAAGGCGGATGTCGTCACCGAATGGCCGAACGATCCGGCGGTGCTCGATGCGGTGAGCACGGTCGTCTTCATCGGCGATCAATTCCCGCTCGCACGCATGCCGGATGCGCCTGCGAATCTCGCGTCATTCGGTGCGAAGGCCAAGCGCGGGTGCGGCATCGTGTGTGTGCATTACGCCACGGGCCTGCGCGCGGAAGATGTCGCGGCGGACGGCGCGCATCCGCTGCTCGGCTGGCTCGGCGGATACTTCGCGACGAAGTGCGTGCATCATCAGTCCATCGCGAAAATCTACCAAACGGCGACCATCACACCCGCGACCCCGGCGCATCCGGTTTCGCGGGGCTGGAAGGAATTCACGCTGCACGACGAGCCGTACATCAACAACTGGTTCGGCGGCGAAGGGAACTCGCTGCTGCAAGGCGTGACCGTGCTCGCGACTTCGATGCTCCCGCCCGAGTCGCCGAAAAGCGAACGCGTCGCGTGGTGCGTCGAGCGCGCGGATGGTGGACGAGGATTCGGCATCGTGATGCCGCACTTTTACCGGAACTGGAAAATGGACGACCTGCGCAGGTTCATCCTGAACGGCATCGTGTGGACGGCGAAACTCGACGTGCCCGCCGAAGGTGTGCGCACGGCGGTGCCGGACCTCACGGCGTTCGCGCCCGCATCCGTGGAGCCGCTGCCGCCGAAGCCGAAGCCCGATGCCGATGCCGCGACCGATCTCGCGAATAAGATCGTCGCCGCGCACGGCGGGCCGGAGAAGCTGCTGCGCACGTTCCGCTTTTCCGAGACCTACGTGCTCGCGGGACGCGAGAAGGGGACGGACCGCACCTCGGTCATCCAGCCGCCGGGGCTCTGGTATGTCGGCCAGCGCGAGCGCGTGTCGCAGGAAAACAAGGGTGGCGTGTGCCACGATGTGTGGATGTGGACGCTCGGCCCGCTCGCGGATGCGAAGACGAAGCTCGAGCTGCTGCCCGATGCCGCCGTGGACGGAAAGGCCGCGCACGTGCTGAAGGTGAGCGGCACCGTGGAGCCCGCGATGAATGTGTCTTTTGACGCCGCGACGCACGACCTGCTGAAGATTGACTGGAAGGGCGAGCAGTTCTTCTTCAGCGCGCCGATGGAAGTGGACGGCACACGCGTGCCGTCGAAGTGCGTGCTGCTCGGCAAGACCGGCAAGGAGCGGATGCGTACCGAACTGAAGAAGATCGAGCGACTCACCGAACTGCCTGCCGCACTGCCAAAGCCATGAACCCACCCCCCGAACCCGAACCTCTCTCCCGCCGCGAATTCATGCGCGCATCCGCGCTCGCCGTCACAGCAGTCGCGGGCGGCATCGGTGACAGCGCGCATGCCACCCCAGCGACATCCGCCTCCGCCCCCGCGCCGCATCCGCTGCTCACGAAGGCGGATGATTTTGCCGACGTCTCGCGTGGCACCCCGAAGCCGCACACGCTCACCGGCGATGCGCTCGTGCAGGCGCGGCTCACGGCGGAAACGTGGCGGCTGGAGATCACCGCGGATCCCTTCGTGAGCGATGTGGTGAAGGAGCCCGCGACTCTCGGGAAGCAGTTCACGCTCGATGGTGGGAACGCGCTCGATCTCCCCGCGCTCATCGAGCTGGGAAAAAAGCACAGCGTCCGTTTTCTGAAAGCCATGCAGTGTCTGAACATCGCCTCGCCGCTCGGCCAAGGGCTGTGGGAAGGCGTGCCGCTCCGCGAACTGCTGCGGCTCTGCGGACCGATGCGCAATGTGCGGCGCATTTACTACTCGGGCTTTCACAACAACGACCCGAAGCAGATCTTCCAGTCCTCGCTCAGCTACACCGAGGCGATGGAGACCGCGCCCGGCGAACTGCCCGCCTTCATCGCGTGGCGGCTGAATGGCGAGCCCATCTCGCTCAAGCGCGGCGGGCCGGTGCGCATGATCATCCCGTGGGCGCACGGCTTCAAATCCATCAAGTGGCTCCAGCGCATCGCGGTGACCAATGACTTCAAGGCCAACGACACCTACGCGAATCAGAACAACGATCCCGAGTCGCACCTGAAGACCGCCGCATACATCGATCACGCGCCGGAGAAATTTTCCGTCGGCCAGCCGGTCTTCATGAGCGGCCTCGCACTCGCCGGCCTCTCCGGTCTTCAGCGGGTGGAATGGTGGCTGCACCGCGCCGAGCCGGATGCGAAGCCCGTGGTGCAGCACGACGACGCGTATCGCGCCGCGACGTGGACACCGTGCGAACTCGAAGCGCCGCCCGCCGACTGGTCGTCCGTACTCCCCGCCGGCGTCGCATCAAAGGACGTGCTCGGCTTTGATCCGAAGACCGGCAGACCGCTCACGTGGCCGCTGCGCTACAGCATGATCTCGTGGTCCGCCACGCTGCGCGACCTGAAGCCCGGCAAATACGAATTCCGCGCCCGCGCCGTGGACCTGAACGGCTTCGCGCAACCCGAGCCGCGCCCGATCGCGAAGGCCGGCAAGAACGCGGTCGAGGTGCATCGCTTTGAAGTCGCGTAGCAAGGCGCAACAACCAAACACGCCCTGCAAGCCATGAACAACCAGCCACTGCCGCCCGCGCGCACGCTCACCCCCAGGAGCCTCATTTCGAGGAGCGCATTTTGGGGAATTGCATGCGGGTTTGCTTCGCCGAAAATTCAAAACGCGCAGGACGAAAAACAAAAAGCACCACGATGAATCCACGCCTTTCCACTTTTGTCGGCGGCAATGAGGGGACATGGACGGCGGTCAAAAACAAGGCCGTCATCGGCGAACCGCTCGCCGACGTGGTGCGGCTCGAAATCGCCAGCGCATCCTTCGCCAAACTGCCCGATGGCGCGCAGTGGATGATGCGCGGCGTGACGAGCAACGAACGCTACGCTACGCGAGCGGAAAAAGATCAGCTCGCAGCAAAGCAGGCCGCCCTCGGACGCCCCGAGGACACGCACGCCGCGCTGATTCCCATCCGGAAAAATGCGAAGTGGTGGACGCTCACGCAGGACGAGCGCCGCGCCATTTTCGAGGACCGCTCACATCACGTGCAGACCGGCCTGAAATACCTGCCAGCCATCGCGCGCCGCCTCCACCACTGCCGCGATCTCGGCGAAAGCGAGCCCTTCGACTACGCGAAGGCCGACTCCGCTGCGTTCGAGGACATGGTCGCCGAGTTGCGCGCCACGGAGGAATGGAAATTCGTCGAGCACGAATGCGACATCCGCATCGTGCGCGGAGAGGATTAGTCAGAAGTACGCTTGATATCCTGGCCCCAATCGGTGTGGTCGGGGCCGTTCCAGTCGTCCACGTAGGTGCGCTGCGCCCAGCCGGTCCAGGCGGATTCGAGGCGGGAGGCGATCTCGGGGTGATGTTTGCTGAGGTCGTGCTGCTCGGTGCGATCGGCCTCCATTTCGAAGAGCTGCCACGCGAGTTTGTGGCGCATCACGAGTTTCCACTTGCCGTCACGCACGGCCTTGTTGCCTTCATGCTCCCAGAAAATTGGCTCGGTGCGCGCGAGCGGCTTGCCGTCGAAACCGGGTCGCAGACTCACACCCTGCATGGGCTCGATCTTGTTGCCATTGAATTCCGCGGGATATTTCGCGCCAGCGAGATCAACACACGTCGCCATGATGTCCACGAGGTGGCCGGGCTGCTTTTCGAGCATGCCGTTGCGCGCGGCGGCGATGCCCGCCGGCCAGTGCGCGATGAGCGGGGTGCTCACTCCGCCCTCGTGGGTGAAGTGCTTGTAGCGGCTGAACGGCGTGTTGCAGAGCGTCGCCCAATTCATGCCGAGCAGCACATAGCTCTGCGGATTGCCAATCGGGCCTTCGCCCTTCGTCACACCCTGCGGGCCGCCCTCGGCATTGCCGCCGTTGTCGCTGAGGAAAAGGATGAGCGTGTTTTCGAGTTCACCGCGTTCCTTGAGGCCTGCGACGAGCTTGCCCATCGAGGCGTCAATGCGATCGATCATCGCGGCGTAGACGGCCATCATTTGATCAAAGCGATCCTTCTTATCCGGCTCGCGCGTGTCCCAGGCAGGCGACTCCGGCGGGCGCGGCGCGAGCGGCCACTTTGGATCGATGATGCCGAGCTGCTTCTGCTTTTCGTAGCGCTGCCGGCGGAGCTTGTCCCAGCCGGCCATGTATTTTCCGCGATACTTTGCGATCACATCCGCAGGTGCGCGCAGCGGGAAATGCGCGGTGCCCTGTGCGAGGTAGAGGAAGAACGGCTTCTTTTCTGCGCGCGCTTCGTCAATGAACTTCAGCCCCCAGTCGGTGAAAAGGTCGGAGGAATACCATTCGCCCTTGCCGATCTCCGGCGAGTCCTTTGCGATCTCGCGGCCATTCAGGAAGAGCGTCTTCGTCCCCGGCTTGTCGTCCTCGTGCGGAAAATAGATCTCGCCGAATTTGGAATTCAGCGAACGCATGAATCCGCGCTCCCACGGCGGCGTGCCGTTTTGCTGGCCCATGTGCCACTTGCCCGTCATCGCTGTGAAATATCCCGACTCGCGCAGCACCTCGGCGATCGTCACGCAGCGCGGCATCAGTTTGCCATGGAAGCCCTTCGACTGCGGCTCCACTTTTCCATCGAGCCAGCCCATGCCGGCCTGATGCGGATACAGCCCCGTGATGAGCGATGCGCGCGTGGTGCTGCATCGCGCGGTGTTGTAAAATTGCGTGAAGCGCACGCCTTCGCTCGCGAGCTTGTCGAGGTTCGGCGTCGGGATTTCGCTGCCATAGCAGCCGATGTCCGAGAAGCCCACATCGTCCACGAGGAAGACGACGATGTTCGGTTTTTTTGCATCCGCCGCGACGGCGGTGAGGACGAGGGAGAAGAATGCAAGCAGGGTAAGGGGGCGTGTTTTCATGGAAGAGAGGATGCCAAGAATATCGGATCGAGCGCCGGAGCGCCATCGTTCGCGGCAACATGGATCTACTCGGGATGCACGCGAAGGCGGACTTCCGCATGCGTATGAGTGGAAATTTGTTTGCCCGCCTCCCGCCGTCGGCGGCTACAATGGCGGCATGGCCACCTACGTTTACGAAACGATCCCTCAGAAAAAGGGGCAAAAACCGCGGCAGTTTGAAATCGAGCAAAAGATGAGCGACCCCGCGCTGACGCATGATCCCGAGAGCGGGCTACCCGTGCGGCGCCTCATCGTCGGCGGCAGCCTCATCACGCGCGGCACGAGCATCCTCTCGATGAACCGTCCGAAGCGGCGTTAGCACCGGCCAGCGGTGCGCAAAATGTGGGGCCGACGACCCGTCGGTCCGCTCAGGCTCCCGGACTCGTCCAGGATGCTGTGCGTCTATTTTGCCGCACGGGTGCAATTCGCAAGTAAGCGTGCTGCCGACGGGTCGTCGGCGCTACATTGGCGAGGCGGCTACGGACGGCGCTACTTTTTCCCGGTGACAAAGAAGATGCTGCCCGTCGCCTGAACCTTGCGGCGGAAAATCTTGTCGCCATTCGTCACGTAGAGATACGAACGGCCGGGGCCGCTGAGCGTGCAACTGGTGAGAGGCTTGTCGAGTTGAGGGCGCGTGATGACGCCGCACATACGGCCTGTCGGATCGAAGATCTGCACTCCGAGCGTCGTCGCGACGTAGTAGCGGCCCTGCTCGTCGCTCGCCATGCCGTCGCCACCGCTCGCGGGATTGTAGGGCGGCGGCTCGGCCATCTTGAACTCGCCCTTCGGATCAATCGGCAGGCGCATGGTCATGTAGGGCATCTTCGCGTCGAGCGAGCCGTCGGCGTTCACGCGGAATGTCCACACATTTGCGCCCTTGTAGTCGCTCACGGCGAGCGTGCCCTGGTCGGGCGAGAGCGTGATGCCGTTCGGGGCGTTGATGCCCGCAGGCGTCCCGTGTGCGCCTGCGCGATTCCCAACGCCACCGGAAATTGTTTCCTGTTCCGTCGAGGGTGCGGGCATCGCATCCACCACGCGCTTCTCCTTCGTCTTCGCATCCACGAAGACGATCTCCTTCTTGCCCGTGTGCGTGAAATAGATGTGCCCCTTCGAGTCCACGACGAGATCGTTCGGTTGCACGTCCGTCGCGAGTTCGTCAATCGCGCCGGTCTTCAGATCGATCGCGATGAGCCGTTTCTTCGATCCCTGGCACGCGTAGAGCCGGCCGTCGGGGCCGAACTTCAGACCGCTCACACCCTCATCGGAGAGCTTCGTCTTTTTGCCGTCGGGCGAGATTTTGTAGATGCCCGCGCCGTCGCCCTTCATGTCGGAGAAATAGAAATTCCCCTCCGCATCCGACATCGGTCCGTCGCAGAACGCGAGGCCCTCGACGACCGGCTGCCAGCCTTCGCCCTCGATGAGCAGGCGGTGCAGCGTCATGTCGCCGCCGAGGTCGCCCTTCGTATCAATCACCGGCGCGGGCTTCTCCTTCCGCCACAGCCAGCGCAACGCGTCGGGCATCACTGTGCCGCCGCGCTTCGAGTTGTGCCCGAAACCCTCGACAAAATCGAACTTCGCATCGTAGCCCATGTATTTGAGCGCCGCGTGCACCTGCTGGTTCGCGATGGGCCAGTTGCCGAATTGGTTGTCGAGGTCGCCCGACGAGTCCTGCTGAAAGAGGCGGATCGGCTTGCGCTCCGTCTTACGGATGAGCGACGGATACGCGTTGCCGCCGCGGATATTTGTGAAGCTGCCGATGGTCGAGAGCACCTTGCGAAACGCCTCAGGATGCTCCCACGCGACGGTGAATGCGCAGATGCCGCCGCTCGAAGATCCGCAAATCGCGCGCATCTCCGGGTCTTGCGACAGCGGCCATTTTTTCTCCACCTCGGGCAGGATCTCCTCGAGTAAAAATTTCGCGAAGCGGTCACCGAGCGAGTCGTATTCAAAGCTGCGGTTGCTCGGCGACGCGGGCCGACCATCGGGGCGCTTGCGCGGCGGCTCGCCGGGCTTCATCGGCGCGGTGCCGGGGTTGATGAAAATCGCGACCGTCGGCGGCATGTCGCCCTTCGCGATCAGGTTGTCGAACACGGTCGGGATGCGCCAGTCGCCTGTGGTATTTTTGTAGCCGCTGCCGTCCTGGAAAACCATCACCGCCGCCGATCCATCCGGCTTGAACTGCGCCGGCACATACACCCACCAGTCGCGCACCGTGCCGGGGAAAATCTTCGACTCCCACTGCGGCAACTGCGTCACCGTGCCGTGTGGGATGCTCTCGTTCACCCGATGATCGGGCGACTCGACAAAGTCATCGGCAGCAAAAACGGACGCGACGGGGAAAAGCGAAAGCGAGGCGAGAAGGAGGAGACGCATAGGCGAAAACATTCACCGCGATCCACGCCGCGAGGCGAGCGAAATGACGTGGCGAGCGAGTGGAGCGCCGTCCGTCCTCGGCGGCCACAGCCAAAGCGCGCAGCGCCACTTCAAATGCGCTTGCGCCGTGATGTCGAACGTCGCTGGAAAAAGTTTGACGCTGCGCGTGGAGCGACGTGGCCGCCGGGACGGACGGCGCTCCATGGGACAGCCCGCGTTCTCACGAACGCGGCTACAGCCTACGCCCGCCCGAGATACTCGCCGTTCTCGGTCGAGACCTTGATTTTCTCACCCTCTTTGATGAAGAGCGGCACCGTGATGTTTTTTCCCGTCTCAAGCTTGGCGGCTTTCTGCACATTGTTCGCGCTATCGCCCTTCACGCCCTCAGCGGATTCCGTCACCGTGAGGATGACGGTGGACGGCAGCTCGACATTCGCCGCCTTGCCCTCCACGTAGAGCACTTCCACGCGCTGATTTTCGGTGAGGTAGTCCTTCGCATCACCCAGAAACGACTGATCGAAACTGACGGTCTCAAACGACTCCGGATCCATGAAGTGGTAGCCGCTGTGATCCTGGTAGGAAAAATCGAGTTTCTTCCGCTCCACCTCGACCTGATCCACCTTGTCTGTCGAGCCGAAGCGAATGTCCGCACTCTTTCCCGTGCCGATGTAGCGGATGATCACCTGCACGAAAGCGCGGAGGTTGCCCGGCGTGCGGTGCATGATCTCCAGCACGATCGCCGGGTTGCTGTTATAGCGGATGCACATTCCTTTGCGGAGGTCGTTGGCGTTGGCCATGGTCGGTAATTCGGTGGTATTTCTTTGCGGGTGGAAAAAGGGCGCGGACTATCCGCACGGGCACGCGTGGTGGCAAGAGCGGAGTTGGCCCGCCAAGGGAGCGATGAAATGCTAGTAAACTCCCTCGACGATCGTCTTCTCCATCGCTCCGAACGGACGCACTTCGGCGACGCCGTCCCACGCATACGGTGCGCGTGGCTTGCGGCGCAGCGCTTCGTCGCGCTCGAGGAAACGCGGCATGAAGAATTCCTTCGTCATCGTCGTGAGTTCGACGCGGCCCCAAGTGTCGTAGTCCACGGTCTTCGCGGTGTCGTTCGGGTCCACGACGCGCAGCACGGCGCGCGGCTGCGGGGCGTAGTAGGTGATGGAGAAATTATCCTCCTTCGTGAGCGGCACGCTGGCGGCGAGGCCCATGAGGGTGTTGCCGTAGGTGGGGTAGAAGCCGACGCGATTTTCCAGCACTTCCTCGACGATGAAGCGCACGTATTGCGGGAGCATCGTGGTGCCGCCGCAGAAACAGCCGCGGATGCCGGACTCGAAGATGTCCACTTTCTCCGCGAGCGCTTCGAGGAGCTTCGGCGTGGTGAAGAGGCCGGTGACTTTCCGGTGCTGCAAAATCATCGCGGCCTGATCCACGACGTGCGCCATGTATTGTTTTGCCACGTCGAACTGCTTGTTCGTGATCAGCTTCTTCACGAAGCGCGGATCGAGATCAATGAAGTAGCACGACGAGCCGCGCACATGTGCGAGATGCTCGATGGCGAGGCGCAACCGCCGCGGGCCGGTCGGTCCCATCATCAGCCACGCGCCGCCGCGCGGGAAATGCTCGTCGGAAATCTTCTCCGAAAACTCGGAGTAGTCCGTCTTGTAGTCCTCCCAGCCGATGCGCTGCTTGGGCATGCCGGTCGTGCCGCCGGTCTCGAAAATGTTGAAGGGTTTGCCTTTGAATTTCGCCGGCACCCAGACTTCCGGCTGGAGGTCGCGCAGCCATTCGTCCTGGAAGTGCGGGAACTTCACCATGTCGGCGAAGCTCTTGATTTCCTTGCGCGGATCGAAGTTTTTCGACGCCCATTCGAGCCAGAACGGGCAGCCGGTCTCCGGCGAGAAATGCCACGCGATGATTTCCTGGAGATGGGCTTCGAGGGTTGCTTGTGCTTGTTCGGGTGTTTGCTGGGTCATGGTGCGTTGAGAGGTGAAAGTTGAGTGCTGAGAGTTTTCCGATTTGGAAGTTGGGCGTTCGATGTTGGGCGTTGGGCGTTGAAATGAATGTCGGAATGTCGAGGGCGTGCAGTTGAAAATCGCGCGCCTCTCAACTCTCAACGTTCAACTCTCACCTTGTTCCTTCGGCTCGGGCAGGAAGAAGCCGACGATGAATGCGATCACCGCCATCGCCGTGGCGATGTAGCCGGCGGCAAGCGCGACGTGCATCGGCTTCACTGCCGCAGCGCCGCCTGCGAGAAGCGGTGCGAGCCAGGCGGTGTTCAGGACGGCCATGCTGGTGCCGATCATGCGTCCGCCCACGTTTGTGGCGAAGCTGCCGCCCGTGCCGCGCAGATGGAGCGGGAAAACCTTCGGCAGATATTCTCCGAAGTAGCTGAACTGCGCGACGGTGAGCAGGCCGCAGACGAAGTAACTCCACAGGAAAAGCTCCCCGCCTTTCTCGAAAAACACAAAATACGTGAGCGGCAGCACGGCGAGCGCGGGCACCTGGAAAACCTTCAGGAGCTTCACGCGGCTGATGCCGACGATGAGCAGCACCGCGAGGAGGATTCGACCGACGAGCCCGCCCATTTCCTGACGGAACTGCACGGTGTCGGCCATCTTCTTCACCTCCTCATTGTGCGGCTTCTGCTTTCCGAAGTTCGCCTTGATCTGCGTCATCAGCTCCTTGCGGCCGGGATCATCCTGCGCGAGCGCGTTCAGCTTCGTGTTCAGCGCCTCGCCTTCCTTCCGCAACGGTGCGAGGGCCTTGGATTGCTCCTTCATCTCCGGAAGGCCGGGCGTGACGCGGGCGACGGTGACCTGCAGCGCTCCGAACGCAATGCCGTAGGCGCACGCAGAAAGAATCGCGGTGACGATGGTGACGCGGCGGAGTTCCGGCGCGAAGATCGCGGCAAAGCTCGGGCGCTTCAGCGCACCGGCGGCGCGGCGATCCTTCCACACTTTCGACTCGGGGACGAACGGAAGCATGAGCGCGATCGGGATCGCGGGGAGCAATCCGGTCATGAGCAGGTAGCGCCATGAGCCTGGGTCCGTCGCACCGAGTCCGATCGGCAGCGACATGTGCGGGAGATCTGCGCCGTGCTTGGAAATCCAGATGCTCACCGCGGTGACCGCGACACCGCCGAGCGATGCGAACGCCTGCGTGATGCCGAGCCATTTCTCCCGCTGACGCTTGTCGGCAAAGACCTCTGAGAGCCACGTGATTGCCGCGACGAATTCCACGCACACGCCGATGAAGGTCGTGCTGCGGAAGAAGACGAACCATTCGAGCGACGTCGAATACGCGGCACAAAATGGCGACAGCGAATAGACGAAGATGCTGCCCGCCATCACGGTCTTGCGACCGAAGCGATCCACCAGCCAGCCGCCAAACAGGCCAAACACACCGCCGCACAATGCCGCGATCCACAGGAGCCGCCCGACCCATTCGGTCACGAGCGGGTTGTTTAGCGGCACCTTCAGCAGCTCCGCGATCGCCGGGCCGGCGACGAGCGGGGTCATCAGCAGCTCGTAGGTGTCAAAAAGAAACCCGATGCTGGCGATGATGATGATGAGCCACTGAGTATTTGTGAGCCGTGGGGAGGACTGGTTTTCCATGAAAATGCGCGCTGAATGCGAATGTTACTTCTGCTTCTCCTCGGCCTTCGCACCTTCGCCGATTGAGTACAGGTGCGTTTGCGTGTTGATGAAGAGCGTGCCGTTCGCGACGACGGGCGTGGCGAGGATCGGCGCGCCCATGTTCACCTGATTGAGGAGATTTTTTTCCTTGGTGGCTGCAAAGACATAGAGGTCGCCATCTTCGTTGCCGATGAACACTTTTCCATCCGCGATCATCGCCGAACCCCAGATGTGCGCCTGCGTGTCATGCACCCAGTGCTGCTTGCCGGTCTTTGAATCAAGGCAATACACGAAGCCGCTGTAGTCGCCGATGAAGAGCAGGTCAGTCGCAGGATCGATCGCGACGGTGCTGATGCTGCGCTTGATGTCGCGGAACTCCCACACGAGCGCGCCCTTCGTCTTGGTCGCGTCGCCCTTCAGTCCCTTCGGATCAATGCAGACGAGTCGGCCGACGCCTTCGCCATGCTCGGGATCCTGGCCGCACGCGACGAAAATCCTGTCCTTGTACACGACGGGCGTGGCGACGATTTCGCTCGGGCCTTCGGGCGCGGGATACTTGTAGGGCTTGCCGGTCTTGTCCTTCTTGTAGTCGTCCGGGACGATGTCGAATTTCCACACGGTCTTCATGAAGTTCGAGTCGCCTTCCTTCACGGGATTCGCATCGAAGCCGTAGAGGAAGCCGTCGCCGCCGCCAAAATAGATCTGCCACTTGCCGTCCACTTTTCCCGCGCTCGGCGAGGTCCACTGTCCGTGGAAAATGTGCGGGCCGATCTTCGCGTCGTCCTCGCCGATGAGTGCGCCGGTCTTCTTATCGAGCACGATGAAGCTCGGCGACTGCGGCGACGGGATATTCACATGCGAGTAGTCCTGGCCGTTGCTCGTGCAGACGTAGATTTTGTCCTCGAGCACGAGCGGCGAGCTGTTCGAAGCGTTGTGCGGATAGACGCCGAGTTCGTCCATCATGTCGTATTTCCAGAGGATGTCCGCGTCCTTCGCGGTGACCTCCACCTTGGGCTTGCCGGGGCCGACCATGTACTGCCCTTCGTCCTTGAAAGTGCCGGTGTTGCCGTTCTTCTGGCCGTCAGCATTCAGCGCGACGACCTCGCAGCGGCTCGTCACGGAGTAAAGCGTGTTGCCGTCCACGAACGGCGCGCTGAGGTAGCCGAGATACTCCCAGTCATTCACCTTTCCGCTCAGCAGCTTCGGCACGGTGAATTGCCACAGAAGATCGCCGCCCTTTTCGTCGAGGCAGAGCAGCACCGACTTGTCGTCCTTGAAGCGCGGATCGCGCACGCCCGCGTTGTTCGTGCCGATGTAAAGCTTGCCATACGCGACCACGATATTCCCGTAAGTCTGCGAGCCGAGCTTCGCGATCCACTTCACGTTCTTCGTCGTGCTCATGTCGATCTCCTCGGAGTTCTTCTTGAACTTGCCGGGCTCGAATTTCGCCGGGATGCCCTTCGCGGGCGAATACATGTTGCGCCCCGGATCGCTGCCGCCCCAAGCGGGCCAGTCGTCGGCGCGGAGCACGGAGGTGAATGCGATGCCGGCGAACGCGGCGGCGGTGAGTCTGTTCTTAATCATATTCATAATCTTATTCTTATTCTTGTTCGTGATTGAGCTTTCGCTTCGTCCTCCGCCTGGCCGTGTATTTCACAGGTGTCCTCGGCAATGCCATCTGTTCGCCACCGCTTCCCGGCTCCTCAAACATGCGATCCTCCGAGTTCGCGCGGATGAGGCCGAAAAGCATCGAGACAATCTCCACGAGCATCTCCTTGCCCGCCTCGACTTCAGCGGCATCCGCTTTTTTCTTTGCCACGAGAACATCGAGACATGCCGATGATTCCAGCGCCGATCCGCGTGCGATGTCGAGGAAGCGGCAGCGATCCGCGCTCGTGAACTTGCCGTTTCCCTCGGCGATGTTCAGCGGGATGGAGGTTCCGGCGCGGTCGAGTTGGTCGCGGACTGAGACCGACTTTGGCAGACGATCCAGCAGCGGCTCGGCCCAAGTGATGAACGCGAGGCTCCGCTGATAGACCTGTAGCTTTTCGTGATCGAGAGTGCGGCGCAGCATGGACGGCAGGGGATTAAGAATAGGATTAGGAATAAGAATAAGATCAAACAGCAGGGCGACCCGGCATTGAGAATCCAGCAGCCAACGCTTTCTGAGCAATGGCGAGAACGGTGGGCGTTGCACGCTCGTCGTTGCCGCGCATCATCTTCGTGAGGATCAAATCGAGCGTCGCCGGACGGAACAGCCGCAGGTGTCGCAGCGTCGGACGAAGCACGGGCAGGATCTCGCTTTCCCACTGGCGGCGGAGGAAGACCATGTCCGCGGGAAAAATGTGCGTCATGTAGAGGCCCTCGTCGTCGAGAACCTGATTGAGTTTTTCCTGCGCGACCCAGAACTCGGGGACTTCCGCAAAAGCAGATTCATTCGACGTAGTGAGGAGTGCATCCACATCCAGCGAACGCAATGTCGCCGCCGGGGGATTTTCAAATCCCAGCGCGATCGAGGCACGACCGTAGAGAATCAGCGAAGCGTCCACAGTGAGCAGGCTGTCGAGTGTAGTCACGATGCGTTCGGCGTTGCTCATGCGGCCTTCCTTTTTCGCGGGCGCTCCCATTGCGTCACTAGCTTTCGACCGACACCGGGAATGAATCCAGTCATCTCGACAAACCGCGTCGGATGCGGCAGCGCGCCGTCTTTCGGTTGCGGCGTGCTGGGCAGCAGCGTGAGCAGCTCGATCCAAAACGGATTCTCCGGCTCGAATTTTTTCCCGCACTCCGCGACGTAGCGCAGCACCTGCTCGGAGCGTTCGAGCTTCGCGAGCCAGGCGAGGCGCTTCGGCGAATTTCCCTCCGCACCGACCATCGCGGCGCCGCAGCGGATCGCGTGCGAGTCGAATGGCAGCGCGACATTCAGCAGCGCCAGCGCGAGTTCCTCGTCGCTGAACTGCTCGCGAGTCGCCAGTTCGCCCGCGGGCACTCCCTCGTGCCAGTAGTGGCGACACCCACGCTGCACGGCGAGCGCCGACAGATCATCCGGCGTGACGAGTCCGAGGTGGCGCGCTTTCCGCAGCAGCGCGGAAATGTGCGTCGTCGTCCCCAGTCGCGTGGCCAGCGTCGGCGGCATCATCGGTCAGTTCGCCTTCACCTCGATGTTGTCGATCCACGCGCGCTGTTCCTGCGGCGTCATCGAGAAGAAACCGGGCGATCCGTTTTCGTGCGCGTGCTTGTGCTTGAATTCGATCGTCGGCGTCGCGGGTTCCGCGTCGCCTTTTTTCCAGACGCTCGCGCGCACGACTCCGCTGCCGTCCTGCGCCACGTCCACTTTCACCTTCATGTGATACCACTCGTTCGGCGTGAGCGCGAAGGGCGCGGTCACTTTGATCCGCTCAAGATTGCTGCTCAGCTCGATCTCGCGCGCATTGCCGCGGAGCACGACGAGGTAGCGCTGATTGATGAGGCCGATGTCGGACATCTTGCGCTTGTTGCCCTCGCTCATCACGTCGGCCTCGATGGTGTAATTGTGCATGTCCGGGTGGCCGATGAAGACCTGGCCGCGCTGGAAGAGTTTGTTGTCGATCGTCTTGCACAGCGCCTTGCCGCCGCCGGGCAATTCACGGACTTCAAAACGGAAACGCGCACCGGTCCACGGCAGCGGCGGATAGGAGAACGCGGTCTGCGGCTCGATCACATTCCAATTCGTCGGGCCGGGGGCGGGAGCGGGAAGTCCGGGGCCGGGCGAGACGAGTGCAGTCGGCTCGTTACCGAGGCCGGGGCCGGTTTTTTCCTTCAGCTCGGTGCTTTCAAAATCGAGCTTGATCGGCAGATCCAACTGCACGCGGCCGCGGAAGGTTCCGTTGATCTCCTTGTCGCCCACTTTCATCGTGCCCATGAAGGCGCCTGCGCTCGGTGCGGTTGCCTTCTCCGCGACGAGCGCGCCGTCCGTGACCGCGCCGGTCATCTTCGCCTTCACAAGCGCGGTCGGCGGGATGTAGCTGTCAAATTTCACCGTCTTGATGTCCACGGCTTCGTTCAGCGTGAAGCCGTCCGCATCAAGCCCGCGCACGCGTAGCGCGGCGCTCTGGCCGGGACGCAGCAGCGATTCGTTCGGGATGATCTGGAGCTTCGCAGCCGCGGGCGATGCGGTCGTGGTTTTGATCCACTCGGGATCTTGCTTCCATTCGACCGCCTTCGCGCCCGCGTTGTCGCCCTTCTTGCCAAAGGCGTAGAGTTTCTTGTCCGTCTGCACGTAGAGCTTGCCGTTGTAGGCGATGGGCGAGCCGAAGCAGCGCCCCGTGAGCTTCGTGCGCGAGAGCAGTTCGGCGTCCTGCGCGCCGGGCTTGAAGACGAACAGCTCGCCATTGCCGACCTCGTTGTCGCCACCCGCGGCGCTGGCGTCCGAGCCTGCGATGTAAAATGCGACGTAGAGTTTTCCATCCGCGAAGAACGGCGACGACTGCCGCTGCTCGGCGCCGAGCTTCTTTTTCCAAATTACCTCGCCCGTCTTCGCGCTCACTGCCGCGACTTCGCCGACGCCCGTCACTTCATACAGCGTGTCGCCCACGAGGCACGGCGACGACGCGAGATTGCCGAGCGGATTGCGCCACAGCTCGAGTTCCTTCGGCGTGAAGAGCTTCATCCCAGGCGGCAGCGTGACGCCCGGAGGTGGCGTGCCCGCGCCCGCTTCGCTCGACTTCGGGATGCGATACGAAGTCGTGCGGCCCACCTCGGTCGTATCCACATTTTCCGACTCGTGCGCGATGATGAGCGAGTCCTTGTAAATGATCGGCGACGCATTGATGCCGCCCTTCGCGCCCGCCTTCGCCGCGGGGAAACGGAACAGCGGATCGCCCGTGCGCGCATTGATGCACGCGACCGACGAGTCTCCGCACGCCGTGAAAAGCACGCGCTTGCCGTCGTGCCAAGAGAAGGTCGGCTGCGAGAAAGTATTGTCCTGCGGCCGATCCGCGGGTGATGCGAGCCACACGAGTTCGCCGGTCTTTTTGTCGAAGGCAAACATGCGGTCGCCCGCAGGGCCGTTCGCGCCCCAGCCGCTCGTGACGCCACGCACCATGACGAGCTCGCGATCGATCGCCGGTGTGCATGTGCGCGAATTCGGAAATGTGAGCCGCCCGAATTCCTCCATCATCGAATGCTGCCACACAATTTTCCCATCCGGCGTGAAGCACGTGAGCACGCCCTGCGTGGCTTGCACAAAAACATTGCCCGTCTCCGGATCGATCGTCGGCGATGAAGTCGAGTAGCGCAGATAGATCGTGTCGCTCAGAAAATCATTTTGGAAGTGCTGCCAGATCACCTTGCCCGTCTCCGCATCGAAGCACGTCGTGCCCTCACGCAAGTCCGCGCCCTCGCCCGTGTAGCCATTGATGTAGAGCCGTCCATTCGCGATCACCGCCGTGCTTTGTCCCGGAAAATCCGCGGTCCAAAGCGGAGCCTTCGCGTCCACTTTCTCCGGCAATCCCGTCTCGGGCGAAGTGCCATTCTGCGAGGGCCCACGCCACGCGAGCCAGCCGGTGACCGGTCCGGATTTTACAGGAGCGGCTTCTGCGGCGGGCTGGTCCTTGACCGGCTTTTTGGCGGCGTGCGAAGCACAGAGCGTGGTGGCGACGGCGAGGGCGAGTGAAGGGGCGAGGCGGATTTTCATGGGAGCAGAAAGGCGCGGGGTTTTCGCAGCGTGGACGGGTTGGTAGGATTCGGAGTGTCCGAAGTCAATTACTACTTACACGTATTATTTGGGAAAATTGCGCGGCGCGTGACGAGCATGGAGCGCCGTCCGTCTCGGCGGCCACGGCGACACCACGCGCAGCGTCACTTCTCCCCGCGTGTTTGCGGAGGCGCGCCGGAGTCGGAAGAAGGATCAGGCCTGCGGCGCATGGACGTGGCCGCCGGGACGGACGGCGCTCCGCTCCGCGCCCGATACGCCTCTGCGAGCACGCGCCGACTCAGCTTTCCGCGCTCATTGATCGGCAGCGCGTCCACGATCCAGAAATCCCGCGGCGCTTGCCACGCTGCAAGATTCGCCGCGCAAAATTGCCGCAGCCCGGCTGCATTCACGTCGCCTACTACACACGCCACCGGTTCTTCGCCGCGCAATGCACTGGCCACACCGAACACCATCACATCGCGCACTCCGGCGACTTCGCGCAGCCGTGTTTCTATCTCCGCCGGGTTCAGCTTTCGCCCGGCGACATTGATGAAATCGCTCACCCGCCCCGCGAGCACGAAGCCATGCGGCGTCCGCTGCACGAGATCGCCCGGCACGAAGCACCCGCCGCCGAGCGCGCCTTCATCCGGTTCGGGAAAATATCCTTCGCCGACGGCGGAGCCATGCACTTCCACGCGCCTGGTCTCCTCATCGTGAACGAGCCTCACGCCGCGCATCGGCTCGCCGACGCAGCCCTCGGGCACATCGGTTTCGCTCGCATCGTACGCGATTCCACCGCATTCACTACTCCCGTAGAAGCCGTGAATTTTCACCCCGAACCGCGCGCGAAAAGCCGTCGCCGTCGCCGCGGCAAGCGGAGCGCCCGCGCTGATGCACAGCCGCAGTTTTGGCAGAGGCGCGCAGTCGAGTTCCGCGAGTTTTTGAAAAAGCACCGGCAGTCCGGGGAACACTGTCGCGCCAGTCCTTGCGAGCCCGTCGAGCAGCGCGCGCGGCAGACGTTCGTCGCTCGTGACCACGCTCACGCCGCGGCAAAGCAATGGTGTGACCAAATTGCTGAAGCCGTAGCTGTGCGACCACGGGATGACGCCGAAATTCACGTCGCCCGCACCGATGCCCATCGTGTCACAGACCGCGTGGCAATCCGCGAGCAGTTGCGCCGCGCGGAACCGGATCGCCCGCGGCGCACCGCTCGTGCCCGAGGTGAGCTTCAGAAAATCCGCGTCCATCGAGCGCGCATTGCTGAGCCGTTCGACAGCGATCCCTTCGCGGAGATTCGGAGTCACGAGCGCCGCCGCGCCACACACACCGAGTGCCGAGGCGATGGCGTCTCTGCCCATTGATTTGTCGAGCGGCACGGGCACTAACCCGCGCCGCCACAGCGCGAGCAGCAGCGCAGGAAAGCGCGCGTCATTTCCAAACTGCATGCCGACCGCAGCACCGGTCTGCAGCCGTTCCAATGCCGCCTCCATCTCGCGCGCTTCCGCTTCCATCCTGGCGAAAGTCCGCACAACCGTGCCATCCGGCGAAAGGACTGCCGGCCCATCGCTCCACCGTGCGAGCACGCTGCGCCATGCGGCTAGGATTGGGTTGCTGTTTTCGCGGGCGGTCATGAATGGTCGGACTTTTTGTTTGCACAAAGCCGAAGCGCCGCTACTTTGCACGCCCCATTTTCCGCAAAAAGCCATGAAAGCCGAAATCCATCCCGACTACACCGAAACCACCATTTCCTGCGCGTGCGGGGCCGTAATCCACACCCGCTCGACGCGCAAGGCGCTTCAGGTCGGCATCTGTGCGAAGTGCCACCCGTTCTTCACCGGCGAACAGAAGTTCGTCGATACCGCAGGCCGCATCGAGAAGTTCACGAAGCGCTTCGGCGGCACCGAGCTTCGCCGGAAAAAGGTCTCCAAGGCCTAGCTCCGCACATCCTGATTTTCGCAACGGTGGAGGCGCCACGCGCGGCTCCACCGTTTCGTTTTTTTCCACGATACAAACGCCATGGACTTCACGCCGCTGATGGATCGCAAACGCGACCGCTTCGCCGAGGTGGAGACTGCCGTGGCAGCGCCGGGACTGTACGACAATCCGAAGAAGGCGCAGGAAATCCTCCGCGAACACAGCCGGCTGAAGGAGTCGCTCGCGCTCTGGGAGGAGTTTCAAAAGGTGGATCGCGAACTCAACGAAAGTCGCGAACTCGCGAAGGCGAATGACGAACTCGGCGAGATGGCGCGCGCGGAATTGCCCGATTTGGAAACGCGCGCAGAAAAATTGCAGCGTGACGTGCAATTTTCCCTGCTGCCGCCGGATCCGAATGATGATCGCGACGCGATCATGGAAATCCGCGCCGGCACCGGTGGTGACGAGGCCGCGCTCTTTGCGGCTGACCTACACCGGATGTATTCGCGATACGCGGAAGTCATCGGGTTGAAAATCGAGCCGCTCGAGTCCTCTCCGAGCGAACTCGGCGGCTACAAGGAAATCATTTTCAAGGTGAGCGGCGAAAACGTCTTCCGGAAGCTGCGCTTCGAGAGCGGCGTCCATCGCGTGCAGCGCGTGCCGCAGACGGAGGCGCAGGGGCGCATCCACACGAGCGTCGCGACGGTCGCCGTGCTGCCCGAGGCCGAGGAGGTGGACTTTGAACTCAAGCCTGACGACCTGCGCATCGAAGTCTGCCGCTCCGGCGGCCCCGGTGGACAAGGCGTGAACACGACCGATTCCGCCGTGCAGGTGATGCACATCCCGACCGGCACGATCGTCCGCTGTCAGGACGGGCGCTCGCAGCAGAAAAACAAGGAGAAGGCGCTGACGATTCTTCGCTCGCGGCTCCTCGAAAGGAAGCAGCGCGAGGAGGCGGAAAAATACGCGGCGCACCGCAAGAGCCAGATCGGCAGCGGCGACCGCTCGGAAAAAATCCGCACCTACAATTACCCGCAGAACCGCGTGACGGATCACCGCATCGAACTCACGCTCTACAATCTGGATCGCTTCATGGAAGGCGATCTCGGCGAAATGCTCACCTCACTCCAGCAGGCGGACCTCGCCGTCCGACTCGAAGCAGCGAGCACGGGGGGCTAAGTGTTCGGGCGCGCGTGGAGCGCCGCGCGTCCCGCCGGCCAGGACGACACCACGCGCAGCGTCACTCTTCCCGACATGCGCCTGACTTCACCCAGGCTCCGAAGAAAAGGTTAGGCCTGCGGCGCATGATTTGGCCGCCGGGACGGACGGCGCTCCATTCAAGGCCGCCCGCCACAACCGCCGTCGCCGGGCGAAAAATTCTCTGCCGCAGCAGTGTCGCGTCCGTCGAGCTGGCGGAGCAGAAGATCGAGCGCAGTCTGCGAGACGAGATTCTTGAACGTCTCCCGGTCCGTCGGGAAACGATGGTGTTGCACGAGTGTCGTTCCATCGCGCACTGCGAGCGCGACGACGACAGTGCCGACCGGTTTTTCCGGCGTGCCGCCGTCCGGCCCGGCGATGCCGGTGGTCGCGATTGCAAAATTTGCGCCGGACTTTTTCAGTGCGCCTTCGGCCATCTGTTGCGCGACCGGATCGCTCACTGCGCCGTGCTGCGCGATCAGCGATGCATCCACGCCGAGCGCGGCGGTCTTTGCATCGTTTGCGTACGTGACGAAGCCCGCGAGGAAGACCTTCGATGAGCCGGAGACATTTGTGAGCTGATTCGCGATGAAACCGCCGGTGCAACTTTCCGCGGTTGCGATGGTTTTTCCGAGTGCGGTGAGTTTCTCGACGACCACATTCGGCAGCTCGCGTTCGTCGCTCGTGAAGATCCATTTTCCCAGCCGCTCGCGCACGAGCACCTCGGCGCGATCGAGTACGGCGGTGGTGCCGATGAGCCGCACGTCCACCTCGCCGGGGCGCGCGCAGTAGCCGACTTCGAGTCCCATCGCGAGCAACTCCTCGCCGACCTTTTCCTCGACGAGCGACTCGCCGAGGCCGAGCACGCGGAAGTTGCGCCACTCGTGCACTGCACCCGCGGGCAGCAGCCTCGCGAGGATCGGCACGAGCTTCTCGCGCACCATCGGCTTCAGTTCGCGCGGCGGGCCGGGGAGCAGGAAAATGTGCGGCGTTCCCTTTTCCGCGATTGCGGGAAAGTGCAGTCCCGGTGCTGTGCCGTGTGGATTCCACAGCACGGTCGCCTCATGTGGGCGCAGCGCCTGGAGCTTCACGCGTTCGCTCAGCTTCAATGCGCGTCGCGCAAAGCGTTCCTGGATTGCGATCCAGATTTCCTCGTCATGTTCGAGCTTCATGCCGAGCAATTCCGCGACGATGTCCCGCGTGATGTCATCCGTCGTCGGGCCGAGGCCGCCGGTCACGAGCACGATATCCGCTTTTCCAAACGTATCGCGCACCGCATCGCGGATCGCATCGCCGTCCGGCACGGTCACCTGCCGCTGCACGCGCAGGCCGAGCGGGAAAAGCTCGCGCGCGATGAAAGCGAGGTGCGTGTTCACGGTGCCGCCGAGCATGAGCTCGGTGCCAGTATTGATGACTTCGACTCGCATAAAGATGAGGACGCTATCGAAACCACGAATGGACACGAATGAACACGAATAATCCCATCTTTTGAAAACAGCCGGAGCGGTGCCGGCAATGCAGGCGAGATCGTAGATCCGCCAATTTTTTCAGACCGTCGCGCGCTGGAGCGCCTGCAGCCAGCCGTTCAGTTTTTCCCCGAGCGTCGGGTCGCCTGTTTCAGCCGCGTGCAGGAGATTGTTCAGGATGCGCGCGAGCATCACGCGAGGTTTGCACGGCTGCAGATGGTGCGGCTGAAGTTCGAGGCTCTGGCTCTCGAGGAGCTTCTGGCAATCCGTAAGCTGCAGTCTCCGACCGCCGTGGAACGGATCGAAAAATACGCCACCGACTCGTACCACGAAATGCCCCGGCAGGCCGACGCCCTGCACGTGCAGCCCGGCGCGACGCCCAACTGCGATGTACACGATGCATAGCGAAATTGGGTTCCCCCGGCGGTTCTCGATCACTCGCGGCAGCAGCGAATTTTCCTCCGCATAGTAGTCGTCCTCGTTTCCTTTGAAACCCAGCTCGGCACCCATGAAGGCGGCCATCGTGTTGCATTGCTGGATCACGGTGTCCTTGCCGATGAGCCGCCTCTGGAGCGCCGCGCCCCATTGATCAAGCTGGCGCTTTAGATCGTCGAAATCCTCGCCCGGCGCGACCACCGAGGCGAGCTGCCATGCGGCGTCCTCGATGCCGCCGTCCTCTGGAAAATTTGCGCAAAGTCTTCCGAATTTCTGCTCCGCCACATCGCCCGCGATTTGCGCGATGGTCTCCTTCAGCCTGCGCTCAGCCCGACCACTGGCGGCCGGCAGGAGCTCTCGCAAATCCTCAAGCATCTCGGGACCCCGCGCGACGAGCTGGCTCTGTACAAGGGCCGCAGTGTCCGAATCCTCATCGGCAAGGAGCGACAATATCGAATCGCGCTGCGGGAGCATGGCGCACGCTATTGACGGGACGGTGGCAGTCAAGCGGACGGAACGCGGTTGGAGGAAATTTTGAAAGGCAACGCGTGTGCCGCGCAGGCGGCTTGACTCGCCGGGCGGGCGTGCCTAACGGCGAACTATGCACACGCGCATTCCCCTCCTCCGCAGCATCGTCCCGGCCGCACTCATCGCTCTCACTTTCAGCGCAGGCGCGCAGGAATGGACGCGCTTCCGCGGTCCGAACGGCTCGGGGATCGCGAATGCAAAACTCCCGGATCAGCTTGCGGAAAAGGACATCAACTGGCGCTGCAAGCTGCCCGGCACGGGGCACTCATCGCCGGTCGTGTGGGGTGATCGGATTTTCGTCACCGCGACGCCCGATGGCAGCGCGGATGCGGAGGCGAAGCGCGTCATCGTCTGCGTCGGCGCAAAGGATGGAAAAATCCAATGGCAGCGCGAATACGCGACTGGCGTGTATCGCAAGCACGCGGACAACAGCTTCGCGAGCCCATCCTGCACGGTGGATGCCGAGCGCGTCTTCGTGTGGATCGCCGGACCGGACAAAAGCCAGCTCATCGCACTCGCGCAGGCCGATGGGAAGCCGCTCTGGTCAGCGGATCTCGGGCCGTTCATTTCGCAGCACGGCGCGGGCGCGTCGCCCATCGTGGAAAAGGGCGAGGTGATTTTGCAAAGCAGCCAGGACGAACCGGGATCGTTCATCGCCGCGTGGGATGCGGCGAGCGGCAAGCAGCTTTGGAAAAACGAAATCAAAGGCGGTCAGCATTCCATCGCGACGCCGTGCTTTCTCGCTGGCAAGGACGGCCTGCAGCTCGTGAGCCTGAGCACGGACAATGGCCTGCTCGGCCTCGAGCCCGCGACGGGCAAGAGCCTCTGGAGCATGCCGGACATTTTCAAACTCCGCACCGTCGCCTCACCCGTGCTCACGAGCGAAGGCATGATCGTGGCACAGTGCGGACAGGGACAGGCCGCGAGCGAAATCCAGGTGATCAAAGGCGCGGCGACGAAGCAGCCAGCGAAGGCTTACGACATCGTCCGCATCGGCGGCTACGTGCCGACGCCCATCGTCGTGGGCGATCTGCTTTTCCTGTGGAAAGAGAACGGCACGGTGACCTGCACACGCTCCTCGGATGGCGAGCAGCTCTGGAGCGAGCGGGTCGAGGGGCCTTACTATTCCAGCCCGATCTGCATCGGCGGAAAAGGCGGGCGCATCTACAATCTCACGCGCGCCGGCGAACTCGTCTCCATCGCGGCGGCGGATAAGTTCAAGCTCATCCAGCGTTTCCCGCTGAACGAGAGGAACAGCCACGCCACGCCAGCGGTGAGCGGCGGGCACCTCTACGTCCGCACCTCCACGCAGCTCATTTCGATCGGCAAGTAGCGGACGACGCCCGGCTACTTCGTGCGCGGGAGCAGGAGCGGATTCGGGAAATTGCCAGCCGGGCGCACTGCGGTACCGGCCGGCAAGATCATCGCCTGCGGAGGCAGCGCGAGCACCTTCAGATTTCGGAAGGAAACCTCGTAGCCCTGATCCACGACGGCAATGCGCGTGCGGCTCTTCATTCCATAGGTCGGCGGGAGGACCTCACGCATGAGGTCATTCGGCTTGAACTGCGCCCGGTTCGCCAGGGCGGTCTGCCTGATCTTCGGCCCGAGTTCAAACTCCAGCACTTTCTCGCCGTTCAGCCAGTGCTCGACGTGGGTGCCCTGCACGAGGATGCGGCCTTCATTCCACGGATCGCCCGTCTTGTTCAGCGGATCGCCCACACGGAGCCTTGCGTTTTCCCCGACGGGGAAAATGTTATCCAGCGCCCCGGTGCGGCGCAGCTTGCCGCCCTTGAGACCGATGCTGTTATGCGTGTCGTCGATGATCTGATATTCGATCCCGACGGGCACCTGCCCGAAGATCTCGACCAGCATGTAGCGCACGCCTGTGTTTGCGGACGCCGACATTTTGCACTCGAAACGGAAATCGAAGTCCGTGAAGAAATCCACCGTGACGAGGTCGCCGCCCGTCATGCGCTCCATGTCCTTTACGTCTTTGGGCAGGTAGAGTTCCCCGTCTTGAATCTTCCAGCCGGCGGCGAGCGGGTCCGCCTTTTGCAGACCGCGCATGCCGAGGAGGCGCTTGCCATCGAAGAGCAGCTTCCAGCCCCGTTTGATTTCCTCGGGGCTCAGCGCGTTTGGCTCGGAGCTCCCAGGCGTCGCCTCGGGAGACTCGGCTGCGGGTGCTGCCGGGACCACAGGCACGGCGGGCTTTCCGGGTTGGAGGATCGACGGTGGCAGTTGCGCCATGCAGAACGGAGCAGCGAGCGCAAAGGCAAAGGGAATGAGACGCATTACTTTCATCTGGAATTGGATTCTGGATACAAACTTAAGATTTTCAACCATCAGCCTGTGGCAATCTTATGACGGGCGACCCTTTTACTTCTTAGGCTGGCGATTGGATTTCGCCACCACAGTCCCACGCCAGTTCAATTCGCGAGGTAAAAAATGACAGCCAGTGCGAGCGCGCCAAACGCACGCAACGAAGCCCCGCGATCAGGCTCAAAAAGGAACAATGGCATTCAGTAAATATGGAAAATATAATCTCGCTGGCGAGTACAAATTTGAGACCTCGAAATCAACCCATCACGCTCTGAAGAACACTGCGCAGGGCCTCAAACCTGAAGGGCTTTTGCAGGAAGCTGGCCAGCCCTTTCCCGGTGAAGCGCACCATCGCCTCCTGCGCATTGAAGCCGCTCATGAGCACCACCCGCACGGCGGGAAGAATCCGGCGCAGTTCGGTGAAGGTCTGCTCCCCGTCCATGTGCGGCATCGTCAGATCCAGCAGCACGAGCGCAAATCGCTTCGGGTCGGCTCGGAAAACCTCCACCGCTTCACGGCCATCCGACACCAGCACGGGCTCGATCCCAAAATGGCGCAACATGCGCGCCACCGTGCTGCGCATGGTCTCCTCGTCATCCACCACGAGCACGGTGCCCTCGCTGCGCCATGCTTCGGCCGCAGGCGGCCTGGACACGGAGATTTCGCCGACCCCTGAGGCCGCGGGGAAGAGCAGCTTGAAGGTGGTGCCGCGGCCCACTTCGGAATACACTTTCATCGCTCCCTTGTGCCCGCGCACGATGCCGAGCACGGCGGCGAGCCCGAGCCCGCGCCCGGTGAATTTCGTGGTGAAAAACGGATCGAAGATCTTCGCCTGCGTCTCGGCGCTCATGCCGGAGCCGCTGTCGGAGACTTCGAGAAAAACGTATTCGCCCTCGGGCAGATCGGGATCCATGAGCGTGCCCGCAAAGTAGGCGCGATCCACGCGGGTGAGGCCGGTCGAGAGGCTGATCACGCCGCTCTTGTCGCCGATGGCCTCGGAGGCGTTGATGACGAGGTTCATGATGACCTGCCGGATCTGCGTGGCATCCACCTCGACCGGCGGCATGCCTTTTTCCAACCGGAAACGCAGCACGGCTTTTTTGCTGATCGAGATCTGCAGCATCTGCGCGGTCTGTTCCACGAGTTCGCCGAGATCGATCTTCTGCACCACGAAGCGCCCGCGCCCGGAATACGCGAGCATCTGCTTGCACAGATCCGCCGCGCGCAGCGACGCCTCGGTGATCTGCGTCAGGCATTCCTGCGTCGGCGATCCGGGGGGCAACTCCATCTCAGCCAGGCTCGCGTTGCCGAGGATCGTGGTGAGCAGGTTGTTGAAATCATGCGCGATGCCGCCGGCGAGCACGCCGAGGCTTTCGAGCTTCTGCGTTTCCTGCACCTTGCGGTCGAGCTGCTCGCGTTCGTCCTCGGCGCGCTTGCGCTCGGTGATGTCCACACAGGCGTCGGTCATGTGGCTCGGCAGGCCTGCGGCGTCGAAGAAGACCTTCCCGCGGTCATCGAGCCAGTGGACGCTGCGATCGGGCCAGATGACGCGGAATTCCATGGCGAAATCCGCACCGTCCTGGGCGCATCGCTCACACCGTTCGAGGGTACCCGCGCGATCGTCGGGATGCACCGTGGCGATGAAGTTTTCCAACGAGCGGATCGTCTCCTGAGGACGCAGCCCGAAGAGTGCGTCGAGCGCCTCATCACAGTTGAGTTCATTGGACCGGATATCCCAGCGGAAGGTCCCGGCACCGGAGGCGGCCATGGCCGCGCGCAGCCGCTCTTCGTGTTCGCGCAGCGCTTCCTCCGCCGTCTTGCGCTCGGTGATGTCGGTGGTGCTGCCGCGCAACACCACGCGTCCTTCGATCTCGATCCGGAGCAGGCGCACTTCGCAGGGAATGTCGCGGCCTTCCGCATCGCGGTGCATCCACTCGAATAGCGGGGTCTCGCCGGCGAGCGCACGGGAGACGTACTCCGCCGCCTTTTCAGCGGAGGCCCGCCCGTCCGGCTGCGTGGCCGGGCTCAGTTCGCCGGGCCCGATGAGAGCAAGCTCGACTGCGGTCCGCTTGAAGAGCCTTTCCGCAGCGGCATTGACTTGGACCAACCGGCCACTCGCGACATCGAGGAGCATGATGGCTTCCGGTGCATTTTCGATAATCAGGCGGAAGCGCGATTCGCTTTCCTGCAGGCGCAGTTCGGCCTGCTTGTTCACCGTGATGTCGAAGACCAGCACGAAGAACCCCGTGACCGCGCCACCTTCGCCGCGCCGCGGCACATACTGCACGTCGAGCCAGTACGACTTTCCGGTGGGGCCCGTCCGATTGGACTGGTAGCGGACGGTCTGTCCGCCGAGCGCCGAGCGGACGTGTGGCTGTATCTCCGCGTAGGCGGCGGGCGGCTGCACGTCGCACACCCGTTGGCCGACGATCTGGCTTGCTGGCTGGCCGAAGTATTCCTCATAGCCCCGGTTCACCAGCGCGTACCGCTCGTCCGTATCTACAAAAGAGATGTAGGCCGGCACGGTGTCGATGAAGAGCTGCAGCGTCGCGAGGCTGCGCTCCAGTTCTGTGGCGGCTACCTTCCGCTCCGTCACATCGCGGGTGATGCCGAGCACGCCGACGATCTCGCGCTGCCCATTGCGATAGGGCACCGCGTGCGTCTCCAGCCAGCGTGGCGTGCCCTTCAGCGTCTTGATCGCAAACTCGCAGCGCCCCGTGCCGCCGGCCATCGCGCGCTCGTGCATCTCCGCAAAGTCGGCGCGGTGCTCGGGCACGATGAGGTCGCCGAGGAGGCAGCCGCGCACCTGCTCCAGCGAAGTGGCTTCGATCATCGCCAGCCCCGCGGGGTTCATCTCGAGCAGCGTGCCTTCCGGTGACAGGATCTTTACGCACTCCGGCTCGATCTCGATAATCTGGCGCAGATGCTCCTCGCTTTGGTGCAGCGCGAGTTCCGCCTTTTTGCGTTTGGTGATGTCGCGCTGGATGCCGAGGAAACCGGTCGTCACGCCGCGCTCGTCGTGGACTGGAGAAATGAGCAACGCATTCCAGAAAGTCGTCCCGTCCTTGCGATAGTTCAGGATCTCGCCATCGAAGAAGCCGTCGCCATGCACCGCGGCCTTCAGCTTTTCTCCCGTGCCCGGAGTGGTCTCCGGACCCTGGAGAAGCGCGCAACTTTTTCCCAACAACTCCGCCTCCGTGTAGCCGGTGAGCCGCGTGAAGCCCTGATTCGCATACGTGATGCGCCGGTCGAGCCCCGAGAGGAGCACCCCGAGCGACACGTCGCTGAGCGCCCGCTCGAAGAGCTCCTGGACGCCCGTGGCCTGGACACGCGCCGCATGCACCGCGGTGATCACCCAGCCGAGCGTGGCCGAGGTGGCCATGTAAACCCACAGCACCACCACACCCTCGATCGGCTGCGACCGGTAAAAGGGGCCGTGCCCGGTCGCCGTGCCGAAAGCCGCGATCACCGAGATCACGATGAGCGCGACCGAGGTGCCGATCGGCCCGTAGCGCAGCGCCGCCCAGGACACCATCGGCAGCGGCACAAACGCCAGCGCCCAGGCCTGGCCGTCGGAGCCCCGGTTCAGGACAAACACGCCCCACGCCGCCAGAGCCGTGAGGCACACCCAGACGACGAATTCCGCGCGGCGCAAAAGGATCGCAGCCGCTTCCTTGCGCGTGATCGCGAATACCAGCGGCGCGGCGATGATCACGCCCATCGCGTCGCCCGCCCACCACGTCAGCCAAGCGGCGAGGTGCCCGGCCCGCAATGCGCCGGACAGGGTGAGCGAGGTGACGCCGACACTCGCGCAGATGACCATCCCGAAGAATGCCGTCACAGCGAGAAAAAGGATGTCCCGCGGGCGATCGAAAGCCGGATGAAAGCCGACGCGCCGCAGCGCCCACACCGCCAGCACCGTGCCGCACGTATTTCCCGCCGCCATGCCCAGTGTGGCAGGAAGAGGCACGCCGACGGCCATATTCACCGCGACCGCACCGAGCGCGATCCCCGGCCAGCATCCGTAGCCGTACCGAAACAAAGCGGCGACCGCGATTCCCGTCGGCATCCAGATGAGCGTGATCGTGGATCCGAAAGCCGGGAGCATGAGCCCGAGCCGCCCGGTGGTAAAATACGCGAGCGCGAGAAACAGCGAGGGGAGTATGAGTTTCAACCGGGGAATCATTGCAACCGGCCCTTGGCCAAGCCTCTAAGATGTGGAATCCGAAAGGCGAACGCAAGCCATGCGAACGCAAGCCGTGGGAACACCACGTGATGTGGCATCTTAAGTGTGCGACAGCTCTTTCTCTTCGCGATACAATCTACATATTAGGCTCCGACGGAAGGGGGCAGGCCATTCTTGTCCTGCGCTCCGCCTTAAAGTAGTACCCGTCCTCGCCAGTCGGCGGCTACGATCGCAGGAGCCTGTGGACTCGTGTGAAGTGCTCTGGGCAAAAACCCTTCGCGATCTTCAACTGGTAGTCGCGCTCCAGGACATTCGTGATCTTCCGGCAGCGGAGATAGTCTGAGATCGAAATGAACCGGTGCAGCATCGCCCACAGTCCAGAGCACGGCACTGGGAAATCGCTGCCGTGCAGCAGGCGCTCGCCGAGCAGCCCCGCACTTTTCCCGATGCATCGCCTCGTGTGGCGGCCGCGGAGCGGGACATTCCAAGCGCTCGTGTCGCCGTGTAGATTCGGCCATTTTTCCAGCATCCCGGCGAAGACGGAAAAATAGCACGGATCGCCGAGGCCGCTCTTCGTGGCCGCGTGTGCAGCGATCACATTCACGCCGCATTCGAGCGGAAGCGTGAGCACGCGCGGGTCGGAGTACGCCGCATTGATGACCTGCACGGTGTGCTCGCCGCCGGTGTGCGCGAGCAGTGGCAGGCGAGCCTCCGCCATTCGCTCCCAGAACTTCCGATAGCGCGTGTCGTTGCAGTCCACGTTGTGGCAGTTCGGCAGGAGCTTTAGCACCGCTGCGCCCGCGGCGATGCAGCGATCCAGCTCTTCGAGCGCATCGGGCCGCGCGGGATGGATGCTCACTGCCGGCAAAAATTCTCGGTGCTCGCGGGCGAGGCGCAGCACGTATTCGTTCGGCACATGGAAGGAGCCAGTGGCTTCCATCTTCGATCCATCGGGGTGAAAGACCTCGTCCTGCGCGAGGATGACGATCGCGCCGAGCGAGGATTCGCGCACGAGCCGCAGCAGATGCGCGACGTAGCGCTCGTCAAAATCGTCCGCGTGCAGCGACGAAGCGCCGAGGCCGATGTGCCGGAGCATGTGATTCGCCAGCGGCTTCTGCCACCACGTCGCGCCGAGACGCAGCCAGCACCCGCTGCCGGATTTTCCATTGCCGACGATGTGAACGTGGCAGTCGATCGGCTGAAGATACCCGGTGGTCATTTCGGCCAGAGCTTCCTGCTTTTCTGCCACTCCGCAACAAGGGTGCGAAATGCGAGTGCCGCGGGCGAAGTGCATGCGCTGGCCCAGACCATCACGAGTTCGATCGCCTGCGTCGGCACGAGCGGGCGGAAAATGAGCGGCCCTCCTGCTCCGAGCGCGGCGATGCTATCCGGGATGATGCCGATGCCCGCACCGCATTCCACATAGCTGAGCACGGTGTGGATGACGCTTGGCGTGTGTACCAGCCGTGGAGTGAATTTCGCGCGCTGACATGCGGTGAGGATCGCATCGTGCAGCCCCACGCCTTCGCGCCGTGCGAGGATTACGAGCGGCTCGCCGGCGAGTGCGCGCCACGGCACGGCGGGCTTTTTTGCGAGCGGATGAGCGGCGGGCAGCACGACGTGGAATGGCTCACGACGCAGCACAGTGGTGTGTAGGCCATGCGCATGCTGCGCGAGCACGGGGCGCGTGAGTCCGATCTCAAGCCGTCCGCGGGCGACCATCTCCCACACGCGCTCGGGCGTGCGCTCCTCGAGGATCACCGAGACGCGCGGGTAGCGCTTGCGGAATTCCGCGAGCAGCCTGCCAAGGAACGCCTGCGTCGGCGGCCCGATATAGCCGACGCGCAACTCGCCCTCCTCGCCGTTCGAGGTTCGCTGCACGCGCTTCACCGCATCGTCCACGCGCTGAAAGAGGATGCCGATCTCGTGCAGCAGCACCGCGCCGGCCTCGGTGAGCGAGACGGCGCGGCGGTTGCGCAGCATGAGCACGGCGCCAATGTCTTCCTCGAGTTCCTTCACCGCGCGGCTCAGCGCAGGCTGTGCGATGTGCAGTCGGCGCGCGGCCTTGGAAAAGCTCAGTTCCTCGGCGACGGCCTGGAAATAGCGGAGGTGGCGGAGTTCCATGAGCTGATACCGCACTGGCATGACGGCTATCGCAAGATTGGATTTCAGGTATCAGTCGCGCCATGCCAGCCTGTGAGATTGCCGGAACGACATGCCATGCGTTCCGGCGTGTCGCCGATGAACAATCTCCAGCTCGCCGTTCACTTTTTCCTGCAACTCGCAGTCATTCTCCTGTTCTGCCGGATTGTCGGAGCCATTGCCGTGCGCTTCGGCCAGCCGCAGGTCGTCGCGGAGATGATTGCGGGCGTGCTGCTCGGGCCGTCGCTCTTCGGGCTGCTCGCGCCGGATTGGCAGCAATGGCTTTTCCCGTGGGACAAGACGCAGCACGCGCGCGACACGCAAAGCTACCTTTACCCCGCATCGCAGCTCGGGCTCGCGCTCTACATGTTCATCGTCGGGATGGAATTTCGGACGGACATCATCGGCAAGCGGCTGAAAAGCTCCGTCGCAGTTTCGGTCGCGGGAATGGCTGCGCCGTTCGTGCTCGGCGGCGCGCTCGGTTGGGTGTTCTTCCACTACACGGAGCTTTTTCCGAAGAAGACCTCACTCACGGAAGCGATGCTTTTTCTAGGCGCGTCCATGTGCATCACGGCTTTCCCGATGCTGGCGCGGATCATCCATTTCAAAAAACTCGCCGGCACGACGATGGGCACTGTGGCGATCGGTGCGGGTGCGATTGATGATGCTGCCGCGTGGTGCCTGCTGGCCGTGGTGCTCGCGAGCTTCGATGACAACGTCTCGCACGCGCTCGTGAACGTCGGCGGTGGCATCTGCTATCTGGTTTTCTGCATGTTCATCGTGAAGCCGCTGCTCGCGCGCGTGCAGTCGCGGATGCAGCGCGATGGCGAACTCACGGAAGCCGGGCTCGTGATCGGGCTCGCGCTGATGTCGCTCGGCGCGTGGTTCACGGATCTCATCGGGCTGCACGCGGTGTTCGGCGCGTTCCTCATGGGCGCGGCGATCCCGCGCGGGGTGTTCACGCGCGATCTCGTCGCGCGCATCCAGCCGCTCGCAGTCGCGCTGCTGCTGCCGCTTTTCTTCACGTACTCGGGGCTGAATACGCGCATCGGCCTGCTGAATTCGGGCTTCCTGTGGCTCATGTGCGGCGCGGTGCTCGTCGCCGCGATCGTCGGCAAAGGTGTCGCCTGCTGGCTCGCCGCTCGCGCCACTGGCATCTCAAACCGCGAGGCGCTCGGCATCGGCGTGCTGATGAATGCGCGCGGGCTGATGGAGCTGATCATCATCAACATCGGCCTCCAGCGCGGGATCATTTCCGAGGGACTTTTTGCAACGCTGGTGATCATGGCGGTGATCACGACGCTCATGGCCTCGCCGATCTTCGAACGGCTTGTCGGCACGGGGACGTTCAAGGCGGAGGCGTAATGTGGAACCGACGACTCGTCGGTCCTTGGCGTGGGAAAAACGCGTGCGTCTAGGACTCGCGCACCGCCATATCCTATCCTGGTGCAAGCGTACGCCGCACCGCTGTGCCGACGGGTCGTCGGCGCTCCATTAGCAGATGCTCAGCACCTTCTCGACGATGTCGAGCGGGCGCGGGAGCTGGCGCTTTTCCAACTCGGGCGAGTAGATCGCTGGGGCATCAATGCTCGTGATGCGGAGCACGGGGGCGTCGAGTTCGTCAAAAATCTTTTCCATGATCATCGAACTGATCTGCGCACCGACGCCGCAGAACGGTTTTGCTTCCTCGATGTAGATCGCGCGGTGCGTCTTGCGGACACTTTCCAAAATCGTTTCTTCATCGAGCGGGCGGATACTGCGCAGGTCCACGACTTCGGCGAAGATGTTATGCTCGGCGGCTAGGATGTCGGCGGCGGTGCAGGCGGTGAGCGCGGCGCGGCCGTGCGCGATGAGCGTGATGTCGGTGCCCTCGCGCTTGATGTCGGCTTTGCCGAGCGGGATGAGATATTCCTCCTCGGGCACTTCCCATTTTTCGCCGTAGAGGAGCGTGTTCTCCATGAACATCACGGGGTCGTTGTCGCGAATGGCGGTCTTCATGAGGCCCTTTGCGTCGTAGGCGGTGGCGGGGCAGACGACTTTCAGGCCGGGGACGTTTGCGAGGAAGCTTTCGTGGTTGTGCGAGTGCGTCGCGCCAACGTTCGTGCCGCCGTTCGCGGGACCGCGGATGACGATGGGGCAATTGATGAGGCCGCCGCTCATGTAGCGGACTTGCGCGGCGTTGTTGATGATCTGATCCCACGCGACGGTGGCGAAGCTCCAGAACATCAGCTCCATCACCGGACGGATGCCGAGCATGGACGCGCCTACGCCCATGCCGATGAAGCCGGCCTCGGAGATGGGCGTGTCCACGACGCGCTTGCTGCCCCATTTTTTCCAGAGGCCCTTGGTGACTTTGTATGCGCCGTCGTACTCGGCGACTTCCTCGCCCATGAGGACGACGTTCGGGTCGCGGGCAAGTTCTTCGTCAAAGGCCTGATTGAGTGCGTCGCGGTATTCGATGAGTGGCATGGGAAAGTGGAGAGTTGAAAGTGGAGAGTTGAGAGGCGGTCAGCTCGGGCGCAGGAAGTCGGAGAGTTTGGTGAGCAAGCGATGAAGCCGGCTGTCACTGATGGCACCGACTCGGCCACGAAGTTCATGCACTGGAACCGATCCGAGAAATGCCAGCCGGATCAGCGACACATGCTTGAGTCTGGCGGTTGCGAAATCCGCGTCGTCCGGACCGATGATTTCTTCGAAGCCCGGCACTTCCTGCTGGAGCTGCGTGCTCAAGCCACACGCGATGAAATCGCCGGAGGGCGGCGCGATGCGCAGAAGAAGAACCGGGCGTGTCTTAATCTGACCGTCGGCTTGCCGGAGCGGCGACAGGCGAATGTTACCGGCTTTCACGGAATGCAGTCGGCATCGGTGTATTCCGGCTCGTCCGGGCCGTATGCGCGGGCCAGACCCTGTGCGGCGAATTGAAACCATTCATCGCGCCACTGTTCGAGCGTTTCTTCCTTCGGGATCACAGTCACGATCAGCTGGCTGTTCGCGGGAATCTGGAACGGTTCATCGAGTTGAATCCGCTCACCGTCGTAGTGTGCCTTGAGTGAAACTGCGGCCATGCGGTGCTCCCGTCAGTCGTGGAAAAAATGGCGCCCGGTCCTGCCCGCCTCGGTCTGCCGGTCCACCTCGAAATAAACATCCTGCGTGATGCTCTCCACCGTCGGAATCGGGCTCTCATCCGCGAACTCCGCCGCCTTTGCGGCCTCCGCCTTTGCGGCCTCATCGAGCTGTTCGTACTGCTCCTCCGTGAGCGCGCCTTCCTCGATAAGCCGGCGTTTGTAGAGCTGAATCGGATCGTGGTTCTGGCGGTAGGCCTCGATTTCCTCCTTCTGCCGGTAGCCGGTCGTGTGCTTCGAGTCGGCGACGGAATGGCCGTAGTACCGGTAGGTGGAAATTTCGAGGAGCGTCGGCTTGCTCTCGTTGTACGCGCGGTCCATCGCCTGCTGCACCGTGTCGCGGACTTCGTAAACGTCGGAGCCGTTGCACTTCGCCCACGCCATGTCGAAGCCCTCGGCGCGCTCGGCGAGGCAGCCCTTGAATGCGGAGCTGCGCGCGAGGCTCGTGCCCATCGAGTAGCCGTTGTTCTCGATGATGTAGATCACCGGGATTTTGAAAAGCGACGCCATGTTCAGCGACTCGTAGAAGCAGCCCTGGTTCACCGCGCCGTCGCCCATGAAGCAAAGCGCCGCACCCTTGAGGCCCTTGTATTTCAGTGCGTAGGCGAGGCCGAGACCGAGCGGCGTCTGGCCGGCGACAATGCCGTGGCCGCCCCAGTAATTCTTGTCCGGCGCGAAGAAATGCATCGAACCGCCCTTCCCTTTCGAGCAGCCGGTGGCCTTTCCAAACAATTCGGCCATGCACTCATTCATCGTCATTCCGACGGCGAGGGCATGGCCGTGATTCCGATATGCGGTGATGAGGTGGTCATCGTCGCCCATCAGCGATACGCATCCTGCTACGACGGATTCCTGGCCGTTGTAGAGATGCAGGAAGCCGCCGATTTTCCCGTTGTTATACTGGCGGAGTGACTCGGTCTCGAAGCGGCGGATGCGCACCATCTCGGTGAGCATCTTCACCTTTTGCTCCGTGGAGAGCTTGGCGTTGATGGGGGCCTTTGAAAAATCGGTGGTCGTGACTGCGGTGGCCATGAGTTGCGGTTCGTCGGTGTAAAAATGAAAGACCCCGCACAATTGCGCGCAGGAAGTCGGTGGATGTTACGGGGCGGCGACTAAAGCGCAACCCTCAATCCCCAACTGCCGCAGCTTTCGCGCCCGTACGCAGATGACTTCGCACGCACCGCAGATTCATCGCAAAAATGTGCGGCCCGCGAAACACGCGAAGTCGCGCGAAAACGGAAAGGCAGGCATGGATCAAACGTGCATCATTGAAACCATCGGCAAGCTGGTTTGGGAGATTGCAGTCGGGTCACGCAAAGGCGCAAAGACGCAAAGAAAACCATCCTCCTTTGCGTCTTCGCGCCTTTGCGTGACCTCTCTCCGCCATCGGTTTCCAAAGAGCAGATCAAACGATCATCCGCAGCGCGAACGCAGCGATGCGCCGCTCTGTTTTTTGATTCGCGTCCTTTCGCGACTTTCGCGGGCACCCGATCACTTCGCCGCCTTCGCGAGACTTGCAGTGAGATGCGCGCGGAGTTCGCGCTGGATTTTAGTGAAGTCGCGATTGGCATTCACGATCGTGAATCCGTAGCGCCGCTGCATGCGGCTGAAGGTGCGCTGGAGCAGACTTTGATAAATGAGGAAGCTCTCGAACATGTCGCGCGACAGGCCGAGATCCATGCCGCTCTCCCAGTAGTCGAGCGTGGCATTTTTCTCGAAGTTGCGCAGGACGAGTTCCTCAGGGTCCACCTGGAGGTAGAACACCGCGTCGGGGATCAGCGCCGAGCTGTAAAGGTTGCGCGTCCACTCCGACTCCGCGCCGCGGACGATATCGCGCGCCATGAGCGTATAAATGTAGCGATCCGCGAGAACGATGTAGCCTGCACGGAGCGCCGGGATGATCTCATGCACGAGCTGGTCGTAGAAATCCGTCGCGTAAAGCAGCGACATCGTCGTGCGCGTGAGCTGGCGCGACTGCTTCGCATTCTCGATGTCCTGCGCGAGCAGCGGCGAGCGGCGCAGGCCCATGTGACGGACCGCGTATCCGCTGGCCTCGAGCCATTCGCTGAGGGCCTTGATGTTCGTTGAGCGCCCCGATCCGTCCGCGCCCTCGATGGCAAAAAGTCGTCCGACCAAGCGCGATGATCCCATTTCCGCTAGCGGTCGCCCAAAAGTACGGATGAGCCGTCCGGGAAGGCTGGGCTGATGCATCGGCGCAGGCATCGGCTAGGAGCGGCGTCCTTTCTTTTTCATGAAATCAGAAAGCCGCAACTGCTTCCGCAGAATCCGGCGCACCTCGGCCTGCTGCTCGTGGATGTCGCGCGTCGCATCCACGGTGGTGAAATGGTAGCGCGGCGCGAGGATTTCGTATTGCTCCAGGATGCGACCCTGGAAAATCCGGAAGCTCTCATACGGGTCCGCGCTCAGCCCGAGGTCCATCCCAGCCTCGTGAAATTTTAACTCAGGACGTCCGTCCAAAATTCGCCCCAGCGCGACTTCGAGCGGCGCGCGGAAATAGAGCGTCACATCCGGCTGCACAGCAAAACTGTAAAGCCGCTCCACCCAGTCGCAATCCACTCCGCGCACCACATCGCGTGCAAACGCCGTGAAGATGTAGCGATCTGCGAGCACGATGTAGCCCGCCTGCAGCAGCGGATAAATCTGGCGTTCGTAGCGATCCGCAAAATCAGTGGCGTGGATGAGGGAAAATGTCGTCGGCGTCAGCGAACGGCTGGTTTTTCCCTTGCTCGTCGAAGGCTTCACAAGGCTCGAAGAATTCCACTCCGTGAAGAAGACGCGCGCACCGGAGAGTTCGAGCCAGCGTTTGACCAGATAGATCTGGGTGGATTTCCCAGAGCCATCCAGCCCCTCGACAGCAATCAATTTTCCGCGATACTTGGGGGTCTTTGCAACCAAGTCCCCATGCTGTGCATCTGTCTTCTTTTCGCAACAAAATATTGTGCGGCCTGACCGCAAGCGGGATCCTTCAACGGTGCCTCCCGACCTCACGACGATCAGAAAAAAGTCCGCGCCTTCTTCACATGCTGCTCGATTCGGAACGCATCAGCGTGCTGCATGATCCAAATTCTCGCGATTATTAACGACTGATATCAATCATTACAAAGCTGCAGCGAGTTGAAATCCCACGCTCCGAAAATTCCATCCTGATTCCCGCCGATCAAGACGAGGCAGAGGTTCATATTTCGATATGAACGGAATCAATCATAAATCAAACCTAATGCCCAAAAAACAAAACACATCCAAACTGGCGAGAATCGCAAGTGAGGTGAGGAAACAGGCGTATGCCCCCTATTCTAAATTTCAGGTTGGAGCCGCATTGGAATCAGATGAGGGAAAAATCTTTGGCGGTTGCAACGTAGAGAACATTTCCTACGGTCTGACGATTTGCGCGGAACGCAATGCAGTCTTCTCAGCCATCGCGAGTGGTGTCCGTTCTTTCCGTCGAATCGTGATCGTGGCCGACTCTAAAGAACCCGTAACCCCCTGCGGAGCATGTCGGCAGGTTCTTTCAGAGTTTTCCGAGGATATGGAAGTCATCAGCATCAACCTCCAAGGTCACGAATTCCGGGCGACCCTGACTGAACTCCTACCCCGCTCCAAAGCTGGGATTCTCGACCATCCTTGTTCCACGTAGAACAAAAAAGGCCTTAATCCATTCCGGCGAAAGACTCCATGTTCATCCACCCCAAGAAATACGACGTCATCGTCATCGGCGCGGGCCACGCCGGGATTGAGGCAGCATCTGCAGCAGAACGACTCGGCGCGGAAACGCTCATCCTATCCCAATCGCTCGATACCGTCGGCCAAATGTCCTGCAACCCCGCGATAGGTGGGCAAGCTAAAGGACAGATCGTCCGAGAGATTGATGCACTCGGCGGTTTGATGGGACTGAACACGGATGCCACGGCGATCCAGTTCCGGCTGCTGAATTGCAAGAAAGGCCCGAGCGTCCGTTCGCCTCGGGCGCAATGCGACAAGAAGGCCTATCAGTTCCGCGCAAAAGCAGAGCTCGAGCGCATGCCGCACCTCGACTTGATGCAGGCAAATGTCACACGCATCCTCACCGACGCCAACGGCGTCTGTGGCATCCATACGAATATGGGCTTCCAGGTAAATTGCCGCTCGGTCGTCGTGACGACCGGCACATTCATGGGAGGACTGCTGCACGTCGGGCTCAAGAACCAGCCTGGTGGCCGCATGGGCGATTCCGTATCAAGTCTAAGCGACTCGCTGCGGCAACTCGGCCTCAAGACCGGCCGCTTCAAAACCGGAACACCATGCCGCCTCAATGGTCGGACGATTGATTTTTCAAAATGCGAGAAGCAGGTTGGGGATGAGCCGCCCACCACGTTCAGCTTCCTCCCGGAACGCCTCGCACGGAAGCCCGACGAAATCTTTTCACTGAATCACACATCCGATGGCACGTTCCACGTGGAACAGCTTCCGTGTTGGATGACCTACACGAACACCCGGACGCACGATATCATTCGGAACAACCTCGATAAGTCTCCACTCTACGCCGGTCGCATCGAAGGAACTGGCCCGCGATACTGTCCATCCATCGAAGACAAGGTTGTGAAGTTCGCAGACAAGGAGCGGCATCAACTCTTCCTCGAACCGGAAGGACGCCACACGCTCGAATATTACGTAAACGGCGTCTCGACCTCGCTCCCCATCGACGTGCAATACGCCTTCATCCGCACCGTGCCCGGCCTCGAAAACGCCGAACTCATGCGCCCAGGCTACGCAGTCGAATACGACTACTGCCCGCCAACCCAACTCCGACACACCCTCGAAACCAAGCTCATCCCGAACCTTTACCTCGCCGGTCAGGTCAACGGAACCTCCGGATACGAGGAAGCCGCAGGGCAGGGGTTGATCGCCGGCGCAAATGCGGCCCTGAAACTTCAAGGCAAAGCACCCTTGGTCCTCAGCCGCTCCGATGCCTACCTCGGCGTGCTTGTGGATGACCTCGTGACAAAAGGCACCCCTGAGCCCTACCGCATGTTCACGAGCCGGGCCGAACACCGGCTGCTCCTCCGTCACGACAACGCAGACTTCCGCCTGACACCCATCGGCCATGAATTGGGCCTGGTGGATGACGAACGCTGGCAAAAGACGAAGAAAAAGGTAGCCGCCCTCGAACGTCTCAAACAATACGCCGAGCAGACCCCATACGACGGAATCAAAATCGCTGCCTGGCTGAAACGTCCGGACAATTTCGCCGCAAATCTCCCAGCCTCCGTCCGCACCGGACACGGGCATGAGTTGTGGGAGGCGCTGGAAATTGACCTGAAGTACGCGGGATATATCCACCGTCAAAACATCGCCATCGACCGTCTGAAGCGCCAGGATGACAAACACATTCCAAGTGGTCTCGACTTCCTATCCATCCGCGGCCTCCGTGTCGAAGCGCAACACAAGCTCGCCGCGATCCAACCCGAGACGATCGGTCAGGCTGCACGCATCAGCGGAGTCACGCCGGCTGACCTTGCTTTGCTCTCGGTATGGATAGGGCGCTCCAACAAGTAGCTTCCCTCGAAACGCCACGCGCTTAAGGAAACTCCCGTTTCAGTCCTAAAACCCGCGGACCAAACGCAGAGGCTCGAAGTGAAATAGGAGGGGAACGCGAAGGAGCTTTTTCTACTTTCCTCTGTGGGACTCTCCAATTATCCTCTGCGCCTCTGCGTTTGAAATGGACTCTCAATACATCCCCTGAAGGCCTGCCGACCGCAGTTTCCCCAACTTCTCATCCACACCCCTGAACTCTATGAAACTCCCGTGCATCCTCGCCACGATCCTCGTCTCCGCGATCTGCCCATTGGCGGCCGCCGAGAACGCGAAGCCGGCTGGAAAGCCGATGTCCCAAGTGCATCCGGACGGCGTCCAAGACTTGAAAATCGGTGACGCTGCGCCAGACTTCAATCTCCCCGGGATCGACGACAAAAGGCATACGCTCGCCGATTACCGGTCGGCCAAAGTCCTCATGGTCGCATTTCTTTCCAATCACTGCCCGGATTCGCACGGTGCGGAGGCGCGGATCAAGAAGCTCGTCAGCGACCTGTCGGCAGATAAATTCCAGCTCATCGCCATCAATCCGAACAACCCAGACGGGCTCAGTATTGATGAGCTGGGGTATTCGAAATACAACGACGGCTTCGACGACATGAAGAAGTATGCCGCGGAGGAAGGGTTCAATTTTCCCTACCTCTACGATGGCGACACGCAGGCTGTCGCCAAGGCCTATGGCTGCCTCGCGACGCCGCATGTCTTCATTTTCGACGCCGACCGGAAGCTGCGCTACAAGGGCCAATTTGACGACTCCCGCTTCGCCGATTCGGCGACCGTGAAGAGTCAGGATGCCCGCCTTGCAGTCGAAGCGTTGCTCGCTGGCAAGCCCGTCCCCGTCGAAATCACCAAGCCGCACGGTTGCTCGACTAAGTGGATGATTAAAAGCGACTTGGTAGCAAAGAAAGTTGACAAGTGGGACAAAACGCCCGTTGATGTGGAGTTGATTGATGCCGCCGGCGTTGCCGCACTGCGCAATAATGGCACAAATAAACTGCGGCTATTCAACGTCTGGGCAACCACTTGCGGCCCGTGCGTCGCAGAATTCCCGGAACTCGTCACCACAGCCCGCAAATTCGGCCTCCGGGACTTTGAACTCATCACGATCAGCACCGACGACCCGAAGGATTCCGCGAAAGTCAAAGCGTTCCTCGAAAAGCGCGGAGCCGGCCTGCTCGACAAATTGAAACCCTCGCTCAAGGCGGAGGGCCGCACGACGAACAGCTACATCTTCAAAGACCCCGACACGAACGCGCTCGTGAAAGCCCTCGACCCCGAATGGCCCGGCCCGCTGCCGCACACCGTCCTCGTCGGCACAAAGGGCGAGATCCTCTGGCGTCACAACGGTGCCGTGAACGGCGAGGAACTCCGCGCGGTCATCCTCGAAAAGATGGGGCGTTACTACCAGCCGTAGGGCAAATCAACGAAGACGAGGTGTCCACGAAAGACACGGAAGGCACGAAAAAGCGGCGCATTCCTTTCGTGCTTTTCGTGTCTTTCGTGGACAGAAACTCCGTGCATGACGTCTTCAGACCGGGCAGCGACGAAGTCAGCGTTGGCGGGTGTTTCCAACTTCGCGCGGGAGAGCGCAACGAGGCGGTGGAAAACCGCACAAAGTTCGGGAGGTCTTCGCTCCACACCATCCTGCCGCCTCCGTCCATCCTCCCTCGCGAGGTTAAAAACCCCGCCTACTTTGCCTTCGCCGCGTCCACCTTCCCCCGCACATCCACCGTCGCCGTGCCGACCAGCGCGGCCGCCTTTTCCGAGAGCCGCGATGCGAGCAGGCCGCTCGTGTCGCAGCCCGTCGAAATCGCCGCGATGCGTCCGCCTTTCTCGATCAGGAAATTGCTCGGCATGGTCGTGGTCGCAAACACCTTCCAGCTCTCGCCCTTCGGGTCCACGGCGTAGAGCATGTTGAGTTTTTTCTCCTTCACGTAAGCCTCCACCTTCACATCCGGCTCGCGGAAGACCGCGAGGCTCGTCAGTCCCTTGTCCTTGTAGGCCGCGTGCAGTTCCTGGAAATACGGCAGCTCCTTGTTGCAACCGAGACATCCGCAGGTGAGCCGGACGAGCACCGGGCCTTGCGCCGTCAGCGCGGCGAGATCGATCTCCTTGCCGCTGGAGTCCTTGATGGAAAATGCCGGCGCCTGCTGGCCGATGGCGAGCTTCGCGGGCTCACCAGCCTGCGAGGTCATCGGGGAGAAAAGGAACGCGACGAGTGAAGCCAGGAGGAGGGGTGATTTCATGGGGATTTGAAATGGGGTGACGATACAACCTCCCGCAGCTCCTTCCCTTTGTCTTGCACTTGCTCCTGCTCTCGAAAGCCGGGGCAATCTCCGTTCCAAGTTCCTTTGCTGAATGTTCCCGTTGCAAAGCTGCGTTCTCCGCTGGCATGTTCGAGCCATGCACCCCGTCTCGTTCGAAGAAGCGGCCGCGCGCTTGCCGGAGGCCGTCGCATCGCCCACCGATTTCATCGTGCGCGAACTGGCCGCTCTCGCCGCCAGGCGCATTCTGGAAATGCCGGACCGGATCCAGGAAGGCATCGGGCGGCTGGCACGCTGGCGCTCGCGGGCGTCAGGCCGCGGTCGCGATGCGGCATTTGCCGAATGGGAGGACATCATCCGATCCCGGACCCCCGCGGAGATCGCCGGGTTGCTGGTGGCGGCGGGCGGCGAGGCGCAGCGGCTGCGATCCTCGATGCCGTTCATCCGGCCGCCGTTTTTCACCGAACAGGAAAGGCAGGAGATCATTGCGCGAGCTTTCCAGAGTTGATTTGGAGCTGGCGCTCGATGTGTGCGCGGCGGCGGTGGGCGAACGTGAATTCATCGTCGTGGGCGCGATCTCGATCCTTGGGCCATGCCCAGCGCCGCCAGCGGCCCTGCTCATGTCTGCGGACATCGATTTGTTTCCGCGCTCCCGGGACAGCGCGGAGGTGAATGCGGTCATCGCCCAGCGCTGCGGGGCGGGAAGTGAGTTTGAGGATGAGCATGGATTCTACGTCGAGTCGCTCGGGCGCTGGACGCTCTCGACGGCGCTGCCGGGCTGGGAGGACAGGCTGGTGAAGGTGGAATCTCCAGCGGGCGTGGCGGGCTGGCGTCTCAGTGCGCTGGATCTCGCCGTGGTGAAGCTGGACGCGGCGCGCGAAAAGGATTTGCGCTATGTGCGCGAGATGCTGCGCGCGGGCATCGTCACCCACCAGGAAATCGCGGAGGCGATCGCAGCATGCGCGCCGTGGTTTCGCGAGAAAGTGGCCGGAAGCCTTGCGCGCCTGCACGATTGAGCAGGCTGGGGAAGTTGGGATGGGCGCCCAGCCATGGCAAAGCCGCTGCGCGGGGCTGAACTTGGAACTCGGAATTGCTGTTGCTCCGATTCAACCCTTGCCCCGAAAAAGAATGCCACTAAAGTAGCACTCCATGCGAACGGAACTCGTCACCGCGCTCAAGCGCAAGGCCACCGAAATCATTGCGGACATGGAATCCCATCAGGCCCCGGTGCTCATCACGCAGCACGGCAAGCCTGCGGCGTATCTCATGGCTGTGGATGCGTTCGACACACTCAACCGCCGCCTCGGCATATTGGAAGGCATCGCCCGCGGTGAACGCGCCGTCGAGGACGGCCGCACCGTCACCCACGCCGAGGCCAAAAAACGCATGGCACGATGGCTGAGATAGTCTGGACCGAACCGGCGCTCCATGACCTCGACGCCATTGCCGACTACATCGCTCTCGATGACCCGCAGGCGGCACGGCGGCTTGTTCAGCGGGTGTTTCAGCATGTCGGGCAGCTTGCCGAACAGCCCGAGAGCGGTTCCCGCCTCCCAGAGATGCGGCAGTCGCGTTACCGCCAGATTGTCGAGGCACCCTGCCGCATCTTTTACCGCCATGATGGCAAACGGGTGTTCGTCCTCAGCGTCATGCGCGGCGAGATGCGTTTCCGCAAGACGAAGCTAATCAGACGTGATCGCAAAAAGTGACCGAAGTTCTCCGTGTGATCTGTGGGCTGACGAATAGGCCCGGAGGGCCGATGGAAATTAGCCGGTGGTGAAGCGAAGCCTCGTCTTACGAGGCGAAGCGGGAACCACCGGATCACCGCCCGCAGCGGGATGCGCCCCGGAGGGTGCGCCGGAATCGTGCGCGGCATTGTCCGGCACCCCATCCGGGGTGCCTCCGCCCTTGCGGGCGATCCGGTGGCTCGCGCCGCCGGCGAATTTCCGACGCCCGTCCGGGGCAAAAACGCTATCCAATTCAACGTTTCACCAACAACGCTGCGCCAGACCGAAATCCGCTCGACGCTGCCGCCGTCTCACGTTATGCGACTGGAATGCGAGTCCCAAGAATGCCGTGTTTCTGACACCTTTCTTCAACCCCCTACGCAAATGATACCGGACAACATTCCCACAGACAGCGCAATAACGAGACGGCGAAGGCTGTATGCAATGATTCGAAAGGAAGAACTTGGTGATCAAGTAATTCAAGAACTGATCCCTAATGGGCAGCCGCACGAGTATGAAAAGCAACTCTGGGATTATAAAAGCGAGTTGCCAGTCAAACCGGACAACCGGAATCCAACGGAAACAGAACGAAAGCAGATAGAGCTAAAAATGGCGGAAATCGTCAAAGACGCTGTCTCTTTCTATAATTCCTACGGTGGCTATCTCTTGATCGGTGTGTCTGATAGTCCGCGTCAAATCAGTGGGTGGGATAAGGGCTTCGACTGCGATGAACTTAATAAGAAGATAAAAGGAGCAACAAAGCACACGGTTGACTGCCACTTCGTAACGCGGGAAGTCTCGATTGGAGCAGGCGCTCTGAAAATCGGGCTGCTTTTCATCCCCCAAAGACCCGACGACAAGTCTCCTGCCCAGTTTCTTAAAGATGCTCCCCAAAGTGACACTGGACGAAAGGCATACAAGGATGGAGATATTCTGTTTCGCGACGGTCACGAATGCCGTCCAGCTCGCACCGCTGATGAGCTGACATTTCTCTGCTCCCAAAGACGAAGGCATTTTGTGGCACCAAAGGATGAGGTCGGCTTCACTTCAGTTCTCGACAATAATCTTGGCTCGCGTGATCCCAGTTTTGTCAAGTTCATCGGGCGCGGTGCCCTGCTTTCCGATTTATGGCGCTGGCTTTGCGATCAGTACACGCCTGTCAAGATTCTTGCAGGGCTAGGTGGTGTTGGGAAGACGACATTGGCACGAGAGTTTGCTGACGACATCGTTCGAAGTTCGCCTATGGGTTTTGAACGCGTAATTTGGCTGAGTGCCAAGAAGCGCTTTTACGTACCGAGCTTAGACAATTATGTCCTCGCTACGCGCGTGGATTTTTCGGACACGGACACCCTGCTTCGAGCACTCCTCATTCAACTTGGATATAATGAGGAAAACATTGACCCAGAGTGGGCGCGGTCCGCGTTGATTGATGAAGTAATTGAGGCTTTACGTGTCATCCCGTCATTTCTCATTATTGATGATGTCGATTCATTGGACACACACGACCAACAGAGCGAATTGTTCCACGCCATTCTTCTGATCATAGGGCGAACCCTGGACGGTCCACAGGCGGCATCACGAGCGATGCTTACTGCTCGCCTGAGCTTAGGGGCGGCCGCGGCTCAACTAATGCGCGTTGTAGGCCTAGAGCCCAAGGATTTTGATGAATATGTCCATATGACGGCAAAGTCGATGGGCTTGCCCGAGACCGTATTGGGCAAGGCAAAGGATATGGAGCGATTACGCAAAGTAACAGAAGGATCGCCGACCTTTGCTGCCTCTATCCTTCGTTTGGTCGAGCTTGGCGACTCCCTTCCATCAGCTCTGGAAGCATGGAAAGGAAGCGACGGTGAAGAAGTACGCCGTTTCGCGTTCAAACGGGAATTGGAGCAACTCGGAGATTCTCAAGTGCGCACTCTTTATGTTCTGTGCCTCTTGGGCGAGACCTCACAAATCGAACTCCGACAAATTACGCAGAGCAGTGATACGCTGTTACGCGACGATTTGGGCGCACTTCGCAAATACCACTTAGTCACACTTGAGAGCGATATTCCGGGAAGTGGTCCACGCCTCAGGATTCCTGAAGCCATCCGTCTCATGAGCGGATTGATAAAAGAAAGACTCCGGGATCCAAAATATCTTGAAAAGGAGTGCGCACGAGCGAGGCAGGGCACTCCGCAAATTGGCGTCGAACTAGGCCATATTGTTCATCGGGTTGTCGCGCTTTGGCGCGACGATAAGGCGAGTGATGCCTTGCAAGAAGTCGAATTCGCTAGTAAACGTAATCCGGCAAATGGAGACCTGAAGTGTCTTTTGGGACGGGCGTTTCTCAGAATTGACCCCCCTTCTCCAAACAAGGCTGACAAAGCGTTTCGCGAGGCCCACGGATTAGGTTGCCAAAGGCCGGAATTGATCGGCCTGTGGACGGAGACGAAGAAACTTTTGGGCGACTGGTTAGGCCTAATTGAAGTCTCACATCTTGCCGAGCAACATGAAATGAATGCGGACGGCGTCTTCTATCGGGCGGAAGCATTTGGCGAACTCGCGGAGGCGGCCTTTCAGTCGGGTACACTTTCTCTTGCAGCCGAGCACTACTTGTCAGGCGCTCGGGAGATCAACGATGCGTTCGCCCAACGCCGCGCGATTGGGCGAGTGCCGGAATTGAAGGAGATGCGTTACAGTTTCATGCACACTTATGTGCGTATTATCACCCGACTAACAGGTGAGCGCGATCGGCATATTGAGGTGTGGCTTGGAGTATTGGATGCGTTCAAATTCTTTGTCCGCTCATCTGGTCTCATTCGCCACGGTATCGAGCATCTTGTTAGTTGGTGGTCCGCTGTCGAGGCACGCGAAAAATATGACCTCACTTCCGCAAACCAGCTCGATTTCCAGCTCAAGCAATTAGACAATGTGATCTCAGTTTGTAAGAAACAAGAGGTTCCTGATGACACCTTGCTGGAGTTTTGCAAACGCAATAGTGAAGCGCTGGCAACTCGTCTAAGTGCTTACCGGAAGAGTCTCCCAGCTTAGCCTGTGCTGAAGCAATAGATTAAGTTCCAATTATTCAGAACCCCAAGGTTACGCCCTCAACACGGTGTTACCTTGGCAGATTTCGCCCAAATTTTCTCCCGGCCATGTCCCCGCAAATCTCCCCCCGCAGTCGCGCGCTCACGCTTTTCGCCGCCGCCGTTTTCTCGTGTGCGTTTCCATTTGCCCCGCTGAATGCGGAGGGGGCGCTGCCTTTCCAATACACGGCTCCGCCGATGGAATTGCCGGAGGGCTATGTGGCGGAGGTCGTGGCGGCGCCGCCGTTGGTGCAGCATCCGATCATGGCGTGCGTGGATGATCGCGGGCGGCTGTTTGTCGGCGATTCGTCGGGGGTGAATCTGAACAAGGCGGGGCTGGAAAAGGAATTGCCGCACCGCGTGCTGATGCTGGAGGACACGAATGGCGACGGCATTTACGACAAGGTGACGGTGTTCGCGGACAAGATGACTTTCCCGCAAGGCTGCGCGTGGATTCCGGGCGACGCGCGCAGTGGAACGCCGGGTTCGCTTTATGTGGCGTCGCCGCCGGGCATCTGGCGGCTCACGGATACGACGGGCAGCGGCGTGGCGGACAAGCGCGAGATGATCGTGAGCGGCTTCGACTACACGGGCAATGCGGCGGACATCCACGGGCCGTTCGTGCATCCGAACGGGCGGCTCTACTGGTGCCACGGGCGCAAGGGGCACAAGGCCGCGGGCAAGGACGGCGTGGTCGTGCATGAGGGCCTCGCGAGCGGCATCTGGTCGTGCCAGCCGGACGGCTCCGACGTGCGCTGGCATTCGCTCGGCTGCGGGGACAATCCGGTGGAGGTGGACTTCACGCCCGAGGGCGAAATCCTCGGCGTGCAGAACATTTTCCACACGAACCCGCGCGGCGACACGATCGTCCACTGGCTGCGCGGCGGCATCTATCCGCGGCCC
>JBBRPQ010000005.1:0-131238 GCA_038227825.1 Chthoniobacterales bacterium
CGGCGTGGACTACGAGGCGCTGCCGGGCGTCGTCGTGATTCCGGCGGGCGAAACGAGCGCGGCGGTGACGATTTTGCCGCGCTCCGACGGGCTCGGCGAAGGGCCGGAGAAAGTGCAGTTTCAGCTCGGAGCAGGACCGACGAATTATCAGCTCGGGCCGAACAACAACGCGGTGATCACGATCAACGACAACGCAACGGACACGCCGTACGTCGGCGTGATCCAGATGACGAACGCGGCGGAGCCGGCGACGAATGGCGTCTTCCGCATCTTCGCGCGCGGCGCGGGCACGGGCACGATCACGGTGAACTATACGATGAGCGGCAGCGCGGTCGCGGGCACGGATTACAACATCGCGGGCCTCGGCTCGACGACGATCACTTTGAACAACGGCGCGGAGGTGACGAAGGACATCAGCGTGGTGCCGGTGAACAACGCGGTCGCCGATCCGCTGCGCACGATCTCGATGACGCTCACGCCGTCGGCGACGTATCAGACTTTCGCGCCGACCAGCGCGGCGACGATGTGGCTGCGCGACGACGACCAGCAAACGGTCTATGTGGACGCGCACCAGACGGGCACGCCGGCGACGATCACGGCGGGCAGCACCGCGAGCAAATTTTACCTCTCCCGCACGGGCAGCACCGCCGCCGCGCTCACGGTGAATTACGCCATGAACGGCACGGCGGTGAATGGCACGGACTACTCGCTCGTGAGCGGCACGGTGACCATCGCGGCGGGCGCGCAGGGCGCGGATGTGATCATCACGCCGCTCAATACGACGCCATTCAGCGGCACGCGCACGATCACTTTGACGCTCACACCGAATGGCTACGCCGTCGGGCCGAGCGCGACGATGTATGAAAATGGCACGGCGACGACGACGCAGAAGGTCGGCTTTGCCACGACCGGTGCGACGGGCGATGAAAGTGTGACGAACGTGAGCATCCCCGTGTCGCTCACCAGCGCGGCGGTGGCGACGACGACGGTCGAGTATTGGGCGGACACGGGCTCGCGATCTTCCGCGACGGCGAACGGTGTGATCGCGCTGCCGTATTGGGTGCGCGTGGTGCGCAATGGCAGCTCATTTTCCAACTACTACTCGACGGATGGCACGATGTGGATCCAGCGCGGCAGCACGCAGACGGTCGCGATGTCGTCCACGAGTTTTCTCGCGGGCATCGCGGTGACTTCCGCGAGCAGCGGCACGGCTTGCACGGCGACGGTGGACAATGTGAGCATCACCGGCCTCGACGCGGGCGCTGTGCAGGGCGCGCAGGCGAGCACGGTCGTCGGCACGCTCTTGCCGACAGGCAGCGATTCGCTGGTGGGCGGCGTCTATACGATCACCGCGGGCGGGCCGGACATCACGACGAGCGGCACGACCGACGCGTGCCGCTACATCAACTTCCCGATTACCAATTCGCTGAACTGCACGATCACCGCGCGCGTCGCTTCGCTCACCGGCGGCATCAGCACGGCGAAGGCCGGAGTGATGATCCGCGAGACGACAGGAAACAATGCGCGGCACGCCTCGATGCTCGCGACGCAGAGCAGCGCGGCGTATCAAATCTACCGCACTGCCACAGCGGGCAGTGCGGCGAACAGCAACTCCGCGAACATCATCCGGCCCTACTGGGTTCGGCTCACGCGCGCGGGTGACGTGCTCACGGCGTTCACGTCGGCGGATGGCGTGACTTTCCAGCAGCTCGGCACGACGCAGACGGTCACGCTTGCGCCGGAAGTGCTCGCGGGTCTCGCGGTGAGTGCGCGCGGCGACGGGCAGTTGAGCACGGCGACTTTCGACAACGTGACGATCTCGACGGTGCCGGTGCTCGCGCTGCAAGGGCGCAGTGTGGGATTCCTGAATGCGCAGGGCAGCGACAGCGTGGGCGGCAGCATCTACACCGTGACCGGCAGCGGCAACGCCATCGGCGGCACGGAGGACGAATGTCACTTCGTCGCGATGCCGGTGAGCGGTGATTTCACCGTCACGGCGCGCGTGCTTTCGCAGGGCGGCACGGCGACGAATGCGCAGGCCGGCGTGATGATCCGCGAGAGCGGGAACTATCGCGCACGCTCGCTCTATGTGGGCTGCGCGGCGACGGCCTCGACGGAATTCATCTACCGCACGACCACGGTGACGAATGCGGCGGGCGATGGCATTGACCACACGCTCACGAGCGGCCTGCTCACTTTCAATCCCGGCGACACGACGCAGAACATCACCTTCGACGTGATCAATGATGCGCTCACGGAGGCGAGCGAGAACATCGTCATCGTGCTGAAGAATCCGTTCGGGGCACAGCTCGGGACGATCTCGCAGTTCACCTACACCATCGTGAACAACGACACGCCGCCCACGCTGCCGTATGCGCAGTTTGCGGCGTCGGCGAGTTCGGCGTCGGAGAGTGCGGGCACGGCGACGATTTGGGTTTCACTGAGCACGCCCGCGACCGGGCCGATGAGCGTGGACTACGCGGTGACGGGCGGCACGGCGGTGAGCGGGACGGACTTTGTGCTCGCAAATGGGACGCTGAATTTCGCCGCTGGCGAAAGCGCGCTGCCGATCACGATCACGATCAATGACAATGCAACCGTGAACGCGAATCGCACGGTCGTGCTCACGCTGTCGAATCCTGTGAACGGACTGCTCGGCTCGCAGGACACGCATACTTTCACGATCGTGGACAACGACCTGCCGCTCGTGAGCATCGTGGCGAGCCAGCCGAGTGCGACGGAGGCCGGGGTCGCGGGGCAGTTCACCGTGTCGCGCACGGGTCTGACGACTGCCAATCTCACGGTGAATTTCGCCGTGACGGGCACTGCGACGACGGTGACGGATTACGCGAGCATCGGGACGAGCGTGGTGATTCCGATCGGGCAGAGCAGCGCAGTGATCAATGTGAACCCGGTGCAGGATTCGCTGAACGAAGGCAACGAGACGGTGATCGTGACGCTCGCGAGCAACGCGGCCTACACGGTCGGATCGCCGAGCGTGGCGACGGTGAACATTGCAGATGATGATCGTCCGATTTTCAACATCGCCGCGACCACGCCGAATGCGTTCGAGGGCGGCGCGTCGGGGCAGTTCACGATCACGCGCAGCGGAAACACGGCACCCGCAGTCACGGCGAGCCTCTCCATTTCCGGCACGGCGACGAACACGACGGACTACGCTGTGATTTCGACCAGCGCGGTATTTGCCGCAAGCCAGACGAAGGCGACCATCAATGTGGCCACGGTGAACGATGCGCTCATCGAAGGGCCCGAGACGGTGGTGCTCACGCTGAACACCAGCAGCAGCTACGATATCGGCGCGAATAACACGGCGACCGTGACCATCGTGGACAATGACGTGCCGCCGAGCATCTACATCTCAAGTCCGTCCGCCCAGGGTACGCTCGTCGCGAGTGGCAACGGGCTGATCGTGACCGTGACCGCGACGGACGACGGGCTGCCGTCGCCGCTCACCTACGCGTGGACGCAGGCGAGCGGGCCGGGCGCGGCGACGTTTGAATCGCCGACGGCGGCGACGAGCGCGGTGACGTTCAGCGCGGATGGCGTGTATGTTTTGAAAGTGAACGTGAGTGACGGGCAGTTCACCGTGAGTGATCAGGTGACCGTGATCGTCGGAGCCGCCATCGCACCCGCGGATTGGATCGCGCACGACCTCACGCCATCGCTCACGCAGCGCGGACAGTCGTGGCTTTTGAACAGCGCCTACACGCTCACCGGCATGGGCTCCGGCTACACGGGCACGACGGATGGCGCGCATGTGATGGTGCGGCCCGCGAGCGGGAACAGCACGATCGTCGCGCGCCTCACAAGCGTGACCGGCCCGGCGAGCGCACCGCTTGCAGGCGTGACGATGCGCGATTCGGAATTCCGCGGCTCGCGCCGCGCGGTGCTCGGCTACGTGCCGGGGACGGGTCTGCAATTCCGCACGCGCACAGCATCAAGCGCGGCGGACACGGTGACGACGCAGGCGGGCATCACGCTCCCCGTGTGGCTGAGACTGGATCGCGACTCGGTGACGAACAACATCACCGCATCGTATGCGAGCGATGTCTCCGGCTCGCCGGGGACTTGGACGCAGATCGGAACGCCGACTGCGATCACGATGGACACGACGGCAAACATCGGCATCACCGCGACGGGCACGAGCACGACGAATGCGACCGTGGCGGTCTTTGACAACGTGACGCCCACGCCGGCGGTGAGCGCAGGCGGCGCTCTGCTCGCGGAGGAGGGCGGCACGAGCAATCCGACGGTGGGAACTGATTCGTTCAACAGCGGCACCGGGACGTGGACGATTGCCGGGAGCGGCGGACTCGACGGCGGCGGGCACTTTGTCGGGCAGCAATACTTTGGTGACTTTGTGATCACTGCAAAGATCACATCGGCGAGCTCCGGCGCGCTGAATTCGCTCGCGGGAATCATGATCCGCGAGAGCATGGACAGCGGTGGCTACGTTTTCCTCGGGCGCATTCCGACGGGCTCGTTCAACGGCTACACATGGCGCAGCTACGCAGGCGGTCCCGGCGGCGGCGTGCCGAGCTTCACGGGCACGACGCGGTGGATGCGCCTCGTGCGCGCGGGCAACACGATCAGTGCCTATCACGCGCCGGATTCCGGTGGCAGCCCCGGCGTGTGGATTCCGCTCGGCCAGCCGCAGACGGTCATCATGACCACGCCTGTGCTCGCCGGCCTGGCCGTGGACAACAACGGCGGCGGCTCCGTGCTGAACACCGCAACTTTCAACAACGTGAGCATCGTCCCGCTGAACAAGGCACCCATCGTGAGCACCGTCACCGTCACCGCCAGCGCTCTCTCGCCGCTCACGCTTGCAGGCAGCGTGACGGACGATAATTTCCCCGCGCCGCCCTCGCTCACGACCTCGTGGAGCAAGCTCTCAGGGCCGGGCACGGTGACTTTTGGAAATACAGCGCTGCCCGCCACATCGGCCACGCTCGGCAGCATCGGCGCATATGTCCTTCGCCTGCGCGCGAACGACTCGTCTGCCGAGACATTCCGCGACCTCGCATTCAACGGCTACCTGAAGCCCTACGACGTGTGGGCCGCGCAAAATTTCGGCGCGAACTGGACCATGCTGAGCATCGCAGGCGATATGGCGGACGCTGATCGCGACGGCATGAGCAATCTCCTCGAATACGCGCTGAACACGAACCCTGGCACATCGAACCAGCCGTCCGTCGCCCGGGACATAGAGCATGTGGCCACAAGCGACTACCTTCGTTTGAACGTGGTAAAAAATGCGAACGCGACCGAGCTGCAATACATCGTGGAAGCGACAAGCACGCTTGGGAATCCGCTGAGCTGGAGCAGCGTGGGTCTTGTGATCGAGAAAAACACCGTGTCGCAGCTCATTGTTCGCGACAACGTGCCGCTGACCTCGGGTGGTCAGCGGTTCATGCGCCTGCGTGTGGTGAAGCCGTAGTGCTTCGCGCCATTAAGAAACGATTACCTGTCGAGTCCGTCGTTGACTTCACATGCACGCACGCGGAGCTTGCGCGCAGTTCTTTCTCAAACATTTTCGAGCGATGCGTGAAGCCCGCAAGTAGCGCGGACTTTCGGCACGAAGCTCAAACAATTTGCCCTGCGTTGTCCGAGTAGAAGGTGGAGAATCCGAACCGGTAATTAAAACAACACAAGAGGGTCAGGGTGGGCGCGTTTAGGTCATGCCTTCATTGGAAGACCGAACGCGCGCCCCAGGCTTCTCGCCCGTAACCATTGGGGGAACGGAGCATCCGCCGTGACGGCAAAGGCGGGGCAATCCTTTCGCAAGCGCTTCAGCCACATTTTGTGGCCGAGGCGCTTGCGTTTTTTTTTGCTCGAAGCGTGCAGCGGGTCGGGCTTTTCGGCGCTGTTCACTTCAGCCAAAATGGCGCTCATTTTTGATGAGTTGCTCCGGCAGGCCGTCCGCAATTCCTTGGGGAGGGGGATGGATGGTCTCCGCAATAGGATGTGTTTTTGGTGGAGATTGCTGTTGAGTGGGCGTTGACCGTTCGGTAGGTTCTAGGCCTGCCATTTTTCAACGCTCGAAGTCCTCTATTTTCCCAATCCAAATGACTGAAGAAACGCCCGAAGAAACGTCCGAAAACACGAACAAGAAAGTCGAGAAACAATACAACGCGGATGACCTTCGGACGATGAAGGGGCTGGAGGCGGTGCGCGAGAAACCGGGGATGTATATCGGCGGCACGGATGAACGGGCGCTGCATCACTGCATCAATGAGGTGCTTGACAATTCGGTGGATGAATTTCTCGCGGGGCACTGCTCGCACATTGATGTGAACATTCACAGCGACGGCTCGATTTCCATCAAGGACAACGGGCGCGGCATCCCAGTGGACATCAACAAGGACTCCGGTCTGCCGGGCGTGGAAGTCGCGATGACGGTGCTGCACACGGGCGGCAAGTACGGGCAGGGGAATTACGAGTATTCGGGCGGCACGCACGGTGTCGGCGCGAAGTGCGTGAATGCGGTGAGCGAGTGGTTCAAGGTCGAGGTGCTGCGCGATGGGAAGATTTACTCGATCGGATTTGAGCGCGGGAAGACGGTGCAGAAGCTAAAGGTGATCGGCGAACTGAAGAAAAATACGACGGGCACGAACATCACGTTCAAGCCGGACCCGCAGATTTTTAAGGAGACGACGGAATACAAGACGGAGCGCATCCGGCATCGCCTGCACGAACTCGCTTACATCAATGCGCCGCTGATTTTCAATTTCCTCGACGAGCGCCTCGAGGGGATGAAGCCGGAGATGGTCCAGCACAAGCGGGGCATCGAGGAATTCGTGGAGTCGCTCGCGGAGAACAAGGACAAGGTGCATCCGAAGCCGATCGTGATCAAAGGCGGAAAGGACAAAATCATGGCCGAAGTCGTGCTGCAATATGTGGACACGTACAACGATCAGCTTCTGTGCTTCACGAATGCGATTCCGAACGCGGACGGTGGCGCGCACAGCACCGGGTTCCGCGGTGCGCTCACGCGTGCGGTGAACCAGTACGCGAAGAATAACAATTTGCTGAAGGACAAGGATCCCGCGATCTCGGGGCCGGACGTGCTGGAGGGAATTGCGGCGGTCGTCTCGATCAAGCATCCCGATCCGAAGTTTGAGAGCCAGACGAAGGTGAAGCTCATCTCGCCGGAGGTGGAGAGCATCGTGGGATCGATCACCTACGAGGGGCTAATGCTGCACTTTGATCAGAATCCGAACGTCGCCAAGCGCGTGCTCGACAAGTGCCTCATGGCGGCGCGCGCGCGTGAAGCGGCGCGCAAGGCCCGCGAGACGGTGCGCAAATCCGCGCTCACGGGCGGCGGACTGCCCGGCAAACTCGCCGATTGCAGCGAGCGCGATCCGGAGCTGACGGAGCTGTATGTCGTCGAGGGCGACTCGGCAGGTGGCTCGGCGAAGCAGGGGCGCGACCGGCGTTACCAGGCGATTTTGCCGATCAAGGGCAAGATCATCAACGTCGAGAAGGCGCGCCTCGACAAGGTGCTGCAGAATACGGAAATCCAGACGCTCATCACCGCCATCGGCACGGGCATCGGCGGCGGCGACATGGAGGGATCGTTCAAGATGGAGAAGCTGCGCTATGGCCGCATCATCATCATGACCGATGCCGACGTGGACGGCTCGCACATCCGCACGTTGTTGCTCACCTTTTTCTACCGGCAAATGCCCGAACTCGTGAAGCAGGGCAAAATCTACATCGCCTGTCCGCCGCTCTATAAGATCACGCGGAAAAAGCGGGAGCAGTACGTGGACGACGACGCCGCGCTGAACAAGATGCTCATCCAGCTCGGTGCCGAGGAGCTGAAATTGAAGAACCTCGCTGACGGCAAGGAAATCCCCGCCGCCGCGCTGAAGGAATTGCTCACGCTGCTCGACCGCCTCTCGCGTTTCAGCGACGCGATCCGACGCCACGGCGGTGACTTCGAAAACTTCCTGCTCAACCGCAGCGCGTCCGGCAAGCTGCCCGAATATCTCGTCCGCATCCGTGAGGGCAACGAGGACCATGTGCAGTATTTCCCGAATCAGGACAGTCTCCGCGTCTTCCACGAAAGCAATCCCGACCTCAGCCTCTTCGAAGCCGAGCCCGAACCGGTGCCGGAAAACGCAGACCCCTCCGCGCCCGTCGTCGCGACGCCCGCCGCCGCCGCGAAGAAAAAGGACGAAGGCCCGCGCCGCCGCGCACGGCTCGTCGAGCTGTATGAAAGCACCGCCGTCGAGAAACTTATCGCCGAACTCGCGAAGAAGGGGCTGAAGATCGAGCACTACAGCAACAGCGACCAGCCCATCTTCGAGATCATCGAGGGCGAGGGCGACAAGGCCGTGAAGACGCCGCTCTTCGCCATCCCGGACATCCTGAACAAGGTGCTCGAAGTCGGCAAAAAGGGCCTCTCGATTTCGCGCTTCAAGGGCCTCGGCGAGATGAACGCGAAGGAACTCTTCGAGACCACGATGAACCCCGAGAAGCGCCGCATGATGAAAGTGGACCTCAACGAGGACAACGCCGTGCAAGCCGACCGCATGTTCACGATCCTCATGGGCGACGTCGTCGAGCCGCGCAGGCAGTTCATCGAGGACAATGCGCTGAATGCGCGGCTGGATGTGTAGCCCGAATGCCGATTCCTGATTTCCAATCAACGATGACGCCGCTGCTGGAATATGCGGCAGGGCGGGAAGTCGTCGCGATGAGTGATGCGATTGACGCGCTCGGGAAGTATTTCAAATTGAGCGAAGAGGAATTGGCTCAGCAAAACTCGGGCGGCACTCCAACATTCAGAAATCGCGTGCATTGGGCGCGGCAGTATTTGGTTTTTGCAAAACTCGTCGAACCGCAGGGTCGCGGTTACATCAAGGTCACGCCGCTTGGAAGGGAGTGGAGCGCGAAGAAAGTTGAGGGATTCAAGATTTCAGATTTCCGCGTCATTCCGGGATTTGTGGAACGTGTGCAACCGAAAAGGCAGGAAAATGGCAAGGGCACGCGAGCGCCGGAAAAAATTGAAACGAGAATGACGCCGCGAGAGGAAATCGACGCGGCAATTGAGCAGATGCAGCAAAGCCTGATCGTGAACTTGCTGGATCGAATTCACGGTGAGTCGCCACGGTTCTTCGAGTTGCTCGTAATCGATGTGATTCAGAGCATGGGATACGGGGCGGGCACCATTGATTCCGCTCACCACACGGGGAAGGCCGGCGATGGCGGAATTGATGGGTTCATAAACATGGATCATCTGGGCCTTGAGCGAGTTTACCTGCAAGCCAAGCGATACGGTCCAGATGGCAAGGCGATAACCCGCGAACAAGTTGCGGCCTTTGCTGGCAGCATTCCGGGAGACAAGGGAATCTTCGTCACGACTGCGAAGTTCACTGACGGTGCAAGGGAGTTTGTGAAGCAGACGCAGAAGCGCATCATCTTGATCGATGGAGAGGATCTCTGCCGTCACATGCTGAAGACCAAACGCGGGGTCCGAGTAGTGCGAACCTATGAACTATTCGAAATCGATGAGGACTACTTTATTGATGAAGCGTAGCGGGTCCATCGAAGGGTCTCACCGGGACGTGAGCACGGAGATGATCCCCAAGAAACTCAAATGAGCGCCAAGACAGCCTACCTCGAAATTACCAGCGTCGAGCACGCCGGTGCTTACAAATTGAAAGTCGCATTCAACGACGGGCATATGTCGGTCGTTGATTTCAAGCCGTTCCTCAGCAAGTCGAACCACCCAGCGATCCGGAAGTATCTCGACAGGAAATTGTTCCTGAACTGGACGCTCGATCGCGGAAACATCTACTGGAACGACTACGATCTCATTTTCCCCATCGCCGATTTATATGCCGGCGAGATTTCGTGAGCCCCCGCGCTGATGCCCATTTTACGTCGCAGCCGAATTTCCACTGATGAATCGCCCGGCCTTCCCATGAAAAAGAAAATCCCACTTTACCGACAAAAGAACTTGCGCGATGTGACTACGCGTGACTACATTGGTGACATGAAAGCAAAGGAAACATCCATTCTCACTGATGGGGAAGAAACGACACCGTCTGTCGTGCAGGAGATCGCGCCGCTGCCCGGAGGGGGCGCGGGCATTTCGGTGCGCGCGGCCAAGGCTCATCTGTCGGGTTTGCTCGAACAAGTGGCCGCGGGGCGCGAGATCGTGATCACCTCGGATGGCGTGCCCAAGGCGCGGCTCGTGCCGATGACGGGCGGGCCGCAGCGGCAGCCATTCCAGGGGACGCGCGAACATCTCAGGACGATGCCGAAATGGCGCGGCGGGCCGACCGCCGAGGAGATCGTCCGCGAAGACCGCGACGGGCGGGGCTGGTGATGTATCTCGATACCGCCATCCTCGTGAAGCTGCTCGTCGCCGAGCCGGACAGCGAGTTCTTCCAGCAGGCACTCACCGGCGTGCTGATCTCCTCGTCGGAACTCGCAGTGACGGAAGTCTGGTCGGCCTTGCTGGCGAAGGAACGCAACAAGGCGATCTCCGCGCGGCAGCGTGCGGCGGCGTGGCGCGTCTTCAACGAGCGGGTGCGGGAGCAACAAATCCACCTGCACCCGCTCAATGGCGTCGTCTTGAAAAAGGCCAACCACATTCTCGAACGGTGCCACCCGGCGGTGCCGTTGCGCACGCTCGATGCGATTCATACGGCGGCCTGTGATTTGTCGCAGGATTTTCCGCTTTGCACGACTGACCGGCGCATGCGTGATGCGGCGAAGATGATGGGCATTCCCGTTTTTCCCGAGGTGGAAAATGCCTGACGCAATCGTGTAAAAAGCAGCCGCAAATTTTCCGCACCCAAATTTTTTCCCAAACCAATCTGCATGTATCACCAAAACGAAAAAGTCCTGCCTATCAATGTCGCCGAGGAGATGTCGAAGTCGTTCCTCGACTACTCGATGTCCGTCATCATTTCCCGCGCGCTGCCGGATGCGCGCGATGGGCTGAAGCCTTCACAGCGGCGCATCCTCGTGACGATGAGCGACCTCGGCGTGCTGCCGAATCGCAAGCCGATCAAGTGCGCGAAGATCGTCGGCGACACCATGGGCAATTATCATCCGCACGGCGACCAGGCGATTTATCCGACGCTCGTCCACATGGCGCAGCCTTGGGCGATGCGCGAGATGCTCATTGAGGGGCAGGGGAATTTCGGCAGCGTCGAGGGCGACCCGCCGGCGTCCATGCGTTACACCGAGGCGCGGCTGCGGCATCTCGGCGCGGCGCTCATGGACGACATGGACAAGGAGACCGTGGATTTTGTCCCGACCTACGACGAGCGCCTCATGGAGCCGACAGTGCTGCCGGCGGCGTTCCCGAATCTCCTCGTGAATGGCGGCACTGGCATCGCGGTCGGCATGGCCACGAACATCCCGCCGCACAATCTCACCGAGATCATTGACGGCGTGTGCGCGCAGATTGACGACCCGGACATCACGATCGAGGAGCTGATGAAAATCGTCAAAGGGCCGGACTTCCCGACGGGCTGCGAAATCCTCGGCAGCGCGGGCATCAGGAGCTATCTCAGCACTGGCAAGGGCGCAGTCCGCGTGCGCGGAAAAGTGGGCGTTGCTGAGGTGAAGGGCGGTCGCGAGCAGCTCATCATTTCCGAGATTCCGTACAACGTGAACCGCGCCGTCCTCGTCTCGCGCATCGCGGATTTGGTGAATGAGAAAGTCATCACGGACATCAGCGCGATCCGCGACGAGTCGGACGAGCAGACGCGCGTGGTCATTGATCTCAAGCGCGACGCGAACCCGAAGGTGGTCATCAATAATCTCTTCAAGCACACCGCGCTCGAATCATCCTTTAGCGCCTCGATGCTCGCCATCGATCGTGGCAGGCCGAAGCTCCTCAACATCAAGGACGCCATCGCGTGCTACATCGAGCATCGGCGCGAGATCATCCTGCGGCGCACGCGCTTCCTTTTGAATCAGGCGGAGAATCTGGCGGAGCGCCTCGAAGCGCTACTCGTCGCGCTGCACAACCTCGATGACTTTATCAAAATCATCCGCGACTCGAGCGACCGCGACGATGCGAAAGCGAAACTGCTCGCACTCTCATGGACGAGGAGCGCCGTCGAGCAACTCGGCATCCTCATCCGCAGCGACGCGAAGCTCGTGGATGGCCGCTACGCCTTCAACGAGCGGCAGGCCGTCGCCATTCTCGAACTCCGCCTCTACCAATTGACCGGTCTCGAACGCGAAGCCATCAAGACGGAATACGACGCGCTGCTCGAAGTGATCAAAGACCTGCTCGACATCCTCGCGAGGGACACGCGCGTTTTCACGATCATCAAAAATGAACTGGCTGTGATCCGCGAAAAATACGGCAACGAGCGCCGCACGCAGATCGTGCCGGACGAGGGCGAGATCAACATCGAGGATCTCATCGCGAACGAAGGCTGCATCATCACGATCACGCACGCCGGGTTCATCAAGCGCACGGCGGTCTCCGCGTATCGCGCGCAGCGGCGCGGGGGCAAAGGCGTGAAGGGCATGGTCACTCGCGAGAGCGCGACCGAGGGTGAGGACGGCGATTTCGTCGAGCATCTCTTCACGGCGACCACGCACGATTACCTCATGTTTTTCACGAAGAGCGGACGCTGCTACGTGGAGCGCGTGCATCAGATTGATGAGGGGAGCCGTGCGTCGAAAGGCCGCAGCATCGCGAATCTGCTGGAGCTTCGCGCCGAGGAAAAAATCGCGGCGACCATCCGCATCCAGGGTCAGAAGACCGAGGAGGAGACGTGGACGGACAAGCTGTTCATCGTCTTCGCGACGCAGAGCGGCATCGTGAAAAAGACGAACCTCAGCGAATTCAAAAACATCCGGAAGGGCGGCATCATCGCGATCCAGATCGAGCAGGGGGATCAGCTCATCGACGGCAATCTCACGAACGGCACGAACGAAATCGTGCTCGTGACGAAGGACGGCATGAGCATTCGTTTCAACGAGGAGGAAATGCGCGACCAAGGGCGCAATTCGATCGGCGTGTGGGGCATCCGGCCCGACAAGGGCGACATCGTCGTGGCGGCGGCAATCGTGAGTCCCGACTGCACGCTGCTCGTCGCGGGCGAAAACGGCATCGGCAAGCGCACGCCATTCGACGACTACCGCGTGCAGTCGCGCGGCGGGAAGGGGATCATCACGATGAAGACTGGCGACAAAACCGGCTGCGTCGTCGGTGCGCTCACCGTGCGCGAGGCGGACGAACTCATGCTCATCACGAACAAAGGTCAGATGGTGCGGACGCGCGTGAAGGAAATCCGCGAGACCGGACGAAATACGATGGGCGTGAAACTCATGGACCTCAAAGGCGCGGAGAAGCTGCAAGGCATTGCTCCGGTCGTGGCGAATGAGGATGAGGAGGAGGGCGGGGAGGCGGCGGTGCAATGACGAATGACGAAGGCGGGCGGTGAGTGGAGCGCCGTGCGTCCCGCCGGCCACGTCGCTCCGCCGCAGGCGTGATCTTTTTTCGCAGGCGTGCTTGCGAACGTGGACGCTGAGAAATTGGCGCTGCGCGTTTAGCTTGGTGGCCGCCGGGACGGGCGGCGCTCCATGTGCTTCGCGCCATCCCGCCGCCTTCGCCCATCCTGCCGCGCGAGGTTGGAAAACCTCGCCTACTTTGGTGCGCCCGGCTTCTGCCGTCGTCGGCTACTTGGCGAAGCGGAAGAATTTTTCCGCGTTGGCCTCGGTGGCGGCGGAGAGTTCTTCGAGTGTGATGCCGCGGAGGGCGGCGATGTGTTCAGCGATGTGGCGGACGAATGCGGGCTCGCATCTTTTCCCGCGGTGCGGGACGGGGGCGAGGAATGGGCAGTCGGTCTCGACCATGAATGAGTCCAGCGGGACGGCGGCTGCTGATGCCTGCGCGTCGGGGGCGTTTTTGAAAGTGACGATGCCGGTGAAGCTCACGAGATGTCCGAGGGCGAGGACTTCTCGGGCATGGTCGGGAGATTTGCCAAAGCAGTGAAAGACGGCGCGCACGCGACCGGTGTAGTCGCGGAGGATGGCGAGTGTGTCGTCCCACGCGGCGCGCTCGTGGATGATGACGGGCAGCTTCAGATCAACGGCGAGATCGAGTTGCGCGCGGAATGCGGTGGCTTGCGCAGCGCGTCCGGCGGAGTCGTCCTGCGCAAGGCGGAAGTAGTCGAGTCCGGTTTCGCCGATTGCGACGACGCGCGGCTGCTGCGCGATTTCTTGGAGCACGGGGAGGAAGTCCGGGTGTTCATCGGGGACGTGGTTCGGATGGACTCCGGCGACGGCCCAGACTTGCGGCCATTTTTCCGCGAGGGCGACCGCGCGACGGCTGCTCTCGATGCCGGTGCCAATGCTGACGACGCGAGTGACGCCCGCTTCCGCGGCGCGTGTGAGGACTGCGCCCACGTCGTCGCGGAATTCGGGGAAATCGAGGTGGGCGTGGGTGTCGGTGAACACGGATTTGTCTCTTACTCTTATGCTTAATCCTAATCTTAATCCTCCGCGATATCGTCGGCGCTCAGCCGGGGATTAAGATTAAGATTAAGACTCAGAGGGGGCGCCCCTACCACTGGATGACGGAGCTCGCCCAAGTGAGGCCGCCGCCGAAGACGACGAGGAGGACGTAGTCGCCGACTTTCATCCGGCCGGTGCGGTTCGCCTCGTCGAGTGCGATGGCGACTGCGGCGGCGCTGGTGTTGCCGAAGCGGTCGAGATTGACCATAAAGCGGTCGAGCGGGAGTTCGAGGCGTTCGGCGACGGCGTTGATGATGCGGAGGTTCGCCTGGTGCGGGATGACGCAGGTGAGATCGGCAGGTTCGAGGCCGGCGTCGTCGAGGACTTGGCGGGCGCTGTCCACCATCGCGTTCACGGCGTATTTGAAAGTCTCTGCGCCTTTCATGCGGATGGTCGCGAGATTTTGGCCGGCGTTTTCCGGAGTGATCGGGCAGGCGCAGCCGCCGCCGGGGACGTGCAGGAGTTCGGCGAGTTCACCGTTGCTGCCCATGCGCGTGGCGATGACCCCGTGTCCGTGCGCACGGTGGCGCAGGATCGCGGCACCGGCTCCGTCGCCGAAGAGCACGCAGGTGTTGCGGTCCTTCCAATCCACGATGCTCGAAAGCTTGTCGGCACCAATGACGAGAATCGTGTTGAAGGTCTGTGTGGTGATGAACTGTTGCGCAATTTCGATCGCGTAGAGGAAGCCGGAGCAGGCGGCGCTGATGTCGAAGCACACGGCTTTTTTCGCGCCGATTTTTGTCTGCACGATACACGCGGTGCTCGGCATGAACATGTCGGGCGTGATGCTGGCGACGATGATGAGATCGATTTCCTCGGCGTTGATCCCGGCGTTCTCGATTGCGGATTTTGCGGCGTTTGCCGCGAGGTCACTGGTAAATTCACCTGCGGCTGCGATGCGGCGTTCACGGATGCCGGTGCGGCTGGTGATCCATTCGTCGGAAGTCTCGACCATTTTTTCGAGCTCGGCATTGGTGAGCGCCTTCTCGGGAAGGTAGCTGCCGGTGCCGATGATCGAGACGGTGCGCTTAGGCAGGTGCGTTCGCGTGCGGGGCTGCGGTGTGGGAGTCATGGTGAATTTTGATTGCCTCGACGATGTGCGGGTTGACCTCGTGGCGGATGCTTTCGCAGGCCATGCGAATGGCGTTCAGAATCGCGATGGCGGATGCGCCGCCGTGCGAGATGATGGTGATGCCATTCAGGCCGAGGAGCGGCATGCCGCCGTATTCATCGGCGTTCGTTTTTTTGTGGACGCGCTTGAATGCGGGCCTTGCAAGCAGGCCACCGATTTTCGTGAGAAAGCCCGCGCGGATCTCGGTCTTTACCATGTCGAAAATCGCGTGAGCGAGTGCCTCACTCGATTTCAGCAGGATGTTGCCGGTGAAGCCGTCGGTGACGACGACATCGGGCGGGTTGTGCCAGATATCGTGACCCTCGACGTTGCCGCGGAAATTGATCTGCGCACCGGCGTTGCGGATCAACGCGTGCGTCTCCTTGCAAAGCGCGTTGCCTTTCTCCTCCTCGGTGCCGTTGGACATGAGGCCGACTTCGGGGTTCTGTCGGCCGAGCACCTGGCGCGCGTAGGCGGCTCCCATGATCGCGTTTTGCACTAGGTGTGAAGGCTCGGCGTCGGGGTTTGCGCCGGCATCAATCAAAATCCAGTGCTTGCCGAGCGACGGCATGATGGACGCGATGGCCGGGCGATCCACGCCGGGAAGCGTGCGGAGCTTGATGAGGGAGGCGGTGACTGCCGCGCCAGTGTGCCCGGCGCTTACGATTGCCTGCGCCTTGCCCTCCTTCACGAGGTCCACAGCCCGCGAAACGGAGCTGTCCTTTTTTTTTCGGACCGCATCGAGGCCGCTGTCGGCCATATCCACGATCTGCGTGGTGTGAACGATCTCGATGCGCGCATCGTTGCAGGCGTGCTTCTTCAATTCTGCTTCGATACGCGCCGTGTCGCCGGTGAGGAAAAGCCGTGAGATGTGCGGGTAGGCACGCAGCGCGAGCACGGCGCCGTGGACGATATTTTCCGGGGCATGGTCGCCCCCCATGGCGTCGAGCGCTATTTTCATCGGGTCAGCATCGGCGCGCGATCCGATATGGCGATGGCGTGACGGGCAAGGGAAAAAGCAATTCAGCCGCCCGCGCTCGGAGGCGGGGCGGCTGAATAAAGGCTGATGATAGGACTACGCTCCGGCGATCGTGAGCACCTGGCGTCCGGCATAGTAGCCGCAGGCCGGGCACGCGCGGTGCGAACGGATGGTGCTGCCGCACTGGCCGCACTTATTGAGCAGCGGCGCATGCCAGCGGAGTGATGCCTTGTGCGTGCGAAGACGCATCTTTGATTTTCTACGTTTTGGGACTCCCATGATTCGGTGGTGGTTAAAGTTTCAGTTTGTCGAGGCCCTTCCAGACATCGCGAGGGTCGTCGAGTGGCTCGGCTTCGCTGGGTGCGTCGCGGAACTGGGCTTTGCAGACCTTTTCGCCATCCCAATCGCAATGCGGGTGGGCCGGAAGGGCGAGGAGAATGTCCTCCCTCACGTGCTCTGTCAAGTCCACCATCTCACGACCTTCGAGTTCCACCTGACAGGCAAAATCGTCCACGCTCAGCGTGCGCGAGAATTTTTCCAAGCAGCGCACGCATTCGCAATCGATCGGTACGGCGAGCGTGCCGGTGGCGAAAAGGCCGCCTTCGCTCAGGCCGACATCGAGCGAGTATTCGATCGGCCCGGTCGCGCGGGCGCGGGCGCTGTCGAGTTCGAGGACTTCGGACGGCTCCTCACCTTCCAAGTGCAACCCGTCCTCGGTAATTTGTAAGACATGAACCTTCATTGTCGTCGCATCGTAGCGCGCCGCCGCGGGATTGCAAACGGCGGAAGACTTTCAGCGGGCGAATTTCGCACGCAGCGCGCGATCCACGCACGGCGGCACGAAGTCCGCGACATTGCCTCCAAGCCGCGCGACCTCCTTCACGAGGCGTGAACTCACGTAGCTGTATTCCTCCTTTGGCATGAGGAAGAGCGTCTCCAGCGTGGGTTCGAGGCGGCGGTTCATCAGCGCCATTTGGAATTCAAACTCGAAGTCACTCACCGCGCGCAGGCCGCGGATGATCGCCGTGGCTTTTTCGATGCGCGCGAATTCAACGAGGAGGCCGTTGAAATGCGTCACACGGACATTCGCCAGCGGCGAGACCGTCTCCTTCAGCAGCGCGACCCGCTCCTCGGTGGAGAAGAGGCCGACCTTTTCCGAGTTCACCGCGACGGCGAGCACGACCTGATCGAAGACCTTCGCCGCGCGCGTGAGCACGTCGAGATGGCCGTTGGTGATCGGATCGAAGGAGCCTGCGTAGATTGCGCGTTTCACGAGTGCAGCGTGCAGGAGAGGGGAGCTCGGGGCAAAAAGATTCCGCACTGTTGCAAACCGGGGCGTTCATCTTTTTCCTTTGAAAGAACGCGTGCTCCTGTTCGTAAGATGCGCGTCGCCGCTCACTCGCGCGACATTCCTCCATCCCACACGACACATGAAACTCACTTCGCTCCTCATCCTTGCCCTCACCGGCACCACCCTCATCACCGAGTCATCGGCTGAACCCATTCGGCTTTGGGAAGGTGACGCTCCGGGTGCGATCGGCAAAGCGGATACTGACATCCCGACACTCACGCCGTTCCTGCCTGCAAAAGGCGCTGCGAATGGAACCGCAATCGTCATCTGCCCTGGCGGCGGCTATGGCGGTCTCGCGGACCACGAAGGGCGCGGCTACGCGGAGTATCTCGCAGGAAAAGGTGTCACATGTTTCGTGCTGAAATACCGCCTCGGATCGAAAGGCTACCGGCATCCCGTGATGATGCACGACGTGCAGCGTGCGATCCGTTTTGTCCGCGCGAATGCGAGCAAGTTGAGCGTGGACGCGGCGCACATCGGCGTGATGGGCAGCAGTGCGGGCGGGCATCTCGCGACGACTTCGGTCACGCATTTCGACACAGGAAAATCGGATGCGCCCGATGCCGTGGATCGTGTGAGTTGCCGGCCGGATTTCGGTGTGATCTGCTACGGTGTCATCAGCATGGAAGACGGTGTGACACACGGCGGATCGAAGAAAAATCTCCTCGGCGCGGAGCCCGCCGCTGACCTCGTGGAACATCTCTCGAACGACAGGCAGGTGGCGAAAGATACGCCCCCATGCTTCGTGTGGACGACTGGCGAGGACAAGGCCGTGCTGCCGGAGAACAGCTTCCGTTTCGTGCAGGCGCTGCGGAAAAACGGGATCGTCTTCGATTTCCATGTCTATGAAAAAGGCCCGCACGGCATCGGACTCAGCCAGGGAAAAAACGGCGTGCCTGCCGACGACGTGCATCCGTGGGGCAAGGATCTCGTCTTCTGGCTCCAGCAGCACGGCTGGGTGAAGTGAATGTAGGATGGGCTTCCAGTCTGTCCCGAATGGAAGCAGTGCGCACGGCAGCTTCTTGCACCCCGCGCTCGCTGGACGCTGTGCTTGCATGCGATCGGTCGCTTGAAATCAGCACGCCCTCCTTGCAGCCGCGACAGGCTGGAAGCCTGTCCCACATTTTCACCGTGCATTCCCGATAGTGGCTTGTGCATCCCGGTACTTCACAGCGCGCGTGCGGCTGCTAGCTTGCGCGCTCATTTCTCAACCCACAGAATACACATCATGCCGAATCCCTGGACTGGAAAAGGAAATCCTTACACCCGCAAAGAAGTCATTGAGCGCCTGCGCGCGACGCTGAAGAAAGGCAACGCCATCATCGCCGGCGGCGCGGGCACGGGCATTTCTGCGAAGTTCATCGAGCGCGGCGGCGCGGATCTCATCATCATTTATAACAGCGGTCGCTTCCGCATGATGGGCCACGGCTCGACTGCGGGCATGATGGCGTATGGCGATGCGAACGCAATTGCGATGGAGATTGGCGAGTTCGAGGTCCTGCCCGTCGTCGAGGAATGCCCGGTAATCTGCGGTGTCCACGCAACCGACCCGCGCCGGCGCATGTGGCACTGGCTCGGCAAGCTGAAGGAGATGGGTTTCTCCGGCGTGAACAATTTCCCCACGCACACGATCGTGGACGGCCACTTCCGCGGCGTGCTCGAGGAGACCGGCATGAGCGTGAAGAAGGAATACGAGATGGTCGCGCTCGCGCGGCGCATGGATCTTTTCTCCGTCGTCTATGTGGGCTCGCCCGAGGAGGCCGTGGAAATGGCGAAGGCCGGTGCGGATGCGATCATCGCACACGTCGGCACGACCGTCGGCGGGAGCATCGGCGTGAAGAGTGCCGTAAAGAGCTGGGATTTCACCATCAAGCGCACGCAGGAGATCATTGATGCCGCGACGCGGGTGCGGAAGGACATCTTCTTCCTCTGCCACGGCGGTCCGATCAACACCCCCGAGGACGCCGAGCGTGTCATCAATGCCACCGACGCCGTCGGCTTTGTCGGCGCGACATCGCTGGAGCGCATGGGCATCGAGGAATCGCTCACGAACCTCACGCGCAAATTCAAATCGCTTAAAGTGCCGAAGCGCGCGAAGCGAAAGTAGCCGACGACGTCGCCAGGCGGGCCGACTTTTCTTGATTTCCCCCTTCGCTTTCCGCGGTCCATCTGGCCTGCCCACCTCCTTGCATCGGCGGTCACGAAGGTGCAGCGGGCGATCGTTTTTTTGCAGCGCCGGACTTTTTTCTAGCCGTGCGGGGAGCGCATTGCCACTCTCCGCGCGCCATGTCCCAAAACCCCAATCTCCCATGGTGGAAGCAGCTCAGCAGCTACCACTGGTTCGTCCTCATCGTCGCATCCGCCGCGTGGTTTTTTGACTGTCTCGACCAGCGTCTTTTCTCACTCGCGCGCGTTCCCGCGCTCGTCGAACTGATGAAGCTGCCGGCGAGCGACCCTGCGCTTCAGGCATTCGGCAAAGTCGTCACCGCGTGCTTCCTCATCGGGTGGGGAATCGGCGGCCTCATCTTCGGCGCGCTGGGCGATAAATTTGGCCGGGCTAGGATGCTCACGCTCACCATTCTCATCTACTCAGTGTTCACCGGGCTGAGTTACTTCAGTCACACAAAGACGGACTTCACCATTTTCCGATTCCTCACCGGCATCGGTGTTGGCGGCGTCTTCGGCCTCGCAGTCGCCCTCATTGCGGAGACGGTGCCGAGTGGCGCGCGCGCGCAATGCCTCGGGTTGCTGCAGATTTTGTCCACGATCGGGAACATCACGGCGGGCTTTGCCAAAATGGGCATCGATGCGCTGGAGGCGAACCACACGATCACCGCCGGTTCCGGCTGGCGCTGGATGTTTCTCATCGGCGCAGTGCCCGCATTCATGATCATTTTCACCCGCGGCAAGCTGAAGGAACCCGCGACGTGGCTGCATCTGAAAGAGAACGGGCTCCTGCCGAAAGGCGGCATCCTTGCGCCCTATGCTGGGCTGCTCAGCAATGCGCGCTGGAGGAAAAATCTCGTCATCGGCGCGCTCATCGCCAGCACCGGCGTGGTCGGCCTGTGGGCCATCGGCGAGTACGCGGTGGATTTGCAGAAAGTCGTATTCAGGCAGCACTTTGAAAAAATCGTCGCTGCCGACAAGGTGAAGGCTGAGGTGGATTGGGCCATCACAGTCGCGTATCTTTGGAACATGCTCGGTGCCGCCGTGGGCATGACGATCTTCACGCGCATCGCGCAGATCGGGCGCAAGCTCGCGTTTTTCCTTGGCTTCACCGCCGCGCTCGTCGCGACATTCCTTGTGTATCAGAACATGAGTTCACCGGTCTCCGCGCGCTGGATGATGTTCTTCATGGGCGCAGCGCAGCTCAGCGTCTTCGCTGGTTTCGCGATCTACCTGCCCGAGCTTTTCCCAAGCAGGATGCGCAGCACCGGCACGAGCTTCTGCTACAACCTCGGGCGCTTCGCCGCCGCCGCCGGCAGCTTTTTTTCCGCTGTGCTCACGAAGGATGTCTTCGGAAAGTACAAGGCCATTGATGAATCGCTCCCGCTCCGCTACGCCGCGATGACCATGTGCGGCATCTTCCTGATCGGCCTCGTCACGCTCATCTTCGCACCGGAGACGAAAGGCCAGCCACTGCCTGAAGAGTAGCCTTCGGAATCAAGCCGCAATTTCTGCAAGTTTGCGGGCGTTTTTTTAAAGTAAACCCCAGCATGCGTCCCTTAGCGCGGGGAATTCCTGGCGCCATGCAGACACCTCTGCGTGTGAGATTTCTGCCATGAGGATTGATTCGCTCGTTCCTGCATCGGCGATGATTTCCCCGTGCGGGTTCACGATGATACTTCGCCCACAATATTCGAACCGCGGCTCGCGTCCCGTGCGATTCACGCCGACCACGAATGCCTGGTTTTCTATAGCCCGCGCCTTCAGCAGCGTGAGCCAGTGTTCGATGCGCTTTACGGGCCACGCAGCGATCACCACGAAGAGATCCGCTCCAAGCCGTGCAGCCTTGCGGAACAATTCAGGAAAGCGCAGATCGTAGCAGATGAGCGGCGTCACAGTGAAATCCCCAAGGCGAAAAATGATACTTTCGTTCCCGGCTTCGTGGACCTCGGATTCGCCTGCACCGCTGAACGGACGTTGCTTCACGTAGCGTGCGAGCAGCGAGCCATCTGCGCTGAAGGTCACAGATTCATTGCGTCCACACCTGTTTGTCCCGAGGCTGATTACGCCGCCCTGCACTGTGCAGCGGTGACGGAGCGCGAGGGATCGGAGGTAATCTTCCGTCTCGAGTGCCGCGCCTTGCATGGTCTTGGAAAGATCGAGACTGAAGCCGGTGGCGAACATTTCCGGGAGGACAATGAGCGTGCCTTCCGCAGGTGGCGAAGCGGCGAGGAGGCTGTCGATTTTTGCGAAGTTCGCGTGTGGATCTTCCCACGCGCTGTCGAGTTGGATGGCTGCAATGTTCATCTTCAAGGAGCAGCGTGCTTTGTGCGGAATCACGATGCGAGCGAATGATGTTATCCATTTTAAATCAGGAGTTTCTTGAGCATCACGGCCTCCACCGATAAAATAGATGCAGCTTTTTGTAGGCCTACTTTACTTTTCTTCATTTGGAGAGAAAGCGGCCAAACTGGGAGCCCTGTGACATGTCAAACACTCAACCTCAACCTCTCGAAACAATCCCTTCACTCATTGAAATCGGGAACTTTGTGCTCATGGCCCGCGTGTTCCCGGAAAAATGCGCCTGGTATTGGATGGGTAAGCAACGTCCTGGGCCGGTTGCCAGATATCAGAGGCGGCTGACTCTCCCAAACGTCCTAGATTTGCGCCGGAAACTGCAGTCGGACTCCACGCGCTTTGCATTTGTCCATGTTCCGATACGGCCGAAGAGAACGCTTGATCAGGGGATTGTCCGAATGCTTTGCGGTGACTTTGGCGCGCTCGCTTTCCGCGAAGCGCTCTCGATGAAGGAATGCCCGGTGATAGGGCTCGATTTTAACGATGCGACCGAATTAAGTGATACTGCGGTGAGGATTTTGGAGCGGTCGCTTTGTTTCTTTAAGCGGGAATTGCCGACGGATATCCGCCGCCTCCTGCCTCGGAATGCCACGGCCGCCCAACAAAAAACCGTCGAGCAAAATGCCCATAAGTTGATGCCCATTTCGCTGGGATTGTGCTCAGGGCGAATTTCGAATCTGCCGCAGCAACCCGAAATCAAGAAATACGACCTCTTTTTCTCCGGTGATACCAGTTCAGAAGTGCGCAGGGGAGAAGTTCACCTTTTGGAAAAACTGAAAGCATTGGGTGTTAGGGTTTACCAACCTGAATCGCGTCTGACTCAGCAGGAGTTTTTGAAAAAATGCGCACAGAGCTACCTGGTCTGGTCTCCGGAAGGTGCAGGATGGGACTGCTTCCGGCACTACGAAGCGGCCGCAGCGGGCTCAGTGCCCGTAATGAATGCACCTCCAATTACCTGCTACCAGCCCCTCTGCCACAAGGAGCATGCACTTTACTACCTATCGGAGATTCGAAGCATTGGCGCATCTGGACCGCTATTCGCGGGTATTTCTGATGGATTCGTGACGACGGTCACGAAGGCGCTCGATGAGCGCCATCGATTGGAGCGCATGGGTGCTTCCGCGAGAGAATTTGTCCTTCGCCACCATACGCATGTCGCGATCGTGAACCATATTTTGGATACCGCCGAATCACTCCACTCAACTTTGCGATGAAGATTGTCATCATCGTCCTGAATTGGAATGGCAAGGAGGACACGATCCAGTGTCTCGCGAGCTTAAGGAGGCTAACGATTGCACATTCCGTTTTGGTCGTGGACAACGGTTCGACGGATGATTCCGCACGGGAGATCGCACGGGCGTTTCCGGATATTGAACTCATTGCGACGGGTTCAAACTTGGGGTATGCGGAGGGGAATAATGTAGGATTGCGCCATGCACTGAAAGCCTCTCCCGACGCTATCCTCATATTGAATAATGACACGGTTGTAGAACCTGATCTGCTGTCCGCATTCCTAAAGCGCGACTTTCCGATACAGGGCGGATCGCTTCTTCAAATGTCAAATCCAGAGAAGCTGGACCACATTGGTGGGATGTGGAATAGCAAGACGGGGAGATTCGATTTGGTGGCGTTCTATGCCCTCGCAGCAGAATGGAAAGATCCTTTCAATTTGGATTACCTGTGTGGGTGTGCGCTTTTCGTAAAGACAGAGGTATTTCGAAATGTTGGCCTTTTCGATCCAAGGTTTTTCTTGCTTTGGGAGGAATGCGATTGGTGCTACCGAGCGGCGAGCAAGGGGTATTCGTCAAGTTTCTGCCCAGAGGCAAAAATTCATCATCGCGTGTCCGCCTCATTTAGCGGCGGGGCACCTCACACTGGCTACTACTGGTGGAGAAATCGTCTTTTGTGGATTGATCTCCATTGCAGCGCATCCGAGCGACGGAGGCTCTTCCGGATGATGTTCCCGGAAATTTTCCAAGCATTTCTAAAATACGTAAGACGAACCGCAAAGTATTGGTTCACCAAAGCTTCACCGGACAATATAATGCAGCAAAAATACTTGCGCGCAATGCTCGCCGGTGTCCGGGATTATTGGTTGCGTAAGTTTGGTGAAGGTCCTCAGTGGCTGAAAGCAAATATACTTAAGGCAGCAGCCCCGGCTCTAACTGTGAAGGATGCTGAATCCAACGCGGATTCCTCGCAGCCTGGAATCACGATCACGAAATGACGCGTGCAGTGCCGCCCCTTTCTGTGGTGATGCCGGTTCGCAACGGTGAGCCCTTTTTATCAGTCGCGATTCAAAGTGTGCTTTCCCAGACGTATTCTGATTTCGAGTTTATTATTGTCGATGATGGTTCATCAGACGAAACTCCCTCCATTCTTCGAGGATTTGCATCGGCGGACTCCCGTATACGGCTGTTCAAGACATCAGGAGAGGGAATCGTTGCCGCTCTGAATCTTGCCATTGAGATGGCGCGAGGAGATTTTGTTGCACGGATGGATTCCGATGACATTGCGCTGCCGGAGCGATTTGCGATTCAAACTGAGGCGCTGCAAAGCAGGCCCGACCATGTTGCAATCGGAAGCAATGCGATCGTCATTGATTCCAGTGGTCGGGATACAGGTGCGAAGCTCGTTCCGACAGAGTCATTTCCCGCCACCGCTGAGCTTTTACAGCGTAACACCTTCCTGCATCCGACAATAATGATGAGGCGTGCGGCGGTTGTTTCCGTTGGGCTTTATCGTTCCGCATGCATCTATGCAGAAGACTACGATCTGTGGCTCAGGCTGGCCGAGATCGGCGAAATGGAAAACATGCGAGAGCCTTTGCTCCGCTTTCGCATGCATGCCCATCAGACGTCGAAAACCAGACGTCTTAAGCAACGAGCCGCTACTGCACTCGCGCGGCAGATGGCCATTCGACGAAGGAGCGGACGAGGCGAGGGGATCGACATGGCGATGCCACTTCATGATGGCTTGGTAGCTTTTTTAAGGCAGAGGGCCGAGGATCCTGCTGTCATGAACAGAAGCGAAGCCAAAGACATTGAGGTCATTTTGCGCGAAGTTTACAGATTGATCGATATGAAGCTGCGCAGCCGATTGATTGAGCGCCTTCGAGCCAGTCATTCATGGAGTAGCCTGCTAGTGCTGCGCCTGAAGCTTGCAATGACGACGAACTGCGGAAAACAGTAGTGAAGGATTGATCTGATTTGAATGAATACACCTGACGCAAGATTGTTAATAGATTTGTCCACGATGGTTCGCTGGCATGGTCCTCCTGTGGGAATTGTGCGCTGTCAGCAGAAGTTTGCTGAATACGCTCTTCTGAATGTGCCCGGAGTACACTTCACTCTTTTTGATCCTCGGAAGCGGGTTTTTCGCCTGCTGAGCCACAGGCACGCGGAGGCGATATTGAACGGGAAGCTGAAGGTGGATATGACAATGATGCCAGATCTTAATCTTCACCGGCGTCATTTTGTGGACAGGATTCCCTCCCTATTGCAGCCAGTGTATTGGTGGCTCACGAAGACCCGACGCAAGTGGGTGTCGCTTTTGGAACAATGGCGTTTGGGAGCGCGCTCAAAAAGCACGGCTGAGAGGATCGGCAAGTTTCAATCCTACTTCATAACCAAAAGGTATCGCAGTCTATATTTTGGCGAAGATGGTGCTCGCAATGACTGCATGACCTTCAATGGCGTGGCAGGCCCGGAAGTGGACCTGACGCCTCAAGATACCACGCTTGCCATTCAGTCTGACTGGATTCATACCGATGTTGCCGCTGTCGCCAAAGCCAAGCAAAAGGCGGGATCGCGCCATGTAATTCTGTGTCATGACATCATTCCCATTCAATTTCCTGAGTGGTACAGTGAGGCTGATGCGGCTGGATTTAAGACCTATTATGACATTGCATTTTCGATCGCGGATCGTGTGATGTTCACCTCCAATCAATCCGCAAAGGATGCCTCCGCGTACTGTCGCTCACTTGGTTTTGAGATCAAAGACAGGGCAACTGTGCCGATGGGCTCGGATATCTCTCCGAAAATGGCCTCCGGGGTTCCTCTTCCGAACGGACTCGATCCAGAACGCTATTGCCTCTTTGTTTCCACGGTCGAGCCACGCAAGAATCACCGGATGCTTGTGGAGGCATGGAGGGAGCTAGTTCAAAAGGGAGTGATTGGCCGTTCAGGCTTCAAGCTTGTATTTGTCGGCCGACGTGGCTGGAAAATGGGGACTTTCCTTGAGGATATTGCTGCAGATCCTGTCCTGAAGGAGAGTGTTACTCATCTTCAAAATGTAGATGATGCGAAGCTCGCCAGGCTCTATGTCGATGCAGCTTTTTGCCTCTATCCTCCAAAATTCGAGGGTTTCGGCCTGCCGATTGTCGAAGCGCTTTCGTATGGCAAGGCATTGATCGTAGCGAATGCTGGTCCGATGCCGGAGATCGCCGGGGACTTTGCGATTGCGATTGATCCAGATTCACCGCAAGCGTGGAGCGAGGCCATGGGGAAATGGATATTGCAGCCAGCCGAGCGGCAGGTTTGGACCAGGCGGGCGGCAGAGGAATATCGCCCGCTGACGTGGGGTCATTCGGCTAAACTATTTTTTGAAAAGGTGCTGGAGGCGCCCAAAGTCTGAGAGGTGTCCCATGTTTCTGCCTCAATGAGGTCCGCTACTTTTTCGATGCCGCAAAAGAGGTCTGCTGTATGTCCATATTGGATCCCATTGGAGGACTTTTCCGAGTTTCGCGAGCCGCAGGTTTCCTTCATCAGTTCAACAAATGCCTGCGAACGAAATGGACTCGTGATCACCGCACCGGCTCCACTTTTACGAACGTGGTGGGCGAAACCACAGATATCAGTTGTCACGACAGGAAGACCATTGATGACTGCCTCGAGGATGACGCCTCCAGTTACGTCCGTTCGCGCTGGATGCGCCAGCGCATCACTGGTCGCCATGGCTTCAAAGAGTGAATCGCCAGACAGATAGCCGAGGCAGTGCATTCGTGTTTCGACTCCGAGCCGCCTTGCCAATCGTAGCATGGACAGCATGCTTTTGTCTGTGGACGAAAGCCCGCCGATGAGCAGGTGTGTGTCTGGACTCACCGATAGGGCTTCAATCACTCGATCGAGGCCTTTGGTCTTTGGTGCCAGGCCGAGCCAAAGCCAAACTTTGGAACCGAGGGACAGGCCCAGTCTTGCTCTCATTGCGGTGCGGTTCGCCAGATTGCGGCTGTCTGGCTTGTGCTTCGTACGCGATAGGGTAGCGGGCGCTATGACGATGCGCGATGGATCCGTGCCGTACCGCTCGATAAAGGGCCTCATTTGGGGCTCGGTCAGGCCGATGATTTTAGTGTGGCTGCTCGGGCCGAAGCACGCGGATTCCATGCGCGTGAACGCACGGAAGCGCGGTGTCATTTTTTTCCAAAATGGCGATCCGGCGCGGTTCTTGATCGTATCTGCCAGAAAGACGATATCGGTCCCGGGCATGGTCTGGAATGCGACTGTGCGCTCGAATCGTCCCTTGGTGGCGGCTTGCACATCCGCAGCAAAGGCGGAAATCCTTGCATGATTGGTCAGGCGCGATTTCGCGCGCGGGAGGGGGACTAGAGTGAGGGGTAATTCAGGTGCCCCACCTGCAAAGAAAACCGTGACGTCATGTCCGCGGCGTTTCAGCTCGCAGGCGATTCGGATGCAGTTGTCCTCCAGTCCGCCGACGGGACTGAGTCGGTAAATCGCAAGCGCGATCCTCAGTTTCACTGATGGTGCAACTTTTTTGAAATCGACTGCCGGACTCGTGGATGGCTCAGACATTGCGTTCATGAACACGTCGGCTGAGCTTGGATTTGTAAACTGAAAACATCGGCAAAACAACCAAGGTGCCGCCAGTGTTTAACGGTTGGGATGGGCGCTCTGCGGTTGCGGCGTCCGTTGCCTGTTTGAAAAGCGCCAGAATTTGAATCTCCGTGTAGCAGTCTATTGCAAGCCTCCCGCTGCATCGCATAATCTCATCCTCATGGCATTGGCCCCTGTCACCATCATCACTGTTGCAAGGAACGGATATTTTTTCACCCGGCTTTTGGTTGAGAAAGTACGCGAGCACACGCTCGGACGGCCCTTCGAGATCATCGTCGTGGATCGGGGCAGCAAGGACGGGTCGCGCGAATGGCTCAAGCTGCAGCCAGACGTGCATCTTATGAAATTTGCGCAATGGCGCACCCGCGGTCACGGACATGGGCAGGCGGCCGAGCGGGCCATCCGTGTTGCGAAATATGAGCGGATCGTCTTGATGGACTTCGATGCGCACCCACTGAGCTCGGACTGGCTCGCGGAAAGTGTGGACAAGCTTGATGACAGCCATCGGCTCGCCGGCGCTGTCTTTGTGGACAAGCATAAGGCGAATCCAAATGGCTGGTACATCCACCCGCATTTCATGGCTTTTTTCAAATCGGATCTCGATGGCCTTATCGTGCTCCGAAAAATGCGCGGCGAGGATGCTGACACTGGTGAGGAAGCCACGATTCGGGTGACGGAAGCTGGCCTGGGTGTCATTCGATTGCCGATTCATTTTTGCTCCCGGTTTGGCGTCGGCCATCCGCGCGTCCCGACGGTTTCAGGAGGTGTTTTCCATGCATGGTATTCCTCGCGGCTGGAGAATAACGAGGCTGAGGTGATCCGCGAGACTCAGGGGCAAGTCACGCGGGCCACCTACCTTGACCCGCTGAAAGCCCTGCTCCGCACCTCCTACGGCCTGTCCTATTAGTCAGCCGTGCATGCGTGTCCTTTTGATCAAACTGAAGCACCTCGGTGACACGCTTCTACTCACGCCGACGATCCGCTTCCTGAAGGAGCGATTCCCGGACGCCAAAATCGATGTGATCGTCCGTGCGAGTTGCGAACCGCTTTTGGAATCAAATCCTGACGTTTCGCGAGTTTTTGCGATCGCACGTCCAGAGGCGAACCAGCGCACATGGTGGTCCGGGCTCCGGGAGAATCTGCGTCTCATCCGGACGATTGCCACGACGTCGTATGATTACGCATTTGATCTCTCGGATTCGGATCGCGCGAAAATCTGGGTTCTGCTTTCGCATGCAAAAGTGCGTGGCTTCCGGCGCGTCGATGTGAAGCCTTCGTGGAAGCATCGCGTGTTCAATCGGTTCGATGACGCGCCGCTTGTCTCACTTCACCAGGTGGGCCGCGACTTTGAGACGGTGACCCGCATCATGAGCTTAAATGGAACGGCGGGACCACTGACATTTCACCCCCGGGTGGATGAGTCCGCAATGACCGGACGGTTCCCTTGGGTCCAATCGTCGAAACCGTATGTCGTCATTCACCCCACCAGTCGCTGGGCCTATAAGGAATGGCTGCCCGAACGTTGGGCTGAAGTCGCGGATCGTCTGGATGCGCTCGGGTTTCAGGTGGTCCTTAGTGGTGGCCCGGAATCACGCGAAGCGGAAACCGTCGCATTGATTCAATCCGCAGCAAAGTCCCAGCACCTGTCGATCGCCGGGCAGGTCTCCCTTCACGAGTTCGGATTCATTCTCGGACGCGCACGCATGTTTCTCGGGATTGATACGCTCGCCATGCACCTCGCTGCTGCGATGCGCACACCCACGGTCGCGCTCTTTGGCCCTTCAGTGATATCGGCGTGGACTCCGTGGGGCGTCCGCGCGGAAGTCGTCTCGGGGCCGTGCTCCTGCAATCCTTCGACTTACGCGAACTGCGCGACCGGGCACACTCCGTGTATGACTGCTATCAGAGCATCGAGCGTCATGGAGGCGGTGGAACGGCTCTTGGTTGCGGGTTCGCATATTGGCCAATGAGCGCTGTGCGCAGCCAGCGCATTGAGGGCTACTCAGGAGATTTCGTCGGCGCGTATGCGCATCAACTGTTCGATGCCCTCGCTGACGGTCACAGACGGTTCAAAGCCAAGCTGAGAACGGATTTTGGAAACATCCGCCTGTGAATGAACAATGTCGCCGAGACGCGCCGACCCGTGGATCGGGTTCGGATGTTCATCGGATGGGCGCATCCCGTGCAGATGAGAGACGATGATGGCGCTCAGCTCATTGAGTGACATATAGGAGCCGAGGCCGACATTGAAAATGTGGCTCCCGCGCAGAGGCTCGATTGCTGCGAGGATGTTCGCCTGGATCACATTCGCGACATGGCAGAAATCGCGTGTGCTACTTCCATCTCCGTGGATCCTGCAGGGCTCTCCGCGAAGCGATGCCGCAATCCACTTTGGGATCACTGCGGCATATCCGCCGTCCGCATCCTGCCTCGGGCCAAACACATTGAAATACCGCAGACCCACCGTCGCGATCCCGGAATCGCGGCTGAAGGCCTCTGCATGCGATTCGTCCGCGAGCTTAGATGCCCCGTAAGGAGAGGTGGGCTGGACGACGCCATCCTCGCGAAGTGGCATCTCGGATGAATCGCCATACACCGCGCTCGAACTCGCATAGACGATCCGTTGCACGCCGGACGCCCGGGCCGCCGCCAGCACGGAAAGAAACCCATCCACATTGATGCTGTGGCATCGCTCCGGCTCCTGCAGCGAAAGCGGCACGGAAACCATCGCCGCCAGATGCACCACCATATCCGCATCCCTACATGCTTCGCGGCACACCGAGGCCTCGCGGATGTCGCCCTCGATGAGTCGAAAGCGCGCCCTGCCTTCCTCTCCGACCCCTGCGAGCACTTCATCGAGATTTCCCCGCTTCCCGCTCGACAGATCGTCGAGCCCGGTGACGTGCTGGCCCGCTCTCAGCAAAGTGGCGAGCAGGTGCGACCCGATGAAGCCGGCGCATCCTGTGACCAGCCAGCGCCGGGGCGTTCTGGCGATCGATTTCAGGATGTTTTCGTAATTGGATGACATGTGGCCGGACTGAACCGAGTGTCGGCCCATTCACTGCGACGCTAACGTCGCCCCGCGCCGCTCGGAAACCAAAATCCGCAGAACGAGATTCCACATCTGAAATTTAACACCGCACGAAGACCGCCGACACCGACGTCGTCACCGGCCGATGGAGCGGCGGCAGGACCGGCACGCTCATCGGCCTGCGCACGCAGCCGCTGCCGAACCAGGTCACCATTTTCGGCAGCACCGGCTTCGCACAGCAAAAGGGCGGCGGACTCGACTACGCCCCGCTCGTCGCGCAGATCGTGAAGTTCCTCCAAACAGGCCACCCGCCCGTGAGTCACGCCGAGACGCTGGAAATGTACGCCTTCATGGAAGCCGCTGATGAAAGCACGCGACGCGGCGGGGTGCCGGTGAAGCTCGCCGAAGTGCTCGCGATGGCTGTTGGAAAGGAGGCGAGCGGCAAGCGGAAATTCATGCTCTTGCCGGTGTTGAACTCCATCTTCACCCAAGGCGTTGCAAGGTGCGTCACCAACGTGGATTGCCCCGGTCTCTGAAAAGAAAAGGAAACCGCCGAGCGGACGTTACTCTTGCCGCAGGACTCCCCGCTGATGTACAAGCACAATATGTCCATGCAACGCGCTGCCACGCTGGAAGCCATCCAGCGGGCCTTCGATCCCGCTCCACTCGAAACCCCTGCCGAGTTGGACGAATTTTATGTGAACGAGTTAAATGCCACTCGAGGTGCCGATAAAATCCAGCGAATCGCTCTCGCCCTCAGTCGTGCGACGGCGCAGAAGCCCTACAAGGCATTCGTGATGGGGCATGCTGGCGTGGGCATCTCCACTGAGTTGTCGCGTTTGTCTATCGAAGCGAAGGTGAAGACGCGCTTTCGCACCCTTCGCTTTTCTGCCAACCGCGACCTCGATCCCGTCAACTTCAAGCCGTTCGACGTTGTGCTCATTATCGCACTTCGCCTTGCGGAGGAGACAGCCAAACCCATCGATGAAGGCGGCACCGGCACCCCTTTGGCAGAGAAACTCACGCGTGACTTGCTGAGTTGGTTTTCCGTAGAAAAAACCACCACGAAGACCAGCACCGACTTTACCCACGCTGCCGCTGCCGGTATCGCCCCCGGTGCCATCACAGTACTTGCGCAGTTTCTCGGCCTTTCCGCCTCGCTCAAGACCGAAGCTAAACGCGCTGCTGGCCGGTCACGGGAAGTCACGGAATATCGGCTGCAAAACATCAACCAGTTAACCGATCTCGCCAATGCCATCATTGATAATTGCAATGAGCGACTCCGCACGGCGACCGGCCTTGAGTGGCTCGTCATCGGTGATGATTTCGACAAACCTGGTATTCCCCCCGACCGTATCAATGATCTATTCATTATTTACGGCAATCTTCTCAGCGAGTTGCGCTGTAATCTCATTCTCGATCTCCCAATTCTACTTGGCCACTCATCTAGGGCGAATCTCCTCCCGCCCATTTTTGAGGGGCCTTACAACTTTCCTGACACACCGGTCTATACCTCTGATCATCAACCCCATTCCGAAGGGCGAGCAGCCCTACTTGCTATCATTGAGCGCCGCATGGACATCGCGCTCGCAGATCTAGGCCAAATCGAGCGGCTTATCGTTGCTTCGGGTGGGAACCTGCGCGAACTCTTTGGTCTTATCATCGAATCTGCGACCAACGCCGAACTTCGCCGAGGTGGTAGCATCACCGCTGCCGATGTCGCACCTGCCATCCTAGCTTTGCGCAAAGAGTACCGGGACCATCTGGGTGAAAACGCCTTCGACGTGGAGAAGGTGAAGCTAGACGACAAGCTCATCAAACTTGCCGCTATCTACTCACGCGAACCGCGCGCAACTTTCTCCGATCCGACTCTATACGCCCTGCTTCATGCTAGGGCAGTGCAAGAATTTAACGGGACGGGTTGGTATGGCGTCCATCCTCTAGTTGTCGATCTCCTTAGTGACGTGCCGGGACTTCCCGGTTTGGACGCATCTGCGCGAACTGCCGGACGTCTTTTGGGCGGTACAATCTAATGCGATGGCTGACGCCGCCCCAACCGGCACCATCGCGGACACCGTCGCGCGACTTGCCCTCTGGTGTCGGCGTGCCGATCACGGCTTTATCCGTGCCATCTTTTACGATGGTCGTTCGCGTGAGGCGGCGGTTCGCCAACTCGAAAATCAGCTCACCCATCGAAATGTCTCTTTTCACCGACTAGATCTACCCCCTGCTGCCAGCGCCGATGCTCTCGCGCTACGGCTTGCCGACGAACTTGCCCGCCTAGGCCCCGGCGTTGTTTCCCTAACTGGCTTTGAGCGCTCGCTTCCGACGAGCGGCCCTACGTTGGAGGCCGCACTGCTCGCACTGAATTCGCGCCGCGAAAATTTTGTCGTACCCGGACAACATACGATTTGGTGGTTTCCCCGCCATATCGCCCAAGCCCTCATCCGTGAGCATCGAGATCTGAATTCGTGGTTCCTCCGCCGGGTAGAGTTGACTGAAACCCTTTCAAGTCCGACTGAACTAGAACTCGATTCGCTTGAACACGAAGCGATTCGCCTCAGTAATTCAGCCGCCTATGCTGAAGCAGAGCCTCTACTGCGACAAATTGTTGCTAGTCAGGAGGAGAGTTTTGGTTCGGGCGATCCTCGTCTGGCACCGGCTTTGAATAATTTGGCGTCGCTGTTACATGATACGAATCGGCTCGCGGAGGCAGAACTCTTATTCCGCCGTGCATTGCGTCTTCAAGAGGAAAGTTTTGGTCCTGCGCACGAAATCACCGCATTCGGTCTCAACAGTCTTGCGTCCTTACTGGAGGATACCAGTCGTTACGCGGAAGCTGAGCCTCTGCTCCGGCGAGCTTTGGCTATTAATGAGGAGAATCTTGGGCCGGACCACCCGCGAGTTGCTGCTGCTCTCAATAATCTCTCAAACCTGCTGACCAATACGGGCCGGTCAGCGGAAGCTGAACCCCTCTTGCGGCGTGCGTTAACTATTCAAGAGAAGGCTTTAGGTCCCGATCATCCAGAGTCAGCCGCCGCAGCCGTTAATCTTGGAGGGCTGCTAGTCGGTGCTGGACAATTTGATGAAGCGGAGCGGCTATTTCGCCGAGGATTAGCCATTCACGAAGACAGTTTCGGTCCCGAACATCCAATTGTCGCAACTACCCTCAATTCTCTGGCGAACCTGTTGCAACATACAAGCCGCCATTCCGAAGCGGAGGAGTTGATGCGACGTGCATTGCAGATTGATGAAGCGAGACTTGGCCCATCCCACCCCGACGTGGCAATTCGTCTTCATAATCTCGGGCGGTTTGTTCTAGAAGCTAGACGCGTCATCGAAGCCAAAGCGTTGCTGTACCGGAGTCTTTGCATTCTGGCGGCTTCGTCCGCGGCTGCGGGCCATTCGTTGTCAGGGCTGACGATAGCATCCGAAAGCTATCGCCGTCTTCTCCTGCAACTTGGCGTTAAGAGGCGTGACGCGGAACGGCAGATGGTGGAATTGCTCATGGAACACGGTCTCTCTCGCAAGAAATCTAAGCAGCTCGCCCGGACTTAGATCCACCCGCGCAGCTTTTACGATGACCGAGAGTGGTCTTGGGATGACAAGGCCGAATCGTGATTGAGAAAGCAGGGAGTGAGGTGGACGAGCAACTATCCGGTAGTTCCGGATAGTTGGTGACCGGCTTCATCTCCGGATCATTGCCCTCGGGTTTACGTTTTAAGCATTTTACGTGTTTCCGGCCCTGCCTCGGGAATCCGAAGGGTATCCTCTCTCAATGCGCGATGGAACCAAAGCCGCAGCCAGCGCGCCACAAGATGCAGTGGCACATTTTTTCCGCAACCACTCGTAATAGTGCTTGCACGCCGTTTGCGGCCTTTTCATTCTCTGATGCCACAACCCCCGCAACCGCACACGAATCATGTATCTCAAGAGCCTCGAAATCTTCGGTTTCAAGTCATTTGCCCCCAAGACCATCCTTAATTTTGACCCCGGCGTGACGTGTGTCGTGGGGCCGAATGGGTGCGGGAAGTCGAACGTGCTCGATGCGATCCGCTGGGTGCTCGGCGAGCAGTCGGCGAAGGCGCTGCGCGGCGGCGAGATGACGGACGTGATTTTCTCCGGCACGGACTCGCGGCCGGCGCTGGGCATGGCGGAGGTCTCGATGACGTTCAGCGAGTGCGAGGAGCAGCTCGGGCTGGACTGGCATGAGGTGAAAATCACGCGGCGCGTTTTCCGCGAGAGCGGCTCGGAGTATCTGCTGAATGGGACGCCGTGCCGGCTGAAGGACATCCACACGCTGTTCATGGACACGGGCATCGGGCGCTCGGCGTATTCGATCATGGAGCAGGGGAAAATCGCGGACATCCTGTCGTCGCGGCCCGAGGATCGGCGCTCCATTTTCGAGGAAGCGGCGGGCATCACGAAATACAAGAGCCAGCGCAAGGAGGCGCTGCGCAAGCTGGAGGCGACGGAGGCGAATCTCGTGCGGCTCGCGGACATCATCCGCGAGGTGAAGCGGCAGATCGGCAGCGTGCAGCGGCAGGCGGCGAAGGCGCGGCGCTACCAGGGCATGCTGGACGATTTGCGCGTGCTGGAGACGCATCACGCGAAGCGGCAGTGGGACGAGCTGGAAGGTACGCGTTCGGCGGGCAAGGAGGAGCTGGAAAATCTCGCGGCGCGGCAATACGAAATTGATTCGCAGATCGAGAGCGGGGAATCCGAGGCGCACGAGCGTCGCGCGGCGCTGGAGGAAATGGAGGGGCGTCTCGCGCAGGCGCGGCAGTCGGTGCAGGACTTGCATTCGCGCATCGCAAATCACGAGAGCCGGCTGGCGTTCAATGCGGAGCGCGTGGAGGAATTCGGCCAGCTCGCGGATCGCTATCGCGCGGACATCTCGGGTGCGCAGGAGCGTTTCACGGATGCGGAGTCGCGGTTGCGCGAGGCGGATCAGCAGCTTGAGGAAATCAGCACGCTGCTCGCGTCGGAGCTGCGCCGCATGGAGGACGTGCAGGCGCAGACGGCGGCGCTCACGGGCGATCGGCAGCAGGCGGATGCACTGATCGCGTCGCTCGCAAATGAGGCGGGAAAAATCGAGAGCAAGCTGTCGAGCTTGCGCATGGGGATTTCGTCGGCGCAGCAGCAGCAGGACGGTGCGGAGGCGCGTCTCGCCGTGCTGGCGAGTGAAGTCGCAGCGGCGACGGAAGCAGCGATGCGGCTCGGCGAACAGCGGGCATCGTCTGCGGCGCAGCTCGACGAGGCGACGCGGAATCTCGAATCGTGGACATCGTCGCTGACGGAGGCGACGGGTGCGGTGCAGAGCGCGACGAATGAGAAGCTGGTGGTGGAAAAGAAACTCGCGGATGCGCAGCGCTCGCTGAGCGAAAAGGCGGGCAGCCTCGAAGTGCTGCGTCAACTCGCAGCCGAGGGCGAAGGTTTTGCCGAAGGCACGCAGGCCGTGTTGCGCGGACTCGACAACCCGGAATTTTTCCAGCCCGCCATCGCGGGCGCGCTGACAAATCATCTTACGGTCGAGCCGGAATTTGTGACCGCGATCGAGGCGGCGCTCGGGCAGAACTTGCAGGCGATTTTGATGAAGGACGCGATGGTCGCGGAGTCCGTGATGCGCACGCTCGCTGCGAAGAAGTGGGGACGCGCGACGCTGCTGCTGCGTGAACTCCAGCCCGCGACAGGATCGCAGGGGCAGTTCCTGCCCGAGGGTTCGCTCGCATGGGCGATGGACAAGGTGCGCGTGGACGACTCGATGCGCCCGCTGCTCGCGGCGCTGCTCGCGGATCATGTGATCGTGCAGAGCGTCGAGGCGGCGATCCAAATCCAGCAGCGTGCGCATGCGGACGGCCGCAGGCTGTGCGCAGTGACGCTCGCGGGCGAGGTGCTCACGACGGAAGGATTGCTGACCGGCGGCACTGCGAGCGATGCGGGGTCGTCCGTGCTTGCGCGAAAAAACCAGACGCTCGCGCTCGAAGAGGAAGTCACGCGCCTGCGTGCCGCACACGACGGCATCGCCGTACGGCAGACGGAAATTCTGCAGCGCATGGAAGCCGCGCAGGTGCAGCTCACCGAGGCGCGCGAGGAAAAGCAAAACGCGACCGTGCGGCTCGGCACATTGCAGGGGCAGTTGCAGATGATTGATGCCCAACTCGCTGAGACGACGCGCCGCAGCGAGAGCCTCGAATGGGAGCACCAGAGTGCCGAGTCGCGCCGCAGCGAGGCCGCTGCCAAGGTCGCGGAACTCGAAGGTGAGATCCGAGGGGCGATGGATGCATTTGAAAATGCGCTCGCACGCCGCACCGAGGCGCAGGGTTCGCTGGAGATGTTGCGCGCTCGCGAAAATGAAATCGCTGGCGAACTGAACGATCTGAAGATCAAGGTCGCGACGGAGCGGCAGCGGCATTCGTCGCTGCATCACCAGCGTCAGCCGATGGAAGCGCGCATCGCGGAGTTGAGCGAACTGATCGATCAGCGTCAGCGCGATGTGCAGAGCTACGAGGAGCGTGGGGGCGCGCTCCAAGCGGAGCGCGGCGAGATCGAGGCAAACATGGAGCGGCTGCGCGCGAGCATCGGCGAGGCGAATGAGCACGTCGCAGCGGTGCAGGAGGAGCGCAAGAGTGTCGTTGCCGCCGCCGAGGAAATGGCGGATCGGATGCGGCATCTCCGCCGCGATCAGTCGCACTGCATGGAGCAGCGCGGCGCCATCGAAGTACGCTCGACACAGCTCGAGCTGAAGGCCGGCGCGATTGATGACCACATTCAAAAACGGTATCAGGTCACGCTGCGCGAATTTGTGCCGGATGGCTATGCGCTCGCGTTGTGCATGAGGGAAATCGGAAAGCGTGTGCGGAAGCTCGATGTGCAGGCGCAGAACGAGGCGACAGGCGAGGGGACTGTCGAAGTTTCGCAAAGCAGCGAGGTGTCTGACATTTCCTCCGAGTCCAGCGAGGCTGTGGCTGTGCTGGAAAGTGGCGAGCAGTCGGACGCGGCGAGTGGAATCGAGGAAGCTGCCGGCGAGACGCCAGCGCTCCAGATTGACTGGTTCCGCATCGAGACGATCGTGCGCGAACTCGACACGCGGCTCGCGAGCATGGGGCCGGTGAACCTCGATGCCATCGCGGAGTTCGAGGAACTCGAGCAGCGCCACACTTTCCTCGAAACACAAATCGCCGACACGATTTCTGCGAAGGACGAACTGCTCGGCGTGATCAACAAGATCAACACGACGACGAAGACGCTCTTTGCGGACACGTTTGAAAAGATCCGCGTGAACTTCCAGGAGATGTTCCGCGAGCTATTCGGCGGCGGGCAGGCGAACCTCGTGCTCACGATGGAAGACGACCCGCTGGAGAGCGGCATCGAGATCATCGCGAAGCCGCCGGGCAAGCAGCTCCAGAGCATCACGCTGCTCTCGGGCGGTGAGAAGACGATGACGGCCGTCGCGCTGCTCTTCTCGATCTACATGGTGAAGCCGTCGCCCTTCTGCGTCCTCGACGAAATGGACGCGCCGCTCGATGAGTCGAACATCAGCCGGTTCATCAAGATTCTCGACCGCTTTGTGGCGCAGTCGCAGTTCGTCGTGATCAGCCACAACAAGCGCACCATCGCGCGCGCCGATGCACTCTACGGCGTGACGATGGAGGAGCACGGCGTGAGCAAGCTCGTCGGCGTGAAATTCCGCGCGCGCGAGGATGCCCACGAGAAGAGCGACATCCTCGGCAGTAGCAATCCTACGCCCGTCCCGAGTGTCGCGGAGGCCTTCGGCAAGAGCGGCGACCTGCACAGCGAGGGAATCGCGGAAGTCGCGGAAGTCGCGGAAGCCAACGGCGCTGCGTGATGTGACGGGCTTGCTCTGCGGCCCGCGCTCTGCCAATTCAAACCGATGGATCTCAACGCACAACTCCGAGCAACGATTCGCGACGTTCCCAATTTTCCGAAGGAGGGAATTGTGTTCAAGGACATCACTCCCGTGCTTGCAGACGGGAAGCTCTTCCGCGCGGTGATCGATCGTTTCGCGTCCGAACTGGTCGGCCTCGGCGTCACGAAGATCGTGGGCATTGATGCGCGCGGTTTCATTTTCGCCGGGGCGGTGGCGAGCCAACTCGGGCTCGGCTTCATCCCGATCCGCAAGAAGGGCAAGCTGCCGTGGAAGACCCACTCGGCATCGTATAAACTGGAATACGGCGAATCCACCGTGGAAGTGCATGTGGACGCTGTGGAAAAGGGCGAAAGGGTCGCGTTGATCGACGACGTGCTCGCGACGGGCGGCACTGCGGCGGCGGCGATCAAATTGCTGGAGCAGTGCGGAGCGGAAGTCGTGCGCGCGGAGTTTCTGATGGAACTTGGATTCTTGGCGGGGCGAGAAACCGTAGGATCAACTCCCGTGGTCAGTCTTGTGATTTACTAGACTAGCTATAAATATTAGAACTTGGCACGGAGCTGGCTCTTTTGCAGTCAGCCATGCGACAACAGCCCTGTCAGCCCAAACTTGAATGCTCCATTGGAGCCTGCGCGATTTCTGCAAAAGGAACCGCATCGAACGGAAACTTCGCGAGCGCCCTCTTTCTAGCCAGTCCTTTCCCCGTCAGTGAATTTGCAGCGTCACAAGGAGACGCATATCCGATTTTCACCGTGATCCTCGCGCTTTTGGCCAGCGTGCTGGGGCTTTCCGCGTCGCTGCTTTACCGACACATGTATCGCCGGGAAGAAGACCTGCGCCGCCGTGCGGATAATGCGGAGGCGGAACTGCGCGCCATGCTGATGATGACAGACGAGGCCGTTCTGGTCCTCTCACCGGATGGCACTGTGCGTGCGGCGAATCCGGCCTCCGAGGAAGTCTTTGGCCGTGCTGCGGATGATATCGTCGGCTCGGCACTGACGGACGTGATCGCACAGCCACTTGCTCTGCATGAGCTGACCAAGCACGGCCCGGTGAATTTCGAAACCACTGCGAAGGGAGCAAAGGACGACTTCGTTCAGGTCGAGATGCTTCTGTCGCCTGTGGAATTGACAACAGGCCGGGGCTATCTCGCCCTTGTTCACCGGACGTCTGCGGCCGCGCCCGAAGAACCCACGCAGCGATTCAAAATTGCTCCAGATGTTCAGTCTGCCGTGGAGAAATTCACGCATGATCTGAACAACCAGCTCACCTCCGTGATGGGGAATCTGTCGCTCGCCTTGATGTCACAACCCGGTGACCCGGCGACACACCAGCGCCTGCTGGATGCGAAAAAGACCGCGATTCGCGCCCAAAATCTAAGTCACGACATGCAGGCCTTCATAAACCCCGAAGCATGCGACGAGCCTTCACTTTCCAAACCAACAATTGAGAACCCCAAAGAAACGTCCTTCCAGAACCACGCAGAAACGACCGATATGCCTGACACGAGTTGCACCATCCTTTCCATGCCGAAGACGCCCTCACCGCTGAGTGCGGCGGCTGAACGCAACTCTGGGCCGACCAGGATACTGATTCTCGATGACGAGGAGGCTATCTGCATGCTCGTGAGCAGTGTGCTCGATGCATCCGGCTTTGAGGTGACTACAGCGACTTCCGTGGCCATTGCGCTGAAGTCCTGCAAGGAGGCGCTCGATGAGGGCAATCCATTCACGCTTTTGATTTGCGACCTGAGCCTTCCGGGTGATGTCGATGGCGTCACGGCGCTGAAGCAACTCCATGCCATTGACCCAAATCTCAAGGCCATCGTCTCCAGCGGATACGACAGCGATCCGGTCATGCGCGATTTTCGAAAGTCCGGATTCTGCGCCGCAATGTCGAAACCCTACGACATTGGCAAGCTGGTGAGGACCGTGGGTTTGGCGCTTTCCGAAGATCAGGCGGAAATGCGCAAGAGTGCCTGATGCTTCCCGGGACGGAATTCGAAGGCGGGGATCCTTCGGTGCGACTGACATTGGGCTGACAGTCGTGCTGGGGCTCCGCCTTCGAATTCCGCTCCGGGAGCGGTGATTCGAAGCAGGAGGATGGCGGTCGCTTTTCGGCCTGACCGTTACTCGGTCTTCAGCGTGATTTCCTTGAACTGCACCGTGAACGGCGCGCCTGCGTGGATTTGCAGCGCGAGCACACCCGTCTTTGCGCCTTCGGTCGTCTGGTCCGTCACGTCGATCGTCTGCTTGCCATTGATGAAATGCTGGAGGTGGTTGCCCTTCGCCACCACACGGTATTCGTTCCAGTCGCCCTGCTTGATGCCGGCTTGAATTTCATCCGATGCGCCGACCTCGCCCGTTACTTCGATCTTCGGCTTCTTGGGATTCTCGCCTTCGGTCATCACGACTTTCTGGCCGCGTTTCGCGAGAATGCCGCGCCCTTTCTCCTCGTAGAGAATGCCGCTGTAGGTCTTGCCGATTTCAAAATCCGCCTGGTAACCGGCCACCACAAAGCCTGCCGGATCGACCACCTTGCTTCGGTATTGCACGCCGCTATTTCCAAAGCCCTCGCCTTTGCCGTCCTTGTCCGTGATTTTGTATTTGAAAGTCAGCTCAAAGTCACCCACCTCGCCGTCCCAGATCAGGAAGGTGTTGCTCTTCAAAGTGGACTTGGCCGGGTTCGCCGGGTCCGCCTGAGTCTGGCCAGTGATGCAGCCGTCCTTCACGGACCACAGTTCGGTGAAGCCTTTCCAGCCGGTGAGATCTTTACCGTTGAAGAGCTGCTTTTCGCCTGCGAATGCGACGGTGCCGAGGGTGAGGAGAGCGATGAGGGTTTTCATTTGAGTGGGTTGGTTTCGCTGTCTTTATCCGGAAAGGCAAGCCGCCTTGGGATGATTTCGCGCGGAAAATATCTCGGCTGCGTTTCGCATTGCCGCGCCGGTTTCGGCGTACTAGCGTCGGCAAATGGTCAAACCTGCTCTAGGAAAAGGTCTCAGCGCGCTCATCAATCCGCGCGTCGCTTCGCCCACGCCGAGTGTGGAGGCGGGTGAGCGCATCCAGACCGTTCCGATTGATCAAATCATCCCGTCGCCTTGGCAGCCCCGTACGGAATTCCGCGATGAGAATTTGCAGGAACTCGCCGAGAGCATCCGGGAGAAGGGTGTCATTCAGCCCCTGATCGTCCGGCGTGCCGGGGAAAAATATGAGCTTGTGGCGGGTGAGCGTCGCTGGCGTGCGGCGCAGCGTGTGGGGCTGAAGGACGCGCCGGTCATCGTCCGTGAAGCCAGCGATCAGGATGTCCTCGAACTTGCGCTGATCGAAAATCTCCAGCGCGAGGATCTGAACGCGATCGAAGAGGCGAGGGCGTTTCAGCGACTCGCCGTGGACTTTCATCTCAAGCAGGAAGACATCGCGCAGAAGGTCGGGAAGAGCCGCGCTGCAGTCGCCAATTCCATGCGTTTGCTCGATCTCCATCCACAGGTGCAGACGTGGGTCGTGCAGCAGCGCCTCACCGTCGGACATGCAAAAGTGCTACTCAGCGCGAAGGGCCACGAGGAGCAGCTCGCGCTTGCCGAGGAATCGCTCCGCCGTGGGCTTACGGTGCGCGGTGCCGAGAAGCTCGTGGCGGATCACTTTGCCGGAAATGGGACGCACAAGCCGAAGCGTGGTGCATCGAGCAGTCCGCAGATGGAGCCTGCGATCGCACATTTGCAAAACCGCCTGCGCCAGCACCTCGGTACGCAGGTCGCGATGCATCACGGTGAAAAGAAAGGCCGCATCGAAATCGAATACTACGGCAGTGACGATCTCGAACGCCTGCTGAAGCTCATCGGCATTCCCGAAGAAGACTAGCAGCGTGACAATGCGGGCTCCGTCCATCTTTGCGATGCCGGCCACGGCGATCGCGATTGCAGCCGCAATCTTCGCATGTGGAGGTTGCTCGGAGAAGGCTGCGGTCGAGCCAAAGTCCGAAGCGGTTTCCCCTTCGCAGATTCCGCCCAAGCTGTGGGAGGAATTCTCCGGCGAAAATGCGCTTGCCGAGGTGCGCAAGCAGGTGGACATCGGGCCCCGGCCCTCTGGGACTGCTGCACTCGCGCACGCGCGAAAGCTAATCGTTGATTCACTCGGGAATTCGGGATGGGAAGTGGAGCGCCAGGAATTCGAGCATGCTCCGGTCCCGAAGCAGGGCGCGCTGCGATTCGCCAATGTCATCGCTCGTTTTCCGGAGGACAAATCCAAGCCTGCGCCGCGTGACGCCCAGCGGGTGATCATCGGTTCGCATTACGATTCGAAGCGGATGGACGGTGTTCGATTTGTGGGTGCAAATGACGGCGGATCTTCCACTGGTGCGCTGCTGGAGCTTGCACGCGTGCTTGCAAAAGCCCCGGCTCTTGCGTCGCGCATCGAACTGGTTTTCTTCGACGGCGAGGAGGCTGTGGTGAAATTTGATCCTACTGAAACCGGGCCGGATGGCCTCGTGGGAAGTCGCCACTACGCGCAGACGCTCAGGAAGGATGGCCGTGCGGGACAGTTCCGATTTGCGCTCGTGTGGGACATGATCGGCGATGCGGATCTGACGGTTACGCTCCCGCGAAATACACCCGCCCATCTCTCCGGTGCGCTTTTCAACGCTGCAGATGCTCTGGGTGTTCGCCGTCACTTCGGATTCTTCGGTGGAGACATCCAGGACGATCATTCACCACTCCACGACATCGCAAAGATCCCGGCAATGGACGTGATCGATTTTGATTTTCCACCGTGGCACACCTCGTCTGACACGATGGACAAGCTGAGCGCCAAAAGTCTGGAGACAGTCGGACGTGTCACGATTTGGATGCTCGTCAGCGAGCTTGGAAAGTAGGGCGGAATCTCGGTATCGCTGCAAAAAAAATCAGCCTCCGCCCGGGATTCGAGCGGAGGCTGTGTTGAGCTTTGCGGAGTACGGGGAAGGACTACTTCTTTGCGGGCGCTTCCTTCTTGTCGTCAGCCTTCACGTCCACGGTGGCGGCAGTCATCACGTACTTGATGGTGACCTTTGCACCGACCTTGAGGTCGCCGGTCACCTTTGTGTCGGCGCTGCGCGAAACTTCGAAACGCTCGGTGCCTTTCATGACGACGATCTTTGTGTCGGTCACTTCAGCGATCGGGCCGGTGACTTGATACTTGTCCGCTTTTTCGACTTTGGGAGCGGCTGGTTTCTCAGCTTTTGCGACAGCCGGCTTGTCGGCGGCAAATACGCAGAGCGGAGCGATGAGGAGTGCAATGAGGAGTTTTTTCATGATTCGGTTTTGTGTTTGTTTTTGGGGCCTTCCTTTTAGCCCCGCCGGTAGTGGCAGTGCAAGTTTGGCCGTTCGCCTGTGATTGACGGAGTGCATGCAGGGATATTCAGGAAATATCGCACGATGTGGATTCTCGGAGTTCAGTGCGCCAGCAGTTCGCGCAACTTTGCGGGGTCCGTGGTTGGTGCCTGGCAGGTGAAGTTTTCGCAAACATACGCCGCAGCCGATCCGTCCACCGGTGCGGAGGTGCGAAGGAATTCCAGTTTTGAGCCGAGCCATTTCTGATCTGCTCCCGCGTCGGCGAGCAGCACGATTTGGTTCGGCGAAAAGACTGCGCGCACTTCGCGGAGCAGCGCCTTCGTATCTGCGGCATCCCGCTTGCCGGCGATCACGATCTGTCGCGGTTTCGCAAGGGAGGCATCGACAGCGCAGAGCATCTGCGTCATCGCGCTCGGCAGTCGATCGAGTTGTTCGGATGCGCTTGCGATTGCCTTTTCACCGCGCTCGCGGAGCTCCGTTGAGCCGGTCAGTTGTGCAAGCTTCAGGAGGTTCGCGGCTGCCAGACTGCTGGGTGCTGGTTCGGCGCCGTCGTAGTCCTCTTTGGTGCGGAAGAGGATGTCCGTCGCGCCGGGAGCGGTTTGAAAATAGCCGCCGTGATCTTTGTCGATGAAAAGTCCGTCCATCTTGGCCTGCAACTCCAGCGCCCACTGCAGCCATGCGGTGTCAAAATCTGCTTCGTAAAGATCGAGTAGCCCGGCGATGAGCGCGGCGTAGTCGTCGGCAAATGCGGCGACGTTGCTCGGGCCGTGACGGAAGCTCCGAATCAGTGCGCCATCGCGCCAAAGGTTTTTGCGGATGAAGTGCGCGCTCGCCTGTGCGGCACTGAGGTAGCGCGGCTCGTCGAATGCCTGCGCGGCGCGCGAAAGCGCGGAGATCATGAGGCCGTTCCATGCGACGATGATCTTGTCATCGAGATGAGGGCGAGGTCGCCGTGCGCGTTCGGCAAAAAGGGTCGCGCGTGATTTTGCGAGCGAGGCTTCGATCTCTGCGTCGGCCCTGCCAAATTCCTTCGCCGCTTCGGAGAGCGACATCCGTTGAATGAGTGTATTTTTGCCTTTGAACTCGCCCATCGGATCGCTGCCAACAGGCGCATTGCCGTCGGCTTTCACGCCGTAGAAACGAGCAAAAAGCTCCGCGCCGTCGCCCAAGTGGCTGTCGATTTCCGTTTTCGTCCAGACGTAGAATGCGCCTTCTCCATGCTCTGGTTTTCCGTGCTCGATCGTGGAGTCCGCATCCTCGGCGGAGTAGAAGCCGCCCTGTTTATCCGTCATTTCACGCAGCACGTAGTCGACCACGTCTCGTGCGATTTTTTCCCAGCGTGCATCGCGGGTGAGTTGGAAAGCATCCACATAAGCGCGCGCGAGCTGTGCCTGATCGTAGAGCATTTTTTCGAAGTGCGGAATGTGCCAGTAGCTGTCCACCGAGTAGCGATGAAAGCCGCCACCGATGTGATCGTGCATGCCGCCTGCGGCCATTTTTCCGAGGGTGAAAAGCGCCATCTTTCTCGCGAGATCGCGGTTCTTTCCGTCGGTTTCGGATGTCGTATCCGCGGCCATGCGCAGGAGGAAATTGATGATGCTCGGCTGCGGGAATTTCGGTGAGCTGCCGAAGCCGCCGTTCTCTTCGTCGAATCGCCTTGCGAGTTGGCTAAGTCCGGTGGTGAGGCTCTTGCGTCCGGGTTTCTCGGCCGAGGATGCGGAGTTCGCGGCCATCTCGTTGAGCTGTTTCGCGACTGCATCGCCGTGTTGCACGATGTTCTCACGCTCGCTCTTCCAGCCTCCCGCGATGCGTTCCAGCATGTGTCGAAAGCTCGGGCGCCCGCCGCGATCGGCGGGAGGGAAATAGGTGCCTCCGAGGAAGGGCTTGAGATCCGGCGTGAGCCACACGCTCATCGGCCAGCCGCCGCTGCCGGTCGTCGCCTGCACGAAGGTCATGTACACCTTGTCCACATCGGGGCGTTCTTCGCGATCCACTTTGATGCAGACGAAATGCTCATTGAGATACTTCGCGGTCGCCGCGTCCTCAAAAGACTCGTGCGCCATCACGTGGCACCAGTGGCATGTCGAGTAGCCGACGCTGAGAAAAATGGGCTTGTCCTCCTTTTTCGCCCGGGAAAATGCCTCCGTTCCCCATGGCATCCAGTCCACGGGATTGTGCTGATGCTGCAGCAGGTAAGGGGACTTTTCCTTCGAGAGCCGGTTCGTGAATTGCGATTGTTCGGACACGGGAGCAATTGTGCTGGGTTTGGGCGAGTCGGCTGCTTGACACATGATTGCTTCTGGCATGAGAAGTGCCGCGACTTTCCACCAAGCAAATTTTGACATGAAAAACATCCCGGCAACCTTCCGCGAACCAGCCCGCAGTGGCAAGGTGCGTCGCGCACTCGCGCTCTTCATCGCTGGTGTTGCGGCGTTCGCTTTCTCCGGATGTGCAGGCGGCGTGAAGGACACGAGCCGCACGTTTTCAGGTGTCGTGCTCGATGCCGGCCATGGCGGTCACGACCCTGGGACAACTTCGCGGTACGGTGGACGAGAAAAGGATGCGGCACTGAGTGTCGTCATGCGGCTGCGACCAAAGGTGGCTTCGGCTGGTTTCCGCACGGTGCTCACTCGGAGCGACGACACTTTCATTCCGCTTCAGACCCGGGCCGCGATTTCGAACCGCCAGCGCAATGTGATTTTCGTGAGCGTGCATTTCAATGACTCGCCCCGCTCCGGAGTCAGTGGCACGGAGGTCTATTACAATTCCCGCTGCTCGATGGGGGTCGCACGCAATATCCTGAACCAGGTCGCGGGATTGCCCGGTGCGTCATCCCGCGGCATTCATACCGCAAATTTCGCCGTGCTTCGTCGGGCGCAGTATCCTGCCGTGTTGGTGGAATGTGGTTACTTCAGCAATCCTTCGGAGGGCAGGCGATGCGGCAGCGGAGAATATCAGGAGCAGCTTGCCACAGCGATCGCACGCGGCATCGCGATTCAGCGGCACGGCTCGGCCGGGATGCTGGCGGTGAATGAAGCACCGACTGCGGAGTAGCGCGGCGGCGAGTCGTGGCAAAATGGGGCAGCCAAGTGTGAGAATTTTCAGGCTTCTCTTGCACGAATATTTCGAATTCGAACGCAAGTGCGCCAACACGACAAACCTGTCCCGCAAAAATATTTCCCCGCGCCGCGATGTCGCACCTTGCGTAAATCGCGGAGGCGCTCCAATGTGCATTGCATCCCTGTTGCAGTGCTCCAGTTCACGCGAAGTGCGGATCAAAGGTGGCACGGCATGGGGATAGCTAAGCCAAACCATGATGAATAACTTCACGCCCCGCGCGCAGCAGGTCCTCGCACTAGCCCGCAAGGAAGCCGACCGGTTCAACCACAACTACGTCGGGACCGAGCATCTTTTGCTCGGCCTCATTAAACTCGGCCAAGGCGTTGCCGTGAACGTCCTCCAAAAGATGGGTCTCGATCTCGAGACTGTCCGCATGGAAGTCGAGAAGCAGGTCGGCAGCGGACCGGACCAGAAGATGGTCGGCAACATCCCGTACACGCCGCGCGTGAAAAAGGTGCTCGCGCTCGCCGGCAAGGAAGCGAAAGCGCTGAATCACAGCTACGTCGGCACTGAGCACATCCTGCTCGGACTGCTCCGCGAAGGTGAGGGCGTCGCCGCTCGCGTTCTGAAGAATCTCGAAGTCGATATCGAGCGCACGCGCAATGAGATTTTGAAGGAACTCGACCCGAATTTCACGCCGCCGGAAGGCGAGCAGGATTCGCCCCAGGAGGCTCCGCAGTCGGGCAGCAAGAAGGACGGCAAGACGCCCGCATTGCGTGCATTTGGCCGCGATCTTACGGAACTCGCACGGAAGGGAGACATGGACCCGGTCATCGGTCGCACGAACGAAATCGAGCGCGTGATCCAGATCCTCTGCCGTCGCACGAAGAATAATCCCGTGCTCATCGGTGAAGCGGGCGTTGGTAAGACGGCGATCGTCGAAGGCCTCGCCCAAGAAATCGCTGCGGGCAACGTGCCTGAGCTTCTGCGCGACAAGCGCGTGATCACGCTCGACCTAGCACTCATGGTCGCGGGCACAAAATATCGCGGCCAGTTCGAGGAGCGGATCAAGGCGGTCATGGATGAAATCCGCCGCACGAAGAACGTCATCCTCTTCATTGATGAGCTGCACACCATCGTCGGTGCCGGTTCCGCCGAAGGCGCGATGGATGCGAGTAACATCATCAAGCCCGCACTCAGCCGCGGCGAACTCCAGTGCGTCGGCGCGACCACGCTGAATGAATTCCGCAAATACATCGAGAAGGATGCCGCGCTCGAACGCCGCTTCCAGCAGGTGAAAGTAGAGGCGCCCAGCGTCGAAGACACGATCCTCATTTTGAAGGGCATCCGCCATAAGTATGAGCAGCATCACAAGGCTCGGATCACCGATGAAGCGGTGAAGGCTGCCGCTGAACTGAGCGACCGTTATCTCACCGGCAGATTCTTGCCCGACAAAGCCATCGACGTGATGGACGAGGCCGGTGCGCGCGCACGTATCGCCTCGATGACGCGTCCGCCGGACATCAAGGACATCGACAAGGAAATCGAAGCCATCAAGGCGCAGAAGGAAGGCGCAATCAAAGCGCAGGACTTCGAGAAAGCCGCGTCGCTCCGTGACACTGAGAAGCAGGCAAAAGAACGGAAGGATGCCGTGCTCAAGGACTGGGAGAAGAAGCGCGAGGAAAAGGAAATCGTCGTGACCGAAGAGGACATGCGTGTCGTCGTCGCGAAGTGGACCGGCGTGCCGCTGCACCGCATGGAGCAGGAGGACACCGAGAAGCTTCTGAAAATGGAAGTGGAACTGCGTGGCAAGGTCATCGGCCAGGGCGAGGCCGTCATCGCAGTTGCGAAGGCACTGCGCCGCTCACGTGCGGACCTCAAGGATCCGCGCCGTCCGATTGGCTCGTTTATTTTCCTCGGCCCGACCGGCGTCGGCAAAACGTATCTCGCTCAGACGCTCGCCGAATACATGTTCGGCGACCGAGACGCGCTCATCCAGTTCGACATGTCCGAGTATCGCGAAGAGCACACCATCTCGCGATTGGTCGGTTCGCCTCCCGGATACGTCGGTCACGATGAAGGTGGCCAGCTCTCCGAGCAGGTGCGCCGTCGGCCGTACTCGGTCGTGCTTTTCGACGAAATCGAAAAGGCGCATCCGAACGTGCTGCATCTCCTTTTGCAGGTGCTCGAAGAGGGCAAGCTCACCGATTCACTCGGTCGCAAGATCGACTTCCGCAACACCATCATCATCCTCACGACGAATATCGGCGCGGAGCAGATGAAGAAGGTCACGCTCGGCTTTGGCGCGGACAAGGAGGACGGCACCTACGATTCGCTGAAGAGCAAGGTCCTTGGCGAAGCCAAGCGCGTGCTGAAGCCTGAGTTCATCAACCGCTTCGATGATCTCATCGTGTTTCATCAGCTCGCAAAGGATGACCTCAAGGTCATCGTGGATCTCGAAGTCACGAAGCTCGTCGATCGCATCAAACAGAAGGAAATCAAAGTTGTCCTCGACGACAAGGCTCGCGAATTCCTCATCGAAAAGGGCTTCGACCCGGCATACGGCGCTCGTCCGATGCGTCGCGCCGTCGAGCGTTACCTTGAGGATCCGATGGCTGAGGAAATGCTGAAAGGCACTTTCAAGCCCGGCGACACCGCCGAGGTCACCGCCAACGAGAAAGAGCTTGTCTTCAAGACCGCTGGTACGCCAAAAGAACCGGCAACGACCGCGTAACGCGGCCTGTACAGATTCCTCCTACAAGGGCGGGCGAGCATTCCCCCAAATTGAAAGCTCGCCCGCCCTTCCTTTTCCCAGCGATTGCGCCTCGGATGGAATGGGTTCGCCTCATTGAAATGCGCAGCGTCGGCTTGCAGCGAATGCACAGCGCGGCATCGTCACGGCAATATGTCCAAAGTGCGCGCAGTCATCATCCGTGAACACGGCGAGCCGCAGCTCGTCGCGAAGGTGGAGGATGTGGATATTCCCGAACCCGCTGAAGGCGAAGTGCGGTTGCGCGTCAAATTTTCGCCGATCAATCCTGCGGACATCAACGTGCTCGAAGGCAAGTATCCAATCCGCCCCGAGTTGCCGGGCACGCCGGGCGTCGAGGGTGTGGGAATCGTCGCGGCGTGCGGCGCGGGTGTCACCGGATTTAAGCCGGGCGATACCGTATTGCTCCCGCATCGCTTCGGTGCATGGCGCGAGGAGGGCAATGCGTCTGCCTCCGAGCTGCAGATCATCACGCCGAATGTGCCGTTGGAACAGGCTGCGATGCTGCGGATCAATCCCGCGACCGCGCTGGTGATGCTCCGTCATTTCGTCTCGCTGAAACACGGCGAATGGATCGTGCAGAACGCGGCAAACTCCGCCGTCGGCCGATGCGTGATCCGCCTCGCGCGGCATCTCGGCTGGCGCACGGTGAATGTCGTGCGACGTGCGGAACTTGTGGATGAACTGAAGGCTGAGGGTGCGGACGCCGTGCTCATCGAGGGCGAGAATATTTCTGCTGAGATCAAGGCGGCGACCGACGGAGCCCCGGTCCGCCTCGCACTCAATGCCGTCGGCGGCGACAGCGCCACGCGGCTTGCTGGTGCGCTGGCATCCGGCGGCACGATTGCGACCTATGGTGCGATGGCGCGGCAGCCTTTGAAGATCCCGAATGGCCAGCTCATCTTTCAGGACATCGCGTGGCGCGGATTCTGGATCTCGCGATGGTACGAGCAAGTGGGCGAAGCCGCGGCCAAGGCATTGCTGGCCGAACTCGCATCGCTCGCCGCAAGCGGAATCATAGCGACGCCCGTCGAGGCCGTGTATCCGCTCGAACAAATCTCCGAGGCCCTCGCACATGCACAGCGTCCGCAGCGTGGCGGCAAGATTTTGCTCCGCTGTTCATAGTCCATGTCAAACGACCCTCTCGCCCTGCCTCAGCCCGATCCGAACCGCACACTGCGCCGCGCATTCCTGCTCATCGCGCTCACCATCGTCGGCAGCCTCGCGTTCCATTGGTACGATCACTGGCAGACGCGGCAGCGGCTTGAGGCGGAGTGGAGCCGACTCGGTCCATTGGAACCGAGTGGCGGTTCGTTTCAGCGTCCCCGCCTTGAGTTGAACGTTCCCATCTTTCGGCAAGGCGACGAGCGATGGGGGAAGGATGCGCTCGGCAATACGCCGGCGTCCCTCGCGGCGGAAGGCTGTGCGGTAGCATCCGCCGCGATGGTGCTCGCGAGCTACGGCATCGACACCGATCCGGGCCGGCTCAACAAACTCGTGACGGACGCCAACGGCTACGAAGGCCAGGGCTGGCTTGATTGGGACAAGGCCGCGGAAGTCACCGGCGGGATTGCGCGCAAAGTTTACGAGGACGACCCCAGCTTCCGACTGATCGATGAAAATCTCTCGCGCAAAAATCCCGTGATCGTCCGTCTTCGCACGAAGGGCGGCACGACGCACTTTGTCGTCATCGCGGGCAAGGACGGCTACGACTACCTCACACGCGATCCTGCGGCTGGCGCGGAGAAGGGACTTTACCCGTTGAAGGAATTCGGCAGCAAAATCGAGAAGCTGCGCTTTTACGAAAAGGTGAAGTAGTCTGCGGTTTGGGCGCGGAAGAAAGTTGACACCTCGCCCTCTGGAAACGTCCCATCCGCGTGTGCTTTCCATCGCTCTCAGCGTCATCTGCAGCTACCTGCTCGGCTCCATCCCGTTCGGCCTCCTCGCCGCGAAGCTGAAGGGCATCGACATCCGCCAGCACGGCAGCGGAAACATCGGCGCGACGAACGTGTGGCGCGTGTGCGGCTGGCGGTACGGGCTCCCGGTTTTCATCCTCGATGTGCTGAAAGGCGTGACCGCCGTGTGGCTCGGGCGATGGATCGCAGTGTGGCTGCATGGGAATCCTGCGTGGGCGGCGATCGCGGCGGCGATGGCGTGCGTGATTGGCCACAGCTTTCCTGCGTGGCTTGGATTTAAGGGAGGCAAGGGGGTCGCGACTTCGCTGGGCGTCTTCCTCGGGCTCATGCCGGTCCCGAGCGTCATCGCGCTGCTCGTCTGGATCGCGATTTTCAAAGTGAGCGGCTACGTCTCGCTTGCGAGCATCATCGCCGCGCTCGTGCTGCCGGCTGCCGCCATCGCGATGCAGTTCACGAGGCACGCGTATGGATGGCCTGTATCGGGCTTCGCCGTCGTGGCGGGACTGCTCGTGATCCTGCGACATCGCTCGAATATCACGCGGCTGCGCGCGGGCACTGAGAACCGCTTCGGGGGGAAGAAGTCGTGAGCTTTGCGAATGTCGGCATCATCGGCGCGGGGAGCTGGGGCACCGCGCTCGCCCTCCTGCTGCATGGGAACAATGTCCCCGTCACACTCTGGGGGCACGATGAGCATCATGTGCTCGATGTCGTGAACACGCGCATGAACACGGCCTACCTGCCCGGCATCGGGGTGCCGAAGGAAATCTTCATGACCTCGCTGCTTGGCGACCTGAGCGAATGCGATCTCCTGCTCCTCGTCACCCCGTCGAAAGCCATCCGCGAAGTCGCGGCGCGTCTCTCCGCCAGCGGCGTGCGCGAAGGTGCGGTGCTGCTGAGTTGCACAAAGGGCGTCGAGCGCGGGAGCGGCCTTCGCATGAGCGAAGTCATCGGTGAGCATTTTTCAAATCATCCGCTCGCCGTGCTCAGTGGTCCGAGCCACGCGGAGGAGGTCGCGCGTAAAATGCCCACTTGCGTGGTGCTCGGCTGCGGCGACACCGGCATCGCGCAAAAGCTCCAGCGCGCATTCACCGCGCCATTTTTCCGCGCCTACACGAGCGATGACATCCCGGGCGTGGAACTCGGCGGTGCGCTGAAGAACATCTTTGCCCTCGCCGCCGGGGTGAGTGACGGCCTCCAGCTCGGCGATAATGCCAAAGCCGCACTCGTCACGCGCGCGCTCGTCGAGCTTGGCCGTCTCGGCACCGCGCTCGGCGGAAAGCGCGACACCTTCATGGGCCTCAGCGGAGTGGGGGATCTCATGGTCACGTGCTTCAGCCAGCACAGCCGCAACCGCGCCGTCGGCGAGCGTCTCGGCAAAGGCGAGCGCCTCGCGGATATCGTCGCCTCGATGCAGATGGTGGCCGAGGGCGTGCCCACGACCTACAGCGCATTCGAGTGCGCGCGGAAACTCGGAATAGAGACGCCCATCACCGATCAGGTGAAGGCCATCCTCGACGGCACCGTCGCCCCTGCCGCCGCCATGGCCCGCCTCCTAGGCCGCGACCCGAAGCCTGAGTAGCCGACCCGGCTCACTGGACGGTTCTCTGGCCTCAGCGGACGAAGCGCTGGCCCCGGAGAACCGGCGATTCTCGCGGGAAAATCCCATCGGGAAGCGGGTGATGGGCGCTATGGGTGGGCTCGGGAAAAAGGGGGATTCTGATGATGCCTCGGCACAGGGAGTCGGGGCGCCCCGCCCCGAGAGTGAACATGGGGCGAGGGCGCCCCTGCTCCTGGAAGAAACGGCCACGCTTTGTAGTGAGCAGCGCTAGAACTTCGGATCGCCGAGGTGCTTTTTGAAAAACATGGCGGCGATGGCCACGGTCTCGTCGCACCACGGCTGGCTCATCCAAAAGGGATGCGGCGCGTCCTTCAGCGTGTGGAGTGCGGTCTCGATGGCGAGGGCGCGCAGCTTCTCCTGCATCTCGGCGCGGCCGATTTTCAGCGTGTCCTTTTCACCCTCGATGAAGATGGTCGGCGGCACTCCGGCGCGCACATGGGTGATGGGTGAGACCTGCGCGTAGAGGTTGGGATTTTCCAGGGCGGTCGCGCCGAAGAACTCGACGGCGCTTTCGCTGGTCTTCTCCCGGTTTGCCGCGACGAGATCCTGCGTGGCAGCCATCACGATGGCGGCTTTCACCGCGCTGGATTGGTCGCGGTGGGGCCCTTCGCCCTCGAACTCCGGCTTGCCTGTCGTCATCGCGAGGAGGCCAGTGAGATGTCCGCCCGCTGAGCCACCCATCACGCCGATACGCTCGGGGTCGATGTTCAGTTCCTTCGCATGGGCGCGCATGTAGCGGACGGCTGCTTTGCAATCATGGAGTGCCGCGGGATATTTTGCCTCGGTGGAAAGGCGATATGCGACGATGCCGGTGACGAAGCCGCGCGCGGCGAGCCGTTCCATCATCGGGCGATCCGCATCCACCTGACGCGCCTTCCAGCCGCCGCCGTGGATGTCGAGGACTGCCGGATATGCGCCCGGTTTGTCCGGCACGCAGAGCGTGAGCGTGACCGTGTGCTCGGGATAGGCAGCGACATCCTTTGTAACGAGCGTGAAACCCGCAGGGGTCTCCGGCAGGACCTTCTGCCACTTGGGCTTTGCTGGAGCGGCGGGAGTCTGCGCCTGCGCGGGGATGGCGCTGACGGCAGTGAGGAAGACGGCAGTGAGGAAGACGGCGGCGAGAAGTGAGGCAAGCGGGGAGCGGTTCATCGGAAAAGCGGGCGGGGTGGAAGGTTGAGCGGGAGTGGGCCGTGACGGTATCCAATCGTGCCGCCAAGTATCAACTCAAGACGCTGCTTGGACATGCGCGCGGCGAATGTGTAAGCGTGCCGCTCCACTTCCTCTGCTGCCCTTATGAACCGCATTCTTCCGTTTCTCTTTCTCTCGGCGCTCACCGCGCTTTCCATCGCCGCCGATCCTGCGGATTTGCCAAAGGCAATCGCGCTCTGGCCCCATGGTGCTCCAGGTTCCGAGGCCCGCGCTAATGAACCGGAGAAGATGGACGGGAGCAATGTCACCAATGTCCACAATCCCACCATCACGCCTTTCATCCCGACCTCCGATGCGACCGGCGTGGCCGTCGTGATCGCGCCGGGCGGCGGGCACTCGAAGCTCTGTCTCGGGCACGAGGGTTATGCACTGGCCGAGTGGTTCCGAGATCATGGCATCGCGGCTTTTGTGCTGAAGTACCGCCTCGCGCGGGAAAAGGATTCCACATACACCATTCAGGATCACGCGATGGTGGACACTCGCCGCGCGCTCCGCACCGTGCGCAGCCGCGCGAAGGAATGGGGCATCCGGCCCGACCGCATCGGCATTATGGGATTCTCAGCGGGTGGTGAACTCGCCGCATTTGCCGCGATGCAGTCTGATCCTGGCAAGGCCGATTCCGCGGACCCCATCGAGCGTGCGGGATGCAGGCCGGATTTTCAGGCACTCATCTATCCCGGCACTTCGAATCTCTTCACGGTGGAGAAAGGCATGCCGCCGCTTTTCATCGCGTGCGGCTACGGCGACCGGCCCGATATTTCCGAGGGCATGGCCTCGCTCTATCTCAAGTACAAGGCTGCGGGAGTGAAGGCCGAGCTGCACATCTTCTCGAATGCCGGCCACGGCTTCGGCTATCGCCCCGGCACCACGACGGCCGCGGGCGCGTGGCCCTTCCGTTTTACCGAGTGGCTCGCGGACAGCGGGCTGCTGAGGTAGCGGCAAGGTCTGGTGAAGATGAATTTATGGATCAAGGAGACTTGATCTCTTTGAGGGGGGTGAAACACTCCGAACCTTATGAAGAGCCCCAGAGCTTCACGCGGTTGGAGGAATGCTGCATTGATCATCACGCTGGCTGCGCTGTGCATTTTTGCACTCGTGTGGGCGACAAGACGTCGTGATGGAGATGAAACGAAGAATTCGGCGAAAGCCCCCCAGGAAAGCAGCCTTCCGCCAGTAGCGGCAGATCCCGGCAATGCCCATGCGGCCACGAAGGAACAGGCTGTCGCCGCTGCGCGCGATGGGCATGATCACAAGCTGGCAAACCTCGATGCGCGCGCGGGTGGCGGCGGCGCAGCGGGCACGGGCAAGCGTGAGCGTGTGCTGGCGGCGCTGAGGACAAAGGTGCCGGGAGTGGATGTGCAGTTTGATCCGGTAACGGGCGCACCAAATCACATCATGGCCGCGGGGCGTTTCCTCGCAGCGGCCAAAGGGCAAGCCGGCGATGGGTATGCGCCGGTGCGGGATTTTGTGAATGAGCACGCGGATCTTTTCGGCCACGACGCGACTGCGATCAGCGACAGCCGCGTGACTCGGGATGATGTGACGGCGCATAACGGAATGCGCACCGTGGTGTGGCAGCAGCAGGTGGATGGCATCCCAGTTTACAATACGATCCTGAAGGCGAACCTGACGAAGGACGGCGCACTGGTGACGCTGGGCAGCCATTTCATGAGCGACGCTGTGGCGGCAACGGGGATGGGTGTGGCCCAGCGCACGGCACTCGTGGCGCAGCCGCCTGTGGATGTGAAAAAGGCGGTGTCGCTGGCAGCGGCGAATCTCGGCGACGCGATCGCGCCGGAGCAGGCGCGGGAGACCACTCAGGCGCAGGGCGCAGAGAGGATGCAGCGTTTCACCGCGCCGAAGATATCCGATACTTTTGCTCAACTCTCCTGGCTGCCGGTGAGCGCGGATTCCGCGAAGCTCACGTGGGATGTGACTTTGATGAGCATCGCAAAAAATGAGATGTTCCGCGTGGTGGTGGATGCGCAGAGCGGTGAGGTGCTCATGCGGACTTCGCTGACCAATGACGTGAGCAACGCAACCTTCCGCGTGTATGCGGATGCGACGACGAAAAAGCCCTTTGACAGTCCGAACCCGATGTTTCCCGGCACGCCGACGCCGAGCGGCGCGCAGGGCGCGGAGGTGCCGCGGCAGCTCGTGACGCTGCAGGCGCTGGACCTGATGGCTTCGCCGAACGGGTGGATCAATGACGGCATTTTCGAGACAGTGGGCAACAATGTGGACGCGCACACGGACACGGACGCAAACAACGTCGCCGACCTGCCGAGGCCGACATCGGCGACGCGCGTGTTTGATTTCCCGATGGATCTCACGCAGGCGCCGAGCACCTACAAGGACGCGGCTGTGGTGCATCTGTTCTACATGAACAACTGGATGCACGACAAACTCTACGCGCTCGGGTTCACGGAGAGCGCAGGCAATTTCCAGACGAATAACTTCGGTCGCGGAGGCAGTGGCAATGACCCGGTGCAGGCAGATGCGCAGGATGGCAGCGGGACGAACAATGCCAACATGTCCACCCCCGGCGACGGCAGTTCGCCGCGCATGCAGATGTACAATTTCACGGGGCCGACGCCGGATCGCGACGGCGACTTCGACGACGTGGTGCTGCTGCACGAATACACGCACGGGCTGAGCAACCGGCTGGTGGGCGGTGGCGTGGGCATCAGCGCCACGGCGACGGGCGGCATGGGCGAAGGCTGGTCGGATTTCTACGGCATGGGTCTCCTCGCGGATCCGGCATCCGATCCGAATGCAGTCTATCCCGGCGGCTCGTACGCGACGCTGAACTTCGTCGCGGGGATGACGACGAACTACTACTACGGCATCCGGCGCTACCCGTACACGACGGACATGACGAAGAACCCGCTGACCTTCCGGGACATTGATCCGACGCAGGCCAGCCCGCACACGGGGATTCCGCTGAGCCCGCTTTTCGGTTCTTCCAACAGCAATCCGAGCGAAGTCCACAACGTCGGCGAGGTGTGGTGCATGGCGCTTTGGGAGGCGCGCGCGAATCTGATCACGAAGCTCGGGCCGTCCGGTGCGCAGATGATCCTCCAGCTCGTGACCGACGGCATGAAGCTCTCGCCCGCGAATCCGAACCTCCTGCAGGCGCGCGATGCGATCATTCAGGCGGACTTGGTGGCGAATGCGGGGGCGAACAAGAATGAGCTCTGGGCGGCCTTCGCGAAACGCGGCATGGGCGCAAGTGCGACGGCCCCGGGGAGCAGCACGACGACTGGCGTGGTGGAGGCGTTCGACATTCCTGATAATCTCGGTGTGACGCCGAGTGCGGCCTTTGCGGCATCCGGGCAGATCGGCGGGCCGTTCATACCGCCCTCACAGACCTACACTCTGACAAATAACGGGACCGGCGCCCTGAACTGGACCGTGTCCACGAACCAGACTTGGATGTCGGCCTCGGCTTCGTCCGGCACGCTTGCACCCGGCGCAAATACGACGGTGACGGTGTCGCTCACGGTGCTCGCGAACGGCCTCCCGGCGGGCAGCTATTCTGGCGTGGCGGCATTCACGAATTCCACGAGCGGCGCGGTGATTGCGCGTCAGGTGTCCTTTTCCGTCACGCCGCCACGCGTGGTTTACTTTGATCTCAGCACCGATCCCGGATGGACGCGGCAGGGCGAATGGGCGTTCGGTATTCCTACGGGTGGCGGCGGTGTGAGCTACGGCGCGCATGATCCCACGTCCGGCGCGACGGGCGCGAATGTCTTTGGCATCAATCTCAGCGGCGACTACAGCACCGTCGTCGGCGGGGCCTCCTACTTGACCACAGGAGCAATCAACCTCAGTAACCGCATTGGCACGCAGCTCCGTTTCAAGCGTTGGCTGAACGCGGACTACCCAAGCTACGTGACGGCGAATGTGCAGGTGTCGAACAATGGAACGACTTGGACGACGGTTTTCACGAATGTCTCCGGGGTGACCATCAGTGACACGGCTTGGACGGCAGTGCAGTATGACATCTCGGCCGTCGCGGACAACCAAAGCACCGTGTATGTCCGCTGGGGGCACCAGGTCGGGACAACAGGCGCGTATTCGATGTCCGGCTGGAACATTGATGACATCGAGCTCCTCGGCACGCCGGTGACGAATCTTGCGCTGTCGCTCAGCCCGCCGAGCGTCACCGAGGGTGCCGGGCCTGCCACGGCGACGCTCGTGGCGACGCCCGCGCCGACTTCGACCATGACGGTTGCGCTCACGAGTTCCGATCCGTTGTCGGCCACCGTGCCGACAAGTGTGACAATCCTGGCTGGGCAGACGACCGTCACTTTCCCGGTGACGGTGATCAACGATGCGCTGCTGAACGGGAGCCGCACGGTGCTCGTGAGTGCGAGTGCCTCCGGCTATGCCAGCGGCAGCACCACGCTCACGGTGAATGACAACGAGACCGCCACGCTCGGCATAGGCGCTCCGGCAACGGTGGGAGAGGGCGCAGGCACGGCGGCGGGCACGTTGACGGTGAGCGCAGCGCCCGCGAGTGCGGTGGCGGTCGCGCTGACTTCGAGCGACACGACGGCGATCCAGGTGCCTGCGAGTGTGACGATCCCCGCAGGGCAGACCTCGGCGGCGTTCACAATCACCGTCGTGGACGACACGAAGATCAACGGCACGCACAGTGCGACCATCACCGCGCATGTCGCGAATTGGACGGATGGAAGCGCGACCATCAGCGTGCTGGACAACGAGAACACCAACCTCGCCGTGACGCTGCCCGCGACCATCGTCGAAGGCGGCACGGGCACGGGCACGGCGTCCATTTCCGGCACGCTCACCAGCGCACTCACCGTCACGCTCGGCTCGAACAACACTGGACGACTCACTGTCCCGGCGACCGTGACGATCCCTGCGGGCGCGACCTCCGCGACTTTCACGCTCACTGCGGTGGAAAATGCGCTCATCGACGGCACGGCGAGCGTGGCGATTACCGCCAGCGCAGCAGGCTTCACCGCCGGCAGCTCCACGACGGGCGTGCTGGACAATGACGCGCACCACTACGTCCTCGCAGCGGTGCCGTCGCCGCAAGTGAAGGGCGTGGCATTCACCGTCACGATTACCGCGAAGGATGCGGCCAACGCGACCATCACGGCTTACGCCGGCACGCCTGCACTCACTGCGGCGGGCTCATCCGGGACGGTGCTCATCACGCCGACGAGCGCATCCGGTTTCATAAGCGGCGTGTGGACGGGATTGGTCACGGCAAACACAGCGGACACGAACGTCGTGCTCACCGTGACCGACGGCAGTGGGCACACGGGGGCGAGCAATGCATTCACGATCACCGGCCCGCCGGACTACTTCACAGAGCTTTTCGGCACGACGCCGAATGACGTGAGCAACATGAGCTTCCTTTTCACGCCGAATGGCTCGGCGGCTTTCTACTCCGTGTTCCGGATTTCGGGAGTGACCACCTTCTCCACGGATCCCACCGGCGGTGCGGCGCTTGCGATGAGCGACGACACTTATGTGCAGGTCATGCCCACGGGCGGCGTGAGCGTGAAGCTGTACGGCACCAGCTACACGACGTTTTACGTGGGCAGTAATGGCTACGTCACCTTCAACTCCGGCGACACCACTTACTCGGAATCGCTTGCGTCGCATTTCAATCTGCCGCGCATCTCGGCGCTTTTCGACGACCTGGTCCCCATCACCGGGCAGGTGACGTGGAAGCAGACTGCCGATCGGGTCGCGGTGACATGGCAAAGTGTGTCGGAAATCAGCACGACCAATTCAAACAGCTTCCAGATCGAGATGTTCTTCGACGGGCGCATCCGCATCACCTGCCTCGGCATTGCGGCGACGGACGGATTGATCGGGCTGTCGCAGGGGCTGAATACGCCGGCTGGTTTTATTGCAAGCGACTTCAGCACCTACTCGTCGGCGCAGCTCATGCTGAATTTTCCCGCCTCCGCCACGGAGGGCAATGGCGTGCTCGTGAACGGTGGGGCCGTGACGCTGTCTCCCGTGCAGGCTGCGGCCACGACGGTGGCGCTCGTATCAAGCAACACGGGGAAAGTCACGGTGCCGGCCACGGTGACGATCCCGGCGGGCCAGACGAACGCGACTTTCAGCCTTACCATCGTGGACAACGCGGTGCTCGACGGCACGCAGTCCGCGACGATCACGGCGACGGCGGCCAATTTTGCACCGGCTTCGGGAACGATCACTGTGAACGACAACGAGACCGCCACGCTTGCCGTGTCGCTGCCCGCCTCGGTCGCGGAAAGCGTGGGCACCGTGGTGGGCACAGTGAGCGTGAATGCGGCACCTGCGAGCAATGTCGCGGTGGCGCTTGCTTCCAGCGACACGGCTGCGCTTACGGTGCCGTCGAGCGTGACCATTCCCGCGGGGCAGGCATCGGCGGCGTTCACGGCCACGATCATTGACGACACGAAAATCAACGGCACGCATACGGCGACCGTCACTGCGAGCGTGGCAAGCTGGACGAGCGGCGCGGCGACGATTGGCATCACCGACAATGAGAATACGAACCTCGCGATCTCGCTGCCGGCCACGGTGACGGAAGGCGGCACGGGCACCGGTACGGTTTCGATCTCCGGTACGCTCACGACGGCGCTCACCGTGTCACTTTCCTCGAACACGACCTCGCGGCTCACTGTGCCCGCGAGCGTCGCGATCCCCGCCGGTTCCACATCGGCGACGTTCACGCTCGCTGCGCCGAATAATTCGCTGGCCGACGGATCGGCGGCGGCCACGGTCTCCGCGAGTGCGACGGGGTTCACCGGGGCAGGCGGCACCACGACGGTGCTGGATGACGACGTACACCATTTCACCGTTTCGGCGATTGCGTCGCCGAGGACCAAGGGCGTGCCTTTCAGCGTGAACATCACGGCGCAGGATGTGAACGGTGTGACCATCGCCAGCTACGCAGGCGCGCCGTCGCTGACGGCGAGCGGCTCCGCGGGCGCAGTGACGATTTCACCGGTGATAGCGAGCGGATTCTTTAGTGGCGTGTGGACGGGAAATGTGACGGCGAGCACGCTGAGCAACAGCGTGGTGCTGACGGTGAACGACGGCGCGGGCCACACGGGAGCGAGCAATGCGTTCGACGTCACGATCGGCGGCTTGCATCACTTTGCGTGGAGCACGATCAGCAACCCGCAGAATGCCGGTGCGGCCTTTGGCGCCACGCTTACAGCGCAGGATGTGGGGAACAACACGGTGACCGGTTTTGCCGGAACCGCGAACCTCAGCGCCTACGCGTTTGCGTCTGCGGCATCGAGCATCGTCATTACCGAACTCAATACGGGAACCCCCGACGAGATTGAATTCCAGAATACCGGGACCGCGGCGGTGGATATTTCCGGGTGGAAAATTTACATTTACGACAACATCACCTTTGGCACCTCGGCGCTCCTTTTCACCGTCCCGGCAGGCACGGTGTGCGCGGCGGGGCAGATTTTCCGGCTCCAGGAGTCTGGCACCGCGCCGGGGACTTTTCCGCAATTTTTCACGGGGGCAAACATCAATTGGAATCCGGGGAGCGCGGACTACGTGGGTGTGCTCGTGCGCGATGCGGCGAACATCCCTGTGGACTTCGTTTGTGCGGGCGCGCTGGCACCCTCGGGCGTGACCTCACCAGCGGCCATTTCGGCGGCGCAGTGGAGTGGCGTGCAGCTCACCGCGCCGACGAATTCGAGCTACGATTATCTGCGCATCGGCAGTTCAGATGGAAATACCGCCGCGGATTGGACGACGGGTGTGGCATCTTTGGGCACGGCAAACACGGGGCTGACCACGCCTTTCGGGGTGGCCGCCCCGGTGCCGCTCACACCGACGATCACCGGGAGTTTCTCCGGTGGAATCTGGACGGGAAATGTGACAGTGACGCAGGCGGCGGCGCAGGTCAGGCTGCGTGCCGACGACGGGACGGGGCATACGGGAGACAGCAATGCCGTTAATGTGATCGGCACCCTGAATGGGAATCCGCAGTCGGTGACGACGGCTTTCAACACGGCCAAGGCGATCACTTTGACCGGGCAGGATACGGCGAATCCCGGCGCGACGCTGACGTATTCGATCCCGGCTGCGCCCGCGCATGGCACGCTCAGCGGCACTGTGCCGAATGTGACCTACACGCCGACGGCGGGTTATCAGGGCGCGGACAGCTTCACGTTCCTGGTGCAAAATGGGGCCGCGCTCAGTCCACCGGCCATCGTGTCCATCGCCGTCACGCCGGGGACTCCTGTGGTGATTCCACAGTCGGTGAATGTCGGCTACAACAACGCGCAGACGATCACATTGTCCGGCACCGATCCGGATCTGCCGACGCTGCCGCTGACGTTTTCCATCGGGGCACCTCCGACGCACGGCACGCTCAGCGGCGCTGCGCCGAATGTGACCTACACGCCGACGACGGGGTACTACGGGCCGGATAGCTTCACCTTCACGGCTAGCAATGGGACGAACACGAGCGCGCCAGCCAGCGTCTCGCTCACGGTCGGATCGCTCCTTGCGAATCCGCAGACCCTCACGACTCCGTTCAACACGGCGAAGGCGATCACTCTGACTGGCCTGGACGCTGCGAATGCCGGCGCGATGCTGACGTATTCCATCGTGACGCCGCCTGTACGCGGCACGCTCAGCGGCACCGTGCCGAATGTGGTTTACACGCCGAACGTGAATGCACAGGGCGGGGATAGTTTCACTTTCCGCGTGCAGAATGGCGCGGCGGTGAGTCTGGCGGCCACGGTGTCTGTCACGGTCGCGCCGGGGACTCCGGTGGCGACTCCGCAGTCGGTGAATGTCGGCTACAACAACGCTCAAGCGATCACCCTGTCCGCCACTGACCCGAACGTTCCGGCTCTCACGCTGACGTATGTCGTCGCCACGCAGCCCCTTCCTGGCACGCTCAGCGGCACCGCGCCGAATGTAACCTACACGCCGACGGCTGGGTATTATGGGTCGGACAGTTTCACCTTCACGGCGAGCAATGGCACGAATACGAGCGCGCCAGCCACGGTTTCGCTCTCGGTCGGATCACTCGTGGCGAATCCGCAGACCCTGACGACTCCGTTTAACACGGCGAAGGCGATCACCCTGACTGGCCTGGACGCTGCGAATGCCGGCGCGACGCTGACGTATTCCATCGTGACGCCGCCTGCACGCGGCACGCTCAGCGGCACCGTGCCGAATGTGGTTTACACGCCGAACGTGAATGCACAGGGCGCGGACAGTTTCACTTTCCTGGTCCAGTATGGCGCGGCGGCCAGCCTGGCGGCCACGGTGTCTGTCACGGTCGCGCCGGGGACTCCGGTGGCGACTCCGCAGTCGGTGAATGTCGGCTACAACAGCGCCCAGCCGATTATTCTTTCCGGAGGGGATGCGGGTGTGCCGCCGCTCCCGCTCACGTTCGCCGTCGTCACGCAGCCCGCGCATGGCGTGCTGGCTGGCACCGCGCCGAATGTGACTTACACGCCGGTCTCGGGCTATTCCGGGCCGGACAGTTTCACCTTCACGGCGGGCAATGGCACAAACACGAGTGCCCCGGCCGCAATCTCTCTGACTGTCGCCACCGCTGTGCCGATCGCCGTGACGGGATCGAATGTCGGCGCGGGACAGACGGGCGTCTCGCTCGACGGCTCGGTGAATCCGATCGGCTCGGCGACGACGTGCTATTTTCAATATGGCACGACCGACGCGTACGGTTCCCAGACGGCGGGGCAAAGTGCGGGCAGCGGCACGGCGGCAGTTACCGTGAATGCGGCGATCAACGGCCTCACGCCGGGCACGGCGTATCACGTCCGGCTCGCGGCTACGAACAGCTTCGGCACCGTGTATGGCGACGATCAGGTCATCACCACACTGCCTGTGGCCTCGGGTATCGTTCAGCCGTTGTTCCAATATCCGAACACCGGCACTGCGCCTATCGCCGGGCTGCTCGCCGGGCCGGACGGATATTTCTACGGCACGACGAGCACTGGCGGCACGCGCGGGTACGGCACGGTTTTCAAAGTCTCGCCGAATGGGACGCTGCGCACGCTGGCGAATTTCACCGGCGGGACGAACGGCCAGAGTCCGCAGGGCGCACTCGTGCGCGGCACAAATGGCAACTTCTACGGCACGACAAATTCGGGCGGTGCGAGCGGTCTTGGCACCGTGTATTCCGTCACCCCAGACGGCACGCTCACGACGCTGGCCTCGCTGAGCAGTGCGATCGGCTACAATCCCACAGCGGGGCTCACGCTGGGTGCCGATGGAAATTTCTACGGCGTTGGGCAGTACGGTGGCGTGTCTGGCTACGGCACGGTTTTCAAGGTGACGCCATCGGGCACGATCACCGTGCTCGTGAACTTCACTGACACAAGCGGAGGGGCGCTCGGATACTACCCGCGTGCCAGTCTCACTCTGGGCAGCGACGGGAATTTCTACGGCACGACTCAGTACGGCGGCACAGGCGGCAGCAACGGAACCATTTTCAAAGTGACCCCGGCAGGTGTGCTCACGACGTTGGTGAACTTCACCGGCACGACCGGGGTCGCGCCGGGATCATCGCCGCTCGGTCCGCTGACGCAGGGGCCGGATGGCAATTTCTACGGCACGACGAGTGGGGGTGGCACGAATGGCTACGGTACCGTCTTCATGGTCACACCTGCGGGTGCGCTCACGACGCTGGCGATTTTCAGCAGCACCACCACCGGCTATTCGCCGCAAGGTGCGCTCGCACTCGCTGGCGACGGGAGTTTTTACGGCACGACGCAGTACGGTGGGACAGGCGGCTACGGCACGGCGTTCCGGGTGACGCCTGCGGGTGTGCTCACCATGCTCGTGAATTTCACCGGCAGCACTGGTGCATCGCTGGGAACGTATCCGCAGTCGGGTCTTGTCGGCGGCAACGATGGAAGTTTTTACGGCACAGCGAGCGCGGGCGGACTTTACTCGCAGGGCACGGTGTTCAAAATCACACAGGGAGGGGCGCTCACGGTGACCGTGAATTTCAATACGCCGCCGCTGATCGGAAAACTCACGCAGGGCAGCGATGGAAACCTCTACGGCACCACGACGGCGGGCGGCGGCGCTCCGGGCTACGGCACGGTCTTCAGCGGGCCAGTCGGTGGCGCGATGGGCACCCTGGCCGTGCTCACTCCCACATCCGGCACGACCGCGCTCACCGCTCAGGGCGGACTCGTCCAGGGTTTCGACGGGAATTTCTACGGCACCACACAATCCGGCGGCTCTGGCAATCTTGGCTCCGTCTTCACCATCACACCGGCAGGCACGCAGAGCACGCTCATCCATTTCACCGGCACCACCGGTGCGAACCCCGGCTCCGCGCCGCGCGCCGCGCTCACGCTCGGCGGCGACGGAAACTACTGGGGGACGACCAGCACGGGCGGCAGCAGTTCGCTCGGCACTGTTTTCAAAATGACTCCCGCCGGAGTGCAGACGACGGTCATCCATTTCACCGGCACCGCCGGCACCAATCCCGGCTCCAGCCCGCAGGCACCGCTTCTTCTCGGGAAGGATGGAAATTTCTACGGCACGACCGGCGCGGGAGGCACGGGCAGCTATGGCACCGTCTTTCAGCTCACTCCGGCAGGCGTGAGGACCACTGTGGCGAATTTCACCGGCATCTCGGGCGCGGCACCGGGGCAGACGCCTTCGGGGTTCCTCGTGCAGGGGGACGATGGCAACATTTATGGCACCACGCAGAGCGGCGGCAGCAATGGAGGCAGCAGCGGTCTGGGGGCAGTCTTCCGCGTGACGCCTGCGGGAGTCTTCACGGGGCTCGGGGGATTCAGCGGTAGCAGTGGCTTGCTGCCCGGCCAGTCGCCGGTGATGGGGCTGGTGAAAGGGGGCGACGGCTGCCTCTACGGCACGACGCAGTTCGGCGGAACGAATAGCCTCGGCACGATCTTCCGTATCGCGCCCGATGGCTCGCTGGCCTCCGTCTATTCCTTCGCAGGCGGCAGCGACGGTCTCACGCCAGCGAACGGCCTGAGCGCCCTCGCGGACGGCACGCTCTGCGGCGTGAACAGCATGACGATCTACCGCTTCACTCCGCCACCTGTGGCGATCACCGCGCCGGCCACCTCGGTGCTTGCATACAGCGCGAAACTCAACGGCTCCGTCACGCCCGAGGGAAATCCCGCCACGGCATATTTCGAATACGGCCTCACGACCGCATATGGCAGCACGACCGCGCCGCAGAATTTCCCCGCGGGCTACACCGCCTCTCCGATCTCCGAGGTCATCGCGGTGCAGCCTTTCTTAACGTATCACTTTCGCGCGGTCATCTCGGGAGTGTCCGGCATTTTCAATGGTGCGGACTTCACATTCTCCACGCCGAATGTCGCGACGTTCAATTCCGCGGGCGACGTGCCTGTGACGATCAGCGACTTCACGGCGACGGGACTGCCGCTGAATGTCGTGCTCGGCTTTGCGCCCCTGCTCGGGACGAAACTTACCGTCGTGCGCAACACGGGCTTCGCGGCAGTCACCGGCACATTTGCGGGGCTGCCTGAGGGCGGAACTGTAAGCCTGACTTTCGGTTGGCAGACTTTCCTTTTGCAAATCAGCTACACTGGCGGCGATGGCAACGACATCACGCTTACCGTCGTCCCGCAGGCGATCACATTCCCGCCGATCGCAAACATGCAGACGACGGACGCTGCATTTGCGCTCGCTGCCACGGCTACAAGCGGGCTGCCGGTGAGCTATGAAGTGGTTGCGGGATCGGGCGTCGCGACGATTTCCGGCGGCACCGTCACACTCACTGGCGTGGCGGGTATCGTCACGATCAGGGCCACGCAGCCCGGCGACGGCAGCCTCGGCGCGGCGCGGCCTGCGTATCAGACATTCGCAGTCAGCAGCGCCCCGCCCTTCGTGCAAATGACGAGCAGCAAGTCGAGCGACTTCACACTCGGCATCCGCGCGAATGGCACGCTGTGGGCGTGGGGTCTGAACACCTCCGGGCAGCTCGGCAACGGCACGAACACAAGCGCGCGCACGCCCGTGCAGGTCGGAACGATCACGACTTGGCGCTCCGTGTCCGCGGGCGGCAGTCACGTCCTCGCGATCCGGACGGATGGCACGCTGTGGGCCTGGGGATCGGGCACTAGCGGCCAGCTCGGGAATGGCTCTACGATCACTCGCACGACACCCGTGCAAGTTGGGACCGGCACGAATTGGCGGACGGCAGTTGCTGGCGGCTCGCATTCCATCGCGATCAAAACGGACGGCACCCTCTGGGCGTGGGGAAGCAACACCAGCGGCCAGCTTGGGCAGGGCGCCACGGATTTTCTCACGCATCCCACGCCCCTGCAGATCGGCGCACTCACGACATGGTCGCAAAATGCCGTCGGCCTCGCTGCGGGCGCATCTTTCACCCTGGCTCTGAAAGCTGATGGCACATTGTGGGGTTGGGGGCTGAACTCCAGCGGGCAACTCGGCGACGGAACATTCACGCAGCGCACTACTCCAGTGCAGGTGGGCACGGGCGCCACTTGGGCGAGTCTCGCCGCCGGCCAGACATTTTCCATCGGCACGAAAAGCGACGGGACGGTCTGGATGTGGGGTTCCAACTCCAGTGGACAGCTCGGCAACGGCACCGTGCTTTCGCGGCTCAGTCCGGCACAATTCACGACGCTGGCCAATGTGCAGTCCATCATGCCTGGGGGCACCCACGTCCTCGCGACGAAGACCGACGGCACACTCTGGGCATGGGGCAGCAACGGCAGCGGCCAGCTCGGCGACGGCACGGCCACGCAGCGGCTCTTACCCCTTCAGCTCGGTTCCGCGGCAAACTGGCAGATTCTCGCGCCGGGCAACACGCACAGCGTCGCAGCGAGAGCGGACGGCTCTGTGTGGAGCTGGGGGAACAACAGCAGCGGCCAGCTCGGCCAGGCTCCCCGGTTACCGCTGCCGGTCACCGCGCAGCTCGGCCCCGTAGTTGCGGCCTCCGGTGGCGGCACGCACACCGTTGCCATCCGGCAGGATGGCACGCTCTGGGCGTGGGGATCGAACAGCAGCGGACAGCTCGGCCTCGGCGCTTCAGACTCTCTGACGCATGCGGGCGCGGTGCAGATCGGAGCCGGTTTACTTTGGCAGAATGTGAGCGCGGGAACCGCCTACACACTCGCAGTGCGGGCGGATGGTACGCTCTGGGCCTGCGGCCTGAACAGCAGCGGACAGCTCGGCGACGGCAGCACGACCACGCGCTCGGCGCTCCTGCAAATCGGCACGGAAAACCAGTGGCGCACCGTCTCAGCAGGCAGCACGCACAGCTTCGGAGTGAAGGCGGATGGCACGCTCTGGGCGTGGGGATTGAACACCAGCGGCCAGCTCGGTGACGGCACGACCACGCAGCGACTCGCCCCGGTGCAGGTCGGGACGGGCACGAATTGGAAGACAGTCCAGGCGAGCGGTGGCGGCACGTTTTCCATCGGCATCAAGACCGACGGCACGCTCTGGACATGGGGACTCAACACCAGCGGCCAGCTCGGTGATGGCACGACGACGCTGCGCCTCAGCCCAGCGCAGGTGGGCACCAGTGCATGGCTCGCCGCTGCGGGCGGCAGCAGCTGCGTCGTGGCGATTCGCAGCGACGGCACGCTCTGGGCGTGGGGACTGAACAGCAGTGGGCAGCTCGGTGACGGCACGACGACCACACGCCTCAATCCAGTGCAGATCGGCACCGACAATCGCTGGACGAGCATCGCCGCCAACGCACACACCCTCGCCACAAAATCCGACGGCACGCTATGGGCCTGGGGCAGCGACACGGTCGCCCAGCTCGGTGACGCATCGAGCGTCAACCGACTCGCGCCATCGCAGGTCGGCGCCTCGGTCGGGTGGGTCTCTGTCGCACCGCTCTCCGGTTCGAGTCATTCTCTCGGGATCACGGCGGATGGCACGCTCTGGGGTTTCGGCTTCGCCTCCAGCGGGCAGATCGGATCCGCGTGGCGCACCCCGTTTGCGCCCGCCCCGGTGTTCCCTGCGATCAGTCCCGCGCAGGGCATCGCCTTCACGCTGCCCGCGAACATTCCCAACGGCAGCACCGTCACTCTCTCTGCGGTGACGGGCAGCGGCCTGCCCGCCAGCTACCTTGTCGGAGGGCCTGCCACGCTCGATGGGGATCAGATCACTGTCACAGGCCCTGGGCCCGTCATCGTTACCGCGTATCATCCCGGCGATAGTTTCTGGCAGTCCTCGGACATCGTCGTGCGGGCCGTGAACGCCGCGCCTCCGACGCTTGCCGGCGTCTCGGTGAGCGCAATCGCCACCACCGCCACGCTCGGCGTCACCATTAATCCCAACGGCATTGCCACCAGTGCGAGATTCCAGTTCGGATTCACGAACGCCTACGGCACCGACGCACCAATCTCGTTCACGCCTGCCAATGGCACCACTGATCAAAGCGCCGGAATGGTGCTCACTGGCCTCACTCCCGGCGCAATCTATCACTTTCGGGTGACCGCTACGAATATCGCCGGGACCACCACGAGCGCGGATTTCATATTCAATTCCGTGAGCGTGCCGTACGCGAATTGGGCGACGGCGAACGGCGTCAGTGGGCCGAATTCCGGCCTGAATGGCGACTTTGATGGCGACGGAATCTCGAACGAGCTCGAATGGGCCTTTGGCACCAGCCCGGCTGCCGGTGGGGGCGGTGCCATCAGCGTGAATGCCGGTGCGCTCCTCGCGCACGGCGGACCCACGGTGCTTGCTGTTCCGGATGGGCTCGGAGGCGTGTCGTATTTTGCGCTTTTTGGCCGCCGCAAGGATGCGGCGGCAGTCGGGCTTACTTATGCAGTCGAGTTCAGCGATGCGCTGTCCGGTTGGAATTTCAGTGGCGTGACGCCGACCGTCATTGCGCAGGATAGCGAGATCGAAGCGGTCACCATTCCATTCCCGCCGGTGGTCATCGATCCGCCCCAGGAATACTTCCGCGTGAAGGTGAACGGCCAATGACGTCTGCCTGCCGAGGCATCTGGCTTCCGGGCTGAGGAGGGGCGCTTTGCTCCAGGGTCACAAGCCTGCCGCAAGGCTTCGCTCGACTTGCGGCGTTTCGTCGCTATCTCTCCCGGCCCTATGTTCTGGACTGAAGATGTCGCCGCCAAGTGCGTCGGCCCGCAAATCATCAATGACTCGAAGACCCCATCCGGCCGCGTGCATGTCGGCGCGATGCGTGGCGTGCTCATCCACGACGCGATTTTCCGCACGCTGAAGGAGAAGGGGATCGAGGCGCGTTATCTGTTCGGCGTGGACGACTACGATCCGCTCGACGAAATCCCTGCGGGCAAGGGCGCGCACTTCGAGCAATATCTCGGGCAGCCGCTCTGCAACGTGCCGCCGCCGGATGGCTCGACCGCGAGCGACATGGCCGAGCACTACATCTCGGAATTCTTCCAGGTCTTCGAGGAACTCGGCGTGAAGGTGGAAAAATACCGCATGCGCGACATCTATCGCAGAGGGAAATTCAACGAGGCGATTGACATCATTTTGCGCAATGCCGCGACCGTGCGCCGTGTTTACAAGGAGGTCTCGAATTCGGATCGCTCCGAGAACTGGTTCCCATTTCAGACCGTGTGTGAAAAGTGCGGGCGCATCGGCACGACGGAAGTCTTCGCGTATGACGGCAAAGAGGTCAGCTACCGTTGCCGTCCCGACCTAGTGAAGTGGGCGCGCGGCTGTGGCCACGAGGGGAAAGTGTCGCCATTCGACGGACGCGGCAAGCTGCCGTGGAAACTCGAATGGGTCGCAAAGTGGATTTCGTTCCCCGTGACCATCGAAGGCGCGGGCAAGGATCATTCGACGAAGGGCGGCTCGCGCGATGTGAGCGCCGCGTGCCTGCGCGCGATTTTCCAAAAAGAGCCGCCGCTCAATGTGCCGTATGAGTTCTTCCTCGTCGGGGGCGCGAAGATGTCGTCGAGCAAGGGCATCGGCGCGAGCGCTCGCGACATGGCGAATCTGCTGCCGCCGGAGTTGCTGCGCTTCCTGATGATTCGCACGAAGCCGAACTCGCCCGTGAACTTTGACGTGCACGAGGAAGGCATCGTGAAGCTCTTCAACGAGTACGACCGCTTCCACGATCGCACCGTGACCGGCAAGGCCACGCCCGACGAGGCATGCGTCACGCGCCTCGCCGCACCTGCTGCGATGGAAGGACACGAGTTCAACGCCAATTTCCAACTCGTCACCGCACTGATCCAGATGCCGCATCTCGATGCCGTAAGGGAGATCGAAAAGCGCGCAGGCCGCGCACTCACCGCGAGCGAGCGCGCACACCTCGAAGCGCGCATCCGTTCCGCGCAAGTGTGGGTGGACGGCTACGCCACCGAGGAGGAAAAGACTCGCCTGCAGGAAACGCTGCCCGCGCGCGCCGCCGAACTCACGCAGACGCAGCGCGCCTTCATGCACGCGCTCGCCGATGCGCTTCCCGGAGCGACGTGGGAAGACGACGCGCTCCAGTCGAAAATCTTTGAGGTCGCGCGGCTCACGCCCATCGAGCAGTCGCTCGCATTCAAGGCGCTCTACCGCGTCATCCTCGACAAGACCGCCGGGCCAAAAGCTGGTAACCTGCTCGCATTCCTCGAACGTGATTTCATCGTGCGCCGCCTGCGCGAGATGCCGTTCGACCGCGTCGCATTTTGGAATGAAAGCGCCATCACCGCTGACGAACTCCGCGCATGGCAGACGAAGGAAGCCGCGAAGATCGCGAGCCACACGCAGAGTGTGAATGCCGAGGGCGCGGTATTTTCGTCGGAATACATCTTCACGCTCAACGACGGCAAACGCGTGCTGCGGCGCGTGGTGACCGAAGGCACGCCCGCGGGCGATGGAGTCCTCGCCTAGTTTTGTGCAGCACATGGCCGCAAACTCCGCCCCAAGTTGCGGCGCTGACATTCAGATTCATTGCACTTCCGAACGCACACAGGAAAACGGGAGCGCACGCTTCCAGCGTGCCGCGTCCGGCATCCTTGCCGGACGCAGGGCGAAGGCGGCGGGATGCTGGGAGCGGCGACTTCCAAGTCAGCGAGAGTGGCACCCGGCGACTTGGAAATCGCCGCTCCCAGGCTGCACGCCGGCGGGACTTTACGGCAGGATGCCGGAAAGAACACGCTGGAAGCGTATGCTCCCATTTTCCTGCGTGCTGCGTCCGGTTTCCGCGAATCGGACCGCCGCGCTGTTTGCATTGCCACGCACCGCCGCTAGCCTGTGAACACCATGGAGCGCGCGTTCCTCGTCTCATCCACCCTCTGCTTCCTCGCCGGATTCGCCTACTCGATGTATGCGCTCGGCGCGAAAGTGCGGCAGCCTTCGCGCTGGAATTTCGCCGTGATGCTCGTCGGCTTCGGCTTGCAGCTTGGCTTCCTGCAAATCCGCAGCGCCGCGGTCGGGCGATGTCCGCTCACGAATCTTTTTGAGGTACTCGTGTTTCTGTCGTGGTCGGTGGTGCTGCTGTATTTCGTCGTCGGCAGCACGTACCGGCTGTCGCTGCTCGGCACCTTCACCGCGCCGCTGGTCTTTCTCATTCAGACGGTCGCACAATTGCTCCCCGTCGCCGCGCTGCCTGCGGTGCGGAAGCCTTCGTCGGGCTTCTGGCCTGAACTGCACGCAGCAATCTCACTGGTATCCTACGGTGCGTTTGCCTTGGCCTTCGTCGCGGGCGTGATGTTTCTGATGCAGGAGCGGCACTTGAAGCGGCACACGCTGAACTCGTTTTTCCAAAATCTCCCGCCCATCGCGAATCTCGCCGTGGCGGTTCAGCGGCTGATGCTCGCGGGTTTCGCTCTGCTCACGCTCGGCATCGTCGCGGGCTTTTTTGCCGGGCACACGCCACTCGCCACGATCATCCTCGCGGTGTGCGTGTGGCTGCCGTACGGCGCGATTCTCGTGATGCGTGTCACGCACCGGATTAGTTCTCGGCGCATCGCTTGGCTGGCGGTCGGCGCATTCACCTTGGCACTCAGCACGCTGGGCGCGCTCAGCTTGTTTCACATCGGGAACTGATGGACGTCATCTGCCTCGGCCTCAGTCACAAGACCGCGCCCGTCGAGACCCGCGAGCGTTTCGCGATCGGCGACTCGCATCTCGGTGAATACAGCTCGCTGCTCGCGCGGGCGCCGGGAGTGCGCGAAGCGGTCGTGGTCTCGACGTGCAATCGCGTGGAGTACTACGCGGCTGTCGAGGACGGCGCGGCGGCGTTGCAGACGGTGTCGGATTTCATCACGGAAAAAAGCGGACATGCGCCGGTTGCGCCGACCTTCGTGCAGTTGAAGAGCGCCGAGGGAATCCGGCATCTCTTCCGTGTGGTGAGTGGGCTGGAGAGCATGGTGCTCGGGGAGACGGAGATCCTTGGTCAGGTGAAAAAGGCCTACCTTTCCGCGCAGACCGCCGGTGCGACTTCGCGCACGCTGAACAAGCTTTTCCAGCGCGCATTCAACGTCGCAAAAGAGGTGCGCACGAAGACTAGCATCACGCGCGGTGCGGTGAGCGTCGGCAGCGCGGCGGTGGAGCTCGCGGAGAAAATTTTTGGCAAACTGGATGCGTGCAATGTGATGGTGCTCGGTGCCGGCGAGACTGCGGAGATGACGGCGAAGTCGCTGCAATCCCGCGGCGCGAAGGCCATCTTTGTCTCAAACCGCACGCACGAACGCGCAGTGGCGCTGGCGGAAATGCTCGGTGGGCGGGCCGTGCATTTCGACCAGTGGGAGCAGGAGTTTGATGCGATGGACATTTTGATCGGATCGACCGGCGCGCCGCACGCGGTGGTGACGAATGCGAAGATTGCTCCGCTCATGAGCCGCCGTCAGGACCGCCCACTTTTCTGCATCGACCTCGCGGTGCCGCGCGACTTTGAAGCGAGCGTGAACGAACTCGAGGGCGTCTATCTTTACGACATCGATGCGCTGCAGGGCATCGCCGAACAGAGCATGAATGTGCGGCGGCAAGAGCTCGTGCGCTGCGAGGCGATGATCGAGCGGCACGTCGAGGATTTTTCCACATGGCTCACCACGCCGCATCATGGCTTCGGCGGGACGACGGGCATGCAACCGGAAGGCGCAAAATGAACATCCTGAAGATCGGAACACGCGGCTCGGCCCTCGCACTCGCGCAGGTGGATCTCACCGAAGCGGCGCTCGCGCAGGTCCTGCCGGAACTGAAGACGGAGCGCGAAATTTTCATCACGCGCGGCGATCAAAAACTCGATCTCAATCTGCTCAAAGCGGGTGAGGCGGGCGGCAAGGGATTGTTCACGCGGGAGCTGGAGGACGCGCTGATCGAGGGACGCATCGATGTCGCAGTCCACAGCCTGAAGGATCTTCCGGGGCACAATCCCGAGGGGCTCGAAATCACGGCGGTGCTGGAACGCGCACCGATTGCGGACATTCTCGTGAGCAAGCTCGCGGGCGGGCTGGATGCGTTGCCGCAGGGTGCGCAGGTGGGCACGAGCAGTGTGCGGCGCGCGCGGCAGATCGGCTGGTTGCGGGCTGATATCGTGATTCAGGAATGGCGGGGCAATGTGCCCACGCGGCTTCGGAAGCTGGGCGAGCGCGCGGAGATTTCCGCCATCGTATTGGCAGAGGCTGGTCTGCGGCGGCTCGGCGGGGAACTCGATTTGGAGCAGGGGATTTTGAAATACGCGGGTGGCGAGTGGTATGCGACGTCGCTGCTCGGCCGCGTCATCCCGGCGATCGGGCAGGGGGCGATTGCATTGCAGATTCGCGCGGACCGAGAAGATGTGCGCGGTGTGCTGGCGCGGATCAATCATCCCGCTACGATGACTGCGATTCGGGCCGAGCGGGAGTTGCAGCGTTTGCTCTCTGGCAATTGCTCGATGCCGGTCGGGGTGCATACGGAGTTGCGCGACGGTCGCATTTCCATGCGCGGCATCCTTTTTTCCGAACACGAGTCGGAGCCACGGCACGCCGAGGCAATCGGCGATGAGAGCGAGCCGGAAAAGGTCGCCGGGGAACTTTTTCGCTGGCTGTCCCGTGCGAAGTGAGAGCGCTGCGTGAGGTTGCACTTGCCGCGCGGGCGGTGAGTCGGACACTTTGCCCGCATGTCTGCAAAAGAAGTGAAACAAAAAGGAATCTGCTATCTCGCCGGAGCCGGGCCGGGTGACCTCGGCCTCGTGACGCTGCGGCTGCGCGAGGTCATGGAGACGGCGGATGTCGTGGTGTATGACGCGCTGTGCAATCCGGAGATTTTGAAATGGGCACCAGCTGGGGCGGAGATCATCTATGCGGGGAAGCGCGCGGCGCAGCATGCGCTGAAGCAGGAGGAGACAAATGCGCTGCTCGTCGAGAAGACGAAGGCTGGCAAACGCGTGGTGCGTCTGAAGGGCGGCGATCCGTATGTGTTTGGCCGCGGTGGTGAGGAGGCGCTGGAACTTGTGAAGGCAAAGCAGCGCTTCGAGGTGATACCGGGGATTTCGTCCACGGTCGCGGCGGGTGCCTATGCAGGCATCCCGGTGACGCATCGCGAGCACACTTCGCAGCTCACGATTTTTACCGGTCACGAGGATCCGACGAAGCCGGAGAGCAAGCTCGACTACGAGCAGCTCGCGAAGAATCCGGGCACGAAAGTGATGCTGATGGGTGTCGAGCGGATCGGCATCATCGCTGGCGAACTCATCAAGCACGGTGCAAGTGCAGACCTGCCTGTCGCGCTGATCCGCTGGGCGACGACGGGGCGGCAGCAGACGATCACGGGGACGCTTGCGGACATCGCGGCCAAGGTAGAAGCGGCGGGATTCAAGGCGCCGGCGGTCGCCATTCTTGGGGATGTGGTGAAGCTTCGCGAATCGCTGAACTGGTTCGAGTCGCGCCCACTTTTTGGCAAACGCATCGTGGTGACGCGGACGCGGAAGCAAGCGGGGGCACTGAGTTCGCGCCTGCGGGAACTGGGTGCGGATGTGTTGGAGATTCCGACCATCCGCATCGAGCCGCCGACGGATCGGCTCGCGATGGCGGAGATGGTGCGGGATGCGCACGGCTACGATTGGATCGTATTCACGAGTCCGAATGGCGTGGAGGCGTTCTTCGAGGCTTTTTTCAAAATCTACAATGATGCGCGAGAGATCGGTGGTGTGCGCATCGCAGCCATCGGCCCTGCGACTGCGGCGAAGGTGCGCGAATACCATTTGAATGTGGATTTGCAGCCGGAGGAATTTGTCGCAGAGGCGGTGGTGAAGCAGTTCCAGAAGGAATGTTCCGTGGATAATTTGCGCATCCTCCTCGCCCGTGCGCAGGAGGCCCGCGATGTCCTGCCCGAGGCGCTCACGAAGCTGGGTGCAATCGTGGATGTGGTGCCGACCTATCGCACAGTCCCGGAGACGGAGGATGTCACCGGTGCCACGGCGCGTTTTCGTGAGGAAGGGGCGGACATGGTGACTTTCACGAGTTCATCCACGGCGGAAAATTTCATGGCGCTGAAGCTGCCGCTGCCGCCGGGGCTGAAGACGGCATCCATCGGCCCGATCACTTCGGCGACCATGAAGAAGCTGGGGCTGAAGGTGGATGCTGAGGCTGGGCGTTATGACATTCCCGGACTTGTGGATGCGGTGCTGGCACACTTTACGAAGACTGGATAGGGAGCACGGTTGCTTTTCTTCGGCAGGCTGGCGCGAAACTCGCTTTCGCAAGCAGCATGGTCGAAGTTCAGCCTGAAAATATCATTGTTCTCCCGCCTGAGGCAGATGCCGCGGCTGGGGAGAACGAAAATCATGCGATTGCGCCCGAGGCGACCGAGTTGATTTCATCGCATGCAGAGGAGGTGCTCGAACCGGAAGTTTCGCAATCCCTGCAGCCGATTCTGAACAGCTTGGAGGCGATGGCTAGGGCACAATTCGAGCAAGTGGGGCTGCTCGATCGCGTGGAAAAGGCGATGGCGCAGCAGGCTGGAATGGCCAAGGTAATTACCGATGCGAAGCAGGCCCTGGAGCACCGCAATGTCGTGAGCCGTGCGATGTTTGAGGCTCTGCACGGCGAACTGAAGACCTACAAGGATGCGTTCCTGCTCGAAGCGGTTCTTCGTCCAGTCATCCGTGACATCATTTCGCTCTACGACGACATCTTTGAAATCCACCGACAGCTCTCGCTGGCGCTGACGTCTCAGGAGCAGCGCGGAGCCATGTCGGGAGGCGCGTTGATGTTTTTTGAAACGGTTGCTGCGCCCTCGAATCAGCTCGAACACAACCGGGATGCGATTCTCGAAGTGCTTGAGCGGCTTGATGTGACCCTGCTGCCCTCGATCGCAGGAAAGCTCGACAAGCAGACGCAGCGAGCCGTGGCATTGGAAGTCACGACGGATCCCGAGCACGATGACGATGTCGTGAAGGTCACCAAGCGCGGTTTTCTCTGGAAGGAACGAGTGATTCGCGCGGAGGAAGTCGTGATCAAGCGCTTCCAAGATTCGTCTCAAGCTGCCGCTGCAAAGGTCTCTTCCAAGAACTAGCAACACCTGAAATCCAGACGTTCTTCATCTCTCAAATACACAAACTTTCTAAGCTCAAAACGCCATGTCTAATAACAAACCTCTGAATCGAAAAGCCCTCGGAATCGACTTGGGAACGACCTTTTGTGCGGTCTCCCACATTGATGCATATGGGAAGCCTCAGATCATCCCGAATACGGAAAACGAGCGCATCACGCCTTCGGTGATTTTTTTCGACGGGAGCAATGCCATCGTCGGCACGATCGCGAAACAGAATGCAGTCGCAGAGCCGGACAAGATTGTGGATTTCGTGAAGCGCGAAATGGGTAAGAGCAAGTCACAGTTCAGCCGCACGTTTGGTGGCAAGGTCTACTCGGCGGAGGAGCTTTCGGCCATCATCCTGCGCAAGATGAAGCTCGATGCGGAAAAGTATCTGGGCGAGCAGGTGACGGACGCGGTCATCACAGTTCCGGCCTATTTTAATGACGCTGAGCGCTCGGCCACTTTGGTCGCCGGGCAGCTCGCTGGATTGAATGTCCTGCAGATTATCAATGAGCCGACATCCGCAGCGCTGGCATACGGCCTCGACAAGCTGGATCAGGACCAGACGGTCTTTGTGTTCGACCTTGGTGGCGGCACGTTCGACGTGACGATCATGCGCATCGAGGGACACCACATCCGGATGATCGCGAGCAATGGCGATCACCGTCTCGGTGGCAAGGATTGGGACGATATCATCGTGAACTGGATCGCAGAGGAATTCGACAATCAGCACGGCGAAAACCCGCTGCTCGATCTTCAGAGCTATCAGGATCTCTACAACCGCGCGCTGACCGCAAAGGTGCAGCTTTCCACGCGGCAGCGCACGACGCTCGTGCACAATTACAACGGGCGAAGTGTGAAGCTGGAACTCACCCGCGAGATGTTCGAGGAGCGCTGCCGTCCATTGCTCGAAAAGACAAAGTCCATCTGCGAAATCGTGATGCAGGAGGCTAGCATGAAGTGGGGCCAGATCGATCGGGTGCTGATGACGGGTGGCATGACCCGCGTGCCTTCGGTACGGCAGATGATCTCCGATCTTTCCAGCCGCCCGACGGCGGATGACGTGAGTCCTGATGAGGCGGTCGCGATGGGTGCAGCTATCCAGGCGATGCTCTCGATGCTTCGCGAGGAAGATGAATGCGGCGAGCGCACCATTGCGCAGGAAGTGCGCGATCAGTTCTCGGCGGCGGATGGCTCGCTCATCAAGGTCACGAATATCACGACGCACACTCTCGGCGTTGTGCTGTGGGATGATGACAAAGTGGAGGAATACGTCTTCCCGATGATCGCGAAGATGACTCCGGTGCCTTCGGATATGAAAAACTCCTTCGGCACTGCGAAGGCGAACATGAAGAACGCCATCATCCGTGTCGTCGAAGGCGAGAGCAGTGTGCCCGGCGAATGCACGCCGCTCGGCATCTGCGATATTGAATTGCCGCCTTTCCTGCCGAAAGGCTCTCCGGTGGAACTCACCTACCACTATAATGAGAATCAAGTGCTCGAAGTGGTGGTCGAAGCGTTTGGGCGAACCAGTCGCGTCTCTATCGCGCGAAATACCGGTCTCGCAGAGGATGAAATCGGGTTGGCGACTGCTGACCTTGCATTTCTGAAGATCTCGTAGCACGGGACTTGCCTCTGCGTTTTTCCTAAGCCGTGGCGCTCCCAAATCCAATCCCAGACAACCCAAATAAGTGGGCCGGCTGGAAGAACTACAATTCGCCGGATCTCTACGAACGGCTGTGCCTTGATTTTTCCTCAAATGCGACAGCCGAAGTCATAGAGGATCACTGCCGGCAGATCTTGGTGTGGTGGCAGAAAAAGCTGCCGCTGAAGAATCAGCCGAGCAATCCGATGGCGCAGATGTTGCGCGGTGGGATGGACGACGCTCCGGGGTTTCTCGCAGAGGCGCGGACGAAACTTCTGGATCCCAAGGAGCGCGCGCAGATTGATGAAGAGCTTCACGGCAAGCTGATCGCGAAGGCGATTGTGGAATTTCAGAAGCTCCTGGATTTCACGCTTGCGGACAAACGCCTCACCGACAGCGAGGAGGAGAAGCTGCGCGTCGCCGGAGCAGGGCTGGGACTTTCCAAGCAAGACATCGACGGAGCTATCGCAGATGGGCTCGAGAGGACAGGTTCGGTGCGTTTCGCGGAAGCGTCGCTGCCAGAGCCGCCGCCGGCGTCAGTCACTCCTTCGGCACCGGCACCCGCTCCTGTGTCGGGGGTGGTAGCAGTTTCCGAATCGCTGGCCGCACCTGCGACATCCAGTAGCCCTGCGGATGAATTTCGCCGAATTCTTAAGATGTCGCGCCTTTGCCTCGATGGTGATGAGATGAGCGATGATCAGCGGGATGCGATGTGCAACATGGGCGAGAGTCTGGGCCTGACCGGGGGCGAAGCGGAGGACATCATCGACGAATACACCGAAGAAATGGCCTCGGCACCGGTAGGATCTGCTGCAAAAGCACCTTCCGCAGGGCACGCTCGTCCTGCTCCTGCGGTTGCTTCTCCGGCTGCCGCTCGTGGGGTGGCGCAGGCAAAAGCCCCCGCGCCCGTCGCAAATCGTCCGCCGACGCAGGCTGCGCCGCCCACGCCTCCGCCGAAGATCGAGCCGAAGAAGGAGATCAATCTTTCGCCAGCGGCACTCGCGATGGAACGGGCAAAGTATCCGAATTTCACCAACAAAGAGGGTGTCGAACTGTTCCTGATTCCGAGTTCCCGATTTGTCATGGGCAGCGAGGACCCGGGTTCGCAGCCGAATGAGGCACCTGTCACTCCTGTGGTGTTGTCCCGGTTTTACATGGCCCGACTGCCGATCACGAATGAGCAGTATGAGGTGTTCAACCCGACCCATGCGGCGAAGCGGGCACCGTGGGCGGATGGGCGGCATCCCGTGCTTTACGTGAGTTGGAATGAAGCGGTGGCCTATTGCGAATGGCTCAGCAAGCGGGAGGGCAAAGCCTATCGTTTGCCGAGCGAGGCCGAGTGGGAGTTTTGCGCGAGGGGGCAGGATGGCCGGATCTTTCCATGGGGGAACTGGAACTCGGTCGGGCAGTATGCGAACTTTGCGGACGTGCGGACAAATTTCCCATGGCGCGATGCGACGGTGGACGATGGATTCGCCGAGACCGCTCCGGTGGGCAGCTTTCCGCGTGGCGCGAGCCCGTTTGGCATCGAGGATCTCTCGGGCAATGTCTTCGAGTGGTGCCTGGACAGTTACGATCCTTACAAGGGCAGGGAGGTGTCGAATCCGCGTTCCGGAAAAGGCCACCAGCGTGTGTATCGCGGTGGCTCGTGGAAGTCGCGGATGTCCAGTCTCCGAGCGACGGCGCGGGCTTTCAATGAACCTTCGTATCTTGCAAACGATGTCGGTTTCCGAATCGCCTGCGAGTGCGCCTGAGCGCGGTCGGACTGATGGTGTGAAAATCAAAAAGCCCGCGGGTTTGTGAACCCGGCGGGCTTTTGATGACTGAGGAATGCACGGCTGGTACAGCCGCGCTCCTGAGAGCGGAGGCTAGCTCACGTTGAAACGGAACTTCGCTTTGGCGCGCTTGGCGTTGGCTTTCGCTTTTCGCTTGGTGCGCTGCGTGGGCGTCTCAAAGGCGCGCAAACGGCGAACTTCATCCATGATTCCTTCGGCTTCGAGCTTGCTTTTCAGCCGCTTGAGCGCGCGATCGATGGGTTCTCCTTTACGGACGGCAACTTCGGGCATTTTTATCCTCCTGTCTTGGTTGAGTGTTTCGGTAATTCGGTAGCGGTTCCCTTTTGAAAAAGGGTCTGGAAGGTAGGTGCGCTGCGCCTGCGCGTCAATGACTCGTTTACAATGAAATTTCGTCGTGAACGTGCCGCGCGGGGGTTGACCGGATTAAGCGCGCCGCTTAACGTGATAGAAGCGTAAAGCCCCATGCAAAAACTCGATTTCGCCGAAGCGGTTGCGGTCCTCACAGAAACAGATTCCCGGTATCATGCAGATGCCTACTTTTTCCTGCGAGATGGGCTCGATCATGCGGTGAAACTTCGCAAGCGGCAGTTGGGTGAATCGGGGCACGTCACCGGTCAGCAAATGTGCGAGGGACTCCGGCAACTCGCCATCAAGGCATTCGGGCCGATGGTGCCCACGGTGTTTGAATACTGGGGCATCCGGAAGACGGATGACTTTGGCGAGATGGTCTGGAAGCTGATCGACCTCGGAGTCTTCGGTCGGACAGAGACGGACTCCCGTGCTGATTTTAAGAACGTGTACTCGTTCCGCGAGGCGTTCGTGGAGCCTTACATTCCCGGCATCGCGGCTCCGGCGGGGCGGAAGACAAAACCCAGCGCGGAAGTCCGGAACTGACGTGATTGTACAAATGGGGATGGATTTTGCTCGGTCGAATGACCGAATGGCCTGCGGCATCCAATCTGCGGAGGCATGCGCGTGATGAATGAACTGCTTCCGCCTCGGAGTGAGGCCCGTGTCCTGAAGTTTCCGAACGGGCTTGAGTTCGTGGTTCTTGAGGATGATTCCGCGCCGGTCGCGAGCGTGCAGGCTTGGGTGAAAACCGGCAGCATTCATGAAGGCAAATGGCTCGGCGCAGGCATGTCGCATTTTTTGGAGCACATGCTTTTCAAAGGCACGATCAACCATGGATCGCAGGACTTTGCCCGAGGCATCCAGGAAAAAGGTGGATACATCAATGCCTACACATCTTTTGAGCAGACAGTGTATTGGGTGGATATTCCTGCGAATAACGTAACGGTCGCCATCGAGTTGCTAGCCGATGCCGTAATGAATTCGACGCTGCCAGAAGCGGAGTTTTCCAAGGAGCAGGAGGTCATCCGTCGCGAATTCGCGATGGGAAATGATGATCCGGACAGCGTGGCCGGCAAGCAGCTCTTCGCGACGGCATTTTCGGAGCACCCATTCCGGCACCCGGTCATCGGCTACCGCGACATTTTTGACCGGCTCACGCGCGATGACCTGAATACGTACTACCGTGCGCGCTACGTGCCGAATAACATGTTTTTCGTCGTGGTCGGCGACGTGAAGGCGGACGAAATTTACGAGCAACTCGGACGAATGTTTGCGGCGCACCCTCGAAGCGCGTTGCCGGACGTGCTCATCCCTCGCGAGCCCGGTCAGATGGGGCGGCGGGAGCAGCACACGGAATTTGACACGCAACTCGCGCGCCTCGGCCTGGCGTGGCACGTGCCGGAAATCACGCATGGTGACATCCCTCCGCTAGACCTGCTCGCGAGCGTGCTCGGCACCGGACGCAGCGCGCGCTTTTACCGCCGCCTACGCGAAGGTCTCGCCATCGTGCACGGCGCGGATGCATGGTGCTATGCCTCTTCCACGGCAGGCTTGTTCGGCGTCGATGCGGTGCTGGACGCGGACAAGGTCGGGCAGACGACTGCCGAAGTCCTGCGGATGATTGGCGAAATTCAGCAAAGCGGCATCACTGCAGCGGAACTCGACAAGGCCCGCCGGCAATTTCTCAGTCACCAGTTTTCCTCGCTCACCACGATGAGGGGAAAGGCCAGCAGCCTGGGCTCAAACTGGCTGCACGCTCGCGACGTCAATTTTAACCAGACCTACCTTGCGGCGATCCAGCGCGTGACGTCCGAGGAACTCATCCGAGTCTCCCGCGCGCATCTCTCCGCGGAGAATCTCACGGTTTCGACAGTGGTGCCAAAGGGTGCGGCGAGCAAGCGGACCGCAGCGCCATCGTCGCGCCGGACAGGTGTTGTGGAGAAATTCCAGCTCTCCAACGGCCTCCGCGTCCTCGTCCGCGAAGACGATCGTCTGCCGCTCGTCTCAATGGTCGCGACTTTCAAGTGCGGCCTGCTCGCCGAGACGCATGGGGAAAACGGCATCTCCCGTCTTTTCGCGCGCACGCTCATCAAGGGGACGAGCACGAAATCCGCGGATGACATTTCCGAGAGCATCGAGTCCGTCGGCGGCGCGCTTGGTTCGGACAGCGGGAACAACAGCGTGAGCCTCTCGGCGCGCGTCCTGCGCCCTGACCTTGCGCATGGCCTCGGATTGTTCGCCGACGTTCTGCTGAATGCCAGTTTCCCTGCCGCAGCGCTTGAGCGTGAGCGCGACGCGCAGCTCGCGAGCATCAAGGCCGACGACGAGGAAGTGACCAGCAACGCCCGGAGCCTTCTCCGTGCGCAGCTCTTCGCGGGTCACCCATTTGCCATGCCGATCCTCGGCACGCCCGCGACACTTGCCGCTCTCAGGTCGTCTGACCTCCTGGCATTCCGCGAACGTCACATCACCGCGGCGAATGGCGTGCTTTCCATCTTCGGTGCCGTCAATGCAGCCGAAATCCGTGATCTGGCCGAGTCCGCGTTCGCCGCACTGCCGTCAGGCGTGCGGGAGCTTCATCCGATCCCGGAGCCCACTTTTCCCACGGCAAACAGCGAACACACGATCGTGAAACCGAAGGAGCAGGCCGTCATCATGGTTGGTTTTCCGGGCGTGGATCTTTTCAGCGAAGACATGCTTGCCCTGGAACTGATTGACGAGGCGTGCAGCGATCTCGGCTCGCGAATGTTCAACCGCATCCGTGAAGAGATGGGCCTCGCATACTTCGTCGGCAGCAGCAATCTCACGGGACTCGCGCGCGGCGCTTTCAGTTTTTACGTCGGCACGGATCCCGCAAAAGTCACCGAAGTCCGTGCGGCGCTCGCCGATGAAATTCGCAAGCTCGCGGAGGACGGAATCACCGCTGAGGAACTCGGGCGTTCAAAGGCGAAGCTGCTCGGTGCGCAGGCCATCCGGAATCAGAGCAACGACGCGCTCGCATTTTCCTGTGCGCTGGACGAACTCTACGGGCTCGGTGCACGCCACTATGAGACTTTGCAGGAGCGCGTGGAAGCCGTGACGCTGGAGCAGGTCCGCATTGCCGCGCGCCGCTATTTTACGCAGGCAAGCGTCACGGCGATCGTCCGTCCCTCGTAGGCGCGGGTTTGGTTCGCCAATCGCAAGTCCGCGTGATTTTCTGCGCGGATGAAGCGACTCATCATTCTCCCCTTCCTCGCACTTTTTGCGGTCGCGCTTGCCGACGAAGCACTGCAGCCGCCTTCTCCGCGATACGAGACGCGCGAGATGCACGATCGGAATGGCATTGGAAAATTTTACATGGGCCGCGAAATTGCCCATGTCATGGGGCATCAGGCCGCAGACTGGTTGGAGCGCCCCGAGCGTGAGCAGGAAGAGCGCACGGACAAACTCGTGGACATGCTCGGCCTGAAGCCTGGCATGAATGTCGCCGATATCGGCTGCGGCAGCGGCTACCTTTCCGTACGCGTCGCACCGCGCATCGTGCCCGGCGGCGTGGTGTATGGCGTGGATATCCAGCAGGAGATGCTCGACATGCTTGCGAAGAAGATGAAAGCGAAAGGCATCGAAAACGTGAAGGCTGTCATGGGTGAGGAGGCCGATCCGAAGCTCGACTGGCAGACGTGTGACATGATGGTGATGGTGGATGTGTACCACGAGTTCGAGTTCCCGTATGAGATGATCCGCAAAATGATCTTCGGCCTGAAGCCGGGCGGGCAGATCGTATTTGTGGAGTTCCGGGGCGAGGATCCCAATGTGCCAATCAAGCTCGTGCACAAGATGACCGAGACGCAGGTGAAAAAGGAAATGGCCGTGCATCCCGAACTGGAATGGGTCGAGACAAAGAAGGAGCTCCCGCAGCAGCACCTCATCTTCTTTCGTAAGAAATAGATTCTGAAAATGAGTGAGCGAACCAGCGCCCGGACGAAGAAAAAAACCGCAAAGGCCACCGCGAGCGGGCAGGGGAAAGGTGCGCGATTCGTGTGGCGCAAGCTCAGCACCGTGAAATGGGAAGACGTGTGGATGGAGCGCCTCGGCTGGCTCGGTCAGCGGCTCGTGATGTTCACGCTGCCAGCTTCCCGCTCGCTCCGCATCGAGGCCTATCATGTTACGCGCGCCGAGGCGGATTCACTCGTGAATGCCTTCGGCGGCACGCTGCGAGCCGCGCGGCCGCTCACGCAAAAAGATCTCGAACCCAAGCCCCGCCCGCCGCTCCGTGTGCGCGGCAAGCTGCTCGTGGTCTCGACAGAAAAGGAACTCGCGCTCGCGACGAAGCAGCATGCGACAGTCCCGGCATTGCTCATCCCTGCGACCGTTGCATTCGGCACCGGTGAACACGCGACCACGGCCTCATGCCTGCGCCTTCTCGCCGATGTCGCTCACGAATTGCGCGGCACGGAATGGGACGCGCTCGATCTCGGCACCGGCAGTGGAATCCTCGCATTCGCCGCGAGCATCTTCGGCGCGCGAAAGGTGCTGGCCAGCGACTTCGACGCCACCGCCGTACGCGTGGCAAAGGAGAACGCCGTGGCAAATCAGATCGCCGGCATCCGTTTCATCCGGTCCGACCTGCTGAAGTGGACTGCACCGCGACAGTGGCCCGTCGTGCTCGCAAATGTCTTCAGCACCACGCTCATCGCCGCCGCACCACGGATCGCGGGCGCTTTGGAAAAGGGTGGACGGCTGATCCTCAGCGGCATCCTGCGCACGCAGGAAGGAGAGGTGCTGGCTGCATTTCGAAAGCAAGGCTGCGCCCTCGAACGCGCCGTGCGCAAGGGCAAGTGGGTGACTCTCCTCACGTGCCGAATGAGTTAATTTTTGTGAGACACGCGCAGTTGTGTCCCTGCTCGAAGATCAGGCGATTGTCGGGACAGCGCCCAGTGGGTTTAAGCTTCGCAATCCACCCAGCGCACGAGCGGTGCGAGCACCGGCTGTCCGTCGTGGTGCCAGTCAAGCGGTGGCGATTGCATTTTCCCAATCGGGCAGATGCGCAGGAACCCAAGGGCCGCGGCATTGTCGCGATTCGCGTGATTCATCGGGAAGACTCCGCAGGTGCTGAGATTGGCGCCATGCGGCGCAAGCATCGGTGCGGGATCCTCGGGCAGCGGCTTCACGAAAATTACGCGATTGAGCGGCGAGAGCGGGAGGCTCCCGGTGCGATCCGCGATGACGGTCCATGCGGTGTCTTTGCTTGCGAACAGCTCGATTGGCTCGCCATTGGCCGCACGGAAAGACGTCTCCTCGCGCAACGTGCGAATGCTGTTTGACTCGCTGGCGGTCAGGGCACCGCGCGGTGTGTGACTCTCGAATCGCGCCATCGCTACCGCGAGCCGTTGCGCGTAGGTGCTCGCCGTAAGCCCGCCCTTTTCGCGGACAAAAATCGCGTGCGGGGAGAGGCAACCCTGCTGATCGAAGACGGACACATCGCGTGCGGCGCCGCTTACGCTGAGGAATCGCGGATCGTCGAAAACAATTGCGAAGCTGACCATGTGCGCATGCACTAGGATCGAAATGCCAAAAGGCAGCGCAGCCCGGAGTGCCGCGACCGTTTCATCGCGACCGAAGAGCACCGCGGCATGCGAGCGCTCGAGCCACAAGGCGGGAAGCGTCTCCGACAGGTGCAGTCGCTCCGCAAGTGCCCGTGGAAGCAGCGCGCGAAATTCCTGCACCTCAGGTATTCCTCCGGTGGGTAGCTTGCAGAAATTTTCCGATCCGAGAAGCAATCCCCGGAGGATGGTCTGCAATGCTGCCGCGGGTGTGTTGCCGCTGAGCACGTGGAGGATGCGTGGCGGAGCCAGAGCGCGGATGGTGCGTCGGCCCTGAGGGACGAATCCATCGAGCACTCCGGGGTTGCCCAGTTCAGAGGCCACGAGATCCAGCAGTGTGCGTGCGGAGCATCTGCCGAGAAACGGAAACGCAGATGCCGCTTTTGCAAGAGCCGCTGCGCGCGCCGCTGTATTTGGCAATGGGAGGCGCGGAGGAGGAGCCGCAGCGCGGTCATTGGACAGAACGACACTTGCGGCAGCCTTGGAGCCATGAAGAATTTCATCCGCCCGGCGCGAGCATCCGCGCGGGATTGCAGCGGGGTCGCGGCCGAGTAGCTCGAAACCGTCGGCACGGCGCACCGCGAGGTCGGCAGTCTGGATCGCGAGCACGCTGCCGACATTCGCGAGGTCGAACAGTCGCAGCACGCCCGGTTCATTGACGTTCACCTCCGCGCCCGTCTCGGGCGAAACAACCAGCGCACGGAGCCACGGCGGCGCAGTATGCGGACGGCCGAGCCCGCGCGAATATGCCTGCGAGGAAAGTTCCGTCATCCCGTATTCGTTCCATACGGAGTCGGCGCGCAGACCGAGGTGTGTTAAAAATTGCGCATAGAGGTCCGCCTTCGGGATGTCGCGTCCACTGCCTTTGTAGCCGCCGGTCTCGAATGCGAAGCTCCCGCGCGGCAGGTGCACGCATTCATTTTCCATACGCTCGAACAGCGCCAGGAATGCCAGGGCTGTCCCGAAGATCGCGCACGGCCCGCGTGCGGCGAGCTTGCGCATCGCGTCTGCGTCCGCGCGCATTTCAAATTTGCAGCGCCCAGTCGCCCGTCCTGCGAGCACGCCGAACATGTGGGTGAGCGACGAGTCCGGCACTTCGTCCGGCATCTGCGCGAGGAAAAGCGCTGGCAGTTTCGGCAGGCGCAGACGCTGCCAGCCTGCGAGGATGCTGGCCTCGTAGAGCGCCGTGTCCGAAAAGTGATGCTCGCCGCGGGTCTCGCCCGTCGTGCCGCTCGTGCGGAAGGTCACAGGCGTGAGCTTTTCCGGAAAGCACGAGAAGCGAAAGCGCTTGAACATCGCTTGCGGCACAGCAGGGATGTCGCGCCAGGTCTTCGGCTCCGGCAACGTGTCGCACCAGCGTGCGAAGGGCGCGCTGTGCTTCCGCTGGAATGCGTGGATGTCGAGTGCGAGCGCGTTGAACTCCTCCTCCAAAAAATCATGCAACGAGACGAACACGCGCGCTTCAAGTGCATGGTATTCGTCGATAATGTGGGAGTGCTTGCTCAATGTGGTTGCGATGAAGTGAAACGCAGATACGCGAACACGCGGAGGAAAAAATGTGCAGGTGCTTTCACCGAAAAGCACGGACGCTTCTCGATGAGAAGGGGTACCCTCGCCCCATGTTGCCTCTCGCGGCGGGGGCACCCCTTCTCCTCGTGCCTAGGCCCCCATCGCTGCAGCGCGTTGATGAGTTCGTCCAGCTTGTTCATCACATTTGCATCTGGTTCTGGCTGCAATCGGTGTTCGCGTTCCGGCAGAGGTTCCCGACGCTGTTGCAATGGTTGCTCCTGCCGGCGATCGCGGGGGTCTGAGTGTCATCATTCAGCGCGATGAATTGCGAGCGGATCACGCTGGAATCCACCAGCGCATGGTCTTCGGAAATGGCAGGATTAAAGGGCCTGTTTTGATTGGTTAGAGTTTGGTTGTGTGGGCGCTGGTGGGTAGTGGCCCAACTTAACTGAAACCACGAATGGGAACGAAAAGGGGAGGTACGGATGATTTGGGATGGTGCCGACATTTTCGCGATGGGTGAGCAGATGGGTGGGCGCTTGCATTTTGCGAAGCTCTTGATTCATGGGCACTCCCGGAAAGGTGAGTGAGACAGTTCCCGCAGATTCAGAAAACCCTCAGATTGACAGGAAAGCATACTCTGCGGGTTTTCTGAATCTGTGGGAAAGCAGGTTCTCGGATGTCCCATCATGCCCATTCGTGGTTTTCTGCTGCGTTTGCGCACTCTGCGGTTTCCCCTGTCTCGGGTTCGTGGTTGAGTCGGCTTTTGCAACGATGGTCGAACTCACTGAAAAACTTCTGATGGATGCCGGGGGCTGGGAGGCGATGAAGGAGGCGCGGGCGATCTATGTGGCGGGGAAGGTGATGGAGGCGACTTATGCGCCGCCGGTGCTGGCGGGGCGGGTGCGGGGAGCGGATGTGGAGTATCGGGCGGGGCTGAATGTGCGGTCGCGGACGGACATGGAAAATACGTGTACGTGCGCGGTGAGCCGGAGGCGGGGGCTGGTGTGTGCGCATTCGCTGGCGGTGGGGGTGGCGGTGATCCGGGGCGTGAAGAAGGCGGATGCGACTGCGGGCGATGCTACGAAGGGCGTGGATGCAAGGATGGTGTCGCCTTTGAAAAACAGCGCGGGAGATGTGCCGGCGGTGCCTGCGGGTGATCCGAATTTTGCCACCGATGCGGATGGGGCGGAGGCGGTGCTGCATGTGATCCTGCCGCCAAATTTCGCGGGGGCGTGGGAGAAGAAGTCGGTGATGGTGGTGTGTGAGGTGGAGGCGGATGGGGGGCGCAAGCCGCTCGGGGCGCTGGACAGGACCAAGCGGTTTCGCGCGAGCGAGGGGGATGTGCGGCTGGTGGGGCTGCTGCGGAAATTTGGGGATGGGAAATTGCCGGCGATGGCGATGCTGTCGCGGGAGCAGTGCGCGGATTTGCTCGGGGTGCTGGAGGGGCATCCGCGCGTGACTTTTGGCAAGTCGCAGACGGTGCGGGTGGAAGGGCAGGGAGTGCGCGACACGCTGCGCATCGAGCGCGTGGACGGCGGCGGGCTGCGGGTGTCGCATGTGCCTGTGGCGGGTGTGCTGTTGCTCGCGACGAATGCGGCGTGGCGGCTCGATGGGGGGAAGTTTGTGGCGGTGGCACCGGGGCTGCCGGCGGCGTATCTGGCGGTGCTGGAGCGTGCGATCGGGATTCCTGCGGGTGCGGCGGATGGGTTCACGGCGCGGGAGTTGCCGATGCTGGCGGACTTTTTCGAGATCGAGGGCGATGTGATTCCGGATGCGCCGGGATTGCCGGAGGAATTGCCGGTGCCGAAGTTTGCAGGGCGCTTCGAGGGCTCGCTGAATTTCCTCACGGCTCGCGTCGAGGCGATCTATGGGGAGCGCCGAGTGACGCTGGATGCGACCGGTGCTGCTCTGGCGAGATTTTCGCGCAACCGCGCGCTCGAACAGGCGGCGCTGGAGCGGCTGCGGGGATTCGGCTTTGCGGGGCCGGATGGGAAAGGGGAACTGTCGCTGAAGGGTGAGCAGCGGATCCTGACGTTCTTCGCGGCGGGGCTGCCGAAGCTGGAGCGCGAGTGGACGGTGGATGTGGGCGAGCGGTTTGGGTTCGTGACGCGCGATGTGGAGCGCATCGAGCCGCGGCTGGAAATCCGGTCATCGGGCGAGCAGTGGTTCGAGCTTTCGTATGAGCTTGCGACTGCGGGCGGCGAACGATTTTCCGGCGCGGATATCGCGCGGCTGCTGCAGGGCGGGCAGAGTCATGTGAAGCGCAAGGACGGGAAGGTCGCGGTGTTCGACCCAGGATTGCTGGATGAATTTGGGCAACTCCTGCGCGACAGCAATCCGCAACAAAAGCAGGCCGGCGTCTATCGGCTCGACCGGCGCCAGGCAGGCGCGCTGGATGCGTTCACGGCGGAGAATGGGATGACCGTCGGCGGCGAGGCGCGCTGGCGGGATTGGGCGGGCGCGACGAGGAATCTCGACCGGCTCACCGCGGTGCCACTCGGGTCGCTGGAAGCGACTTTGCGCGACTACCAGAAGCACGGGGTGTATTGGCTGCATTTCCTCGCGCAGAATGGCTTCGGCGGAATTCTCGCCGACGAAATGGGCCTCGGGAAGACGCTCCAGGCGCTGGCATTTATCCGCACCTTGGCCGGACAGGGGCCGAGTCTCGTGGTCTGCCCCTCGTCGCTCATCTTCAACTGGCGCGCGGAAGCCGCGAAATGGACACCGGAGCTGGAGGTGCTAACGCTGGATGGGCCGCGCCGGGCAGATGATTTCCATAAAATCGAGAAAGCGGATATGGTAATTACGAGTTACCCGCTGCTCAGGCGCGACGTGGAGGCATATCAGGGCCAGCAATTCAGCGCGGCCATCTTGGATGAAGCGCAGCATATTAAGAATCCCGACAGCCAGAACGCGCAGGCTGCGACTGCGGTGAAGGCGCGCCACCGATTCGTCCTCACAGGCACCCCGGTGGAAAATTCCGTCCGCGACATCTGGTCGCTCATGAACTTCCTGATGCCCGGATACCTCGGCACGCGGGTCGAGTTCCGTGAGCGATTTGAAACAGCCATCCAGAATCAATCCGGCGGGCCCGAACAGCAGCGACTAACGCGCAGAATCCGACCATTTCTGTTGCGCCGGACGAAGCGAGATGTTGCAAAGGAAATACCGGAGAAACTAGAGCAAGTCGCTTATTGCGAGTTGGAAAGCGCGCAGCTTAGTATCTACCAACAAATTGCAGGCGCGACCTGTGAGCAACTTTCCGAACTTTCCGGACAAAAGGATAAAAACAAAGCGCGGATGGTCATGCTGACGGCATTACTGAGGCTGCGTCAGGCTGCATGCGACGTGCGCTTGTTGGGGCTGGAGAATCCTCCGGACGAATCAGAGGCATCTTCGAAGCTTAACCTCCTTGAAGAGCTACTATCCGAGGCGCTTGATGGCGGTCATCGCGTGCTAGTCTTCAGTCAATTCGTCACCATGCTGGGCCATATTCGCGCCCGATTGGAGCATCTGTGTATCGATTATTGCTACTTGGATGGTCAAACGCGAGATCGGGGCACCCAAGTGAGTCGATTCCAATCCGGAGTTGTGCCTGTATTTTTGATCAGCCTGAAGGCCGGTGGCACCGGATTGAATCTAACGGCTGCGGATACCGTGATTCATTTCGATCCATGGTGGAATCCCGCCGTGGAAGCCCAGGCGACCGACCGGGCTCACCGAATCGGCCAAAAGCGGACTGTGACGAGCTATAAACTCATCGCGCGCGATACCGTCGAAGAGAAGATCCTAAATCTTCAGGCCCGAAAGCGAGCCGTGATCGCCGCGACCCTCGATAGCGAACAGCCGATGATGGAGGGCCTGAGCATGGATGAGATTCAGGGGCTTCTGGAATAGCGGTTCAAGCGGAGTTGCAGGCGGGCCGGTGAATAACTCGGCCTGAACAAGACCGGCATCTGGAGACGAAAGAGTTCTTCGCAAGTTATTCACAGCAGGCAAAACAACACCGGGACAGGGGTATATCAATAACATCTCACAATGTATGTCATATGGAATGTGATCTCAGATGTTCTGAGTTGTGCGATGTTTTGAGTCCCCGCCTGATATCTTCCTGCGGCCACCAAGTGACTTCCGTATTCGGGGCTTGCCGGACTTTTTAGGGCCTTCGCGGCGTAACCAGAGCCAGATTCACTCCCGCGTGAGTTGCACCTGCGTCACGCGATCCCCGCGGAAAAACACCCGTGCCTTCTCAATGACCGCTGGCCTCGGACCGAGATTTGCGGTTTCGGTAAAGTTCCGCTGACTATTTGGTCCCGATCCGAAGGTCGCGCCGGCGTCATCGCGCGGACTGATGTCCAGATAACGCTCATGGACATACGTCCACACCTCGCCTCCGGTCAGTTGCTCGCGCTGGCGTGGATTGCCGACGGCCGCCTTCACCTGCTCCATCGTCATGCCCGCAGCGGACACGCCGCCTGGAATTTTACCCGTCATGAGGATTTGCCGATGGATTGGCGGGATCTCTGGATGCGCCTTCGCATACGCTGCGCCCGGTGAAGCGCAACCCGTGAGCCCGGCGACAGCCAAAGCGACGCACCACACAAATGTCCAAAATGCTCGGCTCATGGCTTTGCGTCGAGAATCTTGGCCACCACGGCTGCAGTCAGTTCGTGGCCGGCCAGAAATGGAAATCCCTCCCATTTCACGACACCTTGCGGGTCCAGCAGGATCAAATGCGGGATGCCGGTGACGGCCAGCGCCTTCTTCGTGCGGGCCTGTGTGTCGATGGCCACATTGTATGCCATCTTCGGCTCCTTGAATGAATTCACCTTCTCCTCGGTCTCGTCCGAAATTCCGATCACCACGAGTCGGTCGCCGAACTTCTTCTGCAGCGCGTTTAGTTCCGGAATCGCCTTGCGACAAGGTCCGCACCACGTCGCCCAGAAATCGATCAGCACAAACTTCCCTTCCCGCTTCGGCTCCGGGGTCAGCCATTTCTCGACGACCAGTTCGGGGGCCTTCTGATTCAGGAAAGATTTAGCCCAGAGTTTCTTCTCCTCGGCATTGCTGATTTCGACGCCGAGCAAAAGCGCACATGCGGCGATGATGTGGATCCATTTCATGACTGGAGCATTCTTTGGCGCATCGGAATCGTCGAGGATGGATTCACCACACCGATGAAACGCACGGTCAGGTTAGAAAAGTTCGCCCTGCGTCTGCCCCGGTTTCGGCGGCGCGGGCGTCACCATTGCCGGAATCACCGCTTGCACGCCGTTCGCCGCCGCGTCGGCCTTTACCTCCGCGAGCAGGCCCTTGAACTCGCACTTCTCCAACTCCGCAACGAGCTCCGCCCATCGCGGCGTGATTTGCAATTCCGTGAGCGCCTTTGGCAACGGCAGATCGTCATCGAGCCGCACCATCTCGCGATTTTCGCGCACGCGTGCCGCGCCTTCGCGAAGTTTGGTGCGCGTCCGTTCGCTTTTCACGGCATCGAGATTTGCCAGCAGTGCATCGAGGTTGCCGTGCTCGTTGATCAAAGTCGCCGCCGTCTTCGGCCCGAGGCCGTCGATGCCGGGAATGTTATCCACCGTGTCGCCGATGATCGCCAGCACATCGCCGATGCTTCCCGCGGGCACGCCCCATTTTTCGCGCACCTTGTCCTCGCCGAGCAGCGCAAAGCCATCCGTCGGCTCCGCGAAATCCGTCTTGTTCGTCGAATAGACCACACATTTCGGATTCACAAGCTGATAGAGATCCTTGTCATTCGTCGCCAGCACCACTTCATCGCCACGCGCCTGCGCCGCCACGGCGTAAGTCGCCATGAGGTCATCCGCCTCCGTATCCTGCACGCCGATGCTTGCGATGCCCATCAGCGGCACCAGGTCGCGGATGATCGGAAATTGCGGCTTCATCTCATCCGGCGTTTCCGCGCGCGTCGCCTTGTATTCAGGCTGCAAATCCGTCCTCCGCTTTGGCAGCCCCATGTCCCATAGTACCGCGGCCAGATCCGGCTTCACATCCTTGAGCATCTTGCGGATCGTTTTTACGAAACCATAGATCGCATTCACCGGCTCACCGCGCGAGTTCGTGAGATTCCGGATCGCGAAAAACGAGCGGTAAACGTAATAGGGACCGTCAACGAGCAGCAGCTTCATCAGCCTGCAAACGAAGCGGGAAGCGCGGCTGATGTCGAATGACGAATGAATGTCACCCGCGCCGGGCTTTACAAAATTCCGCGCTCATTCATATCCTCGGCCCTGCATGAATATCCTCATCCTCGCAGCCGGATACGCCACTCGCCTCTATCCACTCACGCAGACCAAAGCCAAGCCGCTCCTCGGTGTCGCCGGCAAGCCGATGATGGAATGGGTCATCGACAATATCGCGCCCATCCCCGGCATTTCCAAAGTCTTCGTCGTCACGAACAACAAATTCGCCGCCGACTTCCAGGCATGGGCCGACGGCTACAACAGCTCCCACGCAAAGCTCCCCTTCACCATCGTGAATGACGGCTCCACCAGCGACACCGACAAGCTCGGCGCCATCGGCGACCTCCATCACGTCGTGCAAAAATTCGGCATCGAAGACGAAGACCTCCTCGTCGTCGCGGGCGACAATCTTTTCAGCGAAAGTCTCGAAGGATTCGCCGAGCACGCCCGCGTCAAGGGCACACCCGTCCTCGGCGTCTATGATGTGGGCACCATCGACGAAGCGAAAAAATACGGCGTCGTGGCCGTGGACGGCGAAGGCATCATCTCGGAATTCGTGGAGAAGCCCGCAAATCCGCCCAGCACCCTCATCGGCATCGCCCTCTATTTTTATCCGAAGCACGTCGTCCCCATGATCGCGCAATACCTCGCCGCCGGGAATAACCCCGACCAGCCGGGCCGCTTCGTCCAGTGGCTCTACCCGCAGACGCCCGTCCACGCGTGGAGCGTCCCCGGCACGTGGTTCGATGTCGGCAGCAAGGAAAACCTCGAAGAGGCCAACCGCGTCTTCGCCCAGTTCGCGGTCTGAAGCCCGGCACGCGCATTGCGGGCACGCCACTGGTTTGATTGGCTCATTTCGCCGCCATGCTCATGTACCAGCATGAAACGGTGGACTCTGCATCCGGCAATTCCAGCACGCAAAGCGGCATCCATTTATCGCCCGTCACGAATCAGAGTGAATGGGGAATCGTTCCCCGATTAAAAACGCAAGGCTGCCTCCCCTCACCGCGAGGCTCGCGCATTTCCAAAGAGGCGCTAGGATGCGCGGATGCTCCCGTGGTTTTCAAACCGGTTCCCGCTTTACCTCGCCCCGATGGCGGGGATTACGGATACGACGTTCCGCCAGCTCTGCAAAGGGTATGGGGCGGATGTGATGGTGTCGGAGTTTGTCTCGGCGGAGGGGATCTTCCGGAAGAATGAGCGGACGATGGAGTATCTGGACTTCGAGGAGGCGGAACGTCCGCTCGGCATCCAGCTCTTCGGCGGGGACCCGGAGCATCTCGCGGAGGCGGCGAAGATCGTGATCGACTGGAAGCGGCCCGATTTTCTGGACATCAATTTCGGCTGCCCGGTGAACAAGGTCGTGAGCAAAAATGGCGGCTCGTCCATTCTCCGCGATTGCCCCCTGCTCGGCCGCATTGCGACCGCTCTCGTGAAAGCCATCGCGCCGCTCCCCATGACCGCGAAAATGCGCATCGGCTGGAGCGCGGAGACGATCAATGCGACGACGACGGCGCGCATTTTGGAGGACTGCGGCATCCAGGCGGTGGCGGTGCATGGCCGCACGAAGGAACAGGGCTACAGCGGTGAGGCGGATTGGGATGTGATCGGGCAGGTTGCGGAAGCGGTGAAAATTCCGGTGATTGGAAACGGGGATCTCATCACGGCATACGACGTGGAGCGGCGGAAGAACTCGACGCGCGTGGCCGGCGTGATGATCGGCCGCGCGGCGATGCAGCACCCGTGGGTGTTCCGGGAAATCCGGCATTATCTGGATACGGGAAGTCATCTCCCGCCGCCGTCGCTCGCGGAGATGTGGACGCACATCCGGCGGCATTGCGCGATGGAGGTGGCGCGGCAGGGCAGCGAGCTGCACGCGATGCAATCCATGCGGACGCAACTCATGGCTTATTCACGCGGGATGCCAGGCGCGCGGCACTTGCGGGAAAAATACGCGCACGTGGCATCGCTCGCGCAGCTCGACGACATTGCGGCGGAGAACATCGCGCAGAATTCCGCAGGCTCGGAGCTCTCGGCGGCAATGTAGCGCCGACGATTCGTCGGTCCCGCGCGCTCAAAATGTCGAGGAGCCGGGGCGCCCTCGCCCCGAGATTCACGCACGGGGCGAGGACGCCCCGGCTCCTTGCCGGCGGCTACGGTTGCTTCGCCGCGCCGTTGAGCTGGAGGTACGTGTAGCCTTTGAGCGCGCGCTCGTAGCTGTTCAGCATGCGGATGGCCTCGGCGGGCTTCAGTTTGTCGCTGCGGATGGCTGCGTCCACCTGAGCCTTCATTTTTCGGTTCAGCTCGGCCTCGTCCCATTGCGTCATGTTCAGCACGCTGGCGATGGTGCTGCCCTCGATCGTCTCCTCGATGTACCAGCCGCACTCCTCGTCGTCGTCGAGATAGACGTGCGCCTCGTTCACTCGACCGAAGAGATTGTGGAAGTCGCCCATGATGTCCTGGTAGGCGCCCATGAGGAAAAACCCGATGTAGTAGTGCTCGCCCGCGGTGATGCGATGCAGCGGGAGCGTGTCGCGCACGTCCTGCAAGTCCACGAACTTGCTCACCTTGCCATCGGAGTCGCACGTGATGTCCACGAGCGTGGCCTCCCGGTCGGGCGCCTTGTCCAAATGATGGACGGGCATGATGGGGAAGAGCTGCCCGAGCGCCCAGTGGTCGAGCATGCTCTGAAATACGGAGAAGTTGCAGAGGTATTGGTCGGCGATGGAGGTGCTGATCTCCTTGATCTCGTCGGGCACGTATTTCATCCCCTCGCTGAGCTGCACGACCTTGCGCGCGATCTGCCAGAAGACGGTCTCGATGCGGGCCTTCGCGTCCAATTCCATGAGGCCGAGGTCGAACATGGACTGCGCCTTTTCCTTCAGCTCCAGCGCGTCGTGCAATGTCTCGCGCCAGTTCTTTTTTACGAGGCCGCCCTTCAGTTCGAGAATGTTGCTGACGAGCTTTGGGTCGCCGGGCTTTGCCTCCACCGCGCCGACCTGGTCCTTTTCGATGGAGCCAAATGCCTCGACGATGAGCACGCTGTGATGCGCGACGATCGCGCGGCCGCTTTCGCTGATGATCGTCGGATGCGCGACCTTTTCGTCGTCGCAGACTTCCATGATGTTCCAGACCACGTCGCGCGCGTATTCCTGCAGGGAGTAATTTGTGGAGCTGTCGAAGGCGCTGCGCGATCCGTCGTAGTCCACGCCGAGTCCGCCGCCGACATCGAGGTAATCAATTTGATGCCCGAGCTTGAGCATCTTCGCGTAGAAGCGCGCGGCCTCGCGGACGGCGCGCTTGATGGTGCCAATGTCCGGCACCTGCGAGCCGACGTGGAAATGCACGAGCTTCAGGCAATGCGAGAGGCCCGCGGCCTTCAGTGTCTCGCTCGCGATGAGCAAGTCCGAGGTGCTCAGGCCGAACTTTGCATTCTCGCCGCCGCTCAGCGCCCACTTGCCCGCGCCTTTTGCATTCAGCCGCACGCGCAGTCCGATCCACGGCTCGGTCCCCACTTCGCGCGACACGGTGAGGATCTGCTGAAGCTCCTCGATTTTCTCCACAACGAGGATCACTCGCTTGCCGAGCTTCGTCCCCAGCAGCGCGTTCTGGATCAGCGACGCATCCTTGTAGCCGTTGCAGATGATGAGCGACTCCGGGTCCTCGTGGACGGAGAGCGCTGCGAGGAGTTCGGGCTTGCTTCCCGCCTCGATGCCGAAGTGGAACGGCGCGCCCGCCGACATGATTTCCTCCACGACCTCCTGTAGTTGGTTCACCTTGATAGGGAACACCCCGCGATAGACGCCCTGATATTTGAATTCCTCGATCGCGCTCGCGAATGCGCGATTGATCGTCTCCACGCGGTGGCGCAGCAGATCGTGGAAGCGCAGCACCATCGGAAAGGTGAGCCCCTGCGCCTGCGCCTCGGCGACGGCTTCCATGATGTCCACGGGCGTCTTCTCATCCAGCGTCGGAAAGACCTGCACGTGGCCCTTGTCGTTGATGCCAAAATATCCCCCGCCCCACCGGTCCACGTTGTAGAGAGAAGTTGCCGCTGCGATGTCCCAGTTTTGCTGCATGTGTTTGTGTGTGCGCGCGAATAAGTGAATCACCGGGCGCGTGCAATACGCGTCGTGAAAAAAATGTAGCGCCGACGACTCGTCGGCAAAAGGGCGCGGGTGCGGGAAGGGTTGTTCAAAATCATGTTTTACTCAAAACGGCTGGCGCAGCAAAGTTCCATGCGCCGTTCTTCACCCGGCGCGCGGTGCCGAAGAATCATCGGCGCAATATTTCACCGCTGGTAGATCGGGAGGAAATGGTTCTTCACCGAGAGCGCGAGCACCGCGAGCGCAGTCGCATACACCTTCCCGCCCTGCCGTTCCTCACCGCCGACGCCGTCCCACCAGCCTTCGCGCGACTGGATCGGGATCAGTAAATCCGCCATCTGCTTTCGCGCCGCCGCGGCGTGCTTGTCGCCACGCTGATACATCCCCTGCGCATAGTAGTACGCGGTGTAAAAGAACCAGCGGTCACCCACACGCAGCCCGCTCTTCAGCAGACGATCCGAAGACACCCGCACTTCCTCGCACTGGTATTCGCCGCACACTTGCAGTGCGAGCAGCCCTTCCGCGGTCGTCGAGGGTTCGCTCCCGCGACTGCTGTAGCCGAAGCCGCCGAAGCCGCGCCCGTTGTTGCCGGAGTCATAGAGGCTCTTGATGTATCGCACCGCGAGATCGATGGACTCCTTCGGCACGTCGAGCCCCGCATTCCGCGCCGAACGCAGCGCCATCGTCTGCCAGCAAGTGATCGACATGTCGCTGTCGCTCGCATCGGGCGTGTAGCGCCAGCCGCCGCGGTTCGCTTCGTTCTTCGGCACCCGCTGCGCGCGAAGGATGAGATCGACCGCCTTGCGGCACCGCTCACGGATCAGCGCGTCCTGCGCCTCGTTCGTCCCCATGCCGAGCATCTCGGAAAGCATGAGCGTCGTGATGCCGTGCCCATACATGCGCGAGCCGTCGGCTTTGCCAAAGTAGCCCGTCGCCTCCTGATTCTCCGGCAGCAGCACAAAGTCGAGCGCGTGCTTCATCGAGCGTCCCTCGGGCGTGGGATCGGAAGGCTGATGCCCCATCGCCGCATACGAAAGAATCGCAAGGGAGGTCATCGTCGTCTCATTGCGAAGCCGGTTGTGAATCGCCCCGGTCGCAGGATCCTGGCACGTGATCAAAAATTGAGCAGCACGCTTGAACGCCTCATTCACCCGCGCGCTGTCCGAATCCTCCTGCGCGATAGCCGCACAAGACATCGCGATAAAAATGAGCGCAGCAATTTTCGTTACGCAAAGCTGCAAAGCCGCAAAGGCACTCATACTGCTCGCTTCACTTTGCGCCTTTGCGCCTTTGCGCGAGACACCTTCTGCACAGTCGTTTTGCATCATGGCCGCTTCTTCGTCTTCTCCGCGATCACTCGGTAATAAGTCTCCACTGCCTGACGATATTCGCCGGGAATGGATTCCTGCGATCCTTTCGTGAGCTGGTCCGCGAGTTTCTTCGGCAGCTTGCCCCAGTCGCCGCGCTTGAGACCGTTCGCATTCGGCAAATCCTTCGCATTCATCGCCGTGCCCTCCGCCTTTGCGCCGCCGACCGACTTCTCGCTCTGGCTCCCGCTCAAAAGCGAGCCCGGCTGCGGCGAGGAATTTTCCGCGCGGCTCTTGCGCATGGAATCCGACGCCGCCTGCGCCGCCTGCGCCATCGCGGACTTGGACGCAGACTTCCCATCGCCCTGCTGGCCCTGCTGGCCGTCCTGCCCCTGCTGACCTTGTTGCTGGCCATCCTGCTTCTGACCTTGCTGTCCTTGTTGCCCCTGCTGCTGCTGCGCTTGTTTGCCTTGTTGCCCCTGTTGGCTTTCCTGCCCTTCGGCATTTGCAGCCTGCTGCATCGTGGCCGGATTCAATTGCTGATCGAGCGCATCGAGCGCACGCGCCATCGCCTGCTGCTCCGCCGGAGAAGATGAAGCTTGCGCCTGCTGTGATCCCTGCGCTGAAGGCTGCGCACCCTGTGGCTTCGCTGCCTGCGCCTGCGCATCCTTTGCCGCTTGCGATTGCGCGGCTTGTTGTGCCGCCGACTGTTCTGGTGAAGAGGGTTGCTGACCCTGCGGAGCCTGCGCCTGCTGGCCCGCCGACATCGGAGCCTGCGGCGCTGGCGTATTTTGATTCGCCAGCGCCTGCGGCTGTCCGTTCGCAGCATTTTTCAAAGCCTTCAATTCCTGCGCGAGCTGCGCGGCCGCCTCGTTCACCGGAGCCTGCGCCTCCGCCGCCATCTTCGCACTCGCGAGACTTTGCTGTGCAGAAGGCACCTGCTTCGTCGCGGTTTCGCGCACGGCGTTCGCGAGCTTTTGAAGTTGCTCGCCAGCCTGCATATTTCCGAGCCGCGATTCGTGACGTCCCGCTCGATCGGTTGTGTCTGCCGCATCCGCCGCATTCGCCGCGACCGGCTGCTGCTGCTTCGCGGCATTCGCGAGTTGCGGGTTACTTTGCAGAGGTTCGCCCGGCTGCGCATTTTGCTGCGCCATCGCCTGCAATTTTGCGGCATCGGCGCTCTTCATGCCTTCGGCCAATTCCGACGCCTGCTGTGCCAGACCCTGCGCACGTCTCGCCGCATCGGCAGCCTTCTGCGACTGCTCCATGGACTCGTTGGATTGCTGGTTTGCCTGCTGGTTCTGCGCCTGATGATCGCCCGGCTTCTGCGCCCCCTTTTGTGTCGAAGCTGTCGCCTGCCGCGCGGCCTCCGTCGCCTGTTGTGCGGATTGCGCGGCCTCGCCTGCCTTCTGCGCAGTTTGCTTCGCAGCATCGGCAGCCTGCGCAGGGTTCTCCGCCTTCGCCATTTTCTCCGCAGCCTCGGCGGCCTGCTGTGCATTTTGCGCCGCCTTGTTCGCCTCGGCTCCCGCTTTCGCCGCCTGCTTTTCCGCCTCCGGATTCTGAGCGACCTTCGCCTGCTGCTCGGCATTTTGCGCGGCCTGCCTTGCCGCTTCCGCCGCCTGCTGTGCCTGCTTAGCGGCCTCGGCGGCACCTTGCTGAGCCTTCTGCATTCCGCCATGTTCCAGCTTTGCCTGCGTGTCGAGCTGCTTCGCCACATTGTCCTCGCGACCGCGCGCATCCGCGAGCTTCTCCTCGGCGTCTGCCAGCGCATCCTTGGAAATCGAGCTCAGCTCCCTCTGCATCGCAGGATTCTCCGGCAGCTTGGCTTCGAGTTCCTTCAGCAACTGCTCTGGAGCCTTCTGCGACATCTCCGCGAGCATCTGCGCGTGCGCCTGCTGCTGGTCGAGTTCCTCCTTGATGCCCAGTTCCTTTTCCTTTTCGCGCAGAGCCGTCCGAGAATCATCTGCTGGCTTCCCCTGCTCCATTTTCTCAAAATGCTCCGCGATCTGATTTAGCGCGTCGGCGAGCTTCTGCTGCTGCTCCGCCGCGCGTGCAAGGTCGGCCTTCTGCTGTTCAGGCCCGGCTGCCGCGGCATCCTGCAAAGCCTGCTCCGCCTTCGGCGGCGGGTCCTTCAGCATCGCGAGTGCGTCATCCGCATCGCGCATTTTCTCGCGCTGTTCCTGTTTCAAAATGTCCTGCTTGTTCGCATCCGCACGCACGAGATCCTTTAGCGTCTCGACCTTCTGGTTGAGCTGTTGCTGCTGCGCGATCTGCTTTTCCGCCTCCGCCTTCCCATCATCGGGATTCTTCGGCTTCTCATTCTTCGCCCGCTTCTCCGTCTCCTTCTTCACCTCGGCCTGTTCCTTCGCGAGTGCCGAAGCGAGTTGGCTCACCGTCGGCGAAAGTTTCGCCAAGTCCCTGCGCGCATCCGCCATCGGCTTGCGCAGAAGGTCCAGCGCCAGCTTCACCTGCCCTGCGAGTTCCTCCGCATGCTGTCGCGCAGTGGTCTGCGCAAAATCAAAATTTCCACGCCCACCAATCTCGCGCTCCATCGCGCGCCACGCCTCGATCTGCTGCGACTTCCAAAAAATCTGCTGCGCGCCCTCGAATGCCTTCGCCAAATCGTTCGCCCCGCGACGCTGGAACGGCTCCCTCGCCTTTCCCAATTCATCCGGGATCATCCGCATCCGTGCCTCCAGCCAGCGCCAGTCGCGCGGCGCATCGGTCTTCGCGGAAAGATCGCGCACTTCCCACCGCTCACTCGACGCGAGTTGCGTGAAGCCGTCCATCGCCTCCTGCAGATTGTGCCCGCTCTCCAGCACGCGGAAGGCCGCATCCAGTGCATCCAGTTTTTCGCGCACCTGCGCAGGCTCCGTCCCAGCGGAAACCACAGCCAGCGCCTCGATCGCCGCGACCGTCTGCCGCGCATCCGAGACAAATTGATTGTCCGCCTGACGCCGGATTTCCTCCAAGTCACCAGCCGTCTTGAAAAGTTCACCGCACATCTTCCACCGGCCATTTGCGATTGCGGCCTGCGACTCCGGGGAGAGCGCTGCCTCCTTTCGGATCGCATCCAGCGCATCCGCCAGCTTGCTGACATTTGCATACACCGGCCCGTCATTGTGCGACGCATCACGCATCATCGCCGAAGGCTGATTTCCAAACTCGCGGCTCCAGTCGGAAAATCCACGCGCCGCGCCTTCCATTCCTCGGTTAAAATCGACCAGCTTTGAGAGCATCCGTTTGTCCGCTTTATCCTCGGGAGAGAGGACCTTCACGAGACCCTCGCGATGCTTCTGAAGCTGCAGCGCAAATGTCTTCGCCCGATCTTTCCCGCGCCCGGTCGGGCGCACTGTCATCGGCGCAAGGATTTCTTCGAGCACCTTCGCTTGCGAGACAGCGACCCGCAGCCTTCCTACGACTGCCGCCCATTGCGAAGTGTCATCGCCCGCCGCATTCGCCATTTCCATCAGCCTCTTTTGTTCACGGTGAAGGATGAGCGAATTCTCAGCGAGAATGGCCGATTCCTCCGACAAAGTGATCGCTTCCGCCTCCGCCATTGCCGTCTTCGCACGGCGCGCGATATCCGCGCAGGCCTCTACCGCTTCCGCCATAAATTTACGCGACGCGGGAAATGCCGCGACATCCGAACGTGCGAGCTTTGCCGAGCCGTAACCAATCTGCGAGAGAGTGCGCCCGAGCATCACGAGTTCCGCGGCGGAATGCGCGGTCTTCGCCTCACGCAATGCACCTCCGAGCGTCGTCCACGATTCGGTAAATTTCGCATCGAACTCGGTCAGCGCGCCGGTGATCGCCACTGCTGCCTGCTTTGCCGCCGCATCTTTGTCCACGCCGTTGATTCCCTCGTTCGCCTTGCGCACGGAGGTGATGAGTTTCGCCGCCTGCTCTTCGAGCGCTCGGACACTCTCATTCAGCGTTCGCAAAGCCTCCAGCCCTTGCAGCCTTCGCATTTCAAATCCTGAAGCCGTGATAGTGACCTGCAATGGGCGCGACTCCGCCTTGCTGCCTTTCAAATCCGTCGCGACGAGTTTCATCGTCAGCAAGTCGCCCGCCTTCACGCCTGACTGGAACAAGTCCCAGCGATCGGAGATGCGCACCTGCTTGCCCGGCTTGGTCGCGAGCACCGTCTGCTTCCACCCGCCGTCGTTGATTCGTACGAGCCGCGCGACCTTCGCGAGACCGAGATCATCCGATGCACTGCCCGTGATTTCCACGAGTTCGTTCACCGGCAAGATGAGATCATGCTTTGGTGATTCCAGCTCCACGGCAGGCAGAAGATCTGGCTCTGCGCGAAGTTCGTTCTCTGGGGAAAACTTGTTTTCAAATCCCGTTTCCGCACCGACCAGATGCACGCGATAGCTGCCACTCGCGCTCAGCGTGATCTTTCCCGAGAGCAATCCATCCGCACCTGTCGTGAGCGGCACCGTGCTGCTTCCCTTGCCCTGTTCGAGCAGCAGTTCGGCGGTCTTGGCCGGTTGGTTTGTCTTCAGCTTGAGCTCCACCTCAGTGCCTTCGAGGGCGATGAGCGCTCCCTCCTTTTCCGTCACGTTCCGGTCAGGCAATTCGCTGTAGGCCGGGTAGTGGAATGTCTTCTGGTATTCCGTGACGAAAGGTCGTTCACGCGCATCGAGGAGGTATTTCCGCGTGAGCGCATCGCCAGCCTTCACCCGATATCGCACGTTCGATCGACTCACCTGCACAGTTGCTGCAAAGCGGTTGTTGCCGATCGGGTCCATGTTCAACACCTGCCATCCGCCGCTATCGCCCATCGTCTCGATGCGCGCCCGACTCGCCGGTTCGCCAGCGAGTTCCACCACCACGCGCACGGTGTCGCCCTGCGGCACGATGCGGTCGCCGCCCTCGGGTTCATGCAGGATCACCTTCGTCCGCGAAACCCTCTCCAAATTCGCACCGGGAAAAAGTGCGCGCAGCAGCAGCGTATGAAAGCGCCATCCGCTCGCAACCATCATGCCCACCGCGACGCACACGATCGCCGCCGCGTAGCCGATGTAGCGCCGGATGAGCGCGACGGGCAGCAGTGACTTCATTTCCATGCCGCCCATGCGCTTCGCGACATCCGCCTGAAGCAGTGAACGGAATTGCTCCGAATCAAAAACCTTTCCATCCGTGCGTCCCAGCTCGACTGCCGACAGCAGATCCTCACGCAGCCCCGGCTCCGCGTGTTCGACGAGCCGCGCAAGTTGGCGTTCATCCGGCGCGTGCAGCAATTGCCGAAGACAATGCCGCCACACGACCACCATTACCGCCAAATACGCCGCGCCACTCAGCGACCAGCGCAGCCAGTCCGGCAGCATCCACTGCATGTCGATGGCCGCGACCAAGAGCATCGTCAGCAGCAGTATCGCGAGCGCCGCAAGCACGCCCTTGATGATGATCAGCCTTCTGCGTCGCTGCGCAAAAGCGCGAAGCTTGTCTTGAATCAGCGGATCGAGCGAGGCGTTCATCGGTTGGTAAAAGTCGGGCGCAAAGGTATTCGATCACAACCCGCTGACCAGCACGCCCTTTGGCAGGCAGAACAGCATGCGCCACGGACACCGCGCCTGTGCCGAAGGCAATCGTGCCGCTGGAAAAATGGCGAGTGAGGGGACTGACCTCAAAGTGCGTATCGAAAGTCCGCTCAGAGCGTAGAACCGCTAATCTGCGCTAATCCCCGCTGATGAAGAGACCGACAAACAGACAACCGATGACTGCTGACATTTTTTAAGCGCAGATGAGCGAAGATGAGCGGTTGAAAATTCTTTTTCGGTACACACTTTCAATCGCTCAAGGTCCGAGCGTCACGCGCACTCGGAAGAAGCCCATCGCGCCGGTGCTGGCGGGGAATGGCACGCTCACGATTTGGTTTGTGCCGTCATCGGCCAGCACCGTCGGAGTGTCGACGCTCGCCTGCCACGAGGTCAGCCCGCCCGTGAACTCCACCCCATACACCAGCCCGGCGGCAGCGAAATCCTTGCGCCGCACAAAGAGCGCGCGCACCTCCGCGCCCTCGATGACAGTGCGCGGCTGCCCCGTCGCCCCGACGCTCCCGCCCGCGCCGAAAGACCCATTGAACACCAGCGCCCCGCCCGCTCCGCTGTTCGGGTCCACGCCGAAGCCGAAATTGAGCAGATTCGCCGCGCCATTCGCTCCGATCGCAAGCGGGTCGCTGGCGTTCCCATTCGCCACCGCCCAATCCTGAAACACCGTGCGCCGCGTCACAGTCACGGTGTAAGTCTTCATCGTCCCGTCGGTGGCGGTCGAGACGATGCTCAACACATTGCCGCCGCCCACACTCAATGTCACGGGCGTCGCCGCGCTGCCGCCATTCACCATCACGCTCGCCACGCCGCTGGAGAGCGTCGGCGTAAAGGTGAGCGTCCCAGTGCTGTTCGACACGCTTGCGGTGTAGCTCAGCGTGCTCGCGGCGAAGACGGGACTCAGTCCGCCCGCGCTCAGCGTGATGCCGGTGAGGTCGGCATTGCTGGAGACAAGTTCATCTGCACCGATGAAGGGCAGCGTCGCGGAGCGTAGCTGGCCGTCGTAGTCCGTCGTCACTCCGGCCAAGGGCGTGCCGGTGTTGTTCACCAGCACATTCCCGCCGGGGACGAGGTGCAGGTCGCCATTGGCGGGATCCACGAACATCGCGCTGCTGAAGTTGCCGCCGGGGTTGCCTCCGCTCGAATGCGCGTCGCCGCCGGTCGCGGACTGCCACCCGGCGAAGGTCGCGGGCACCGGCGTGAAGGCGACAGTCCCGAAGTCCATGAAGCTCGCAGTCGCAGCGCCGGTGCCGGCGAAGACGTTGTAGTCCGAGGAATAGCTGCCGCCGGTGGCCTCGATTCCCCCGGCGAAATGACTGCCGGTGCCGCCGGTGCGGCTGTTGAAAAGGATGTTGTTGCGCGCGGTGTGCATGTTGGCACTGGTGCGCAGGCATGCCCATGTGCTGCTCGATCCGGTGGCGGTGCCGCCGATGAGGATGGTGTTGAAAAACACATTGCACGAGCCGGAGACCGATCCGCTGTCGAGCAGACCGTGAATCGTGGCGCTCACGGAAGTCGCGGGTGCGATCATGATTTCGTTGTTCAGCACGGTGAGCAGCGAGCCGGAGTTGGCCAGGGAATGGATGCCGTCGAGGGATGTCGTGGCCGCATTCACATTGGTTAAGGCGATGCGGTTGCGCGAGATGGTCGTGACGCCTCCGCCGTCGAACAGAATGCCTTCGCACGCAAAAAAGGTGGTGAGCAGATCGTGAACGAAGTTGCCCGTGACGACGTTCACGCCGCTGCCACCGAACGTGATGCCGGTCAGCGCAGAGGATTGGACGCTCGCCTCATAAATGTTGTTGCCGGAGACAGTCCACGACTCGTTTCCAGTCGAACTGATGCCGACGCCATTACTGTTGAAATTGAACAGCTCATTGTTCGAGATCGTATTGTTCGAGTTCACGAGAGCCGCAGAGCTGCCCCTTGAGGCGACCAGTTGCAGCGGCGCAGTCCCGCCGGTGCTCACATCGCGCACCTGATTGTCGGTGATCAGGTTGTTGTCATTGCCCGTCACCGTGCCGGTGCTGAGGGCGACGACGCCGAGCGTGCTGCTCTGCTATGCGCCTTCGATGATGCAACTTCGCACGGTGTTGTTGCTCGCATCGTTGATCAGAAGGATCGTGCTGGCGGCGGTGGTGGCGCTCAGGTTGCGGAAGGTCAGATAGCGGCCCGTGCCGCCGAAGCGCCCGTCAATCGTCACGCGGTCTGCGCCGTTGAGCCGGATCAAGGCACCGGCCACTGTGCCCGCGATGGTCTTCATCGTAGCGTCACCGGGTTGCACCGTGAGCGTGAAAGTGGACGCGGGATCATCCGTGGCGAACGGGTTCAGGCTATTACTGCCGTCCTCACTCAAATCGCCCGTGATATTGATGACGAGATTGCCCGAGACCACGGAGCCATTGATGTCCGCAAACAATCCACCCGCCCCGCCGAGGCTCGTTTAATCGCCGGCGGGACCGACAGTCCTCGTGCCGCTCATGGCGGGAACGATGGTGTAGCTGTTCACTCCACCGTGCCCGTTCACATTCTGCACGGCTGGCGTGCCAGCGGCAGTCGCACCGGCGGGAGCCGATCCGAGGTTATCCGCGGCATCCTGCGCGACGACGAAGTATCGCACCACATCGCCTATGTTCACGCTGGCGCCATTGATGAGCGAATAGTCGATTGTGAAGCCATACGGGCTGCTGGCATTGTTCGCGGCGACGGATTTCCAGCCGTTGCCCGTCGCATTGTTCGGCACGCCGAACACATCCGCGTCAGCAGCTTTCTTGAAGTACAGGCGCGGGACGCTCGTGCCGCCGGGGACTGTGCCGCTGTTGTCCGTGATGGTGGCAAAGGCGGTGAGCGTGCGGTTCGCGTTCGAGGCATTCGACAGCGGGGTGTAGCTGATGGCCGGTGCAATTACGTCGCCCGTCGAGGTGAAGTTTCCGGCATCCGCGCCGATGTCCGTCGGCGTGAAGCTGCTGCGAGTCTGGCCGTCGAAATCATCCGTGACCGCCTCGATAGGGATGCCGCCCCCCTCGGCGGGATTGCTCGCCTGCAAGTGCAAATCCCCCGTTGTCGCATCGCCCGTCGGATTGACGAACATCGGATCCACGAACGCGCTTGACGAATCCACGCCGGTCGCACTTTGCCACGCGGCGAGCGTCGTGCGATCAATGCTGTTGAACGAGCCCAACACACCGCCGGTCCCGCTGGCGAGGAAGATGTTATTGCTGGCGATCAGCCCAGTCGGGAGCCCGGTGATGCCACCGTATTGCACAGCGTAGTGCTTGCCGGTGCCGCCGCTGTTGCCGCGGGCGTTGACGAAGATGTTGTCCTGGATAGTGCGGGCACCCGACGCGATGGCGCTCGTGAAGGCGTACGTGCTCGCAGCACCCGAGGTCTGCGTGCCGCCGACATAAACGGAGTTATGATAGAAGTTCCGGCCCGATGCCGTGACGGCTTCGAAGATGCCACGCACTGTCGCGGCGCCTGCCGTGCCGGTACCGGCCGCATTGAGGCCCACGCGCACCATGTTGCTCTGCACCGTGAACGTTCCCGCGTCGAACTGCATCCCGGTGACTGCCGACGCAGCGTTTGAGGAAGCGCACGAGAGGCTGTGCACCAGATTCCGCGCGATCACGTTCGTGCCGTCCGAACCGCTGTAAAAAATCCCGGTCACCGACACCTCCACCGATGCCGCCGTGCTGGCGAGCGAATGCACGACGTTCTGGGAAACGGTCTGGCCCGCCACGGTCGAGGACTGGCTGATGCCCAGCACTGCCGACAAGGTAGTCGAGTTCGTGTTCTGGCTCGTCGTGGACAGGTTGCGGACGGTGTTGCCGGTGATGTTGTTTGCCCCGGCGGAAGTCACGATGCCGCGAATCTGCGACGTTAGGCTGGTGTTGCTGCTGTTGAAGTTGTTGTTGAGATTAGCCACCGTGTTGCCCGTGATGCTTGCACTGGTGCTACTGGAACTAAGAATGCCGGTGACTTGCTGCACGGTACTGGTGCTAGTGGAGGCCGTATTGGCGTTTAGGCTGTTGGCGGTGGTGGTGCTGCCGACGGTGTTGCCGGCAATGGTCTTTGCGCCGGCGGTGACTTGAATGCCGACGAGCGAGGCGGAGATGGTGATGCCCGCGCCGCTCGCAGTGACGGAGCCGATGGTGTTGTTGGCAATGACAACCGTCCCGCTGCCATTCGATGCGATCCCAAAGGTCGTCCCGCAGAGGTTCCCGGCGTTGCTTGAACTGGTGACAGAAATCGAACCAGTGCCCGTGCTGCTGCCAATGGTGTTACCGCTGACCGTGCCGATCACCACATCGCCCGCCTGCACATGGATGCCGCTCCAGATGCCGGGCGGAGTGCTCGCGTTGCTGCCCGTCGTCCACACCATATTCCTAATGTTGTTACCCTGCACGCTACTCGGCATGGCGGTGCCGACGTTAAGCTGGATGCCTTGGAACTGATACGCCGCCGGGGTGCCGGTCGTTGTCCACTTTTGTATACTCACCGCTGCGCCCGGCGAATCGCCGCCAACGAAATTGCCGGACACCGTGAAGTTGTTGCCCGAGGTGTTATTGACGTAGATGGCGCGCACATTCGCCCCCACCGCAGCGCGACTGACGGTCTGGTAGAAGCTGTTGCCGGTGATGGTCCAACTGTCGTTGCCACCATCGAGCCGCACGCCCGCCACATCCACGGCGGTGCCCCTGTGAAAGTTAAAGATGTTGCAGTTGGAGACGGTGTTGCCGCTGTTGTTCTGCGCAGAGGTGCCAGTGGAGCCGAGCGAGTAGATGCCATTGGCGGGCGTGGTCGCGCCGTCGCCGATGTCGCAGGTGTCAATGGTGTTGTTGTCGTTGCCATTCGCACTGGTGGTCGTGCTGAAAACGACGGTGCCGCTGGTGGTGCTGGTACTCACACCCCGAAGTGTGAGATATTCGAGGGTGTTACCGCTGGCCTCGTTGATGAAGCGGAGCGCCACGCCTCCGATACTGGTGCTGGCGATGGTGAGTTGCCTGGCCGTGCCCACGCCACCAGCACGGCCATCAATCGTGACGAACTGCGCGCCATTCAAATCCACCGTCCCCGCAAGGCCGTCGAAGCCGGTGACAATGCTCAGCCCTGCCGCGCCGCTCTCCGGGCGGATGGTGACGGTATTCACCGCACTCGCCCCATTGAGCGTCGGCACGACGAGCGGGAATGTCTCCACCGTGCTGACGTAGGCGGCCTGGAGTTCGAGGATGAGCGCACCGCCGACGCTCTCCGCCTGAATGTCCGCTATGGCTGCGGTGATCGAAGCATAATTCCCTGTGGGCCCGACTGATTTTGTGCCCGATAGCGGCGCGGCCATTCCCTGCGGCGCAATGACGAATGCCAGAGTGGCGAAGCACCAAAGCAGGGTGCGGAAAAGGGTCATGGCCATGGCAGGACAGAAAAAGCGGAGGGCATCCTGGCTCCCTGCGCGACCGCGCTATGGCCGCCGCTGAACTTTCGCCGGGATCTTCGGCTTGTTTGAGGGAAGCAGGAAAAGGAGGATCGTGATGACGAGCCCGACGCCTATTCCGATCAATACCTTCGGGTTTTCGAGCAAGGGATTCTGTTTGATGATGACATCCGATACCGTGCCGAGTCCGGGAGTGATCGTCTTCCTCGTCGCTGTGGGAGCAGTCCCAGCCTCCATCTCTTTGTCGCTGATGACCTCGGCCACCGGCACCGCGTCCACCTTGCCCTTGATGCCCTTGCGTTCCCGGTCGAGTTCCGCGCGGGCCTTTGCGGCAGCGGCGATCAGGTCCTGCTGAGCGGTCGCATTCTCGGACTCAAAGGCGGCATTCTCCATCTTCCGCTTGGCGCGCTCCGCTTCCTCGATCTTGTCCTCCTCAGCCTTTATCCGTGCGGCTTCCTCCATGGCCTTCCGCTTTGGTGCCTCTGCGATCATCCTTTCCTCATCTTCCTCCTTCTTGATTGCGGCTTCCTTTGCAGCCTTGCGGGCGGCGGATTTCTCGGGAGTCCAGCCGTATTCGGCCTGGAGCGCGGGCGGCAGGAGATCAAAGTCCACGAGCGCCATCCCTTCATCATGCGTGATGCGGACTGCCTCGGCATCCACCCTTGTCACCTTGATATTCTTAAAGGTCGCTTCGGGCGTGACGATGTCGATTGCGCGGCTCGTAGTGGTGAAAATCGTGAGCAGCGCGAGAGATAGGAAAATCGCTTTCATTGTATGGAAAATACCGGGGGACTGGCGGAAAGCACACGCATTTTTTGTGCGCATCGCCACCACGGTTGGGAGCGTCACGATTCAGTGCGAACCGCCGCAGTTGATTTCCCTGCGCGTCCCTCTACTCTCCGCGAGATGTCGTGCTCCAAGATTGACCCCGCGCTCCATCAGGCCCGCAAGCCTGATTGGATCAAGGTGCGCCTGCCCAATAATCCGGTCTTCTTTTCCACAAAGGCACTGATCACCGACCTGCGGCTAAATACCGTCTGCGAAAGCGCGCAGTGCCCGAACCGCTGGGAATGCTGGAGCAGCGGCACGGCCACCTTCATGATCGCGGGCGAACGCTGCACGCGCGCCTGCGGATTCTGCGCGGTCACGACGGCAAAGCCCTTCGCGCTCGAAGACGACGAACCGCAGCGCGTGGCCGAGGCGATCCGGCGGATGAAACTGAAGCACGTGGTCATCACCGCCGTCGCCCGTGATGATCTGAAAGATGGAGGCGCGCTTCATTTTTCCAAGACCATCGAAGCCGTACGCGAAGCGGCGCCGGAGATTGTCATCGAGGTGCTCACGCCGGATTTTCACGCAAAGGAGGAATGCCTCGCGCTGATTGCAGAGGCCCGCCCGCACATTTTCAACCACAACGTCGAGACCGTAGAGCGCCTCACGCCGATGGTGCGCTCGCGCGCGAAATACGCGGTGAGCATGAAAGTGCTGCGCCGCATGAAGGAGATCGCTCCCGACCTCGTGACCAAGAGCGGGCTCATGCTCGGCCTCGGGGAGACGGAGCCTGAAATTTTCCAGACGATGGACGACCTCCGCGAGCACGGCGTGCAGGTGCTCACCATCGGCCAGTACCTGCGCCCGAGTGCGCAGCATCTGCCGGTCGTCGAATACGTCCACCCGGATGCGTTCAAGCTCTACGAGCGCATCGGGTATGACAAAGGCTTCGAGTTCGTCGCGAGCGGTCCGCTCGTCCGCAGCTCGTATCACGCGGCGGACTACGACCCTCGCAAACGTCACGGCCTGAAGTGACGAGGCGCGCAGACTGCTATTGCTCCGCAGCATGACAGCCCAGCCCACCGCCACCCGCGCCAACGTTGCCGCGCTCATCCCGTGCTACTACGAGGAAAAGCACATCCGCGAAGTCGCCGCGGCCACGCGTGCTGAACTGGATCTCGTGCTCGTCGTGGACGACGGCTCATCGGATCGCACCAGTGACGAGGCGCGCACGGCGGGAGTCGAAGTCATCAAGCACGAAAAAAATGCAGGCAAGGGCGCGGCGATCAAAACAGGATTGCGTGCGCTGCTGGAACGCCCATCGGTCGATTTCATCCTCATCCTCGACGGTGACGGCCAGCACCTCCCTTCGGAGATTCCAAATTTTCTCACCGAGGCAAATGCCACCGGCGCGCCGATGATCGTCGGCAACCGAATGGGCGACGTGCGCGACATGCCATTCGTCCGCAGGTGCACGAACCGCTACATGAGCTGGACGATCAGCCGCGTCATCGGCCAGCGCGTGCCGGATTCGCAATGCGGCTTCCGCATGTTCCACCGTTCGCTCGCCGCGGAACTTCTCGAAATGCAGAGCAGCAGCTTCGACTTCGAGACCGAGATGCTCGCACTCGCAGCACGCCGCGGCTGCAAAATCGGCGCGGCAAAAGTGAGCACGATCTACGGCGACGAGGTGAGCAAAATCCACCCGCTCCGCGATACGGTGAAATTTTTCAAGCTGCTCAAGCGCCTGAAACGCGAGGCCGAGAGCGCACGCAGTTAGCCCCGGCGATTCATCGAGCTGCCAGCCAGGCGGCGATCAGCGCGGCCACTGCTCCAGCCCCGCAAGAAACCTGCACCCATTGCGCAGCACCACGCCGGAATCCCGTCGCAAAAAGCAGTGCTCCGAGAAGCACCCCCGCGATCAATCCGAACAAATGCGCCATCACATCCACATTGCCGGCATCCATGATCGGCGCACCGTCGCGGGTAGAACCAGCGCCGCCATAGAGCGCCAGAAATGCAAGGCCGGCGCCTACGGGCACCAGCAATTGCCAGCCCTTCCGCGTGGCACCTTGCATGAGTCGCGCGGCGAGTTCACCTCCGGCGAGCAGCCCGAGACAGGCGAAGAGCGCCGTGGATGAGCCGATGCTCTGATGCGGCTTCGCCACGTGCGCAAATGCGTTCATCAGATTCCCCAGCGCGCCACCCATCACCGTGCCAAGCAGCCCCACCCCGGTTCCAAATCTTGAAAAGGCAAACGCGAACGCAAAGACGGCGAGACCGATATTTGAAAGCAGGTGCTCGATGCCGCCGTGCAGCGTGAGCGCGGTGAAAATCCGCCACCATTCGCCATTCAGAATCCGCGCATCCACCGCGACGCCGCGTTCGATGAGGGCGGCAGGCGCAGTCATCTGCATGCGATAAAAAATCACCATTGCCGCGAGGGTCAGGAGCAGCGCGAATTTCGGGATCTCCAGCGGCTCCAGCTTTGATGCGCGCGGGCGCGTCCTTTCCTCCTCCTCAAATTCCGCGACTGCCGCCGCTGCCGCATCCCGCGCAGTCTCCTCGACGGACAGCACCCAATCTCCCTTCTCCCGCAAAATCCAATGCGGCAATTCCATCGCCGAGACCACCAGTCCCCGCTCGCGCGCGGCCTTCAGCCGACGGTAACGACCGATCGCAGCCAGCGGTGCGGCAGGTTCGTCTTCGGGGATCATCGGTTCGCGCATCACTTTCTTTTGTTGCTCTTGGGCTTGTTCCCTTTGCCTCGATTTCCGACAAGCGCAAGACTCCGCTGTGAACCCTTTCTTTCAACACCTCACGGTCCCCGACCTCTGGCAGCAGGAAGCGCTCGCGGCGCTCCGTGCCGGCAGGGATGTCGTGGTGCATGCGCCGACGGGAGCGGGGAAAACGTATATCTTCGAGTTGTTTCAGCCACAGGTGAAGGGGCAGGCCGTATTCACTGTGCCGACTCGTGCACTCGCGAACGACAAGCTCACCGAGTGGCGCGAGCGCGGATGGGATGTGGGCATTGCCACCGGGGATCTCGCGCTGCGCCTCGATGCGCACATCGTCGTCGCGACACTGGAGACTCAGCGCGCGCGCTTCATCCGTCGCGAAGGGCCGCAGCTGCTCGTCGTGGACGAATACCAAATGATCGGCGATCCGCATCGCGGCGTGAACTACGAGCTAGCGCTCGCGCTGGCACCGGCAGCAACGCAACTGCTCCTGCTCAGCGGCAGCGTGGGGAATCCGCAGGATGTCGTCGCATGGCTGAAGCGCATCGGGCGCGATGCCGTGCTCGTCTCGCATGACATCCGCCCGGTGCCGCTCACCGAGGTGGATCTCGAATCGCTGCCAAACCGGGCACCCTCGACTTTGCGCGAATACTGGCCGCGCATGATTGCCAATGCGCTGCGCGCGGACCTCGGGCCGGTGCTTCTTTTTGCACCTCGGAGAAATGCCGCCGAGGATCTCGCGCATGCGCTCGCGGGCAGCTTGCCCGAGTCGTTGCCGCTCGCGCTTTCACCCGAACAGGAGGCGCTCGCAGGCCCGAAACTCACCCGCCTGCTGCGTGCGCGGGTCGCCTATCATCACAGCGGGCTGAGCTATGCGCAGCGCGCCGGGGTCGTGGAGCCGCTTGCGAAAAACGGACAGCTCCGCGTCGTCGTCGCAACCATGGGCCTTGCTGCGGGGATCAATTTTTCCATGCGCTCCGTCGCGGTGACTGACACGCGCTACATGGTCGGCAACATGGAGCGCCAGGTGCAGCCGGACGAGCTGCTCCAGATGTTCGGTCGCGCCGGGCGACGCGGGCTCGATGAAAGCGGCCACGTTCTTTTCACCGAGAATGCGCCACGTCTCCTGAATGCCCGGGCTCGCCAGCTCCGGCGCGCGACGAAACTCGACTGGCCCACGCTCGTCGCGGTGATGCACGCCGCCGTTCAGCGCGGCGAAGAACCGTTCAGCGCCGCGCTGGAATCGAGCCGCAGACTTTTCAGTCCGCAGGAGGTGACTCTGGGCGCAGAGCACTCGCGGGCGACAGGCCCGATGCCATGCGGGCTTTTCGTGGACATGGAGCGCGCGCGCTTCACCCGGCGCGCCGTGCAGGAAATGCAAAACTCACGCGGTGAATGGCAGCCCGCATCATCGCGGGGAGATGTCCCTCTCGGAGATGCGTGGACTTTTCACGAGGGAAAATGGCGGGCAGCGCTGAGTGTCGCGCGCACTTTGGAGAAGGTCGGCTTTGGCCAGCTCTGTCGGCTGGATGTGCCAAATCAGCGATGCTATGGCCGCGAGATATTCCTCGGCACGCAGCGGGACGGCCACCTGCTCCTTGCACCCTGGCTGCGACGGCACTTCAGAAAACGCCAGATCGCCGAGGGTGAAATCGAGACGCTGCTCCTCGATAAGTTGCCGGGCATCGTCAATGCCGCCGTGCCTCAGGAAACACAGAAAGGGGCGCAGCCAAAGTCAACGGACGTCATGGCCCGTGCCTCCGGCCCGAAGACCAGTCTTCAATTCATCGTGCAGTCCGTCCTCACGCGCGGCGACCAACTCGTTGCGCATCTCGATTTTTCGCCCCACGCCACCTCTGCGCAACGCGACGCCCATGGACTCGCCTTGATCGATCCTCCGATGCGCGAGATTCCCCCGCCCTGCTGCGAATCATGCCCGGAGGCGCAATGGTGCCGCGGTGTGGAGATCATCGCGACGCCTGCATGGTTTTGGAGGAAACTCGGGCTCATCGAACGGGACGGCACGCCTGCGCGCCGCGGGATCGTCTTCAGCTTCTTCCATCATGGAGAAGGTCTCGCCATCGCCGCCGCCCTGGAAGATGCGGCGTACGCGATCGATGATCTTGTTTTCGATCTGGCAAATCTTCGCGCTGGCCCGCGCTTCGCCGGAGATGATTCGCCGTTTGCAGGGCGGCTTGGCGCACTTTGCCAGAAGACCTACGACCGTGCGGATCTCGACGGCTATCTCTCGATGGGCGTACCGCTCGAATATGGCGCGGGCGCTGCGGAAGTCGTCCGCGAAATCACCGAACACGGGACGGGCATTGCGAAGCTCCAGACTGAGACGCTGCGCACCGGCGATATCGAACGCGCGCTCATCGAGTGGCGCAGCGTCCTCCGGCATATCGCGATGGCACCCGACTACGATTGGAATCGCTGGCAGGATCTCCGACGGGCCGCGGCAAATCACATCGAAGCCAATGCACAGGCGAAGCTGCCTGAATTGCCACCCTTGACCGCGGCCCAGAGGAGAAATGCGCAATGAAATGCGCTGCTTCACGACGCAAAGTTGCAGCAAGCGAACGAACGTGGTGTTGGCCAAACTCTCGACGCCCGATAGGATCGCCCGCATGAACCGGCCACCGCTGACCCACTACGCACGACTTTCCGTCGCTGCTGCGGTGATCACACTGGTGCTGAAGCTCATCGCATGGCGTCTCACTGGCTCGGTGGCGCTGCTGTCGGACGCGCTCGAATCGCTCGTGAATCTCGCGGCTGCGTTCGTCGCGCTGGGCTCGCTCGCGGTGGCGGCCCGGCCCGCGGATGACGATCACGCATTCGGGCATTCAAAGGCGGAATACTTTGCCGCAGGCACCGAGGGTGCGCTCATTCTCATCGCGGCAGTGGCCATCGCGTGGGGTGCCGTGGAGCGTTTGTTTTCTCCGCACGCACTGACTCAGCCGGCCGCCGGCCTTGCCATTTCTGCCATTGCCTCTGGCGTGAATTTCGCCGTCGCGCGCGTTTTGCTCCGAGTCGGGCGTGACAGAAATTCCATCGCTCTCGAAGCCGACGCGAAACATTTGCTCACGGACGTATGGACCTCGCTCGCGGTCATTCCCGCCGTGGCCCTTGTCGGATTCACGGGCTGGCTCTGGCTGGATCCAATCATTGGCCTTCTGGTCGCACTGCACATCGTGGTGACGGGTGTTGGCCTCGTGCGCGAGTCCATGCTCGGACTCATGGATACCGGCCTCCCCGGCCCGCAGCTCGAAATCATCCGCGCGACTCTGGCGAAATATGCGGAGGAAGGCGTGCAGTATCACGCCCTGCTCACGCGGCGCGCAGGCGCGAAGCAGTTCATGAGCGTCCATTTGCTCATGCCGGGGAACTGGAGCATCACCAGCGGGCACGATGTCGCTGAGCGAATCGAGCGCGAACTCCGCAAGGCGATCCCCGGCCTCATCGTTCTCACTCACCTGGAGCCGGATGATGATCCGGTTTCCTGGCACGACGTGGAGCTTGAACGCAAGGACGCCGCAGAAGAGCAGCACTGACCCCGGCTACAGGTGTTCGCCCGCCATCACGTCGCAGCTCTTCAGCGCGACCGCGAAAGGCTCGAGCGGCATCGGTTCATGATGATCGAGGAACGTTGCGCAGACGCGGAAAAATTCCTCGCGCGTCGTCACGCGGCGGATGGCGTGGAGGAAGGCGCCGGCCGGCTCCACGCCCAGACCGAGGAAATTCATGTAACGCTTCATTTTCTGCACCTGTGAATGCTCGGGAACTCCGGGCGTGCAGACAGACTCATACAGCGCGCTCACGTATCCGAGCACATCGCGGCCGGTCGGGAGGCTGATTTTCTCGCCGCGCTGGTGCTGGCGGATCTGCCTGAATATCCACGGATTCCGGATCGCGCCACGACCGATCATCAGCCCGCGAGCACCGGTGAGCGTGAGGATTTCCGCAGCTCTTGCTGCGGAATAAACGTTGCCATTTGCGAGCACGGGACACGGCATCGCTTCGACGGCGCGCGCGATGGTGTCGTAGTGCACTTCGCTGCGATACATCTCTGACACCGTGCGTCCATGCACGGTGAGGAGATCGATCGAGTGCCGCGCAAAAATGGGCAGGAATTCATCGAAGACGGCGGGATCATTGAAGCCGATGCGCGTCTTCACCGTGAACTTCACCTTCACCGCATCCCGCAGTGCGCCGAGGATTGCATCGACACGCTTCGGCTCGCGCAGCAGTCCGCCGCCGGCGCATTTTTTGTACACGATCGGCGCAGGACATCCGAGATTCAGATCGATCGCGGCGACGGGATACTCCTGCAGTTTGCGCGCAGTGCGGATGAGCGACGGGATGTCGTTTCCGATCATCTGCGCGACGGCAGGACGTCCGGTGGGATTTTTCGTGACCGATTCGAGTATCCACTTCTCCAAATTCGAATCGGCGTGGACGCGGAAGTATTCGGTAAAATAGACATCCGCGCCGCCATAAGTCTGCATCAGCCGCCAGAACGGCAAGTCCGTGACCTCCTGCATCGGGGCGAGCGCGAGGATGGGCGCGGGGCCATCGAGCAAAGACTGAAGTGAGGCGGCGGGTTCCAAGCGGGCTCCCATAGCCGCATCCCGCGTTCGCCGCAAGGGAAGGCCACGGCAAGCGCGTTGCAAAGTGGCGCACACTCGCACACCGTCCCCTCCTAAGAAGTGAAGCACGCTGATCCCATTTTTCAAAAGACTGACACCGACAACGCGGATGCAAGCCGCACGATTTTTGACCGCACATTCCCCGAGGTAGAGCGCATGCTCGTCGCTGACGGACTGCGACCCGTGCATACACGCGCACTTTGGAAAGCCATCTACCGGGGTCCGGGTGTCACGCAGCACGTTGCCGCGGGTTTTTTGCCACCGCTGCAGCGATGGGTTGCCGAACACGCGGACGAAATACGTGCGAGCTCGCCGGCTGTCGCAGCGGATATTCGCAGCAGCGACGGACTCACCCGGAAATTCCTGCTGCGCCTCGATGATGGCCAGACCATCGAAACGGTGGCGATGGGTTACCCCGGACGATTCACCGTCTGCATGAGCACGCAGGCCGGGTGCGCGATGGGCTGTGTTTTTTGCGCAACGGGACAGATGGGATTTTCACGTCATCTGCGTGCGAGCGAAATTGTCGCGCAGGTGATGCACGCACGCGATGCGCTCGCGAGCGATGGCAAATCGGGGCTGCGGAATCTCGTGCTCATGGGCATGGGCGAGCCGCTGCACAATTACGACTCGGTGCTCACCGCGCTGGAAATCATCAGCGACACACGCGGGCTGAACATCGGTCCGTCCAAAATCACGATCAGCACAGTGGGAGTGGTGCCGGGCATCCTGAGACTCTCGGAGGAAAAGCGCGGTTACAAATTGGCCGTGAGTCTGCACGGCGCAACGGATGAGGAACGCTCCGCACTCGTGCCTGCGGGAAGACGATGGCCACTCCCGGAACTCATGGATGCATGCCGTGTCTATTGTGAGAAAACGCGGCGGCGCATCTTCTTCGAATGGACGCTCATCGCCGGAACCAATGACTCCCCCGCTCATGCGCAGCGCGTCGCCGCGCTGCTCGCGGGGCTGGATGCACACGTGAATCTCATCCCGCTGAATCCCACGGGCGGATTTTCGGGCAGTGCGACTTCAGGCGCGGCGGCGGCGGAGTTTCAGCGAGTGCTGAAGGCCGCGCAAATCCCGAGCACCGTACGCCAGCGACGCGGGATCGATGTCGCGGCGGGTTGCGGGCAACTGCGGACAGAGCGCGAAAAAAAGTCGGCGGCGTAGGTTTTTCGCAGACCGCTATTTTGAAAAAGCCGAATAGCGCTCGCCCTGCTTGGCCGCAGTCTCGTCGCCTTCCGTGATGGCGAAACGATATTTGAAAGTGAGGCTTGTGCCTGCCTTCAGCGTGTAGTCGCCAGCGCCCTTGGCCTGCGTCTTGTCCATGTCGGCTTCGCAAAACGGATTTGCGGCAAAGAGACCGTAGTCGCGCGCGTGCCAGCGAGTGGGGTGACGCAGATTTGACGGATGATCCATGAAGGTGATCGAGTAAGGCTTGCCGGCAATCGGGCCGCTCATCGTCACCCATTTTGCATGCTCACCCCAGACCTTGTCGTCCTTGAGGCCCGAGTCATTGAGGATGTGCCTTTGGCCCGGTGCTTTCGGCTGTTTCAGGCGCATGCTTTCTGCGATACGGATCGCGCCACTGCCTTCTTTCGTATCGCCAAAAACTGCATCCTTTTCGCCTGCGGTCAGCGTCACTTCAAAGTCGAACACGCGCTCGGAATCCGGCCCTGCGTGGACACGGAGCACCTGCACGGAGGTGAGCGGCACGGAACCATCGGGGGCGGTCCACTTTTGCGAGGTCTTCAGCGTGCCGGATTCCTTGCCCGATTCCATCGCAAGCACTTTCACGTGCTCGATGGCACCGAGGGGCTGCTTCGGAGGCTTGCCGCCGGACGACGCGGCCTCTGCCCAAAAATCCACGCCGTTCACATTGCCGTGCGAAAACCAGAGCGAGCGGTGATGCGGGTGGTCCTGCGCCTCACCCTCCACTTTCTCCATTGGAAAACTGCGAGTCATCTTCGCACCGCCGGGACCGATCACCGGGTAGTAATACACATGCGACGCATCGCCGTGACGATACTCGGTGAAGAGTGAGCCGTTGATATTTACCGACACGCGGTCGGATTTTTCCTCGAAGGTGACATCAGCAAACGAGGCGGAGACCAGTGCGGACAGCACGCACAGCGCGGGAGGAATGGAGCGGAGCATAGGGCGGCGAGTTTCCAGAGCCCGGGAAAAGCCGCAAGCGAAATGGGCGTTGCCGACATTTCTCGAAAACTCAGAGGCGATGTGCATCCCCGTGTCATTGACAGCCCTGCGCTCACTGATAGTTTCGCCGTCCTTTTTCCATGAAACGAGCCCTAGCCAGTGATCGCGCACCCAAAGCAGTCGGCCCCTATTCGCAGGCCGTCGCCTTTGGCGATCTGCTGTTCTGCGCGGGGCAGATCCCGCTTGATCCTGCCAGCGGCGAAATGGTCGGCGCGGATGTCGCCGGGCAAACGGAGCGCGTGATCGAAAACATCAAGGCAGTCCTCGCGGTGAATTCGATGACGCTGATCGATGTCGTGAGGGCCACGGTCTTTCTCACCACGATGGAGGACTTTGCCATGATGAATGAAGTGTATGCCCGCCATTTCACTCAGCCCTACCCTGCGCGCTCGACGGTCGCAGTGGTCGCGCTGCCGCGTGGTGCGAAGGTGGAGATCGAAGTGACGGCGGCGAAATCACGGGCAACGGCTTGAACTCATGAACGACGAAGAAATCCTATCACTTTTCCGCCAGACGAATGCGCTCCTCGAAGGCCACTTCGTCCTCCGCTCCGGGCTGCACAGCCGGCAGTTTTTCCAGTGTGCGCTTCTGCTGAAGGAGACGCCGGTCGCCGTGCGCATCTGCGCGGCGCTCGCGGAGAAAGTGCGCGGTGTCGGTGCGGAGATGGTCATCTCTCCCGCGATGGGCGGCATCATCGTCGGCCATGAAATCGCGCGCGCACTTTCGCTGCCGCACATTTTCGCGGAGAAGGACGAGGGCCTGCTCGTGCTGCGGCGCGGTTTTGAAATCAAGCCGGGGCAGAAATTCATCATCGCCGAGGATGTCGTCACCCGCGGCGGTCGCGTGCAGGAGACGATTGACATCGTACGCTCGCGGGGCGGCGTGGTCGTGGCGATCGCGGCCATCGTGGATCGCTCCGGTGGCAAACTCCCTGACTTTGGCGCGCCCTTTTTCTCGCTGATGAAGCTGAACGTCGAAACCTTCGAAGCCGACAAACTTCCACCCGATCTCGCGGCTTCTTCGGCCACCAAGCCCGGCAGCAAATAGTCCGGCACCTCACCCAACCTTTCCCTTTCCAATCATGAATCCTGTTTCCTGGGTCCTCAAAAAATTCTTCGGCTCGAAAAACGCACGCATGGTGAAGGCTCTGAAGCCGGTCATCGCACACATCAGCCAGCTTGAGCAGGAATACCGCTCGCTCAGCGACGACGAACTCCGCGCCAAGGTCGCGAAGTGGAAGGAAGAACTGAAGCCGCTCGACTGGGCGGCTCAGATGAAATACCTCGACGACATTCTGCCCGAGGCATTCGCCGCAGTGAAGAATGCGGCCTTCCGTCTCACCGAGCGGAAGCACACTTTCACCGTCTGCGATCAGCCGATGACTTGGGCGATGGTGCATTTTGACACGCAGCTCATCGGCGGCTACTGCCTGCACAAGGGCTACGTCGCGGAAATGGCGACGGGCGAAGGCAAGACGCTCGTCGCCACGCTGCCGCTCTTTTTGAACGGCCTCACGGGACGCGGCGTGCATCTCGTGACCACGAACGACTACCTGGCCCGCCGCGACGCGGAATGGATGGGGCAGCTCTACATGTTTCTCGGGCTCACCGTCGGCATCATCCAGCACGACCAGTCGCCTGACTTGCGCCGCGAGCAGTATCACTCGGACATTTGCTACGGCATGAATTCCGAGTTTGGCTTCGACTACCTGCGCGACAATGGCATGGCCACGAGCAAGGAGCAGCAGGTGCAGCGCGGACACTGGTTCGCGATCGTGGACGAGGTGGATTCCATTTTGATCGATGAAGCGCGTGTGCCGCTGATCATCAGCGGCCCAGTCACGGTCTCGACGCATCAGTTCGACAAGTACAAGCCATTCGTGGAACAAATCGTGAAAAAGCAGGCAGCGCTCTGCAACCGTCTTGCGGGCGACGCGGCGAAGCTTTTCGACGAAGCCGTCGCCGAGCAGGCTGCAGGCACGGCGGCAAAGGTGAAAGGCTCCGAATTCACAAAAATGGAAGAGGCCGCCCGGATGATGGTGAAGGTGAAATGGGGGCAGCCTCTGAACAAAGGCTACATGCGCGCGATGGAGGATCCCGAGCGCCGCAAGGCCATCGAGAAGATGGAGCTCTCCTTTTACGCCGACGTGCGCAAGGAGGAGATGTGGAAGCTGAAGGAGGAGCTGTTCTTTAACATCGATCAGCGCGCCCACGAGGCCGACCTCACCGAGCAGGGCCGCGAATTCATGAGCCCCGGCGATCCGAATGCCTTCATGCTGCCGGACCTGCCAACGCAGTTTGCCGAGATCGACGGGAACGAGGCACTCACCGATGCACAGAAGATCGAGGCGAAGGCGAAAGCCCAGGAGGAGATGAATGTGCAGAGCGAGCGCATCCACAACATCTCGCAGCTTCTCCGCGCGTACTGTCTTTACGAAAAGGACGTCAATTACATCGTCCACGAGGAGAAAGTGGTCATCGTGGATGAGAACACGGGACGCACGATGCCGGGTCGCCGCTGGAGCGATGGTCTGCATCAGGCGGTCGAAGCGAAGGAAGGCGTGCAGATCGACAAGGAGACGCAGACGCTGGCGACGATCACGGTGCAGAATTACTTCCGCCTGTATAAGAAGCTCGCAGGCATGACTGGCACCGCAGAGACGGAGGCAAACGAATTCCACGACATCTACAAACTCGATGTCGCAGTCATCCCCACGAACCGCCCGTGCATTCGCAAGGACGGCAACGATCTCATCTTCAAGACACGCCGCGAAAAGTACAGCTCCGTCGTAAAGGAAATCGGCGAGGCGCACGCGAAAGGACAGCCCGTGCTCGTCGGCACCGCCAGCGTCGAGGCATCCGAACTCGTCTCGCGCATGCTCCAGCGTGCGAAGATTCCGCACACCGTGCTCAACGCGCGACACAATCAGCAGGAAGCTGAGATCATCGCGCGCGCCGGACAGTTCGGTGCCGTCACCATTTCCACGAACATGGCGGGCCGTGGCACCGATATCAAACTCGCACCCGGAGTCGCCGAAGTCGGCGGCCTTTACGTGCTCGCGACCGAGCGCCACGAATCACGCCGCATCGATCGCCAGCTCCGCGGACGCGGCGCGCGTCAGGGCGATCCCGGTTACTCGCGTTTCTACGTGAGCTTCGAGGATGACCTCATGCGCAATTTCGGCGCAGCCGAGCGCATGACGAAACTCATGGAGCGCTTCGGCATGCAGGAGGGCGAGGCGCTGGAGCACTCGTGGCTGAACAAGTCCGTCGAGACCGCGCAGAAGCGTGTCGAGCAGCGCAATTATCTCATCCGCAAACGCACGCTCGAATTTGACGACGTGATGAACAAGCAGCGTGAAGTCATCTACGGCTGGCGCAACGATGCAATCAACACCGACGATCCGCGCGGGCTGCTCTACGACGTGATTGACGATCGCATCCCCGAGAAGATGGAGGCGTTTTTCCCCCAGGGCGACATGCCCCACACCGCGGAGCTGCTGCACTGGGCAAACATCACCTTCCCCATCTCCGTGGACAAGGAATCCATCGCCGGCAAGACCGAGGAGGAAGTCGCCACGCTGCTCATCGAGCGCGTGAAAAAAGCCTACGAACTAAAGTCACAGCATGAGGTGCCGGAGCAGGTGAAAGGCCTCGAGCGTTACATCACGCTCGGCGCGATCGATCGCCTGTGGCAGGAGCACCTCTACAGCATGGATAGCCTCCGCGAAGGCGTCTATCTGCGCGCACACGGCCAGAAGGATCCGCTGATTGAGTATAAGCAGGAGGCCTACAAAATGTTCGAGGAGCTCATGGGCTCCATCAAGGACGAGGTGCTGAACAACCTCTTCCGCAGTACGTCGAACATCATGGCATTCGAGAGCTTCCTCTCGAACCTCCCGCAATTCCTCTCCGCGCCCGATGAAAATAGCATCGCAGGCGGCATCGCCGAACCTACCCCACAACCCGAAGGCGAGCCCGAGGCACAGATCAATCTGCCCGCGCGCAGGGAGGAACCGAAAGTAGGCCGCAATGAGCCCTGCCCCTGCGGCAGCGGAAGGAAATACAAGGACTGCTGCGGCAAGAAGGCGTAGCGCAAAGCATTCCCGAGCTTCAGCTCGTCCGCGCTTTCGTTTGTCGCCTGATCTCAGGCAGGGTAGCGCTTCCTGCAAGCCCGTTCGCCTGGCGCGCCGAAGCGCAGGACTACTTTGCCAGAATCGCCTCCGCAGCGCGCCGCGCCGCGCCGCGTTCACCGAGACTTGCAATGACTTCCGCCTGCGCGTGCTGCTGCTCCTCGCGAGCAGGCGCGTCTTCGAGCAGGCGAATAATTTCCGCGGCGATCGGTTCCGGCTGTGCCGCGTCCTGCAAAAACTCACGCACGATTTCACGGCCAGCCAGGACATTTGGGAGGCCGAGCCACGGGATCTTCACGAGCCGCTTCCCAACGATCCACGTGAGCCACGCGACCTTGTAGAGAATGACCATCGGCAGCCCGAAGAACGTGCTCTCCAGCGTCGCAGTCCCGCTGCACACCATGCCCGCGCCGGCGCGCTGCATGAGGTCGTGGGCCGTGCGCAGGGTGATGGGGCAAAATGCATCCTTGCAGCCATGCACGATGAGCATTTCGCGCATCTCCTCCGCGAGCGATTCCCGCGCTGCAGCCGCTTCGAATCGCAGCGTCGGACGGGACTGCCGCAGTCGTTTCGCGGCCTCGATCATGATGGGGAAAATCTTCCGCACCTCCTTGCCGCGGCTTCCGGGCAGCAGGGCAACGAGCGTGCCATCCCGTCCGCTTTGCCGCTGCGGCCCGGTGACGCTTTCACTCTGAAAAAGCAGTTCAACCTGACGCGGATCAGCATTGTTCGACGCGCGCTTCCTCTGAGGAGTCCCTGATTCACGCTCAACGTCCGGGACGGCAGGGGCTGCCGGCAGTCTCCTGGCTTCAAGCGAATCCAGCAACGGATGCCCGACCAATACCGCTCGCAGTCCGGCATCCGCGTAGAGCGGCAGCTCAAACGGAAACAGGCACAGCATGAGATCGAGAAATTTCGCCATCTTCGGGATTCGCCCACGATGCCACGCCCAAACTTGCGGGCTTACGTAGTGGATTGTCCGCAGCTTTGGCATTCGCTTCTTTGCCTCCTTTGCCAGACGCATGTTGAAGCCTGGATAATCAATCGTGATCAGCATGTCCGGTTTCGTGGTCTCGATCTCCATTAGCATCCGATGGAACTGCGCGCGGAAGTATCCGTATTTTTTCAGCACGTCCCACAGCCCCACGACCGCCTCATCCGCCCAGTCGAAAATCGCATTGCCTGCAAATGCGCGCATCTCCCGTCCACCTGCTCCAAGAAACTCCGCATCGGGCGCGCGCTCGCGAATCGCGCGCAGCAATTCCACGCCACGCGCGTCCCCGCTCGCTTCCCCGGCGACGACGTAGAACTTCATGCTGGCTTCACGTTGGCCGCCTCGATCTGTCGCGTGATTTCCAGCGCGAGTTCCAGCGCGGCGGTCGCCTCGCGGCCCGAGACTTTCGGCTGCGCCCCGGCGCGCGCACACTCGACGAAGGAAACCAGCTCGCGCTTCAGCGGCTCGTCTTTGTCAATCGCGACGGGCTCGCGCACGATGCGCTTGCCTGCAAACTCTGTGACGATCGTCGCGTCCGTCGCTAGGCCGAAAATCTTCCCGAGGAATGTGCTCTCCTTCTCCCCTTCCCCAGCGAGCCGTAGCAGATAACCCTCCTGCTTTTGGTAATCGAGCGAGAGATACGCGTCCGGCTGAAAGACCCGAACTTTCCGCACCTTGTCCTGGCTGATGCGCGACGCGGTGATGTTCGCGACGCAGCCATTCTCAAATCGAATGCGCACATTCGCGATGTCCTCGCGCTTGCTGAGAATCGCCACGCCGACAGCATCCACCTGCACCCACGGCGAGCGCACGAGATGGAGGATGATTTCCAAATCGTGAATCATCACATCGAGCACCACGCCGACATCGAGACTGCGCCCCGGATACGGCGAGAGCCGTGTGGCTTCGATGAAGCGAGGAGCGTTCAGCCGCTTCTCCAGCGCCGGCATCACGGGATTGAAGCGCTCGATGTGCCCGACCTGCAGCACGAGCCCGCGCTGCTGTGCGAGGTCGCACAACTCGCGCGCCTGCTCCGGCGTCTCGGTGAAAGGCTTTTCCACGAGCACATGCTTGCCCGCTTCGAGCAGCGCCTTTGCGATTTCAAAATGCGTGACCGTCGGCGTGGCGACCGTCGCCGCATCCACGAGCGGGATGAATTTTTCGAGTGAAGTCACCGGCTCCGCGCCAAACTTTGCCGCCATCTCGCGCGCCACATCCTCGCGTGTGTCGAGCACTGCCGTGAATTTTGCACCCGGCAGCTCGGAGAAAATGCGGGCATGGTTTTTCCCCATGCTGCCGGTGCCGATGACACCGAGGCGGATTGTGGATTGGGCCATAAATCAGAGTCCGAAAATCGAAAGTTTATGCTGCGCTGCAAGGGCCGTGACGCGATCGCGTTCGAGGATGATCGTGCGGCCGGCCTCGATGCCGATGATGCGCACGCCGGCCTCGCGGCAGGATTCCAGCGTGACGGGGCCGATGACGGGCACGTCGAAACGCAGGTCCTGGTCCGGCTTGCTTACTTTTACCATCACGGCATCGCCGCGCCCGAGCGCGCCGCCACGCTTGATGCATTCGTTCGTCCCCTCAAATCCCTCGACTGCGAGCACGGTCCCATTCTTCACGAGCACCGTCTGCCCGATGTCGAGGCGGCTGACTTCCTTCGCGATGTCGTGGCCATAGCGCAGATCGTCCTCGACGCGCGATTTGAGCTTCGGCCCGGCGATGAGACCTGATGGCGCGATATGGTCATCCATGAATGTCGTCGCGGGCAGCAGCTCAACGCCGATCTTTTTCATCTCGTCGCCGATGGCAGCGAAGATCGTCTCAGCATTGCGGCGCCTGAGGCGGGCGAGGAGAAAAAGCGCTTTAAAATCGGGGCGCAGGTCGAAGAGATTTTTCGGCGCAATCTGCCCGGCCATCACGGCGTGGCGCGTGCCGCTCTTTTCGAGATACGCGAGCAGCTTGCCTAGCTGGCCCACGCGCAGCCACTCGATGTCATCCACCTCCGTGGCGAGCCGGTCGCTTGTTTCGTCGGTGAAGGACGCGGCGATGATCCGCCTCACGCCCGCCTTCCGCGCGCCGCGCACCATCGCAAACGGGTAGCTTCCGTTTCCGGCGACGATGGCGAGTGTCTCGGGTGTTTCCAAATCGCGCGAAACCTATGTCGCGCGCTTGCCGCCTGTCGAGAGCGACGCACCGTAGCCGGCTACGGCCGGGGGGCTTCTTTCCACGAAAAGCTGCACAGGTTGTCGAGCGGCTTCGAATACGCCAAGCTCAAGCACTATGTGCGCCGTCCCAGTCGTTCAGCCCGCCTCCTTCCGTCGGCGGCTACAAATTCCTTGCGCCGTCCGGCAAGCACTCGCATCGTCGGCGCACAAAATCGCACGACATGGCAGCAAGCACCGTTGAGTTTGAAATTCCCGACACCATCGCCCGCGCAGAGGCCGGCATCTCGAAGACCGCGGGAGACGCGCTCGGCGAGAAAATGATCATCAACATGGGGCCGTCGCATCCCGCGACGCATGGCGTGCTGCGGCTCATCCTCGAGATGGATGGCGAGTACATCACGAAGGCCGCGCCCGAGGTCGGCTACCTCCACCGCGGCGACGAGAAGATCGCGGAGAACATGACCTACAACCAGTTCGTGCCCTACACGGACCGGCTCGACTACCTCGCTCCCGTCGCGAACAACATCGCCTACGCGCTCGCCGTGGAAAAGCTCATGGGCTGGGAACTGCCACCGCGCGGCCAGGCCATCCGCGTGCTCTGCTGCGAACTCGCGCGCATTTCGGCGCACCTGCTCGGCATCGGCTGCTTCGCGATGGATACGGGCGCGATGACGGTCTTCCTCTACACCTTCCAGCAGCGCGAAATCGTCTACAACCTGATGGAGCAAATCACCGGCGCGCGCTTCACCACGAGCTACACGCGCATCGGCGGAATGGTCCGCGACCTTACTCCCGAGATCATCACCGCCGTGCGGAAATTTTGCGAAGGCGTGCTCCCCGTTGTGGACGAGACGGACGCGCTGCTCACGCGCAACCGCATCTTCGTGGACCGCACGAAGGACATCGGCACCATCACGAAAGAGCAGGCCATTTCCTACGGCCTCAGCGGCCCAAATCTGCGCGCCTGCGGCGTGGACCACGACCTCCGCAAGCGCCAGCCGTACTGCGGCTACGAGCAGTATGAATTCGACGTGCCGATCGGCTCCGTCGGTGACAGCTACGACCGCTACCTCATGCGCATGGAGGAAATCCGCCAGAGCGTCCGCATCCTCCGCCAAGTCTGCGACACGCTGCCCGGCGGCGCATGGTATGTGAATGATCCGAAAAATTATCCGCCGCCGAAGACGAGCGTGATGACGAAGATGGAGGAACTCATCCACCACTTCATCATCCACACCGAGGGGCTGAAGGCGCCCCAGGGCGAAGTCTATTTCGGCGCGGAAAATCCGAAGGGCGAACTCGGCTTCTACATTTACAGCAAGGGCGGCGGCACGCCGTACCGCCTGAAAATCCGCAGCCCCAGCTTCATCAATCTCAGCATCCTGCCGAAGCTCCTTCCCGGCCACATGATGAGCGAC
>JBBRPQ010000006.1:0-122619 GCA_038227825.1 Chthoniobacterales bacterium
CCATCGAGGCAAAGCTGCGACCAAGTCTCCAGCGCTTCGCGGCGCGCGCGCAAGTCGGCGACAGCGAGGAACCCGGATTCGGTGATCATCGCCTCGCGTTTGCGGGCGGCGGCGGTGTCGAGCCGGAAGATGTGGACGACGCCGAGATGCACTTTGCCGACTTCGTTCGAGTCGTCGTTGAGCAGCGCGACGACGTGATTCGTGAATTTTGCCTCGAGGAAAACTTCCTCCGCGACCTCGCGCTGCACCGCCACATTGTACGCCTCGCGGTCGAGCGCGAAGAGTCCTTCGTCGCCGTCGTTCATGTGACCGCCGATGCCGATGCTGCCCTTCGCGACGAGGCGCTGCTCGCCCGCCTTCTTGCCGCGGACGTAGTGGAAAATCGAATCGCCGTGGACGAGCAGCACGTACGGAATGATCTGCTTGAGTTCCGGGTTTTGCTCCGCGGGACCGCGCGGGGTGAAGAAGTTGTTTTCGCGCGCGAGGAACGCCGGCAGGTAGCGATCCACCTCGAAGCACAGACCCTGAAACGCGCCGAGCTGATCGAAAAGCGAACGGCGGACGACGAGGATGTTTTCTTCTTTCATCGCGTGTGCTTAGCCGCGCGCGGAAATTTGTTGGAGACAAAAATCTGCGCGTCCCGGCATCAGCTCACCGATGCCTCTCCTCCGGCAGCAGGAAGGCACTTTTGATCACGTTGATGTGCGGCTTCCCCTCCCCGATGATCACTTCGACGATGTCGAAGCGGAAGTTGACCTCGGGCCGATCGAGCAGCCGCAGCCATGCGCGTGCGCCGCGCGCGAGGAGTTCCTCTTTCTCGCGATCGACGGCGTCGGCGGGGCGTCCGAATTCGCCCCACATCCGCGTTTTCACCTCGGCGAAGACGAGCGTGTTTTCCGCGAGGTCGCGGCAGATGAGATCGACTTCGCCGCCGCCCTTCGCGCGGAAATTGCGACGGAGAATTTTGCATCCGTTCCGGCGCAGGAATTTTTCCGCGAGCCGTTCGCCGCGCGCGCCGAGGCGGTGCCGCGGATCAGAGCGCGAATTCCGCCTGACGGACGGGAAGAAAAGACCGGCGATGGATCGGACAAGGCCCATGTTTTTTGAGCGCGGCGAGATGTTGTGGCGTGGCGTAGCCCTTGTGTCGGGCAAATTCGTAGGCGGGAAATCGCGCGCACAGCTCGACCATGAGGCGGTCGCGCGTGACTTTCGCAACGATGCTCGCCGCAGCGATGCTGAAGCTGAGCGCATCGCCGCCGACGAGCGCGGTCTGCGGATGCGGAAAGGGGCGCACGGGCAGCCCATCGATGAGCACGTGCTCGGGCGGCGGATCGAGCTGCGCGACGGCGCGGCGCATGGCCTCGTGCGTGGCGCGCAGGATGTTGATGCGATCGATTTCCACGCTCTCGACGACGGCGAAGGCGAAGCGGATTTCCGCGTGCCCCGTGATTTCCGCGAAAAGCAGTTCGCGCGTCGCGGCGTTGAGCTGCTTGGAGTCGTTCAGCTTCCGGTGGCGGAAGCGCGCGGGCAAAATCACCGCCGCCGCGACGACCGGACCGGCGAGCGGACCGCGCCCGGCTTCGTCGATGCCGGCCACAAAGCGCAAACCTCGCGCACGAAGCTTGTCTTCATGCGCGAGGTTGCAGGCCATCGGAATGGCAAATGATTGCGGTGCGACTAAACGGCGGCCGCGGCAGCCGCCACGGGCATCTCGCGGGCCTTGTCCTTTACCGCCATCGCGGCCTTGCCGGTGCGGTCGCGCAGGTAGTTCAGCTTCGAGCGGCGCACGGCACCCTGGCTCTCCACGCTGATCTTCGAGATGCGCGGCGAATGCAGCGGGAAGACCCGCTCCACGCCCTCACCGTAGCTGATGCGGCGCACGGTGAAGCTGGCATTGATCGCCGTGCCGCGACGGCCGATGACGACGCCGGTGAATTTCTGAATGCGCTCCTTCTCGCCTTCCTTGACGATGGTGTGGACGCAGATGGTGTCGCCGACATTGAAGCCGTTGCGATCTGCCTTGAGTTGCGAGTTGTTGATTTTTTCGATGATCTTCGACATAGGATCCCGGTTGGGTTTGGAAAAGGGGCGGCGTATTTAACCGATTCACACCGGCACGCAACCGAAATCTCCGCCCGCTTTTCCCATGGAAGAAATCATCGATCTGCACAGCGACCACTATTTTATGGGCGAAGCCCTGCGCCAGGCGCACCGCGCGTGGGAGCGCGAGGAGGTGCCGATCGGCGCGGTGGTGGTGCACAATGGACGGATCATCGCGCGGGCTTGCAACCAAGTGGAGACGCTGAAGGACGCGACGGCTCACGCCGAAATGCTCGCGATCACGCAGGCGGAAAGCATCATCGGCGACTGGCGGCTGAGTGAATGCGACCTCTACGCGACGAAGGAGCCGTGCGCGATGTGCGCCGGCGCACTCGTGCATGTGCGGATGCGACGCGTGATTTTTGGCTGCCCCTCCCCGAAGGATGGCGGTGCGGGCGGAGTCGTGGATCTCCTCCGGCACCCGAAGCTGAACCACCAATGCGATGTGACGCCCGGCGTGCGTGAGAAGGAGTGCGCGGAAATACTGCGCGCATTTTTCCGCGAGCGGCGGGAGGAGAAAATGTGAGCCGCCGCCCGGACTCGCGCCCGGCTACAGCCGCACCGTGCCGTGCAGATCGCCTTCGCGCGCCGCCGGCGTGGTGCCGGTGAGGTAGGCCTTCGCGGCGTCCCACATGTATTTGCAGCGGTTCGCGCCCGACGCGTCCCAAAATTCGCCGGCCTCAGGGCGCACGACGATGAGTTCGATGTCCGGATCGTCCGCGCCTTTCGGGAACCACACGCGATACCGCTCCTTCCAAAGATGCGCGATTTTCTTCCGATCGCCGATCAGCGTCGCCCGACCGGTGAGCGAGAGGAACGCGCTGTCGCCGTCCTGCGCGACGAGATGCACGTGAAAGTCCGCCTCAATCTCGCGGACCTTTGGCGTGTCGCCACCCGTGAAGAACCACAGCCGCCCGTCGTCCTCGACCTCCGCGATGGCCATCGGCCGCGCGTGAAAATCGTCCGTGCCGCGATGCGTGACCAGCATCGCCGTGTGAAATTTTTTCAGCAGCGAAATGAAATGCGCCGCTTGTTCGCCGGATGAAGGTGTCGTGCTCATACTGCAAAATCGTCCTGCGCCCGCATGCCGGACGCCTGCAAAATCGCGCGCGTCGCCCCGCGGCTGCGGGCCGCTACACAATCAGCATGCAGTCGCCGTAGCTGAAAAAGCGGTAGCGCTCGCGGATGGCCTCGGCGTAGGCGTGCAGCACGAATTCACGCCCGGCGAATGCGCTCACGAGCATGAGCAGCGTGCTCAGCGGGAGATGGAAATTTGTGAGCAGCGCGCCGACGACGCGCGGCTCGTACGGCGGGTGGATGAAAATTTCCGTGCTGCCGCCGGTCGCGCGCAGCGGACGGTCGATCGTCTCCAGCACGCGCGCGCTCGTGGTGCCGACGGCGACGATTCGCTGCGCGGCGTTGCACGCGGCGGCGGTGGCGTCGCTCATCGAGAAGCGCTCGGAGTGCATGCGGTGCTCCGCGAGATCGTCCACGAGCACGGAGCGGAAAGTGCCGACGCCGACGTGCAGCGTGACGAATGCGTGCGGCACGCGTGCGAGCAATTCGGGCGTGAAGTGCAGCCCCGCGGTCGGTGCAGCCACGGCACCAGCTTCGCGCGCGAAGACCGTCTGGTAGCGCACGTTGTCCTCGGGCTCAGGCTTGCGCTCGACGTACGGAGGCAGCGGGATTTCGCCGTGCGTGTCGAGGTCCACGTGGCCGAGAAATTCGATGATGCGCTCGCCCTGCGGTTCGATGCCGCGCACGACGCCCGCCACCCCGCCGACATGCACGAGCGCGCCGAGGCGCATCTTGCGGCCAGGCTTCACGAGGCATTTCCAGACGTGGGAAGTCTTCGCCGCGCTCAGCGATGGCGATGCCGCCTGTTCGACGCTGAGGTGTTCGAGGAAGAGCAACTCGATCCGTCCATCATCCGAAAATGCACGCGCGGGGATCACGCGTGTGTCGTTCAGCACGACGAGATCGCCGCTTTTCAAAAAGGTCGCGAAGTCGGCGAACATGCGGTGCTCGATGCGCTGCTCGGCGCGGTGCAGCACCATCATGCGCGAACCGTCGCGGCGCTCGGTGGGGTGGCGCGCGATGAGGCCCTCGGGGAGCGTGTAATCGTAGTCGGCGGTGCGGAGACTCACAGGGCGGCGAAGGTTCCGTTTCGCGCGCACGGCGTCCATGTTTTTACCACGAAGGGCACGAAGTTCACGAAGGGGATTGTGATTGGTGACTGGTGAAAAGTGATCGGTTCTCAGTCCGCACCGGTCGCGCGGAAGCACACAGTAAAATGGGAGCGCACGCTTCCAGCGTGCAGTGGCCGGCATCCTTGCCGGGCACATGCTTTGCGCGCGGGCGGCATGTGCAGCCCGAAGATGGTCCGCGCAGGATGCGCGCACCGGCACGCTGGAAGCGTGCGCTCCCGGACTGCGGCCCTCTTTCGTGCGAATGCACCCACACGGTATCCGACGATTTTTTTCGATTCGTGGCAGCCGTTGCGTCGGCGAGCGGGTGCGCCGCATTTCGCAGTCGCGGTGCGCGTCGTTCCGCGCTAATCGCCGGTCATGCGAACGCTCTCCCTCATGTTCCTCGTCGCCGCAACGTGCCACGCCGCTGTCACGCCGCCCGATCAGATCAAAGTCGCGCCCGGCTTCAAAGTCGAACTCCTGCGCGAGGCCGGGCCGCGCGAGGGCTCGTGGATCTGCATGACGCAGGATGACAAGGGACGCCTCTACATTTCGCCGCAGAACGCGATTCCCGAATCCGGCTTTGCGAAGGACAGCAAGTGGGGCGGCATGTGGCGCGTGACGCTCCGCGATGTGTCCACGGAAAACACGGAAGGCACGGAAGAGGGAACCGCGAAAGACGCGAAAGGCGCGAAGGAAAACAAGAACAGCGGGAACACGAAGGGCGCGAAGGACACGAAGAACGGAACAATCGAAAATCCAAAATCGAGAATCGAAAAGTGGGAGAAGGTGAACGTCCCCGTCGGCGACGCCATGGGCATGCTCTGGGCGTTCGACTCCCTCTACGTCTCCGGCCAGGGCCCGCAAGGCCGCGGCATCTACCGCTGCAAGTCGAGCAAAGGCGACGACCAGCTCGACACCGCCACGCTTTTCAAAGCCATCCCCGGCGGCGCGGGCGAGCACGGCGCGCACGCCATCATCCTCGGGCCGGACAAAAAGAGCCTCTACGTCATCAACGGCAACGCCACGCCTATCCTCGACGGCCTCGCGCCCGACTCCCCGTATCGGAATTGGGGCGAGGACGACCTCCTCCCGCGGCTGAAGGACCCCGTCGCCACCTTCTTCGACAAAATCAAGGCCCCCTACGGCTGCGTCTATCGCACCGACGAAAACGGCACCAAGTGGGAACTCTTCGCCGGCGGCCTCCGCAATCCCTACGACCTCGCCTTCAACCCCGACGGCGAGCTCTTCACCTACGACGCCGACATGGAGTGGGACCGCGGCCTCCCGTGGTATCGCCCCACGCGCATCCTCCACATCGTCCCCGGCGGCGAATACGGCTTCCGCGAAGGCAGTGCGAAATGGCCCGCGTGGTATCCCGACTCGCTCCCCGCCGTGTGCGACATCGGCCTCGGCTGCCCCACCGGCATCAAGTTCGGCACCGACGCAAAGGGCTGGCCGGAAAAATACCGCCGCGCGCTCTTCCTGCACGACTGGACCTTTGGCCGCATCCTCGCCGTGCAGCTCCACGAGAAAGGTGCGAGCTACACCGCTCGCAACGACCTCGCCAGCTACTCCTACCCCAAGGACGCCGAGGCAAACGGCGACGTGGAAGTCTTTCTCAGCGGAAAAGGAATGCCCGTCACCGACATGGAATTCCTGAAGGACGGTTCGATGGTCTTCACCACCGGCGGCCGCGGCACCGCGAGCGGGCTGTATCGGGTGAGCTATGTCGGAAAAGGCGACCCAGTTGTGAAGGATCACATTTCACCGTTGAAAGCCGAACTTAAGAAAGCTCACGAAGAGCGGTGGAGCGCCTTCCAAGCGGACAGTTGGAGTATAGAACGCTACTGGCGTGCGCAGAGTCAGGTAGAAAGTCTGCTGAAACAGATCAAAGAAGCCGCTCCAAACACTGGGGCAAATCCTCCATTGGAAGAGGAAAACTCGTTTCTCGTTGAGTATGGCGGGAAGTTGTTGCGTCGCGTGTTGGACAGACACCCTCCCCTACGCATTGGAGACATGACAGTAGCCCGCGGAATCGAAGATCCACTTCACTTTGATTACAGCGGTCAGTGGCCTAAATATGGCGACTATTTTGCGTTGCACTGGATGCGACAGAACTATCACCACCTTTGGGAGAAGGCGGAGGATAGCCTGCTTACCGAAGTTTTTGAACTGTTTGCCAAGGATGCCGACAAAACGGACGCTTCTCACGACATCCGGGCAGCGATACTTCCTTGGCATCTCGAAATCCCACGACTTGCCCCGGCCAAATTCCAAGCAAATCTACTTCACGCATTAGAGGCAAAGTCGTTCGGCCTCGACTCACTGAATAGCGACCTGAAGCTCCTCAAACTCCGCGTCCTCGAAGTCAGCTTCGCGCGGCAGGGGCGGCCTTCGGCGGCGGCGGTGAAGGCGCTGGTGGAGGAGCTTTCGCGGGAATACCCGGCCAAGGGCAGTGGAGCGCCGTCCGTCCCGGCGGCCACGACACCCAACGGCGCAGCCGCACTTCCCAATGAAGCCACGCATGGAAAAGATGGCGCTGCGCGCGGGAGCAACGTGGCCGGCGAGACGCGCGGCGCTCCAAAAGATGGCGCTGTGCGCGCGGGCGACATGGCCGGCGAGGACGCGCGGCGCTCCATGCTCAACCGCGAGCTTTCGCAGCTCCTCATCTGGCTCACGAACCCGGAATTGGGCGAACTGAATGCCGAGCTTGCTGCGAAAGCGGGACGCGCACCTTGGAGTGCGGCGGGAAGCGACAGCGCCACGCCGCTTTCGGAAGGAAAACGCAGCGGCGCGGAGCAACCTCCGACCGGGGACAAACCGCCCACCACCGCACCCGCCTCCAAAAGCGGTGTCGCGCTTACGCTTGCCACCGCACTCCAAGGGCCGGTGCCGAATCCGGGCGCGTCCGTTTTCCCCGGACGCAAGGGCGATGCTGCCCTCACCGCCGCGGGACGCGAGGTGATCGAGAAGACGCTCGCGCTCATGGATGCCGCGCCTTCGCAGGAGGAGCAAATTTCGTATGCGCTCGCGCTCCGCTGGGCGGACGGCTGGTCGCCGGAGCAGCGCGTGCGCTACTTCCGCTGGTTCCACGAAAAGGCGGCGCGCTACACGGGCGGCAATTCGTTTGCGAAATTCGTGGAGGCCATCCGCGCCGATGCCGAGTCGCGCGTGCCGGAGTCCGAGCGCGCGGCACTTTCGCAATGGCTGCGCCCCGTCGCCGCGCCGACACCCGCCGCCGCGCTGAAGCCGCGCGCCTTGGTGAAAGCGTGGACTTTGCCCGAACTCGAAGCCGCCCTCGACGCGCTGAAGGATCGCCAGCCCGACCTCGCGCGCGGCAAGGAACTCTACACGCAGGCGCAGTGCGCGCAGTGCCATCTCTTCCGCGACGCGGGCGGCAACGTGGGGCCGGACCTCACCGCGGTCGCGCAGCGTTTCGGGCGGCACGACATCCTCGAATCCATCACCGACCCAAGCAAAGTCGTGAGCGACCAATACGCGATGGTGACGCTGACGGTTCTCGACGGCCAGGGCGGGACAAAGGAGGTGAGCGGGCTCATCAAGGAGGAGACGAGCGCGACCATCACCCTCCTCACCGACCCGCTCGCCGGGAAGACCTCGCACTTTTACACAAACGTGGTGACCAAGCGCGAGAAAGCCGCCGTGAGCACGATGCCGCCCGGCCTGCTCTACACGCTCACCGCGGAGGAAGTGGCCGACCTGCTGGCGCTCTTCGGGGCGAAGTAGCGCCATGCACGACTGCCGGGATCAGGGTTCGATGAGCTGATTGCGGATGGCGTAGCGCACCAGGTCACTGAAGCTCTTGAAGGCCATCTTGCGCATGATGGCCGAGCGGTGGGTCTCCACGGTCTTGACGCTGATGCTGAGCTTTGAGGCGGCCTCCTTGTTGGAAAGACCCTGCGCGACGAGCTTCAGGACTTCTTGCTCACGGGTCGAGATAGCTTGCTCCGCCTGATCGGAGGCTCCCCCGCCATGGACGTATCGATCAAAAACCACACGCGACGTGGACGGGCCGAGATATGGCTGGTGCTGGCAGAGGGATTGGATCGCCGGGATCAAATGCTCGCTGGCGTCGGACTTCAGCAGGCAGCCCAGTGCTCCGGCGGCGAAGCTTTGGTGCAAAGCCGACTCATTCGTCCCGCCCGTGAGAATGAGCACCTCGATCCCCGCATTCGCCCGCTTGATCTCCCTCGTGGCGTCCACTCCGCTCAGCTCGGGCATGGAAATATCGAGCACGGCGACATCCGGCTGGAACTGCGCAGCCATTTCCACCGCCTGCCGGCCATTGGTCGCCTGGCCGCAGATTTCCCAGCCGTATTCGGACTCGATCAGCACGCGCAGTCCGCGCAGGACGACGTCGTGATCATCGGCGATGAGGATTCGGATTTTCTTCGCATTCCGGGGTGCTTTATCAGTGGCCATATTTGGTGGTGTCTCCATGGGGTGCTTACTTAGATATCTTCAGAAATCGCGAGGTGCAGAACCTGCAGAAGCGACTCGGCTGTGTAGGGCTTCGGCAGGAAGCGGTTCATGCCGAGATCGAAGGCTCTGGCTATGGCCTCCTCCGAAGGCAGCCCGCTGCTGCCGATGATGGGGAGCGTGGGCGAAAGCTTCCGGATGGTCCCGATGGCGGCGGGGCCGTCGAGCACCGGCATCATCATATCGATCAGGAGGACCGCGATCTCATCCTGGTGCTCCAGAAAGGCGGCGATGCCCTTTGCACCGTCGCTGGCGACGATCACCCTGTATCCAAATGCCTCCAGCATCTGCGAGGCGATTTTCCTCATGGAGGCTTCATCGTCCACGACGAGGATGAGTTCGCCGTGGCCGCGCTGGATTCCCAGTGGCAGCGAGCGCGGGGCATCCACCGCAGCACTGCCTTGCGCAGGCAGATAAATCTCAAATTTCGTCCCCTTCCCCGGCTGCGAACCCACCCGCAGGAATCCGCCGTGGCTCTTCACGATGGTCTGCACCGTCGAGAGACCGAGCCCGGTGCCGCGGCCCACTTCCTTTGTGGTAAAAAACGGGTCGAAAATCTTTTCCAGGATCTCCGGCGGGATGCCGGCGCCGGTGTCCTGAACCTCGATCACCAAATAGCGCCCTGGAATGGTCGCGTCACCCGCCTGCCCCGAGGCTGCTTCGCAGACGACGTTCCGCGCGGAGAAGGTCAGCTTCCCGCCATCCGGCATGGCGTCACGGGCATTCACGGCGAGATTCAGCAGCGCCTGGTGGAGCTGAGAGGGATCGATGAGCACGATCCAAAGGCCGGCGGGGCAGAGACTGATCACTTCGATGTGCTTGAGGAAGGTGTCGTCCACGAGCTTCACGACATCCTGGATGACGTAGCGCACCTGGACGTCCACGCGCTTGCCTTCCACGCCGTGTGCAAAGGAAAGCACCTGCTTCACCATTTCGCTGCCAGCGCTGGCGCTGCTGGAAATGAGATCGATCAATTCCGCGCTCGCCGGATCCGTGAATCGCAGCCTGAGCAGCGAGAGCGAAATCATGATCGGCCCGAGCACGTTGTTCAGATCGTGCGCGATCCCGCCGGCCAGCGTGCCGATGCTTTCCATGCGCTGCGCCCGGAGGAATTGCTGCTCGAGCTTCTTGCGTTCGGTGAGATCGATCACGACGGCGATGCCTTCCTCACGACTGCTGGGCAGCATTGCTCCGGCCACCAGCACCGGCACGCGCGTGCCATCCTTGCGCAGGTATTCCTTTTCAAAGGGCGTGCAGACTCCAGTGCGCAGCAATTCCTCGAAAGCGCGATCGTCCGCCTCCTTGCTTTCGGCCGGGGTCATCTCCCGCCAATTCAGGCGCTGCGCCCCGATGTCCTCGCGGCTGTATCCCACGATCCCCAGGAAGGCGTCGTTCGCATCGAGGATCGTCGCATCGATATTCCAAATCAGGGCACCTTGGATGTCTGATTCAAAGAAAAGCCTCGCACGTTCGTCCTTCCGCTTTCGCTCCGTGATGTCGCGGTAGGTGGATATCCGCCCGTAGAAGTGCCCCTCCCTGTCCAGGACCGGCGCGGAGACGTAGTCCAGAAACCTCCCGTCGGTCAGCTCGATTTCATGGCGTCCGATTTCCGTCGAACTCGCATACAGGCCGGAAACGCGGGCTTCAAAGTCCGCTGGATTTTTCATGCGGCTCATCGCGAATCTGAACTGCAGGGAATCGTCGCTGTCCTTTGCGATCTCGGCAGGGATTTTGAAAATCTGTGACAGCCGGGCGTTCTGATGAATCCTCTTCCCGTTGCCGTCCACGACCATCACACCGTCGATCGGTGAGTCCGCCATCGCCTCAAAGAAAGCCGTCCGTGCGTGCAGCGCGGCCTCGGCCTCCTTGCGCTCCGTGACGTCCGTAATGGTGCCCACCATGCGCAACGGCGCTCCTGACTCATCGCGCTCGACGACTTTTCCGCGATCGAGGAACCACCGGTATCCGCCGGATTTCATGCGCAGGCGGACCTCGCTCTGCGTCACCGGCGTCCTTCCGGCGAAGTGCTCATCGAGCGCCCATTGCACACGGGCCGCATCCGCGGGATGCAATACCGTGTTGAAAAAGCCCACTTTCTGCGGGACCTCCTCCGGAGCATAGCCAAGCAGCCGGGACCACTGTGAACTGAAGTACACAGATCCGCTCGGGATGTCCCAGTCCCAGACGCCGTCGAGCGTCGCACCCAGCGCATACTTCAGTCGCTCCTCGCTTTCCCGCAGAGCAGCCTCCGCCCGCTTGCGATCCGTCACATCCATGTGGCAGCCCATCATCCGCACAGGCTCCCCAGTCTGGTTGCGGACAAATTCCCCGCGCGCCAACATCCAGCGCCACGAGCCGTCCCTGTGGCGAAGCCGGAACTCGATGTCGTACACAGTCGTCCGCCCTTCCCGGAAGTCCCTCACCGCATTCAGCACACGCTCCCGATCCTCCGGGTGCAGGCGCTTCTCCCATTCCACAAAAGCATCGGGCAATTCGTGCAACTCGTAGCCCAACTGCGCCTTCCATTCCGCCGAAAAATAGACTTCATCCGTCACCAGATCCCAGTCCCACAGCCCCATCCCCGCCGCCCGGACGATCAATTGAATGCGGGCAAAATTTTCCTCCTCTGACCTGTTCTTGCCACCGATGAGGTTGAGCATGGGGTTGGTTCTTTTGCAGGCGTAAATGGCGAAGCGCTGCTCGTCGGCTCAACGGCACCCTCGAAGGAGGGGCGGAAAATCCGAGGCGATGGCTCGCCCCTCAGCAGGTTCCCTCTCTGCGTTCATATTCATCGCGACTTTGTTGGAGAAAATGATGCTCACATCAATTCCTAACGGTTTATTCTAAATTCCGGCTGTAAAAAAATGGAAGCCAATTTCCCAGCGGGCTGCAACCGCGCCGCACCGGCAGCGGCATCGCAGGAAAATGTCCCGCCAACGCGGAAACTGTCTGCGCAAGCGAGGAAATACTCATCGGGTGAGGAGGTCGTTATGGATCACAAGGCCCGATGCTACGCTCCGGCCAGCACCCATGGCACGGCGAATAAACCCTGAGCACCACTCAGGGTTTTCCCTGGTCCGAACCCACGCTTCACTCTGAAATGGCTCCGGCCTTCCATCGCCGAAGTCTGGAAAAATCGCGGACAAGCTTCTCATCCAACAGATGGAGCAACACGGGTGCAGGCGCTCCAATCTCATCGCAAAACTCTCCGGCGGAAAATCCGGACAAAATGAAAAACCGCGCAGGAACATCGGTACCCGGAATGCGGAACCCGCTCAGAAAATGTGGAGCGAAGCCGGCATCCACGTGATCGCCTACGATCTGCCCGGATCGTTTGGGACGAAACTGAGCTTCGACACCGAGACCAACACCATCCTGATCAAGCGGCACAAAATGGAACAGGCGAACTCAAGGCTTTGTGACTGATGACTGGTCGCAACAGCGCGGACTGGGAGCACCAGTCACATTTCCCCCTTACTCCTTGAACGTGATCCGCTCCGCGATCTTCGCCCACTCGTCCTCGGTCATCTTCGATTTCAAGGCGCGGAGCATGAAGCCGCCGATGGCTTTGCCGTCCTCGTTGAACATCCAGTCGCAGATCTCCGCGGGCGGGAAGGACATTTTGCCATCGAGCGGGATGCCTGCGCCGACGGACGCTGTTTTGTCGTCCGCCACGCCGTGCAGGAGCGTGCCGTCGAAGGTGACCTGATTGATCCACAGGATCTGCTGCCTGCCCGCCTCGCGCGTCGGGTAGGCCTTTCGCACCATGAAGTGACTCCGGTTCGCCGCAGGCTTTTGCAGCGCGGCGAGGAATTCGCCAGTGGTGGCGCGCGCCTTTTCCATCGCGGCGCGGATGTCCGGGTCGTCAGTATTGCCGTGCATGAGCGCGCGGAGATCGTCGCGACGCTTTTCCTTCGCCGCCTTCGCGGGGTCCTTGCAGCCGGGCAGGAAAAGGACGGCGAGCGCGAGCAGGAGCAGTGTGCGGGACATCGCGCGGTCTTTCGCACGAACGCGGCGGGATGTCGAATGCGCACAAGCGCGAGGTTCTTTGTTTCGATTTTTGGAACGCAGAGACGCAGAGACGCGGAGGAGGACGAAGCCAAACCATGGGAAGATGCGCGCCTGACGCCTGACGTGGGTTCCACGTCGCTTTTCTCTGCGTCTCCGCGTCTCTGCGTTTCATCCTGCCTCCGCTCTTGACCCGTGGTGCGCACTTTGAAACAAGCGCGTTCCCATTTCCTAACTCATGTCCATCCCTACCGTCACCGCGCTGAAGGCCGTCAAAGGCAACACGAAGTCGAAAGTCGAAGCCGAAATCTCCAAGACCGGAGGCCTGCTGCGCCTCGCACCTTGCTGGGTGCCGCGTTCCTTTCTCCAGCCGGGCAAGCGGCTGAAGCTGCACCCGGATGATCTCTACGCGTATGGCCTGAATCGCGGCGGCATTGATGAACGCTGGTTTGCGAGCACAACGCCTGCGGCGAACGAAAACCGCACGCCGGACGAGGGGCTGAGCTACGTGGTCGTGGGCAAGGAGAAGTTCACTTTGCAACAAGCGGTCGCCGATTGCGGGGCGACGCTCATCGGCAAATCCATCTGGAACAAATACAAGAAGTGGCCGGTGTATTCGAAGTTCTTCGACAACATGGGGCCGATCCCGCACCACATGCATCAGTCGAAGGCGCAGGCGAAACTCGTCGGGCAGGAGGGCAAGCCGGAGTCGTATTATTTCCCGCCGCAGCACAACAACGTGGGGAACAATTTCCCCTACACGTTCATGGGCTTCGAGCCCGGCACGACGAAGGATCAGGTGCGGCAGTGCATCGCGAATTGGAACAAGGGCGACAACGGCATCCTCGATCTCTCGAAGGCGTATCGCCTGAAAGTCGGCAGCGGATGGCTCATCGATCCGTGCATTCTCCACGCGCCGGGATCGCTCTGCACGTATGAGCCGCAGTGGGGCAGCGACGTTTTTGGCATGTATCAGAACCTCGTCGAGGGCCGCGAAGTGCCGTGGTCGCTGCTCGTGAAGGACATGCCGAAGAGCAAGCACAAGGACATTGATTTCATCGTGGACCAGCTCGACTGGGACAAGAACGTGGATCCCAAATTCAAGGACCACCATTACCTCGAACCCGTGCCCGTGGCCGACACGCGCAAGGAAGGCTACGTGGACCGCTGGATCGTCTATGGCAAAGTGGACGGCGAGCAGCTCTTCACCGCGAAGGAACTCACCGTGGATCCGGGCGTGACTGCATTCGTGAAGGACAACGGCGCGTACGGACTCATCTGCGTGCAGGGCAGCGGCAAGATCAACAACCAGCCGCTGAACTCGCCGAAGCTGATCCGCTTCACCGAGTTGACGGAGGACGAATACTTCGTGACCGAGGACGGCGCGAGGGCCGGCGTGAGCTTCACGAACACAAGCGAGACCGAGCCGATGGTCATCCTCCGCTACTTCGGCCCCGAGGTGAACCCGAACGCTCCCGCGATGGGCGCGTATCGGAAGAACAAGTTCAACTGACACTTCCGCAGTAACCAAACCACACACAACGGAACCATGAAAACCAAACGCGCAATTTTCACCGCCATCGCGATGGCGATTGCCTTCATCATGCCGCTGCGTGCCGATGAGGCGCTCGACGGCTTCAAAAAGGAAATGACGGGCCTTGAGGCCTACGTAAAGGAACAGGAAGCCGGGCTGAAAACGAACCCGATGGCGGGTATCGCGATGATCCGCGGCATCGTCGGCAAGCTCAAGTCGATCAAGACCGATGGCATCCCCGCCGATCTGAAGACCGGCTACATGGAATTCGTAATCGCGATCTCCAAGATGGGCGACTTGTTCCAGGGCTGGCCGGAAAAGCCGGAGGAGATGCAGCCATTCATTGTGAAAAAAATCGGCGAAGATCCGAAGTTCATGGAGTCCTTTGGGGCAAAGATGGCCGGACTCGAAAAAGACATGCAGCCTGCCATCGCAAAGCTCGACGATCTCGGTAAGAAGTACGGCCTCGACATGTCGAAGATCGCCCCTGGCAAGTAGGACATCCTTTATTTCTTCAGACGAGCCGCCGCTCCGCGTCATGCGGACCGGCGGCTTTTCTTTTCTCGGACGATACAAATGACCCGCACGGCACTGGCGGACGGGAAAATAGTTCCACTTCGGCTTTGCCAATTCGCAAGAATTTGTCAGCCTCACATTCCATGAAACTCCTTCAGACCATTCCCTTAGTCATCGCCACCGCATGCCTCACGCTCACCGGCTGCGATAAGAAGCCAGGCACCGCAGATTCCGGTGCAGCGCCGAAAGTCGTGGACGAAAAGACCGCCATCGCGAACTTCAAAACCGAAGTCGAAGGCGTGACCAAGTGGATCGAGGAAAAGCAGAAGACCGTGGCCACCGATCCTGCGGCGGGCATGACGATGGTGGGCGAGATAGTCACCAAGTTCAAAGGCATCAAGACCGACGGACTCCCCGCTGACCTCAAGGGCGCGTGGGGTGACATGAGCGGCGTGATGGGCGAGATGGGCGAAATCTTCAAAGGCATGCCGACCGCAAAGCCCGACAAGCCGGAAGACGCCATGAAGGCGATGGGCGAGATCATGCCCAAGATGATGGCGATCCAGGCCAAGATGGAACCCGCCGCAAAGAAGCTCGAGGAAGTCGGCAAGAAATACGGTCTCGATATGTCGAAGGTCGCGCCGAACAAATAGCTCTCACCTTTTCAATCAAAGCCGCCGCTCCGTCTTGCACGGGCCGGCGGCTTTAATTTTTCGCGCATGGCACAGCCATCATGCGTTGAGGCTTGCCAGCTCTGTGCAGGGAGCGTAGTTGTGAACAGTCTCCATGACACCCCTGCGACAAATTCAGTCTGGGTTTCCACGCGCGATCGGTTTCGCCGTGATCCTGCATTTGCTCGCGGTGCTGTGGATGGCCGCATCCCCTGCCCTGCATGCGGCGGCGCATGAGGACGCCTCCGAGTCGGAGCACTCGTGCTGCGTGACGATGTTCGAGGCGGGCACTTTCCACTCAGCACCGCTGACCGTGGCATTTTCCGCGAACGTGGTGCAACCGGTCATCGAGTCCATCCGACCGGTGAGCGTTTCGCTCGGGGAAATTTTCCTTGTTCTTGGGGTATTGGAGCACGCGCCTCCGGCGACGGTCTGAAGTCTCAGCCGCTTCGTCGTAGTGCGAATCGTCCATCGGGCGATCCGCCGTGTCTCCACTTCCATCCCTATTCTCACATTGAAAAAGCAGATCATGCTGCTCGCAGCGTGCGCCATCTCTGGTCGCGCGCTCGGGCAGGAACCTTCCGTCCAGCAACAACTCAACGCTCTCCAGCAGATGATGCGCGAAATGCAGACGCACCATCAGCAGGAGATGGATGCGCTGAAAAAACAGGTCACCGACCAGCAGGTGACCATCGCGGGCCTGCAAAAAGATGCCGCTCCTCCCGCGCCTCCGGCACAGGCCGCACCGCCACCCCCCACATTGCCCGAAGGCAAAACACCGCCCGGCAATGCGCCGCTTTTCCCGACGACGGATGACGCTGTCGTCGCGCCGAGCACGCCCCCGGCACAGGCTGCGCCATCCGCTCCCGGCACCGCGTCCGCGATTCCGACGGCTGACAATTCCGTCCTCTCGCTCGGCAATCTCGGCACCGGCCCGATCACGCTCGCGGGTGGCGGCAAGAGCTACCTCAACATTTCGTTCGATGCGATCCTCGCAGTCGCCGCATCCACGGCGCACGACCTGAGTTCGATCGAGGTCGGCGATCACGATCCGCAGAAGCGCGGCTTCAACGCGCGCAACATCGAGCTCGCATTCGACGGCGCGGTGGATCCGTACTTCGAGGGCTTCGCGAACATCGTCTTCAAGCTCGACTCGCAGAACCAGACCTCAGTCGAAGTCGAGGAGGCCTTCGCGCAGACCACAAGCTTGCCGCTCGGCTTGCAGATGAAGGCCGGGCAGTTCTTCGCGCCATTTGGGCGCATCAATCCGACGCACCCGCACACGTGGGATTTTGTGGATGCACCACTCGTGCATGGCCGCCTGCTCGGGCCGGACGGCCTGCGCGGCGCGGGCGCACAAATCTCGTGGGTGCTGCCGACCAAATGGTACACGCAGCTCATGCTCGCCGTGCAAAATGGCGAAGGTGGCACCGCATCCTCGTTTCGCAATACGGGCGACAACGGCACGCAGTTCGGAAGGCAGACGATTGACCGGCAGCTCAACAGCGTCAGCGATTTCGCATTCATCCCACGGCTGGAAATGTCGTTCGATCTCAGCCCCACGCGCACGCTGCTCGTCGGCACATCCGCGGCATTCGGCCCGAACGACACGGGACCAAATGCGCGCACACAGATCTACGGAGTGGACGCATTCTACAAATGGAAACCGGCGAAATCCGAAGGCGGCTGGCCGTACGTGAAATGGCAGACCGAGGCGATGCTGCGCCGCGCAGACGCCGGACTCGGAGCCAACGATTCCTTCGCCGTGCGCGAGACGCTCACCGACTGGGGTGTGTATTCGCAAGTCGTGTGGGGCTTCGCAAAAGGCTGGGCTGCGGGAGTGCGCGGCGACTACCTACACATGCAGGATTCGCCCTTCACGAACGAGGCCGACCGTCAATCGCGCTGGCGGATTTCCACGAACCTCACCTGGTATCCGTCCGAATTCTCGAAGCTGCGCCTGCAATACAACCACGATTTCCTCCAGTCGTCGTCCTTCCTGCCCGCGCAAAACGAGGACTCGGTCTTCCTCCAGTTCGAATTCGCGCTCGGAGCGCACGGCGCACACAAATTTTAAGAGCACACATCCAAAATCACCGCCGAAGCTGTCCGTCTTAATCTTATTCTTAATCATAATCTTAATCCCACCGTGATCCCGCTGCGCGCTCCGCTTGCAGATTAAGATTAGGACTACGATTAAGAGGGCGACCTTCGGCACAATTTCAAAATCCAAGAATCACCCAATGAAAATACCCATGCTCCTCGCAGCCGCCTTCGCCGCGCTGCTCACCGCCGCTCAGGCGACACTCAACGTCGTCGCGACGCTGCCGGACTACGGCGCGGTCGCGCGCGACATCGGCGGCGACAAGGTGGACGTCACCGTGATGGCGAAGCCCACCGAAGATCCGCATTTCGTGGACGCGCGCCCGAGCTTCATCGTGAAGCTGCGCAGCGCCGACGTGCTCATCGAGGGCGGCGCTGAACTCGAAATGGGCTGGCTCCCGCCGCTGCTGCAAAATGCACGTAACCCGAAACTCGAAAGCGGCAAACCCGGTCGCGTGAACGCCTCGCAGGGCATCCGCATGATGAACGTCCCCACGACGCTCACGCGCGCCGACGGTGATGTGCATGCGCTCGGCAATCCGCATTTCATGATGGACCCGATCATCGTGAAAGCCGTGGCCAAACACATCGCCGAGGCATTCGCCGCCGCGGACTCCGCGAACGCTGCGGCCTACACGGCAAACTACGCGAAATTCGAGGGAGCCGTGAACGCGAAGCTTCAGGAATGGGGCACCGCGTTGCTCCCGTTCAAGGGCCGGCAGTTCGTCGCGTATCACGACTCGTGGCCGTACTTCGCGCACCGCTTCGGACTCGTCTCGGAGATCTTCCTTGAGCCGAAACCGGGCATCCCGCCGTCACCGTCGCACCTCGCAAAAGTGATCGGCGATGTGAAGACCACGCACGCGAAGGCGATTCTGGTCGAGCCGTTTCACAATCGCAAAATCGCCGAGAAGGTCGCAAGCAGCACGGGCGCGCACATTGCCGATGTCGCACAATTTCCCGGCGCGCTACCGGGCACGGACAGCTATGCGGCCTTCATGGACATCATCGTCGCGCGGATCGCTGCCGCGCTGAAGGAGTAGCCATGTGGGAAGTGATGTTCTGGCCCCTCGTGGCCTGCGTGATCCTGCCGCCGCTCCTCGTGTATCTCGGCCTGCACGTCGTGCAGCGCGGGATCATTTTCATTGATATCGCCATGGCGCAAATGGCCTCGCTCGGCTTCTGCGTCGGCGCGCTCTGGGGTCTCGAACTCGATGATTCGCGCAACATCGCGATCGCACTTGCCTTCACGGTCGCGGCGGCGGCGCTGTTTTCATTCACGAACAAGAGCGAGAGCGAGGTGCCGCAGGAGGCGACCATCGGCATCGCGTATGTCGTGGCGGCAGCAGCGGTCATCCTCGTGCTGAGCCGATCCGCGCACGGCGACGAGGAAATCAAAAACATGCTCGTGGGAAACATCCTGCTCGTGACGAAGGAGGAAATCGCGAAGACAGCGGGCCTGTTTGCATTTGTCGGCCTCATGCATGGCGTCTTCCGCAGGCAATTGCTCCGCGTGTCATTCGCCCGTGGTGATGCCCGGGCACAGGGGATGAAAGTACGCGCGTGGGATTTTCTTTTCTACGCGCTGTTCGGCCTCGTCGTGACGAGCTTCGTGCAAATTGCCGGCGTGCTGCTCGTTTTCAGCTACCTCATCGTGCCCGCAGTGTGCGCGGTCCTTTTTGTGCGAGGCATCGGGATGCGGATGCTCATCGGCTGCATCATCGCGCTGCTCGGTGGCGTCGGCGGGCTGATCTGGAGTTTCAAAAACGATCTCCCGACTGGCGCGGCAATCGTGTGCGCACTCGGCATTCTGCTCGTCGCCAGCGCACTCGTTGCTCCGCTGATTCGCGGAAAAAATCGCGCGTGAATTTGCTCCGCCGCTGCGTGGCTAGGCCGATGCGACACGCACCTCGACCGGCACCGTGCTGAGCTTTGCATAAATCTTGCCTAGGTGACGGACAGGCCACCAGCGGTAGAGGTAGATTTCCAGCGGACGCCACATCGCCACCCAGCCGATGATTGTGAGGCCCTCCTTCATCACGGGATGCCATTGGCCCATGAAAGTCGTGAACGTCTTCGCGATGGTCATGCAAGCGGCGAGGAACGCGAGTCCGATGAGCAGGCTCATCCAGCCCTCTCGCATGAGCTGGCGGAATTCCCGCAGATTCATATCCGCACGATAGGCGAAGTAGTGATGGATGGAATCGGCGATCACCGCATTCTCCGGGGACTGCCCGAGATGCACCACGAGCCGCAGCGGAGTACGCAGCGCATGCTCCTGCGCCCAGCCGACGATGAAATGTTCCGCGTCGCGATCTAGATCGCGCTCGTGAAATGGCGAGGGGTCCATCGAATTGAAGAGCTGGTTTACGGTCTGCACCTTCACCTCGATCAACTGTGTCGCATCGGCAGCGCTCATTTGTGGTTGGCTTTCAAAATCGTGTTTCCTCCCCGCAGATCGAAGCAAGGCGGACAGCCGGACGCAACGCGACAGGCAAGCAATCGCACCTCCACTCGGGCATTGCTCATCAGGCAGGCGCAGGCAACATCTCGCGAAATTCCCCACGCCATGCGCCGTCTCCTTCCCTTCAGCACCCTCTCCGCACTCGCATTGGTCGCGACCATCGCCATCTCGCAGGCGCCACTGCATGCACAAAAGAGTACTGCCGCTTCCGAATCCGCGCCGGTGATGCTCGATGCGCTCATCGCGGGTGACAACCCTTGGGAGAGCACCGCCGAGCAATTTGAGACGACATTCAAGGCTTCACGTCCGCAATGGCTCACGGCGCAAAAAGATCAGGCGCGATTCTTCGGGAACTACGGGCTGTGGGGCGCTGCGATCCCAGTGAAGGAGGCCGTGATCGAGTTTCAGAGCGGAAAACTTTTCCGTGTGAACCTTTCACTTTTCAATCGCGGCGATGTCGGCAGCGGCTTCGCGACCCGTGCAGAATTCGAGAAACAACTCGATGCTTGGAAGAACGCCATCACCGCCAAGGCAGGCGTTCAGCCTGTGGATCTCGGGCGCCAGAATGCGAGTGCCGTGAAGGCGATGGGCTACTCATGGTCCAAGGCACCGTCCGTCTATCTCCTCGAATACAGCGTGGTGAAGGATGCAAAGGTGACCGGCGTACAGTTCCGGCCGGAATTCGTGCGACTCCGCGTGTCGCCGCTTCCGAAACAACTCGGGCTCGGTGCTTCCGCAGCGACGCTCGGCTCCACCGGACAGCGCGTGAGCAAATCCGCGCTCCTCGCAAACATCACCAGGGAACCCGGCGGCGACGTCTTCCTCAACAATGTGCCGATGGTGGACCAGGGGCCAAAAGGCTACTGCGCGGTCGCGACTGCCGAGCGCGTCTTTCGCTACTACGGCATGCCCGTGGATCAGCATGAGATGGCGCAGGTGGCGAATACCGGCGCAGGCGGCGGCACAAATCCCGAGGCGATGCTGAAGGCGCTCACCGCACTGCAGGGCCGGCTTCACGTGCATGTGCGCGCGATTTCCAAATGGGAATTTGGGGAGTTCAGCCGGATGATCACCGACTACAACCGGGAGGCAAAACGGAACAAGAAACCGGAAATCAATCTCGCGGGCATGCGCATGATCGACATCGGCGAGATCTACGGCTCGATGGATCCCGTATCACTCAAGGAATCAAAAACGGTGAAGAAGAAGGGCGACTTTGAGAAATTCAAACGCGAGGTGGCGGAGAGAATAGACAGGGGAATCCCCGTGATGTGGGGCGTGGAGCTGGGCCTTTATCCCGAGGCGGAAATCCCGCAGGCAAAGGGAGGCCACATGCGGCTCATCATCGGCTACAACAACAAGACAAACGAACTCATCTACTCCGACTCCTGGGGCGCACGCCATGCGATGAAACGGATGCCGTCCGACAATGGCTTTTCGATGACGACCGGTCTCTACTACATGGAGCCTTCCGAGTAGCAGCCTGCCTCGGCTCTACTGAGCGCTCCACTCATGCTCCCCCTCGGCAAGCCCGAGCCGGACGAGCGCCTCTCCCGCGAGAAAAAGCGACCCGGCAATCAGAATGCGACCGGAGCCGTCGCGGGCCTCAGCCAATGCGCCATTGAGGTTTTCCGCGATGCTCACGGGCAACGATTGTGACTGTGAGCGGATGAGCACGGCGAGTTCCCCAGCCGGCAGCGCGCGAGGGCTATGCACGGGGACGCAGATGACGCGCGAAGCGATGGGAAGGAGCGCTGCCACAACGCCAGATGCGTCCTTGTCCGCAAGAATCCCGAGGATGAGCGTCGCCTTTTCATCGCGGAATTCCTCGCGCCATGTCATCGCGAGCTGTGCTGCGGCGGGCGGATTATGCGCACCGTCGATCACGATGCGATCATCCGCGCGCTGAAACCGTGCGGGCCATTCCGCCTTTGAAAATGCGTGGAGCACATTCCGTGGTTCGGGACGCAGGCCGGATTCGATGAGTGCCGCGAATGCCAGGGCGGCATTCCACCGCTGGAAACTGCCCGCAAGCGCAAGCGCAAATTCGGCACCGAGCGGCTGCCGGATGAACTTCAATCGCGCGCCAGCAGCATCTGCCGCCGCGCGGAAGACGGCCTCGACCTCTGGCAACTGCGGGGCGGAGACCACAGGCACGCGGGGCTTGATGATGCCCGCCTTTTCCGCCGCGATCGCGGCGAGCGTACTGCCGAGATACTGAGTGTGATCCAACCCGATGGGTGTGAGCACGGAGACGGCAGGCGTAACGACGTTCGTCGCATCGAGACGACCGCCCATCCCCGTCTCAAGAACCACGATCTCCGCCTGCTGCTGCTGAAACCACGCGAGCGCGAGCGCGGTGGTGACTTCAAAAAACGTGGGCGTGTGCTCCCAATTCGCGATGAGCTCGCGAATTCTCGTGAGCCATTCTGCGACATCCGCCTCAGGGATCTGAACCGGCCCGAGCCGGATCCGTTCACGGAAACTGACGAGATGAGGCGAGGTGTACAGACCCGTGGGAATGCGGGACTCCGTGCATACCGCTTCGATGAGCGCGCACACGGAGCCTTTCCCATTTGTGCCCGCGACATGGATGAAGCGGCATTTTTCACTGCTGACTGTCTCGATGCGGAGCGACTCGCAAATGTGGCGAATGGTCTCCAGACCGAGCCGGATGCCGTGGACTTGGAGGCCGTAGAGCCAGCCGAGCGCCTCGCGGTAGTTCATGGGAGGTGCGGCACCGGGAAGTGCATCACGCAGCCACTGGAGAAAGATACGAGAGAAGCCCGGCGAGCGTGTCTTTCATCTTCTTGCGATGAACGATCATGTCCACGAGGCCATGCTCGACACAGAACTCCGCGGTCTGGAATCCCGGCGGCAATTCCTGATGGGTCGTCTCGCGAATCACGCGCGGGCCGGCGAAACCGATCATGCAGCGTGGCTCGGCCATGATGATGTCGCCGACGCTCGCATAGCTGGCCATCACGCCCGCGGTCGTCGGATCGGTGAGGACGGAAATATACGGCAGCTTTGCATCCGAATGCCGCGCGAGTGCGCCGCACGTCTTTGCCATCTGCATGAGCGAGAGCATGCCTTCATACATGCGCGCGCCGCCGCTGGCGCTCACGATGATGACTGGCAGTCGTGCCGCGGTCGCGCGCTCGATGGCACGCGTTATTTTTTCTCCCACCACGCTGCCCATCGTCGCTGCGAGGAATCCGAAATCCATCACCGCGATGCTCACCCGTTTTCCCTCGATATTGCCGAGGCCAGTGATGACGGCGTCGCGTTGACCGGTGGCCTTCTGATATTTCTTCAGGCGGTCCGTGTAGCTGGCCTGGCCGGTGAATTTGAGCGTATCTACCGAAGTGAGCTTCGCGTCGTGCTCCTGGAAGCTGCCGTCGTCGGTCAGCAGTTCGATGCGATCGAGCGCTGTGAGAGAAAAGTGGTGTTCGCACTTCGGGCAGATGCGCACGTTGCGCTCGATCTCAAGGTTGTGGATGATTTCCCCGCAACTGGGACATTTCGTCCAGAGGCCGGCGGGCAGTTCGCGTTTTTTTGCGGATGTGAAGACGGGTTTGGAGAAGATTCCCATGGGATTTTGAGAGTCAGGCTCTGGCACGTGCAGCTCGTACATCCCGAGGATTCCGAGAGGCTGCGTTGAGATTAAAGTTGCGGGTGATCATGTTTCTTGCGGCGTCAGCTTTTAGCCGCGGGCGACGGTGATGACTCTCACCGAGGCGGCGCCGGCGCGCAACAGCACGCGCGAACACTCCTCGACGGTTGAGCCCGTCGTGAAGACGTCGTCAACAAGGACGAGGTGTCGTTCTTTCACTCGCGCAGTGTGGCGCACGCGGAAGGCGCCGCGCAAGTTTTCCATTCGCTCATTGCGATCGAGTTTCGTCTGCGTGGAAGTGTAGCGCGTGCGCTTCAGTGCGTGGAGGACGGGTATCTCGCGGGGTTTGGCGATGAGTGTGGCGAGTTCGGCGGCTTGGTTGAATTCGCGCTCGCGGAAACGGATGTGATGCAGCGGCACGGGGACGAGGGCATCGAATGGCTGCGAGGCGATGCGGGCATCATCGAGCGCGGCGGCGAGCCAGTCTGAGAGTTGATGGCGGAGGTGAGATTCTTTGTTGTATTTGAATGCGTGGATGAAATTACGGACGACGCCCTGACTGCGATAGGCGGCGACTGCACAGTCGAAATGCACTTCGCGATCGGCGCAATTGGAACAGGTGAATTGCTGCGTGATCGCGCCCTCGAACTGCTGGGAGCAACGCTGGCAGAATGGCGCTTCAATTCGCTGCACACTGGCGGCGCAGTCATCGCAGAGGTGAATGCCGGAATCGGTCGCGGCCTTGCACGCAGCGCAATGCGGCGGGAAGCAGAGCGTGCCGAGCGCGCTGAAAAGCCTACCGGCGATCGTTTTTGCACCCATGGGTAAGCCAAGCACGGCAGAGCATGCCGGTGAGGATGACAGTGATAAGCGGCGCGATGCCGACGCGGATATCCGCGCCGATCCACGGACGCATTCCGGGCGCGAAGTCGGCGAATTTTGCAAAACCCTGCACACAGAAGACCCACCCTGCATGCAGCCCGATGCCGAGCCAGAGGGACTGCGTGCGCTGCATCGCCCAGCCGAGCACCCAGCCGACTGCGACGAGCGTGGTGAAGGATGCGGCGACCAAAGCGGGATTGCTCCACTGGCTGAAGATTGAGGGAATCAGCGCAAGGCCTGATGACCAACTCACGTCCGCAGGCGCGATTTCGGATTTCAACGGCTGAAGGAAGTGCAGTACGGCGAAGAACAGCGAGCTGACGATGAGCGCGCCAAGGCGAGACATCGAACGCTGAAGAAGCCCGAGGAATGCGCCGCGGAAGATGCATTCCTCAATGAAGCCGACACACGCAGCGGTGAAAATCACCTTGGGCATTTCGCCGAAGAGCCGCTGCCCGGAAGGCCGCAGGATGACGCCGCCGCACGCGGCAAGGCAAAGGGACATCACGGCCATGAGTGCGACGGCTGCGATAAAGCCGAATGCAAGTCGCGACGGCCATCGCGTGTCCCATCGGAGTCCGAGTTCCGCGAGCGACTTTACTTTCAGCGATCGCATGAGCGGCCACAGCAGGAGGATCGCGACGATTTCCACGATGCGACTGAAATAGCGGTGGAAGCCCTGCCCCGTAACACTGGGAAAAATGCCACGGCCTGCGAGTGGGTGGCCCCACTGGAAAATCAGCGGTGCCAGCAGCGCGCCGAGCACGACGGATGCGACGAGATAGAGCAAGAGCTTGCGGAGATCCTTCAAAGCGGTGTCTATGTTTCAGAGCGCGCGGTGAAAGTCACTGCCGCGCTATGTCTTCTCTTCATCTTATTCTTAATCCTAATCTTAATCTCTTCCCGTGTCGCGCTGCGTGCTGCGCTTGCAGATTAAGATTAGGATTAAGAATAAGATGAAGAAGGTGAGCGCGCTGATTCTTTCCACTCCAACTTTTGAAAACCACGAAACTGCCCTGCTGAAAATGGGAACACGAAACACCCACGTGTGGAAGAACACGACCGAAGAAGGCGAGAAGCGCGAGGTACGCGCAGAGAAATTTGGCGGCAGGTGGCGCATCCAGGCGCAGCTTCGCGGCGAGGACACGTGGACTTACTATGATGCGCCGCTACTGGATGATCTGATCGAACTGCGCCGGGTGCTCTGGAATAAATATCAGCGAAAGCATCTCGCATTTGAAGATGTCGCCGCGGTGGACAAGATGATCCAAGATCAGGGCGGCACCGTGCCGGAGATGTAGCGCGGTGTGATTTTCTCACGCCTGCGCGAGCGGCATCACTCGAAGATGCGCTTGAAGACCTGTGGATTCGCGCAGACGTAAAACCACGCGGCGATGCCGAGCAGCGCGAGAACATTCAGCCAGAATCCGGCGGTGGCACGACGACGGCCATAAGGCCAGCGACCGATCGTGCGGTGCTCCCACCATGCGCGCAATGCGACCACTCCGCTGGCGACGTGCAGGACGGCGGCTACCATAATCGCCCAAAATGCACCGGTCTCCGAACCGCCGCGGAATGCGCGCACGGTCCACACGGCGGCCTCGATGAGAAACGCGACAAAAAGCAGGTTCGCCGCGAGGCAGGATTTGCGGTTCATGTCCTTCGTCTGGAGCGACGAGACATTCATGATGAGCGCCGCGGTGACGATGCCGATCGGCACGAGCCCGACCCAGGCGACATTCTGCAAATCGAGGACTGCCAGCGCGGGACTCATGCTGCGAATGCCTCCATGAATGCGACTTCGACGGCGAGTTGTTCCTGCACGTTGCGCCCGAAATTTTCGCGCAAGCCGCCGATGGCCGCGACCCGGGCAATCACGTCCGATACTGGAAGACGTTCGGCGAGCGCGGCGGTGTCGGCGGAAAAATCGGGCAGGTCGAGATGCGGTGCGCGCTGCTGCTGGCGGAGGACATCGGCCCACCAGCATTCGAGCGTGTCGAGGATTACGCCGCGCTCGTTGCGATAGCGCGCTTCAGCGAGCGCCTTGTGGAAGTCCTCGCGGTCGTCGATCCAGTCTGAGTTCACGCCGCTCGCTTCGCGAAAACGCTTGGCCTCGGTCTTGAATGCGGCCTCGGTCTCGTCGGCGATGGCCTGCTTTGCCTCGGAGAGGAGAGCCTGCACTTCGCGGACGAGGCCGAAAATCTGCGGCAGTTCGGGGTGCGGCACTTTGAAGAAAATGCGGAGCAATCCCGCGAGCCGCTGCTGGCGCTCGGTGAGGCCACGCTGCGCGCCGGCCACGAGCGGGATTTCGATGCAGCGGGAGAGGATGGTCTCCAGGAGCAGTTCGGGAAAATTGCTCACGAGCAGGATGTGCGAGTTGCGCGGCGGCTCCTCGAGGGTTTTTAGGAATGCATTCGCGGCACCTTCCATGAGGCGGTCCGCATCGAAAATGACCACGACTTTCCGCCCTCCGCGCAGTGCCCGCATTTGCAGGCCGCGCTCGAGTTCACGCACTTGATCGATGGTGATGCGCCGGGACTTCGACTCGGGCTCGGCGATGTGGACATCCGGGTGCTTGAGAGGATTGGCGGGTTCGCCCACGAGAATGCTGGTGAGACCGGCGGCGACTTCGCGCGTGCCGCTGCCGACTGGACCTGTGATCAGATAGGCATGCGCGAGGCGGTCGTTTGCCTGCGCTTTGCGAAGAAGGATGAGGGCTTGGTCGGCGGAAAATGCCATCGGACGGCGACTAGATGCGGAATCACACCCTCCCGGGCAAAGAGAAAAAGTAAGCCGGTCGGCCGCGGAGCTACTTCGTCACGACGATCGGTGCATCGGCATCGCGCGCGGGGCGCACACTTTTCTGCACTTGGGCGACGCGGGTGCCGCGTCGCCGGGAATCGATGACGAACGAGTTGTTCTCACCATAGCGCGCCCAGGGTCCGGGCGGGATGTCGGAGTACTCGACGAATTTCCAATCGACCACATCGGTATTGGCCATGCCGACGTAGTCGCGCACGGCGGGTGATACATCCAGACCTGCACCGCGATTGAGATTCCAAGCGGGACGTTCATTCCCAAAGACGTAGGCCCAGTGGTCGGTGCGGAACGGCCCTACGTCTGCCCATTGCGCGTAGCAAACACGGTTTCCTTTTCGAATCATGAGCCAGCGGTCGCGGCAGACCGATTTGCCCTCCTGTTCAAAAACGGCGTTGAACCAGGGGATGACCTTCCTCGCCTCGGGCCTGTGACGGCCTCCCGACACGTCATTATAAGGGAGCGCGACGTAAAATGGATTCTGCTGCGGGACGAATGCGGCGGGAATGGTGCCGCCGTCGGGGAGTTTGTGCCGACCCTCCGCGTTGGGATTGTCGTAGCCTCCATAGGTGCGCCACCAGTTCAGATCCCAGCAGCTTGAAAAATTGTGCACCGGGTTATTCTGGCCGGCCTGCTCGCCGACCCAGAAGACGGTGGATACGATGTTCAGCCTCCAAGGGTAAAGACCGCGAACTCCGTCCCTGTTCGAGTCTGTGGGGACGATCACCTGCGGTTCGAGACGGAGGATGGATTCCTCACGAAGCTTCATCGCATAACGGGCAAATTCCGTGCTGCTTTTATAAGTGGTCTGTGGGTTTTCGGCCGTCGCCACACATGCGATGGACAGGAGTCCGGCAAATGCAGCGAAAACCGTTTCGGTCTTCATGTGAGGGATTCGGGAGCCTAGGGATGAAGAACACCTGCGCAAGGTGGATTTTCCCCGCGGATCTCGGAATGGGCAGTTTTTAAGAGCATGGCAGCAGAGCATTACAAAGCAGTGATGATGCCTGCGGCTCCGTCGGCCACCCGCCGGACCCGATATTTATGCACCCCACGGCTTGCTCTTTTTCACAAAGGGGAATTCAACAGGAGCACGCGAACGATCCGGTGCGAATTGGCTTTTCGGATGCCCGATTTCCGAATGGACATCTAATTTTCCCGACGACTTCCGGCTTTGAACATCCGCGCCGTTCACAGAGTCGAACAGCGACCACTCCATGCAACATTGCTCCACTTCCGGCCTGCCGCCCGCTCCCTTTGACTGGTTCCCCCGCACCCGGCTGGTCTTCGGCCCCGGCTCGCTGGGCAAGGTCGGCACGCTGGCGGCGGAACTCGGCGCGACCCGCGCTCTGCTCGTCACGGACAAAGGCATCGCTGCCGCCGGCCATGCCGAGCGCACGCGCGAGGCACTCGAAGCAGCGGGAGTCAGGGTGACGCTATTTGACAGTGTCCGAGAAAATCCCGACACCGACGATGTCCGGCGCTGCGTGGAAGCCGCAGTTTCGGCAAAAGCGGACCTTTTCATCGGCCTCGGAGGTGGGAGCAGCATGGACACGGCGAAAGGAAGCAATCTCCTGCTCACAAACGGCGGCGAGATAAAGGACTACTGGGGCGTGGGCAAAGCCACGAAGCCGCTGCTGCCGCTCATCGCCATCCCGACGACCTCGGGGACCGGCAGCGAATGCCAGTCCGCCGCACTCATCGCGGATGAGGTGACGCATCAAAAGATGGCCTGCCTCGACCCGAAGATTTCCGCGCGCGTCGCGATTCTCGATCCGGAGCTGACCATCAGCCAGCCCGTCCGCGTGACCGCCTGCACTGGCATGGACGCACTTTCGCACGCCGTCGAAACCGCCGTGACCCGCAAGCGAACGACGCTCAGCGCCATGTATTCGCACGAGTCGTTCCGGCTGTGTTTCGACGCCCTGCCGCGCGTGCTCGCCAATCCCGCCGACCTCGACGCGCGCGGGCGCATGCAGCTCGGCGCGGCGTTTGCCGGTGCAGCCATCGAAGCCTCCATGCTCGGCGCGGCGCACAGCGCGGCAAACCCGCTCACCGCGCGGCACGGCATCGTCCACGGCCAGGCCGTCGGCATCGTGCTGCCGGCCATCGTGCGCTTCAACGCCGGCGAGCACACCGCCGAGGCGCGCTACGGCGAGCTTTGCCGCGCCGCCGGGCTGCCGGACGCCGAGTCGCTCGCGCAGGCGCTGGAGGAAATTTTGCGCCTCACCGGCCTCGCCGCGCCGCTGCGGAGTTTCGGAGTGACTGAAGCATCCATCCCCGCGCTCGCCGACGAGGCCGCGCAGCAGTGGACCGCCACTTTCAACCCGCGCAAAATCACGCCCGCGGATTTCGCGCGCATCTACGGGTCGCTGCTGGACGCCTAGCTATGCCCCACAGCTACGAAGAAATCCGGACTGCAGCCTTCGATGTTTTGTCGAAGCGAGTACGAGTCACATACGACCCGCGCCAGTATCGCAATCTGGCAATCGGCGTAGCAACCGCTCTCTTGGAGCGTGATGAAAAGCCGAAGCAACAGCATCACTCGGTTTTTCAAAGAGACGCGTCTCTGGAGGGCGAGGATGGCGAAGTGTTCCTCGAAGTTTTTTGGGATTTATTTCGTCAAGGCATCATCACTCTCGGCACTGATGACTCCAACCCTGAGTTCCCGTTCTTTCACCTCACTGCGCTCGGAAAGCGCATAGTTGCGGGTGAGGACGCCTACTTTGTCCACGACGTTTCTGGCTATGAGACGCGGATCGTGAAGGAAATTCCGAAGATCGATCGGACGAGCCTTCTCTATCTCAAAGAGGCGTTGCAGACCTTCCGCTCTGGATGCGTTCTTTCTGCGACCGTTATGCTCGGCGTTGCAACTGAACATACGTTTCTTCTTTTAATCGAAGCCATTGACCGAAACGCAGCTCACCAAGCGACGTTTGCTTCCGTAACTAAAGAACGGACCATCCTGCAGAAAGTGAATAAATTCAGGCGCATTCTCGAACAGCAAACAAAAGATCTTCCCTCGGAAATAAAAGAGGATCTCGACACAAATTTTGCCGGGATCCTTTCGATCATTCGCAACTTCCGCAATGAATCTGGCCACCCGTCGGGGAAAATCATCGATCGAGAACAGGCATACGTCCTTCTCCAGCTTTTCCCGCCCTACTGTAAGAAGATGTATCAGTTGATGGATTTTTATGCGTAAAGCGATTGAACGTAAACCTGTGACCGCACGCAGCTACAAATTTTTGCGACTGAACACAGCGATCACTTTTCTTGCCGCGCTCGCACTTTCCAAAACCCTCGCCGGCGACTGGCCGATGCACCGTGGCGGGCCGGCGCTCAACGGGCGGGCGGATGAGGCGGCTCCGGCAAAGGCGGTGCTGCGGTGGACTTTCAAGGCGGGCGCTCCGGTGAAGGGCGGCGCGGCCATCGTGGGTGGGCGCGTGTTTTTTGGCGACGACAAGGGCGTGATCCACTGCGTCGGGCTCGCGGATGGCGCGGAGGCGTGGAATTTCAAGACCGAAAGCACCATCGAGGCCACTCCGCTGGTGCTCGACGGCCTGTGCTATGTCGGCGCATCGGACGGGTTCCTCTACACGCTCGACGCGGCGACGGGGGCGCTGAAGTGGAAGCACGAGACGGGCGACAAAATCCTGGGCGGTGCGAATTGGACGAAGGTACCGGAATCGGACGCGACCGGCGCGGCAGGTGCCAAGTGGGTGCTCGTGGGCAGCTACGATTTTACCATGTATTGCCTGGAGGCGGTGAGCGGGAAGGTCGTGTGGAAGCTGGAAACGGAGAATTTCATCAACGGCACGCCAGCGCTCACGGGCAAGGGGGAGACGGTCTTCGGCGGTTGCGACGAGATCCTGCATGTCGTGACGGTGAAGGACGGCAAGGAGGTCCGCAAAATCGAGGCCGGCGCCTACATCCCCGGCAGCGCTGCGGCGGATGGAGCGATGGTGTATTTTGGCAATCACAGCAATCAGGTCTTCGCCTTCGACGTCACGACCGGCACGAACCTGTGGAAATATCGCGACCGGAGTTTCCCCTACTTTTCCTCCCCCGCGATCGACGACGACGTGGTGATCATCGGCGGCGAGGACAAGCGCCTGCACTGCATCGACCGCAAGACCGGCGACGGGCGGTGGATTTTTGCGACTCGCGGCAAGGTGCAAAGCTCGCCGGTGCTGTGCAAGGACGGCGGCGTGGTTTTCGGCAGCGACGACGGCCGGCTCTATTGCGTGGAGAAGGCCGACGGCAAGGAGCGCTGGAACTACGAAATCGGCTCGCCCATCAGCGCCAGCCCCGCCGTGGCGGATGGCGCGATCGTGATCGGGGCGGAGGATGGCAGCGTGTATTGTATCGCTGGAAAATAGAATCCCTTGCACGCACGCCTTGCGCGATGACGTTTCCGCCGCTACATCCGGCGGCCCGTGCAACCCACCATCCTCATCGTTGACGACGAAAAGCATACCCGCGAGGGGTTGCGCGCGTCTTTGGAGGATTCATTCGATGTGTATATCGCGGCGGACATCCCCGGCGCGCTCACGGTGCTGGAGTCCGAGCACGTGGACCTCATGCTCACGGATCTGCGGCTCGGCGGCGAAGACGGCATGGTGCTCATCGAAAAGGCGCTCGCCCGCGCGCATCCGCCAGTCGTGATCATGATGACGGCCTATGGCGGCGTGGATACCGCCGTCGAGGCGATGAAGCGTGGCGCGTATGATTTTGTGACGAAGCCGCTGAACATCGACCGGCTCGAAATCCTCATCCGCCGCGCGCTTCGCTCGCGGCATGTGGAGAAGGAAGTCGTCGAGCTGAAGCAGAAGGTGGAGACGAAATACGGACTGGAGCGGCTCATCGGACATTCGCCGCTGATGGAGGAGATTTTCGACACGGTGAAGCAGGTGGCGCCCAGCCGGGCGACGGTGCTCATCACCGGCGAGAGCGGCACGGGCAAGGAACTGATCGCCCAGTCCATCCACGCGCTCAGCGGACGGACGAAGGACAAATTCGTCCCCGTCCACATGGCGGCATTTTCGGCGCAGCTCTTGGAAAGTGAACTTTTCGGCCATGAGAAGGGCGCATTCACCGGTGCGACAGAGCGGCGCATCGGGCGCTTCGAGCAGGCGAATGGCGGCACGCTGTTTCTCGATGAAATCGGCGAGATCGACAAGAACACGCAGGTGAAACTGCTCCGCGTGCTCGGCGAGGAGCGGAGCTTTGAGAGAGTGGGTGGCAACGCACCGATCAAAGTGGATGTCCGCCTCGTCGCCGCGACGAATCGCGACCTCGAAGACATGGTGGGGAAAGGCGAATTCCGCGACGATCTGTTTTTCCGGCTCAGCGTCGTGCGCATCCACATGCCACCGCTGCGCAAGCGCGCAGAGGACATCCCGCTCATCGCGCATCACTACCTCCGCGTCACCGCCGAGGAAAACGGCAAGCCCTTTCGCGAGATGACCACCGACGCGATGGAATTGCTCGAGCGCTACCCTTGGCCAGGGAACATCCGCGAACTGCGCGGGGCCATCGAGCGCGCCATCGTGATGGCCAGCGGGTCAAAAATCACCGTACGCGATCTGCCACAGACCGTGCGGGAAGGCGCTTCCGCGATACCTGTCAGCATCGCAGGACTGAAGCTGCCCGCACTTTCAAAATCCGGCCACCACCTGAACCTCCAGGAGACCGAACACCGCATGATCCTCCGCGCACTCGACGAATGCGGGGGCAACGTCACGAAAGCAGCACGCGCACTCGGCATGAGCCGGCGCACACTGCACCGCCGGCTGAAGGAACTCCGCGATTCCGAGACATCCACCATTAACACCCCGGCGACGAACGGTTCGACTCATGGCAGCTGAAATCAAAGCCCAGGAAGTAGTCCATGCGCTGGAGCACGGTAAAGGGCGCCGCTGGATCGTGCTGCTGCTGATCATCGCATTTGCGCTTTTCCAGTCCGTCGCACACGTGCTGATCAATCCGATGAACCGACTGCAGGGGCATGCCGCGCTCTTCGTCGGAATCACCCATCCGAAGGGCCAGGAACAAGCCGTCATCGCGCGGGAAATCGCGCGCGGCCACGGATTCTCCACGAATGTCATCAAGCCTGCGGCCATCGCCCTGGTCGAAAAAAACCGCGGTGCGAATGGATTCTCCGCATTCCTCGATCCGGAAGGCCCGACCGGCGGCAACATCCCCGACATCTACCACGCGCCACTGAATCCGTGGGTCAATTCCTGCGCACTTTTCACCGCAGTCCGCATCAGCGACGCACTCTCTCTGCGCCGGGATGCAAAGGGGCAAAACGACTTCTGGCGATTCTACAAGAATGAATACATCCACCCCGCCGACCGCGTGATCGCGGGCGTGAGCGTGATGTTTTTCCTCATCGCAGTGTGGGTGAGCTTCCTCACTGTGCGGCGGCTGTTCGACGAACGACTCGCCACGCTCACCGCGGTGCTCCTGCTGTTTTGCAACGAATTCTGGCGCTACACCTCCACGGGCCTGCCTCAGATGCTCATGCTCATGCTCTTCAGCGTGGCCATTTACTGCTCCACCCGGGCACTCGGTGCGAAGGAAAATGCCGATCCAACCTGGCCGTGGCATGTCGGCGCCGGTCTGGCTTTCGGACTGCTCGCGATCGCACATCCACTCACTATCTTCATTTTCATCGGTGCACTGATCTACACCACCGTCGCATTTATGCCGCGGGGCCGCGATGCAATCATCATGCTGGCCGTGTTCGCCATCCCGGTAGCCCCATGGCTCATTCGGAATCAGCAAGTCTGCGGCTCGCCCTTCGGCGTCGCGGGACAGACGCGGCTCTTCGGCCTTCGCGGCAGTGAATCGCAGATCATGCGCACCCTCACCGAGCCGGATAAATCGGTGCCCGCGCACTATTTTCGGAGCAAGGTGCAGACGCAACTGCTCACCCAATTCGAGACGATCGTCGGCCATTTCGGGAATATCATCGTCGCCCCGCTCTTCTTTCTCGCACTCATGCATGCGTTTCGAAGGAACGAGACCCGCTCATTCCGCTGGGGCTTCCTCCTCATGCTGGCCGCGGGCATGCTCGGCATGGCCGTTTTTGGATTCGCGGATGCCGACCTTCAGACCGATCTGGATTCCAACAACCTCTTCCCCCTCTTCATCCCGCTCGCCACAGCCTATGGCCTTGCGCTGGTGCTCATCATGTGGAGCCGCGTGCAAGTGGCCGGTCGCGACCTCGCCTCCGTTCGCCAGATCAACATCGCATTTCACGCCGTCGTGATTTTCTTCAGCTCCCTCTCCCTGCTGAATGTCTATACCGACCCGCCGAAACTGCCCTTCGTCTGGCCCCCATACTGTCCGCCCGCAATCTGCGACGTGGCCGACTGGTACGGAAAGGACGACATCATCTGCTCCGACATGCCGTGGGCGGTCGCATGGTACGCCGATCGCAAAAGCCTCTGGCTCCCGCTCACCATTGCCGATTTCAACGACCTCAATGAATTCCGCTTCCGCGGAAAAATCACCGGCCTCCTCGTCACACCCGTCACCGGATTCCGCGGACTCCTGAATGAAGTCGGCGTGGGCGAATTCAAGGACTGGCGCGCATTCATCATGCGCGAGCCCCGTGCGGCCCAGAATTTTGCACTCAAAGTCGCACACCCGATTTTCCTCATGGGCGCGTCGCATTATCTGCTCTTCGCCGACCGCGATCGCTGGACGGAACGCAACAACTGATCGGCGGCAAAAAATCCGTTGACGGTTTGAGCGCGGTGCCTATCGTCACGGCCTCTCTTATCCAGAGTGGCTGAGGGTTCTGGCCCTGCGACGCCACGGCAACCGCTCCGATTCAACCCGGAGGACCAGGTGCCAAATCCAGCCTCGCGCCGCAATGGCATGAGGGTAGATGAGAGCGAAGCGGTGATTTGTCGTCACCCCTCGCCACTCCGGGAAGAGCCATTCAGTTCCGCATCGCCATGCAAAAATCCGCTCCTTCCTACTTCTCAAATCTCAAGTGCCGCGAGTGCGGACGCCTCTACCCAAAGCAGGCCATCCACGTCTGCGATTTCGACTTCGGCCCGCTCGAGGCGGCTTACGATTACGACGCTATCAAGGCAGTGCTCACCCGCGACCTCATCGAGTCGCGCCCGAAGAGCATGTGGCGCTACCGCGAGTTGCTGCCGATCGACGGCGAACCGACCGTCGGCACCCAGGTCGGTTTCACTCCTCTCGTGAAGGCGGACCGCCTCGCGGAGAAGCTCGGCATCAAGGCGCTCTACATCAAGAACGATACCGTCAACTACCCCACCCTCTCGTTCAAAGATCGCGTCGTCTCCGTCGCACTTAGCCGCGCGAAGGAGCTTGGCTTCAAAGTCGTAGCGTGTGCCTCGACCGGAAATCTCGCAAACTCCGTCGCCGCAAATGCCGCGAGTGCCGGGCTGAAAAGCTACGTCCTCATCCCCGCCGACCTCGAGCAGGGCAAGGTGCTCGGCTCGCTCGTGTACGGCACGAATGTCATCGGCATTCACGGTGCATACGATCAGGTGAACCGCCTCTGCTCAGAGATCGCCGGCAAATACGGCTGGGGCTTTGTGAACGTGAACCTCCGCCCCTATTACGCCGAAGGCAGCAAGAGCATGGGCTTTGAAATCATGGAGCAACTCGGCTGGCGCATCCCGCGGCACACCGTCGCGCCGATGGCCTCCGGATCGTTGCTCACGAAAATCCATAAGGCCTATGGCGAATTCACTAAAATCGGACTCGTCGAGGATGCGAAATTTTCCGTCTATGGTGCGCAAGCCACCGGTTGCGCCCCGATTTCGCACGCGATGAAAAAAGGCACCGACATCGTGAAGCCCGTGCCGAAGCCCGACACGATCGCAAAGTCCCTCGCCATCGGCACACCCGCCGACGGCTACTACGCCATCCACGCCATGCGCCAGACCGGCGGTTACGCCGAAGACGTGAACGATGACGAAGTCGTCGAGGGCATCAAGCTGCTCGCGGAATATTCGGGCATCTTCGCCGAGACCGCCGGCGGCGTCACCGTCGCCTGCGCCAGGAAACTCATCGAGAGCGGCAAGATCCCCCGCGGTGAGGAAGTAGTCCTCTGCATCACCGGCCACGGCCTCAAGACGCAGGAAGCCATTCAGGGCAAATGCGGTGCGCCACGCCTCATCAATCCGAGCCTCCGCGAGTTTGAGGAAAAAGTGTACGCCGTGGACGCCGCTGCACAGACCGTGTGACGCGCCTTGCGCACGTCCACCCGCAACCTTTACTTCAAGAACGAAACAGCCAATGGCCAACGTCCGAATCCCCACCCCACTCCGCAAACTCACCAACGACCTCGAAGTCGTCTCCGCCGCCGGCGCGAACGTCGGCGAGCTCATAGCGAACCTCGATAAGGCATTTCCCGGCCTGCGCGAACGCATCTGCGATGAGGAAGGAAACGTCCGCCGCTTCGTGAATATTTTCGTCAGCGACGAAGACATCCGATTCATGCAGGACCTCGCCACGCCGCTGAAGGATGCCGACGAAGTGAGCATCGTCCCCGCGATCGCAGGCGGATAGCCCAAGGACTCACTCACCCATTTTTTGCACCGAGCGAAAGTGACTGGTGACTTGTGATTGGTGACCAGTCACTATTCACCACTCACATCCTTTCATTTGCAAAGAAGCATCCAACCTTTCACCAACAGCCCTGTTCTATGGCTTCCCAAACCACCCGCCTCTGGCTCATGTATCCCACCCGGCTCGTCACGCGGCCGATCATCTGGGAGCTTTGCAAGAAATTTGAAATCACCACGAACCTTCGTCAGGCCAGCGTGAATGAGGAAGTCGGCCTCGTCTGCCTCGAGCTCGACGGCGACCGCGCTGAGATCAAACGCGCCATCGCTTGGCTCGAGGAACTCGGAGTGAAAGTCGAGCCCGTCGAGATCAACACGATCGAAGGCTGATCGGACGCCGCGCGGTCCCGCGCACAAGGTTCATTTTTCCAAAGAGCCACTGCCGCCCGGAGGTTTCCTCACCACCATGCGAACCGGGCATTCCCTCACTCTGCCGGCGATCCTCGTCGCAACCTTCGCGCGGACAATTTGCCTTTCGGCAGAGCTGCCGCCTCCGGCACAACGCACGGTGGATTTTGCGCGCGACGTTCACCCAATCTTGCAGGAGCGCTGCATCGCCTGCCATGGACCGGAGAAGCAGAAGAGCGGCTACCGACTCGATTCACGCGACTCCGCAATCAAAGGCGGCGACTCCGACGATGCGGCGATCATCGTAGGAAAAAGCGCGGAAAGCCCGCTCATCCAGTTTGTCGCCGGGCTCGACGCCGACAAACTCATGCCGCCGAAAAAGAGCGACAAAGCACGGCTCACTGCGGATGAAATCAGCGTGCTCCGCGCATGGATCGATCAGGGAGTCGTGTGGCCAGACGATGCATCCTTTGCAAAGCGCGACCCGCTCGATTGGTGGAGTCTGAAGCCCATCGCGCGGATCGCAGCCACGGATAGCGGCAATCCCATCGACGCCTTCATCCGCGCCAAGCTCGCGGAGAAGAATCTCCCACCATCGCCGGAAGCCGATGCACGCACCCTCTGCCGCCGACTTTACTTCGACCTGATCGGCCTCCCGCCGACACCGGAGGAAATCGAAACGTTTCAAAAATCCGCCTACGAATCACTCGTGGACAAACTGCTGGCGTCCCCGCGCTACGGCGAACGATGGGCGCGGCACTGGCTCGATGTCGTCCACTACGGCGACACGCACGGCTACGATAAGGACAAGCCACGCCCGAATGCGTGGCCCTATCGCGACTACGTCATTCGCGCTTTCAACGAGGACAAACCGTACGCGCGGTTCGTGCAGGAGCAGATCGCCGGCGACGTGCTTTTCCCCGCCACGCGCGACGGCATCGAGGCGCTCGGCTTCATCGCCGCCGGACCGTGGGACTACATCGGCCACGCCGAGGTGCCGGAGACAAAGACGGATGGAAAAATCGCGCGCCACCTCGACCGCGACGACATGGTCGCAAACACGATCGGCACCTTTTGCAGCGCCACCGTCCACTGCGCGCAATGCCACAATCACAAATTCGATCCCATCACGCAGGAGGATTACTACTCGCTGCAAGCCGTCTTCGCCGCACTCGATCGCACCGATAGAAAATACTACGCCGACGACACGACCAACGCGCGCTTTGCCGACCTGACGCGGCAGCAACGGGACGCCGAAGCCGCACTCGCCGCCATCGAGGAGCCGCTGAAAAAGAAGGCCGGTGCGAAATTCGCGGAACTCACCAGAAGCATCGAAGGTGCATCGAAAGCCGCAGCGCAAAAGCTCGGTAACACCAGTCCAGACTATGGATACCACAGCGCCATCTCGCCGAATCAGGAAGCCGTAAAATGGGTGCAGGTGGATCTCGGAAAAAGTGTACCCATCGACCACGTCACGCTTCTGCCGTGCTACGATAATTTCAATTCCATCGGCGCAGGCTTCGGATTTCCCGAGCGCTTCAAAGTCGAGGCGAGCGACGATCCGGAATTCAGAAACAACGTGACGCTGCTGTGGCGCAGGCACGATGAGACTTTCATGGCCGACTTCAAAAATCCCGGCCTCAAGCCCTTCACCACCGGCGGTGCGAAGGATGACGGCATCGCCGGCCGCTACGTCCGCGTGACCGTGACGAAACTTGCGCCCCGAAAGAGCGACTTCATTTTTGCGCTCGCTGAACTGCAGGTTTTCGACGCCGATCAAAAGAACCTCGCGGAAGGCAAGACTGTCACTGCGCTCGATTCCATCGAGGCACCGCCCCGCTGGAGAAAGGCGAATCTTACCGATGGCATCGCGCCTGTCGCGCAGTCTGCGGATGAAAAAGAGAAGCTCACGAAGGAGCGCGACGCACTTCTGCTGGGCGCGGCGGATGAAGTGGTCATATCCAAACGTGCCGCGCTGCTTGCAGAAGCAAAGCGCATCGAATCCGATCTGAAAAAGCTGCCTCCTCCGAACACGGTCTTTGCGGGCGGCATTCACAAAGGCTCGGGCAGTTTCTCCGGCACGGGCGCGAACGGCGGGAAGCCGCGACTGATTTCCCTGCTCGCCCGAGGGCAAGTCACACATCCCGGCAAGGAAATGTTCGCAGGCTCGCTCTCGGCGCTGACCTTTGAGCCGGCGAGATTTTCCATCGCACCCGATGCACCCGAAGGCGAGCGCCGCGCAGCTCTCGCGAGATGGATCACCGACCCGCGCAATCCTCTCACGTGGCGCACCATCGTAAATCGCGTTTGGCAATACCACTTCGGTCGCGGACTCGTGGAGACGCCGAATGATTTCGGACGCAACGGCAGCCTGCCGACGCATCCCGAATTGCTCGACTGGCTCGCCACGGATTTTCGCGAGAACGGCGGTTCCATGAAGCGGCTGCACAAGTTGATCGTCATGAGCGCCACGTATCGGCAGGCATCGGCAGGCAATCCCTCGGCGGAAAAACTCGATGCAAACAACGCCCTCCTCTGGCGTCAAAACCGCCGCAAGCTCGAAGCCGAAGCCGTGCGGGATTCCGTCCTCGCGATGAGTGGGAAACTGGATCTGACCGCGGGCGGGCCGGGCTGGCAGGACTTTGTCGTGCAGCATCCCGAGCATTCACCGCACTACGAATATGGCCTCGCAGATCCCGAGGATGCGAAGACGTGGCGACGATCCATCTATCGCTTCATCGTCCGCTCGCAGACGCATCCGTGGATGACGTCGCTCGATTGCGCAGACCCCTCGATGCGTGTGGATCGCCGCAATGAAAGCCTCTCATCCCTTCAGGCGCTCGCGCTTCTGAACAACGGCTTCATGCTCACGCAGTCGCGTCATTTTGCCGAACGCCTGCAGCGCGAGGCCCCCGACCTCAATGCGCAAATCACGCACGCACACCAGCTCGCCTTCGGTCGCACACCCAGCGATGCCGAGCGTGAAAAGCTCGCCGCTTTCGCAAAACAGAATGGTCTGTCGAACCTTTGCCGTGTGCTGCTGAACTTGAACGAATTCACCTTCGTGGACTGACGCCATGAAAAACGACTCACCCTTTCATCGCTGCAAAATTTCTTCAGCGATTTCGCGCCGCGAATTCCTCTGGCGTTCGGGCGGCGGGCTCGGAGGCATCGCGCTGGCCTCGATGCTCGGCGGCGAGCAGGCGCTCGCAGGCGGCGGAATGCTCAGCGGAAAACTGCATCATCCCGCAAAAGCGAAACGTGTCGTGCAGTTCTTCATGGCGGGTGCTGCGAGCCATATTGATTTGTTCGACTATAAGCCGGAGCTGGTGAAGCGGCACGGTCAGGCCAGCGACTTCGGTGAGCACGTCGAGGCTTTTCAAAACGGACTCGGTCCGTGGCTGAAGCCGGTGTGGAATTTTGCACCATACGGGCAAAGCGGGAAGATGCTGAGCGACACCGTCGCACCACTCGGCGGCGTGGTGGACGACCTCGCGTTCGTCCACAATCTCGTCGGCAAATCCGGCGTCCACTCCGCGGCGACGCTGCTTCAGGCGACAGGCTTTCAGCTCCCCGGTTTTCCCGGTGCCGGGTGCTGGGTGAGCTACGGGCTCGGCTCGATGAATGACAATCTGCCGACCTTCGTCGTGCTGCCCGATCATCGCGGGTTCGGATCGAATGGCGTGAAGAACTGGGACTCGGCGTTCCTGCCTTCGCAGCACAGCGGTACGATTATCTATCCCGGCACCGAGACGCCGATTGCGGATCTTTTTCCGCACAAGAGCGGTGATTTTGTGAATGCAAAAAGTGAGGCCGACGCGCAGCGACTCATGGCGGAGCTGAACCGCACGCACGCCGCTTCGCGTGAAGGCGACCAGCGGCTCGACTCCCGCATCCGCAGTTACGAGCTGGCTGCACGCATGCAACTCGCCGCGCCCGAGGCGCTGAATCTCAAGGACGAACCTGAACATGTGCAAAGGCACTACGGGCTCGACCGGGGACCGCAGACTTGGCCGCGCGAGATCAATGCGGACGAGGAATCATTCTACTTTGCACAGAAATGCCTCGCCGCACGCCGACTCCTCGAACGCGGCGTGCGCTTCGTGCAGGTGTGGAGTGGCAACGACAACGGCTTCCCGCGCCGCAACTGGGATTCGCACGAGGACATCTCGCGCGACCACGGCCCGCTTTCGCTCGGCATGGCGCGTGGCTGCGCGGCGTTCATCCAAGACCTGAAGCAACGCGGCATGCTCGATGACACTGTGATTTTGTGGACGACAGAATTCGGCCGCATGCCTTCATCGCAAGGCGGCAAAGGACGCGATCACAACCCGTATGTCTTCACAAACTGGCTCGCCGGCGGAGGCATCAAGGGCGGCATCACGCATGGCGAGAGTGACGAATGGGGATACAAGCCGCAGGATCGGAAGAATCCGACGCAGGTGTACGACATTCACGCGACAATCCTCCACCTGCTCGGCATCGATCACACGAAGCTCACCTTCCGGCACAACGGGATCGATCGCCGCCTCACCGATGTGCATGGCGAGGTGATTCGCCCATTGCTCTCGTAGCGATACGGGCCGCCGCAATCAGGCCGCGGCAGTCGCGGAGTCTTCCACGATCTTGCCGTCGCGCATGTCGAGAAAACGATCGCCGCGCTTCGCTAGATTGCGATCGTGAGTCACCACGACGAGCGTCTTTTTCTCGGCGCGCACGAGATTCAGCAGCAGTTCCACGATGCTGCCGCCCGTCGCTGAATCGAGATTGCCCGTCGGCTCATCGGCGAAAATCACCTCTGGATTATTAATGAGAGCGCGGGCGATGGCTACGCGCTGCTGTTCGCCGCCGCTGAGTTCGGCGGGCAAATGATGCAGTCTCTCGCCGAGTCCGACGCGTTCGAGTGCGGCTTGTGCGGCATCCAGCTTGTCCGAGCCACCGATGAGCGCGGGCAGCATCACATTTTCGAGCGCCGTCAGTTCAGGCAGCAGATGATACGCCTGAAAGACAAAGCCAAACTTCGTGTTCCGCAGCTTCGCGAGATTCCGCTCCGACTGCGCATACACATCCGTCTCGCCAAATTTCACGACCCCTTTCTCCGGCCGCTCCAGTCCCGCGAGAGTATAGAGGAGTGTGCTTTTCCCCGCGCCGCTCGCACCGCAAAGAAAGAGCGATTCGCCTAGCGTGATGTCGAGCGTGATACCGCGCAGCACCTCGATGGTGCGCTCGCCCATCTTGAATGAGCGGAAAAGTTCGCGTGCGGAAATCTGTGCGGCTGGTTGGCTCATCGTCGCGCGCACCGTATGCGCCGAGACACATACCGGCAACTCCCGTCTGGTGCGCCATTCGCCAATGGAACGCACTACCTACGACTGGCGTGCTTCGATGCATCCTGTGCCTTCCGGCCCGCGCGTTCCCAAAACGATTTCTCCTGGCTCCCTTTTTTCGGGATGTCGCCGCTGTGCCATTCGTGCAGGAGCATCATGTTAAAATAGAGCCGCTGAAGCGCCTGAGTGGGAGTCTCTCCAACGCGTGACTTTTGATAGAGGATCGCGCGCTGGCCGATCGGCACCGACCTGAGCGTCTGAAGTCCCAGGATTCCCCAGAAGCTGCGCGCGCCGTCGAAGTAATCATTCGGTGCCCGCTCAAACCACAGGCTGCCCGGCGGTGAATCCGGCGGTGAATCCGGCGGATCATCAGCACTCGCGTGCGGCCGCTGCGATTTGCGGATGTCCGCGTAGCTTACTTTGAGCGCGTCGTCGGCCCGCACTCCGCCCAGGCCGAGGTAACGTTCGGGCTCCACCTTTCCCTGACGGTCCGCCGTCCGCATCAGCGCCTGATAGACCGCCTCACTCTTCTGCCAGCCGTGCCATTCTTTTTCAGAAAACTCACCGCGGTGCTTTTGCAGCCAAAGCGCAGCAGCGGCAGCGGCCTGCGGCGTCGCGGCGGAAGTGCCGGCACCATCGAGGTCCACGCCGTCCGCGATGGGCACTCCGTTTTCCTTGCGGGTGACGAGCCACGGGACATTCGGCGAATACCCGGCGACCGGATACGGACGAAGCTGCCCCAGCCTGCGTGTCTGGCTCGGATCGGGTTTGCTATTCATGCGGAGAAACGCAGTGCTCGTCCCATCGGCACCGTAGCTGCCGCGGAATGCCCAATCGAGCAGCCCTCGTGGCGAATGAAGCAGTCGCGCGATTGTATTTTTTGCGTAGCTGCCGTGGTCCGCAGTGACACCCGTCACGCCGACCACACGGCGGAAGCCCGCGGGATAGACCGGACTCGATGGGAGGATGATGCCGTTCGGCATGAACGGCTCAGGCATGAATGAGAAAAAATCGCTCTCCGCCGCGAAGATCGCAGTGCCGCGCTCGTAGGCCGCATTGATCGCATCCGCCCACGCCTGAGTCGGCGAGCCGCCATGGCTCATCGTGATGACATCGCTGCCCTTCACGCGGCTCGCGTAGTCGATCCCGTATGCCAGTTCTCCCGTGCTCGCCGAGAAAACCCACGGTGCCACGCGCACCGGGACGACTTTTGCAAATGGCGCGCCGCCGAGCCAGCCGTAGTAGCCCTTGATGCGCCCGCCCGGCACCTCCTTCTCATCCATCGCCACCCAGCCACCCGCGAGCAGGCCGATCGTGCCCATGCCATGCGACCCGCCCGTTCGCTCTGGTGGATCGGGAAGTCTGGGCGGATCGTTTTCGTCCACCTTCTCACCGCGGCGACGCTTCTCATCGTCACGGCTTTTTTTCCGAGCGTATTCGAGAAGTCCCACGGCATTCGCAAGACGGTCCTCTCGCGCGAGATTCAAAGGCGCGGCTGCATGATGCCCGTCGAGCCCGTTATCGAGATGGCCAATCACGATGCCTTCGCCCGGCTTCACAAACCGACCGCGTGCCCGAGCAAGCTGCGAGTGCTCATCGTCCAGATGCCACATCGGATCGATGACAAACTGCCCGCCCTCCTTTCGACGATTATCCGGCCACACTTTCGACGGCAGCTTGCCTATGACCAGCTTCGCGCCTGAGCCGAATTCCGACTTCACCGCCATGCTGGGCTTTGGATCCATCGCAGGCTTTGCCATGATGTTGCGGAACGTCTTGTTCGGCTCGATGAGCAGCGGGTAGGCCCCAAAAGCCTCGTGCGTCGCATCCGCAATCTCCGGTGCACGGGAAAAAAGCGTCTTCCAGTAGGGCAAATAGAACGCCGTGCGCAGAGGCCGTTCATTGTTCCAAGCCGCATACCACTGCCCGGCGCGGTCCCCCGTACGAGGAGCCTCCAGCACATGCCGGAATTCCCACCCCTTCCCGCTGCCCTTCGGAATCGGTTCCTCAATCGGCACCTTCACGAGCACCGCGCGCTGAAGCTTCAGGGAATCCCCGACCCCGCCGCATCCGCAAAGCAACATGGCAAACGCCACGAATGAAGAGTTTCCAATGCAGACGCCAAAGGGAGAGGTTTTCATAACATGAATCCAGCGGAGTGTAAGACGACCGGCTCTCGCGTATCTGACCGATGACCTTCTTACAATGCGCCATCCAGACACCGCGCTTCCTTTCGGAAGTGGCGGATGGGGAGGGATTCGAACCCTCGTAGACGGTAAAGCCTAACACGCTTTCCAAGCGTGCGCATTCGACCACTCTGCCACCCATCCTGAAAGCGACGCAACATCCTGCGCGAATTCCGAAACGGTGCAAGAAAGTTGTGCGGCAGAAAGTTGTGCGGCGGACTCGCGGGCGTCACATTTTTCCGAAGCCGCGCTCGACACGGCTCGCGATGCGCGGAAAAACTGCGTGCGATGTTTCACGTCACCATCCTTGGCAGCGGCAGCGCGGGAAATTGCGCGCTCGTCGAGTCCGCAAAGGCTCGCGTGCTGCTCGATGGCGGACTGAGCGCAAAGCAAATGCGCGAGCGCCTCGCGCTGTGCGGCGTGAACCCGATCGAGATCGACGCGATCCTGCTCACGCACGAGCACAGCGACCACGCGGGCGGCGTGGAGGTGTGGTGCAAGCAATTTGGCACGCCAGTCTATGCAAATGGCCTCACCGCCGAGGTGTTGCGGCGCTCGGCGGGCGAGTCAAAGGTGGACTGGCGCGTATTCACCACCGGCGGTGATTTTGAAATCAAGGACATCGCCGTGCAGACCTTCAGCGTACCGCACGACGCGATGGATCCCGTCGGCTTCATGATGCACCACGGCGGCGAATCGCTCGGATTCCTCACCGACCTCGGCTTTGCCACAAAGCTCGCATGCGAGCGCGTGCGGCAGGCGCACACGCTTTTCATCGAGGCAAATCACGACGAGAAATTGCTCCAGCTCGACACGCGCCGCCCGTGGTCCACGAAGCAGCGCATCATGTCCCGACACGGCCACCTCTCGAATGCCGCCGCCGCAAACGTCCTCGTGGAAATGCTCGGCGCAAACCTCCGCCGCGCCGTGCTCGGCCATCTCAGCCGCGACTGCAATTCACCCGACCTCGCGGCAAACGCCGTGAGGGAGCGCATCGCCGCAGCCGGCGCGGCTACGGAAAGCGTAGAGGTATTCGTCGCCACGCAGAAAGAGGTCAGCCCGCGATTTGCGGTTGGATGCGTCACGACTTCCGTCGGGCTGGGCTGAGGTAGGATTCCGTGAGAGCCGACCGCCAATGTGGAGCCGACGACCCGTCGGCTCTTCGTGCGAATCGGAAGCTTGCACGTAAAATCACGATCGTCGTGACGCTGACCCTCAGTGCCGACGAGTCGTCGGCACTACATTGGCAACCTCCGCCGGGTCCTTCAGCACCGACTCCGCGCCGGGGTGAAAATAGATCTCCGTCAGCCGTTCGGACGCGCATGCCACGGCACGCCGCACTTCGTCGAGGTCCATCCGCCCGCTCTTGCTCAGGCCGAACACGGCATCGGCAAACCCGATTCCCGTCGCCTTCAATTTCGGCGCGGCGTGCGCGCTGAGTGACGAAAACACACGAGGCAAAAAACCGCAGGTATCCGGCTCGCGCACGAGCCGCGTGAAACGGAAACCGTGCTCCACCGCGATCGGAATTGTGAGTGCGAGCACTACCGGGTGCAGGTGCAGATGCGTGTGACCGTCCCAATACGTCGGTGCAAAACCGAGAGCGTGAAACTTGGCAAACTGCGCCGCAATTTCCCTGCGCAGCCATGCGCGTGCGCCGGGAAAAAACGCAAACTTCAGTCCGCTCAGCGCCGGCGAATGCTGCATCATCCGCCCATCCGACGCGCGCCCATCACACAGCGTGAGGTGCAATCCCACGCGCAGCGCGGGATTTCTCCGCGCGATCTCCGCTGCCTCTTCCGCGCCCGGCTCGTTCACCATCAGGCTTGCCTGTGTCAGCGCGCCCGCGCGGTACCATTGCTCGATTGCAGCGTTCACCGCCGGGCTGCGGCCAAAGTCGTCGCCCGTGAGCAGCAGGCGGCGCGTATTGTCTTTCATGGCTGCTTGTCAGCATGATGCCGCCCCACTCGCAACGCCAATCTCCATGCCGGAATCACTGCCCACGATTTTCGCCCTCGCCTCGCTCGGCGTCGCGGTGTGTGGCATCGTGCTCCACGCCGCCGCCGCATTCAAATTGCTCCGGCATCTGCGCGTGCCGGCGATTCCGGAAAACGCAGACACTCCGCCGCTCACGCTCTGGCGCGCACTGAAGGGCGGCGTACCGGACCTCGATGGAAAACTCGAAGCGCTCGTGCGCGGCAGCCGCGCTGGCGATCAGATTCTCCTCGGCGCGGATGCGGGTTCGACGGAGTTCGCAGCGTGTCAAGCGTTGCGCACACGTCACAGCGAGCGGCTCATCTCAGTCGTAGCGTGCGAACGTGACCGCACACCGAATCCTAAAATCTCAAAATTCATCCAGATGGCCCCGCTCGCAAAGCACGCCCACTGGCTGCTCACCGACAGCGAGGCGATGCCTGATGCGGACTTCATCGAGTCCTTCCGCCGAGAGTGGCACGCAAGCCGCGCAGACGTTCAGACCGTCGGCTACCGATTCGCAAACCTCCGCAATTTCCCGCAAGCGCTCGATGCCTGCCCCGCCCTGCTCACGCTCTGGCCGGGCCTCATGCTCGCGGGAAAAATCACGTTCACACTCGGAGCGTGTATCGGAGTGAAGGCTGACGACATCCATTCCATCGGCGGCTGGGAATCACTGAGCCGCGACCTCGCGGAGGATCATCAGCTCGGCGCAAAACTCACCGCACGCGGTCACACCGTTCGTCTGAGCCGCAGCGTGCTCACGCTTGATAGCGATCCGATGACGTGGGGCGATTACCTTCGCCATCAGCATCGCGTCGCGGTGACGTATCGGGCGGCGACACCGGCGGGCGCGCTCGGCCTGCCGGTGTTGCACACGCTCGGTTTCGCCATTCTTGCTGTGGCGTTGCATCCGCCATTTTGGAACTGGGCAATGCTCATCGCCGTCCTGCGCATCGGGAATGCGGCGATGTTTTCCGGCATGCTCAGATTCCCGATTCTCATCCTGCCGCTGGCCGTCCTGCTTAGTACATTGGTCGAGACGGTGATGTGGATCGTCGCCTGGCTGCCATCGCGCGTGTGGTGGGCGGGCCGCTGGCGGTGCGTCAGTTGGCGCGGACGGCTCACGTAGCCACGCTCGTGAGAGCGCAGGCTACGGCTGGGAGCGGCGACTTCCAAGTCGCCGCATTCGACCACAACGCACACGCGCATGCCGTTCACCCACGCGCCGACTTACCGCGAATGGTGCGCCTCCGGCGCAACCGAAGGTCGGCGACAGGAATGTCGCCGCTCCCAGTGCATGGCTACGGCGCGTTGCGGATCTGCGCGTTGCGAGTATCTTTGCGCCGGAGGCAAAACAATGAACCCCGCCCCGCGAAAGTTCGTCCGCTTTCTCGCCGATGAGTTTCACAGCGAGAGCTGGTCACTTTCCGCACAACGGGCGACGGAATTCGCACACGACGACCCGCTGAGTTCCTCATACTCGCGCGCAGCGGAATTGCTCACCGAGCGTGACTTTGAAGTGCTGCGCAATCGCGACGCACCGCTCACCTCCGAACTGCTTGTGAGCGCGGACGTGCTTGCGCTGCTGCACCCGTGCGATCCGCGATGGGAACGCACAACTTCCTCCGGCCCGCCAGCGCTCGCGCCGGAGGAAATTGATGCCGTGCTCGCGTGGGTGCGCGCGGGCGGCGGGCTGCTCGTGGTGACGGAATACGAGCACGACAAATATGGGGACAATCTGAACGATCTGCTCGCACCAGCAGGCTTGCACATCGAGAACACGCGCGTCTTCGACCGCAGCGCGTGCGTGCCAGGAAATCCCGAGTGGTTCTTTGCGGAGCCCGCGCCCGGCTCGCCGCTCGGCCATCTCGCGTCGAGCGCGTGCTTTTACCGCGCTGGCTCCTGCTCGGTGACGAATGGCGCGAGCGCCGCATGGCGTGCTTCGCCGCAGGCACATCCGTCGCAAGCCTGCGTCATCGGCTGCGCGGAACTCGGCCTCGGGCGCATCGTTGTCGTCACGGATTCGCTGCTCTTCGGCGACGAACACATCGGCGAGTACGACCACTTGCAGCTCTGGCTGAACATCGCGCACTGGCTCGCAGCTCCCGCCTGTCGTCGTGCTGATCAGACGACGTTGCTTGTCGAAAATCCGCAATCCATCGCGCTGTCGCACGCATGGGTGCGGCTGAAGGGCATCATTAATACGCTGCGCGCAATCCAAGAACCCGACGGAAGCGTGGGACTCAGCAATCACGACGGCGCGACGAAACTCACCAAGGCGGCGGTCGGCGAAATCGGAAAACTCGCCCGGCATTTCCCTCACGAGACGGAGTATCTTGATCGCCTGCCGGAGAATTTTATTGCGTGGCAGGACGGCGGATTTAGCCGTCCGGATTTCGCGGCTTCGCTCGCGGCGTTCCGTCCGGAAAAGTATCGCCGCCACGGGCTCGAACATCTCGTCGTCTTTCCGATGTACACACCGAATGGATCCTCCGCCGTGCGCTTCGAGGCGATGCTCATTCGCACGGCGTGGCCGGACTGGCTCGCAGCGCTAGAGCATGGGCGCTATCCGAATCCGAAATTCGTCCCGCTTGGCCTCACCGATTTTACCGACGGCTACGCGAGCGAATGCGCGGTGCTTTTTCCCGAGACGGTGTCCGTCGCAAGCCGCGCGACGAATCACTTCGGCGGCATCTTCTGCGACCGTGAGGCAAAGCGCCTGCAATCCACCGCACTGCGCGCTGCGAATGCGACCGGCCTGCGGCTTTTCCCAGAACTCGAATGCCTGCTCGCGAACCGCACGCTCATCGAGGAAGTCTGCGCGCTCTGGGACCTCATCCACGATCAGGCGCACGCGCTCGGCGAACTGCCGTTCGACCCTTTTATGATCCGGCAGCGCGCGCCATTTTGGATGTATGCCATCGAGGAACTGCGCGTGGATGTGCGCGCATTCGGCGAGGCACACCGGCTGGCGAACGAGGGCTTCCCATTCGCGCGTTACGTGTGCTGGGCGATCGTGCTGGATCGCATCCTCCGCTTTCCGATCACCGGGACGCGCGTGCGGAACTACGATGCACTCGGCGGGCAGATTCTCTTCGGTGCATTGCATCAAAGTGACGCCGTGCTGTGGCGCGACAACCATCTTGAAATCCGCTGGGACGCATTGCCGGATGCAATGGCCGCGCTCGATGCGGAACTCCACACGCTCTACAAGACCGGCGCGGAGTGCTCGCGCGTCGCGCTGTGGCTGGAGGCGCACGAACTCGTGAGCCGGCACGTCCATCCGAATGTCGGCTCGCGCTGGAAGCCCAACGCGCTGTCGGATGAGAGCGACCCGAAGGCTTGGCTCGGGCTCGTGCACGATGACGAATTTCCACTCGGGAATTTCCATCTTCTCCTCCAGCGCAGGCTCGGAGAGGCGACACTTTGAGAGGCGAAAACGCATTTCCCCTTCCCTTGCGGAAGCGCTTTCGCTTTTCTGTCTGGACCGATGCCAAAGTCCGCAACCAAGATCGCCACACCGAAGTTCCGCAGAATCCTTTTGAAACTCAGCGGCGAGGCACTGCGCACTCCCGGCAGTCACGAAACCATCTCGCCGGAAATCGCGCAGCGGATGGCCGAGGACATCCAGATGGTGCATTCGATGGGCGTGGAAATCGGCATCGTCATCGGCGGCGGCAACATCTGGCGCGGCCTGAGCGCAAGCCACCGCGGCATGGAACGGACGACTGCGGACTACATGGGAATGCTCGCGACGGTGATCAATGGCCTCGCGCTGCAGAGCACGATCGAGGCGCTAGGCGTCCGCACCCACGTTCACACCGCGATCCGCATGGACTCAGTAGCCGAGCCATTCATCCGCCGCCGCGCCGTACGCCAGCTTGAGGATGGACGCATCGTGATTTTTGTCGCCGGCACAGGGAACCCATTCTTCAGCACCGACACAGCCGCTGCATTGCGCGCGAATGAGATTGGCGCGGATGTGATTTTAAAGGCGACGAAGGTGGATGGCATCTACACTGCGGATCCGATGAAGGATCCCACGGCGAAGAAATACGACCGCATCACGCACGGCGAGGCGCTGCAAAAGCGGCTGAATGTCATGGATTCCACCGCGTTCAGCCTCTGCCAGGACAACCAGATGCCCATCGTGGTCTTCAACTTTTTCGAAGCAGGCGCGCTCCGCAAGGTCGTGCTCGGCGAACAGATCGGCACACTCGTCACCCCCGAATAACCCAACTACACACCGCTATGGATCCCGATGAAATCATGATGAACACGGAGGAAAGCATGGACAAAGCCGCCGAATATATGGCGCACGAATTTTCCACCGTGCGCACAGGCAAGGCGTCTCCCGCGCTCGTCGAGGGCATTGATGTCGAGGCCTACGGCTCAATGATGAAGCTCAAGCAGCTCGCGCTCATTTCGTCCCCGGAACCCCGCCTACTGGTGATCAGCCCGTTCGACGCCGCGACGACTCAGGCGATCGAAAAGGCGATCAAGGAATCCAACATCGGCATCATGCCGAGCGTGGATGGGAAAATCATCCGCCTGCCGATCCCCGCGCTCAGCGAGGAACGCCGCCGCGACCTCGTGAAGACGCTGAAGAACATCTCCGAGGAGACTCGCGTGCGCATCCGCTCCGCCCGCCGCGAAGGCATGGAAGGGCTGAAGAAGGCGCAGAAGGAAGGCGCCATTACCGAGGACGATCTCGGCAAATACGAGAAGGACGTGCAGAAACTCACCGATGACTATGTGAAGAAAGTGGACGACGGGTTCGCCTCGAAGGAGGCGGACATCATGAAGGTCTGACGATGGCCGCCCGGCGCCTTCATTCATTTGCACGCGTCGCAGCTCTCGCGATTTTTGCCGCGCTGGCCACGTGTGCGGACGCCGGGGTGGTGCGTCCTGCGCCATCGTTCACGTTTGGCGGCGCGGGTAAGAACACCCTCGGCAGCCTGCGCGGGCAGCCCGTGGTTCTCGTGATCGCGCAGAGCGCCAAGACAAAGGCGCTGCGCACACAAATGAAGAGTCTCGTGAACACCTACCACGACTGCGCGAGTCGTGGAGCGGTGTTTATCGCGGCGCTGAGCGATGGCGGTGGCACGGTGCCAAGCGACATCCCGTTTGTGCTCGCAAGCAATGGCCCCGCAGTCGCCGCCGCGTACGGGATGCGCGGAGATTTCCTCATCGCGGTCATCGGTCGCGATGGGAATCTGGACTTCATTACCGACAAACCAGTCGCCGGCGCGCGCGTCTTCGAAGTCATCAAGAACAACTTCGACGTGCAGGAAAAATCGCGGCGCGAAATCCCAAGGGGCCGGTAGCCGCCGATGCGCATCGCGGTCATCTCCGACACCCACGACCGTCTTCCGGTGAGCGTCTGCGCAGCGATCCGTGGCGCGGATGAAATCTGGCACCTCGGCGACGTGTGTTCGCCAGTGATCCTCAAAACGCTCGAAACGATCGCGCCGCTGAAAGTGGTGCGCGGCAACTGCGATGCGGAAACCGCGTGGCCGCTCAAGCTCGACATCACCCTCGACGGCGTGCGTTTTCACCTCGAACACATTCCCACGCGGAAGCCACCCGAATGCGACATTTTCCTCCATGGCCACACACACGTGCCGCGCGACGAGACCATCGGCAGCGTGCGATTCCTGAATCCGGGCTGCATCACGCGTCCAAAAATGGGTGCTCACCCAAGCTTCGCGTGGCTCACGATCGGCGGCGGTGAGCTGATCTGGAAAGTCATGCCGCTGAATCCACCCGGGCAAAAGCTCCCGCACACCTCAGTCGAACGGTGAGCTTCAGCGCACAGGCCCGCACTGCGCAACGACCCAAGTGAGGTAATCCGGCCAGCCGGCGCTGACGGTAATCTGCAATATCTCCGGCACCTCGTACGGATGCAGCGAGCGTAGCCGTTCCTGCGCTGACGGCGCAATTTCCGCGATCGTCTTGCACACGACCATCACCTCCGTGCTCGTCTCCAGCACGCCCTTCCATTCGTAGATGGATTCCACGCCGGGGATCAGGTTGCCGCACGCGATGAGCCGCTCTTCCACCAGCGCGCGCACCGCCTTCCGCGCCGTCGCTGCGTCGGGAAAATTGCTGAGCAAAATGACCACGTCGGTCATGCCGCCGGGCTATCGCTTTGCGCCGCAGCCCGCACCGAGCCCGGTGAGCGTTTCGAGATCACCTTCCGGCTCGGCCAGCACCGGCTTGCGCTCGGCCACCTTCTGCCGCGTGATCCAGCCGCCGCCGAGCACTTCATCGCCGCGATAGCACACCGCTGCCTGTCCGGGCGTCACCGCTCGCGCCGGGACGTGCAATCGCACGCGGGCCTCGCCATTTTCACCGGGAAAAACCGTCGCCGCCGCGCCGGGATGCGCGTAGCGGATTTTCACCGTCACGTCGAAAGGCTCACTCGCTTCGCTGTGCCACATGCAGTGGTCCATCGTGAACTCCTCCGTGATGAGATCCTCCGCATCGCCCACGATCACGCTGCTCGTCGCGGGGTCTATATCGATCACATACACCGGCTTCGGCGAACCGCCCGGCAGACCCTTGCGCTGGCCGATGGTGAACATCTCGATGCCGTCGTGCTCCGCGATGCGCCGCCCGCTTTTGTCGAAAATGCCGCCGGGGTGAAACTCCCCCTCGCCCATGTGCGACTTCAGGAACGCCTTGTAGTCGTTCCCAGGCACGAAGCAGATCTCCTGGCTGTCCTGCTTCTCCGCGACCTTCAGCCCGAGCTTCCGCGCGATGGCGCGAATCTCCGTCTTCTCCATCCCGCCGAGCGGCAGCAGCGCGCGCAGGAGCTGCGGCTGGCGCAGCGAGAAGAGAAAATACGACTGATCCTTCCGCGGGTCGCGGCCCTTGCGCAGCACGGCGTGAAAGGCAGAAGGATGAGTGATGAAGGATGAAATCTCCGCCGGGGACGATCCCTGCCCCTCCCCCTTCATCCTTCCGCCTTCCTCCTTCAACCATCTCTCGATGATCGCATAGTGCCCCGGCGCGATGACCTCCGCGCCGATGCTCTTCGCCTTCCCCCAGAGATTGCCGAATTTAACCTTTTCATTGCACATCACGCACGGATTCGGCGTGCGCCCGGCCTGATATTCCGCCGTGAAGTAATCAATCACCGCGCGCTCGAAATTCTCCCCCTCGTCCACCACGTAATGTGGGATGCCCAGCGCGTGCGCCACCGTCCGCGCATCCGCGATCGCCTGCGGCCCGCAGCACTTGTCCTCCGCCCGCGAGATGCAGTCCTGCGGCCACACCTTCATCGTCACGCCGATGACTTCGTAGCCCTGCTCCTTCAGCAAATACGCCGCGACGCTGGAATCCACCCCCCCGCTCATCCCGATCACGACACGCGTCCCCTTGGCGGGCGGAGTGGAAATATCAGCGGCGGTGTCCATGATTCAGAGCGCCGACCATCCCGCGCCACATGGCGCGCGGCAACCGATTTCTCAGCCTGCGGATAAAAGACCGTCTATTTGCCCATCGCCTTGAAGACGAAGAACGCCAGTACTGCGAGGCCGAAGCTGCCGCCAAACATCCAGACCAAAAAGGCCTTGCCCGCAGCAGCGAAGATGGGAGTGAGAAGAAGTGTAGTCATGCCCCGAAATCGCAGCCCGCTTACGTATTGGATGCCTCCAAGGCGTTCTGCGCCGCATCGTGGCGTCCACCGAGGAGTCGGTGAAAACGCTCTGCCGAGACTGGCCCTACATTGATCTCGCAAACGCGCTTTGGAAGGCCGGTATCCTCGGGGCACTGGCCGGAAATTCGGGCTGAGACTGCGGAGGCCCGGGATACCCGACTCCGAAGGCGGCGTTCCGCCTAGCGGTTCTCGTGCTTCGCCTGATTGAGGTCGGCGTCCACCATGATCTGGGTGAGTTCGGCGAACTTCACCTTCGGCTCCCAGCCGAGGACGCGCTTGGCCTTCGAGTAGTCGCCGATGAGGAGGTCCACCTCGGCGGGGCGCTCATAGCGGGCGTCGAATTTGACGTGATCCTGCCAGTTGAGACCGACGTGGGCGAAGGCGACTTCGCAGAATTCGCGGACGGTGTGCGTCTCATTGGTCGCGAGGACGTAGTCGTCGGGGGTGTCCTGCTGGAGCATGCGCCACATGCCTTCGACGAATTCCTTGGCGAAGCCCCAGTCGCGCTTGGCGTCGAGGTTGCCAAGGTAGAGGTCTTTCTGGACACCGAGCTTTATGCGGGCGACGGCGCGGGTGATCTTGCGCGTGACGAAAGTCTCACCGCGGCGGGGACTCTCGTGGTTGAAGAGGATGCCGTTGCTGGCATGCATGCCGTAACTTTCACGGTAGTTCACGGTGGCCCAGTAGCCATACACCTTGGCGACGGCGTAGGGACTGCGGGGCCAGAATGGCGTGGTCTCGGTCTGCGGGACGGCCTGCACTTTGCCAAACATCTCGGAGGAGGAGGCCTGGTAGAAGCGGGCGGGCACCTTGCTCTCGCGGAGGGCCTCAAGGATGCGGATGGTGCCGAGACCGGTGATGTCGCCGGTGTTCTCGGGGATGTCGTAGCTGACGCGGACGTGGCTCTGCGCGCCGAGATTGTAGATTTCCTCCGGCCCGATGCGGTCAATGAGGCGGGTGAGATTCAGCGAATCGCAAAGGTCGCCGTGATGGAGGAAAAGGCGGACGCCGTTGATGTGCGGATCCTGATAGAGGTGATCGAGGCGCGAAGTGTTGAACGACGAGGCGCGGCGGATGATGCCATGGACTTCGTAACCCTTTTCGAGGAGAAGGTCAGCGAGGTAGCTGCCGTCCTGTCCTGTGATTCCTGTGACGAGTGCTTTTTTCATAAAGAAGACTGGGGAAGGAACCGGCGGATAGGGCGCAAAAATGCAGCGGGATTCAACGAAGAAAGTAGGAAAAACGACGGAACGTGCCTTATCTCCGTGCCGTCAGGCGGCATCTTTGTCCTGCTTGCGACGGATGAGCGGGGTCTTCTTCCCTTCGACGACGGCGCGGTTGACGGTGACTTGTGCGATGTCCTCGCGGCTGGGCACATCATACATCACGTCGCGCATCACTTTCTCAAAGAGCGAACGCAAGGCGCGGGCACCTGTACCGCGCTTCACGGCCTGCTCGGCGAAGGCGCGCAGGGCGTCGGGGGTGACGCTGAGGCCCACACCTTCCATCGAAAGGAGCTTGGCATACTGCTTCACCAGGGCGTTCTTAGGCTCGGTGAGGATGCAGACAAGTTCGTCCTCGGAAAGCGGATCAAGCGCGGTGACGACTGGGAGGCGGCCGACAAATTCGGGGATCATTCCGAAGCGCAGCATGTCCTCAGGCTCGGTGTGGCGGAGCAATTCGCTCACGGGAATCTCGGCTTCCTTGGCCTCCGCTTCGGGCTTGCTGACGCTGAAACCGAGCGACTTCTTGCCGCGGCGTTTCTCGATGATCTTGTCCATCCCGACAAATGCGCCGCCGCAGATAAAGAGGATTTTCTCCGTGGAGACCTGAATGTATTCCTGCTGCGGGTGCTTGCGTCCGCCTTGCGGCGGGACGTTGCAGGTGGTGCCTTCGAGGATTTTCAGGAGCGCCTGCTGGACGCCTTCGCCGCTCACATCACGGGTGATGGAGACGTTCTCGGTCTTGCGTCCGATCTTGTCGATTTCGTCGATGTAAACGATGCCGATTTCAGCGCGCTTCACATCGTAGTCCGAAGCCTGGAGCAGACGGAGGATGATGTTCTCCACGTCCTCGCCGACGTAGCCGGCCTCAGTGAGCGTGGTCGCGTCGGCGATGCAGAAAGGGACATCAAGGATGCGCGCGAGCGTGCGGGCCATGAGCGTCTTGCCACTGCCGGTCGGGCCGATAAGCAGAATGTTGCTCTTGTCGATCTCGACCTCGGAGAGAGGATCATTGCCACCGCCGATGCTGCCGCCGATCGTGCTGTTGTGCAGGATGCGCTTGTAGTGGTTGTGCACCGCGACGCTGAGCGTCTTCTTCGCGGACTCCTGGCCGATGACGTAATTGTCGAGCTGGCGGCGGATTTCCGCAGGCTTCGGCACGCGGAGCTGGGTGCTGGTGCGCTTGGCCTCCTCAGTGAGTTCCTTGTCGAGGATGCCCTTGCACACATTGATGCAGGAATCGCAGATATAGACACCCGGACCTGCGATCAACTTTCGAACTTCTGCGTGCGATTTGCCGCAGAACGAGCACATGGTGAGATTGGAAGCGCGGGCCATTGTCCCTACTTATAAGCGGAAATCGTTCCCGATATCAGTCGTTTTTTGGCTTCGTGAGTTCGGCGAAGTTCGGAATGTCCTTCCGGGAGTTCACCACTTCGTCCACGAGACCGTATTCCTTCGCCTCGTAGGAGATCATGTAATAGTCGCGATCAGAGTCATCGTGGACCTTCTTCTCATCCTTGCCCGTGTGGTGCGAGAGGATCTTGATCAGTCGCTTCTTGAGCTTGAACATGTACTCTACCGTGCGCTCGACATCGCTGGCCTGGCCCTGCGCGCCACCGCTTACCTGATGGATCATGATGTCGCTGTTCGGCAATGCGTAGCGCTTGCCCTTCGTGCCCGCCGCGAGGAGCACCGCGCCCATCGAGGCCGCCATGCCGATGCAGTAGGTATTCACGTCGCACGTGACGAACTGCATCGTGTCGTAAATCGCGAGGCCCGCAGTGACGCTGCCGCCGGGGCTGTTGATGTAAATGTGGATGTCCTTCTTCGAGTCGTCCATCTGCAGGAAGAGGAGCTGCGCGACGACAATGTTCGCGATCATTTCATCAATCGCCGTGCCGATGAAGACAATGCGATCCCGCAGCAGGCGGTCGAAGACAGAGTGCCCGCGCTCGCCACGCGAATCCGTCTCCCAAACCATCGGGACAAAGGGAATGTTGGTCGGAGGACGGATGATGCTGTTGTTGGGTTGGATGATCATGAATTCGTATCGTGTGGCCTTCGTTACTCCTTCACCGGCTCCGCCACTGCGGGTGCGGGTGTTTCAGCCGAAGCGCCTTCGACTGTCACGCTAGCCTGCGAGGCTACGAAATCAAGGGTCTTGGCCGTGATCAGCTCCTCGCGGATCTGGTCGATCACGCCGCGCTTCTGAAGTTCCTTCACCATTTTGTCGAAGGTCATCTTTGAGCGCGCCGCGAGCTGCGCGATGCGGCGGCGGAGGTCCATCTCCGTGACGGTGATCTTCTCCTTCTCCGAGATGCGGAGCAAAATGAACGTGCCCTTGATGCGTTCGCGCGCGCTCTCAGCGGCGCTGCCCACGAGATCCTTCTCGTGCTCACGCAGGATTTCATCGGCCACGCCGCGCTCCTGGTTTTCCTTCACGATTTCATCGAGGATGCTCTGCGTCTGCTGGCGCACGAGCGTCGTCGGCAGTTCGCATTCCACCTTCGAGGTGAGATGCGTCATCACGCTGGCGCGCTTTGCGGCCTCGGCCTGGCGCTGCTTCTGGCGAACGAGTTCCTCGCGGGCCATGGTGCGGAGTTCATCGAGCGTCTTGCCCTTCGCCACGCTGCTGGCGAATGCATCATTCACCTCGGGGAGCACGCGCTCCTTCAGTTCCTTGAGCGTCACCTTGTAATGGATCTTGTTGCCGGGCATCCCCTCGACCGGAAAATCCGTGGGCACCTCGACGTCAAACTCGCGCGTCTGGCCGAGGTTCGCACCGACGAGATTTTTGCAGTAGCCGGGAAAAAACGCCTCATCGGTCATTTTGATCCAGAAGTCCTTGTTGTGCGAAAGCGGCTTGCCGGCTTTCGGGAACTTCACATGCACGGGCTCGCCATCGATCGTGCCATCATAGTCCACCACGACGTAGTCTTCCATCGCTGCGGCGCGCGCCGGAGTGACATCCGGGAAATCCGCCTGCTGCTCGCGCAGCGCCTCGATCGAGTCGTCCACGTCCTTGTCCGTCACTTCGGACGAAGGGACGGTCACCGGGATGCCCTTGTAGTCCGGCACGTCGAATTCCGGCTGCAGCACGAGCGTCGCGCGGAACTTCAGCGACTTGTCATCGCCCCATTCCACGTCCTCGATTTCCGAGAGTGAGAGCACGCGCAGGTTGCGCTCTTTGATCGCATCGCGGCACGCATCGCTGAGCACCTGGCGCGTCACTTCCTCACGGATTTCCTTCGTGAATTTTTTCTCAACGACCGAACGCGGCGCCTTGCCGGGGCGGAAGCCGGGCAGCCTCGCCTGCTTCGTGTACTGGCTGGTGATCTCGCCAAATTTTTTCTGCACGTCTGGCGGATCCACCTCGATTTTGAGGTTCGCGAGACAGTTCGGTAGTGGTTCAAATGCGACGTTCATGATAGGTTTCGGACGAGTTAAAGGGGCGCGAAAGTAGCGGGCCGCACGCGCTTGCCAAGCGGGACTTTGAAGAAACGAACTTAGTGCCGGCACGCCGTGCCGACCGCGCGCAAGATGCGACGCCGCTCGCGGAAGGCCACAAACCCGGCCAGGCCCAGCGCTCCGAATACCGTCGCGGGCTCCGGCACAGGCGCCACTTCATACAGCCCGTTGCCGCGATCGAACGCAATCGCGCCGGGGCCGTAGCCTGCGAACGCGATGTGATTGAGGACGTCGTTGCTCACCGCTCCCGAGAAAAGAAGCTGATCCGCATTGTTCGCCGCAATGGCGCTGCCGGTCCAGTTGGCGACATTCAGCGTTCCCCCGCCCCACGCCGCACTGGAGAACTGCAGATGCACATTGTTCGTCGTGCCAAAATCAATCGTGGAACTCGCCTGAATCGTCAGCGCGCCGAGCTGATCGCTGAAACCGCCGGTGTTCAATTTTCCGCCCGCCAGCGCAAGACCGGTGGTGTTGCCGATTTTGTCCGAACCACCCAGAAGGAGCGTGCCGCTCGTGAGCCGGATCAATCCCGGCGCAAATGAATTCGCCGCCGTGGGATTCACCGTGAGCACGGCTGCGGCGTTGCCAAAGTTGATGTCCAATTCGCCATTCGCGCTCGCGGTGCCAGTGAGTGTCAGGCTGTTTGCGCCGGTGATTCCGTTGCCCGAAGCGGGATTCACGATGAGGTTGTTTGCAAGCGAGCGGGCTGCATTGTCCGAAGCGAGTTTGCCGCCGTTGAAAGTGATCATCTGCGTGGCGAGCGGGCCAAATGCCGAGTTATTGCCAGCAACGATGGTGCCGGAGTTGATCGCCACGCCGCCCGTCATCGTATTCGCACCGGTGACCGTAAGCGTGCCGGTGCCGGATTTGACGAGCCCGCCCGTACCGCTGATCGTGCCGCTGGCGGTGATATTTCCCGCACCACTAAAGGTGGCCGCAAAGCCGGCGTTGTTCAGCGTGCCACTGAGAGCCAACGCGCCGGAATCGGACGCGATCGTGCTCGCAGAGCCGAGAGTCACCGCACCCGCCCATGAATTGTTCCCGCTGACATTGCGCAATGCCCCGTCGCCCGCGATGCCTCCGCCATTCAGCGTCAGCGCCTCGGCACCGACGGCGATGTTGCCCTGCACTTGCAATGCGGCACCTGCGTTCACGGCAGCCGTGCCGGCGGTGGTTCCCAACGCAGCCGCATTTTGGATATTCAGAACGCCCGAGCTGACCGTCGTCGCGCCGGTGTAAGCATTCGCGCCCGAGAGAATCTGGGTGCCAAGCCCGGTCTTTGTCAGCGTCGTCGCTCCTGCGCCGTTGGCGATGATGCCGGAATAGGAATCCGTGATGCCGGTGCCCACATTCAAGGTCAGCGCGCTGATGCCGGTGTATCCGCCGGTGATGACGGACGTGAGATTCTTGCTGCCGATGAGTCCGCCAAAGGTCGGCGTCGCGAGCCCTCCCGCATTCACCACACCAGCGCCCGAGGTATCGAGCGTGCTATTTTGGAGCGAGAGATTGTTCTGAAGGACGACGGTGCCCGCGCTGATCGTCGTCGTCCCACCGAATGTATTCGCCGTGGAAAGTGTGAGCGAACCGCTGCCCGTCTTCGTGAGCCCGCCTGCGCCACTGATCGAACCGCTGGCCGTGATGTTGCCAGCGCCGCCGTAGGTGGCCAGAAAGCCGCCGTTGTTCATGGTGCCACTGAGAGTCAGCGTGCCCGTATCCACCGCGATCGTGCTAGCAGAGCCGAGCGTCAACGGGCCCAGCCAAGTGGCGTTCCCGCTGATGACGCGCAGCGCTCCGTCGCTCGCGACGCCGCTGCCGTTCAGCGAGAGCGGCTCCACGCCGACCGAGATGTTGCCTTGGATTTGCAAAGCTGCGCCAGCGTTGACGGTCGTTCCGCCGGCCGTTGTTCCGAGCCCAGTTGCGTTCTGGATATTCAGCACACCACCGTCCACAATCGTCGCGCCGGTGAACGTGTTTGCGCCCGTGAGAGTCATCACGCCCGCTCCTTGCTTCGTGAGCGAACCGCCCGCAACGATGGAAGTCACAGTGAGGTCGCTCGTGATCGTCGAGTCGCGGGCCACACTGAAAATGGTCGGCGCTCCGATGTTCAAAGTGCCACCGGTGATCTGCGCGGTCTGATGCGCGCTGTTGACGTTCGTCGTGATGCCTCCCGATGGCGTGATGCTCAAGGCACTCGTCATGGTGACCTGTCCGCCATTCAGGGTCAGCGTTCCGAGCGTCGTCGAGCCAGTCGTGCCAGCGCCATTGATCATGGGAGTTGCGCCCAAATTCAGGGCTCCGTCGGAATTGATCGTCACGGCAGACGAGGATGAAATCTGGTTGTCGTACGAGGAGCTCCAGATGTTGACCTTCACAGTCCCGGCCAGTGCGGAATTCGCCGGGCCAGTGCCGATGGTCAGCGGACCATTGATGCCTCGCAGCGAGGCACCGCTGAAAGGCCCCACGACGAGTTCCAGCGAACCCGCGTTCACAGTGGTGCTGCCCGAATAATTGGTATCGGTGCCGTAAAAAATCAGGCGTCCTGTTCCGTTTTTGACCACGCCGCCCGTGTCGCCGGCCACGCCGATGTTTGAATTCAGCCACGTGTCACCGGCTCCATCAAAGGTCACGGTGTTCCCGCCAATCGCGAAAAAATTCGAAGGGGTCGCATTTCCTATCGTGAGACGAGTGCCAGCAGTCGAGGAACCGATCGTGGTGTTCGATGCAATCGTCACGTTGGAATTCCAAGCGTTGCTGCCACTCACGCTTTGCAATGCCCCCGCTCCCGCCCCGGCTCCATTCAGCACCAAGGTTCCCGTATTGGTCGTCGTGATGTTATTCGATATCAGGAGCGCCGCTCCACTCGCCACAGTGGTGCTGGCGGTGTTCGCAGCAGTGCCAAATGCGCCCGCGTTCTGAATCGCCACCACGCCGCCATTGATCGCCACAGCTCCCGTGAAAGTATTTGCCGAAGACAGCGTGAGCGTGCCGGCACCGTTCTTGGTGAGCCCGCCAGCGCCGCTGATGATTCCGGTGGGCGTGATGTTTCCAGCGCCGCCATACGTGACCGCAAAGCCACCGTTATTCAGCGCGCCGCTCAAAGTCAGCGTACCGGAGTCGGAAGCAATCGTGCTCGCAGAGCCAAGCGTCACCGCGCCTGCCCATGAGTTGTTTCCGCTCATGCTGCGCAGGGCACCATCATTCGCGATGCCGCTGCCATTCAGCGTCAGCGCCTCTGCGCCGACTGCGATGCTGCCTTGGACCTGTAGCGCCGCACCCGCATTCACCGTCGTTCCGGCTCCGGTTGTGCCGAGAGCGGTGGCGTTTTGAATATTCAGCACGCCCGCGCTCACGGTCGTGTTCCCCGTAAATGTGTTTGCTCCGGTCAGCGTCGTCGTGCCAGCGCCAGTTTTCGTGATATTCGCAGTCCCGGAGATGACGGATGCAATCGTCAGCGATGCCCCTGCGCCGGTGTTGAAATTTCCGCTGGCCGCCAGTGCAAGGTTCAGCGTGCGCGTACCGTTCTGGATCGTCAGACGGCCATTTGCCGCGACGTAGATCAAATCCCCGGCTGCCGAGCCGCTCACCGCATCGGTGCCGCCATAAAGAGTGAGCGTCGTGTTCGCCGTACCATTGTTCGTGAGCGTGAGCGCCTGGCTCGCATTGAGGTCATTCAGCGTGCCGATGCTGAGATTGGAATTCAGCAGAAACGTCGTTGCGGAATACGTGCTGTTTGTCCAGGTGACGTCCCAAGTCGTCAGGGGCGTGCCGCCTCCGACGTAGCTCGTGCCAGCAGAGATGTTCGTTGCCGTCGTCAGTAAGTCCTTTTGCGTCGCAGCGATTGCGCGATTTTCGCAAAGATGCGCGCATACCAGCGCCACACTCACCTTGAGCGCCGCAGCGAATGAACCGACGATGTGGGTTCTCTTTTTTGGTTCCATCAATCCTGCCTCCGCGGATCAGTCGTTGCAACTGACGGCACCCCCAAGACTGGGCGGACACCCTCGACAGAAGGGCGTGATGGCATGTGGTGTGACGCAAACATTTCACCGCATTACAAAGCAGCAACAATGCCAGCGCCGCCGAATTTCTATAACTCTCATAGACTCGCAATTCACCGGTTCATCGCCTCCAAAAACCCATTTTTCCGAGTGAAACCCTGCAGATTGGCACACGCCGAGAAGTAGCGTGAGACCAGGCCACATGGAGCCACATTCGCATCCCGCAAGAAAATGAGTTGTGTTTCTGGAAAAGGTGCGCTTATATCCACGCCCCGAAAATTGCGCACCAATAAATAGCGCTGTTGGTCCTCGGACTCCGGCCGTCAGGTCGTGAGTCACATGCGCCGAGGGAAACCCAGCGACAGTAAATACAAAAGGAAACAAACACTATGGCCGTACGTCTTGGCCGCTTCGAACTACCCAAATTGCCCGTCAAGGACGAGGCATCCGCAACAGCAAACTACGCCAAATTTGTGGCCGAGCCCTTTGAGGCCGGCTATGGCGTGACCATCGGCAACGCGCTGCGTCGCGTGCTGCTCAGCTCCGTCGAAGGCGGCGCGATCACAAACGTGAAGATCACCGGCGCGAACCACGAATTCCAGACGCTCCCGGGCGTCGTCGAGGACGTGACGGACATCATCCTCAATTTGAAGCAGGTGAAATTCAAGTGCGCCGACCACGAGCCGCGCACGCTTTCCATCAACGTGAACAAGGAAGGCAACGTGACCGCCGGAGACATCCAGGAAGTCATGGGCGTCGAAGTCGTGAACAAAAAGCAGATCATCTGCACGCTCGACAAGAAGGTGAAGTTCGAAGCCGAACTCACCGTCCGCGTCGGCCGTGGTTTTGCCACCGGCGACGAGAACAAGTTCGCAGACATGCCCATCGGCGTGATTCCGATTGACTCGATTTTCTCGCCCGTCACGCGCGTGAAGTACGCAGTCGAGGCGACGCGCGTCGGCCAGCGCACGGACTACGACAAGCTCATCATCGAAGTCTGGACGGATGGTCGCATCGATCCCAAGCAGGCGCTCATCGAGGCATCGAGCGTCCTGCGCAAGCACATCGAGCCTTTCTACAACTACGACGAGGCACTCGTGGCATTTGACGAGACGGCTCCCGCGCAGAACCAGGAAAACCAGAAGATGAAGAAGCTTCTGAACATGTCCGTGAACGAGATCGAACTCTCCGTCCGCGCGGCAAACTGCCTGAACAACGCGAACATCACCACTGTCGGCCAGCTCGCGCAGAAGTCCGAGCAGGAGATGCTGAAGTATCGCAACTTCGGAAAGAAGTCGCTCAACGAAATCAAGGAAAAGCTCACCGGACTCAGCCTGTCACTCGGCATGAAGTTCGAGGCCGGACTCGTCGATTCGACGACCGCCGAAGTGCGCCCCGCGACCGAAGGCTAATCCAGCCGGCAAAGGCTAACCCAGATACAGGAAGACAACTCAAATGCGTCACCAAAGAAAAACCGTCAAACTCGGCCGCACTCAGGGGCATCGCAACGCGCTGCTCTCGAACTTGGCCGTGAGCCTCATTGACCACGGACAGATCAAAACGACCGTCGCGAAAGCGAAGGCCGTCCGTCCGTTCGTCGAGAAGCTCGTCACCAAAGCCAAGACCGGCACGCTGCACGCGCGCCGCATGGCACTCGCCGACCTCCGTCATAACGAAGGCGCAGTCCGCAAGCTCTTCACCGAGATCGGACCGCTCAACGCCGAACGCAAGGGCGGCTATACCCGCATCGTGAAGCTCGGCATGCGCCGCAGCGATGCCGCCGAAATGGCAATCATCGAGTGGGTGGACAAACCCGCCGTCGCCGAACCCGAAGCCAAGCCGACCCCGGCAAAGGGCAAGGCAGCGAAGCCCGCAAAGGAGGAAGCAGCCGCCGAAGCGAAAGCCGAAGGCGAAGCAAAGCCCAAGCGCGCACCGCGCAAAAAGAAGGCCGAAGGCGAAGCGGAAGGCTAAGCCGACGTTTTAAACAACTCACAGGAGGGCGGGTCTGCGAAAGCGGGCCCGCCCTTTTGCTTTTGCAAGCGCGCGGCTGCGGTTATGCACGGCACCGATGAACTCCGGATTTCTCGACAAACTCCTCGAACGCCTCGGCCGCGTCCGCCCCGAGGAAGTCCGCGACTACGTCGTGCGCCTTGCCGATGAAAAGGGGTTCTTCGAGACAATTTTCGACGCGCTGCACGAAGGCGTCATTGTCACCGACCCGGCCGGCACCATCACCTATCTGAATCGCACCGCGTGCGGATTTTTCGGAATCGAGCGCACCGACGCAATGGGCCGCCCGCTCTCCGAGCAACTCCGCGGCCTCGACTGGAACGCCATCGCCACCTCGGAAAAATCCGTGTCCCGCGACATGGAAGTCTTCTACCCGCAGAACCGTTTCCTCAATTTCTACGTCGCCCCGCTGCGCGTGGACAAATCACCGGCAAAAAAATCCGCGAAGACCGAGCAGGAACTGATCGGCTACGCGGTGATCCTGCGCGACATCACCGAAAGCCGGAAGAGCACGGAGGAGACGATTCAAAGCGAGCGCCTCAACGCCCTCACGATGCTCGCCGCCGGTGTCGCGCACGAAATCGGAAACCCGCTCAACTCACTCAATATCCAGCTCCAGCTCCTCTCTCGGAAAATGCGAAAGCTGCCCGAATCGCAGCGCAAGGATCTCGTGAAAAGCGTGGACGTGGCGAAGGAGGAAATCGAACGGCTCGACACGATCATCCGGCAATTCCTCGGCGCAATCCGCCCCGCACGGCTCGATCGCCGACTCGAAAATGTGAACCAGCTTGTCGAGGAAAGCGTGCGCTTTTTGAGCGCCGAGACGACAGACCGGAACATCATCGTCGAGACCGAACTCCGCTCCGACCTTCCGCTGCTCGACCTCGACCGCACGCAGATCAAACAGGCCTTCTTCAACGTCATCCGCAACGCATTCCAGGCGATGAAAAGCGGCGGCATCCTGCGCATCCGCACCGACATGGATGATCGCTTCGTGAGCATCACCTTCGCGGACACCGGCGGCGGAATCCCCGAGGAAGAGATGAGCAAAATCTTCGAGCCCTACTTCACCACAAAAGCCGCCGGCAGCGGCCTCGGCCTGCTCATCGTCCGCCGCATCGTGCGCGAACACGGCGGCGAAATCGAACTGCTCAACGATTCCGGCAAAGGACTCGCGCTCACGATGAAACTCCCCCTCAGCGACCAGCGCGTGCGGATGCTCGCTGCGCCCGCCGGCTAGAGCGGTTCACCAAAAAGGCAGGGCCGCTGTTCAAAGGAGCAGTGGTGCCCTCGCCCCAAGGTTCTCCTCCGGGCGACGGCGCCACTGCTCCGCGCATCGCAAGAACGACATTTCTTGAACCACTCAAATACTGATTCTTATCATCCCGCACGATGCAGTGGTCGCCGAGGCCGGACACTTAGCCGTCTCAGGCTTGGGCTCGTGCGCGGTGAGGATCTGAGCGCGCCCGCTCCAGGTCATCCCGAGGTCATCCGAGATGCAGCGCGCAATGGATTTGTAAGCGGTCCACTTGGAATCGGGACTGAGGGGAAGCTCATGGTCCTCAGCGTGAAAGAAGCCCAGCATCCGGCGGCCACCGCGGGGAAAGACGGAATAGAGCCACGCGCCGCCATTGTCGAAATCCTTCGGTTCGCCCATCGGCAGAACCTTGATGCATTCGCGCATCTCGAAAATGGAAGCGCCCGTAGCGCGATGGGAATCATGCCCCGGCCAAAACATCGTGAGCTTGTCGCCATCGCGAAGCACCGTGCAATGCCCGTCAGGAGCGTAGTCATAGATGGGCAAATTAGGCTTCGGCTCCGGCAGCACCCGCGCATCGCCGAGGGTGAACTCTTGAGCGTGCAACAAAACCCCGGTGAGCAGGAGGGTGGCGAGAGCGAGGACGTGTTTCATGTGGACTGGGTCGGTGGGGGGTGGTCAGCGCTTTGCGGGCTGCGGCATCGTCGTCGCGCCGTGCGCGAGCGCGATGGCTCCGCAGACGCCGGCGTCGTCGCCGAGTTGCGGAGGGACGATGAATTCGGCGATGCCGGTGTCGGTGAGCACGGGTGAGGAGATGTAGCCGGCGAGCACTTCGCGGAACGCGGCGCGGAGTCGCGCGAAGAAGCGCTCTTCGCCGAGGCGTCCGCCTTTTCTCACGCTACCGCCAACGATGATGCGGCGCGGTGAGAGCACGCAGGTGAGATTCTTGAGAGCATGAGCCATGTAACGAATCGTCAATTCCCACGCGGGGTGGTCGGGCGGCAGTTGTTCGGCGGGCATGCCGGTGCGCTTGGCGATGGCGGGGCCGGAGCACAGACCTTCCCAGCAGCGTCCGTGGAAAGGACACGCGCCCGCGAAGTCGTCGCCCGCCAGCTGCGGCAGGCCCATGTGGCCCATCTCGGGATGCACGAGCCCGTGCAGCAGCCGGCCGCGCGCCATCCCGCCGCCGCCGATGCCGGTGCCGACGGTGACATACACAAAATCCTCCAGCCCCTGCGCCGCGCCCCATCGAGCTTCGCCGAGCGCAGCGCCATTCACGTCGGTATCGAAGCCAATGGGCACGCCCGGAAACGCGCAGCGCAGAGGGCCGAGAATGTCTGCGTGCTGCCAGCCAGGCTTCGGCGTCGTGGTGATGAAGCCGTGGGTCGGCGACCGCTCATCGAGGTCCACCGGTCCGAACGATGCGACGCCGAGTCCGGCCAGCGCGCCGTGCTTTTTCTCCTGCGCTAGGAACCACTCCGCGACACTGTGCATCAGCCGCGCGGGATCGTCCCCGGTGGAAAATTGCATCCGCTCCAAAAGCTGTGCACCCGGCCCGGAGCCGATGGCGCAGACGAATTTCGTGCCACCGGCCTCGATGGCACCGACAACCGGATCGCTGTGCTGCTCGTTCCGTTCGTTCCGTTCGTTCCGTTCGTTCCGTTCGTTCCGTTCGTTCACGGAAGCGTCGCTCAGTAGCCGAGCTTTTGCAGTTCGCGATCCAGCATCACCTGGAATTCCTCCACGTCGCCTTCCGGCGGACGGTAGCCCTGCTCGTTCGGCGTCACGCCGAGGCGTCCCGTCTGGTCGAGATACCACACCGCCGTCTTGCCATCGCTGAAGGTCACGCTGCCGCTGACGATCGTGCCGGGACGAGCGATCTGATCCACGATGAGGGAGATTTTTGAAGCGGGCTTGGCCGCGGCATCGGCCGGGTCTGCGAGGAGAGTGGAAGGCTCGGCAGGCACAGCAGGGTCGGTGGCCTCTGCTGCGGCGGGCGCGGAAGGCTCGGGCTTGGCCACCACTGGTTCGGGCGGATCGAGCGGGACGAGCTTCAAATCATCCACGAGCATGCGGACGTCAATGTAAGTCATGCGCAATCCGCACTCCTCACCGAGACGGCCCTGAATGTCGGAAAGCTTCAGGCCTTCCGCCAGCCATGCGGAGACTTTCTGTTTCTGCTCGTCGGTAAGTTGCATCCCGTGATCGGGCTGATTCGCATGCTCTGTGGCAAGCGCCGAATTGGAGATGGGGGAAATTTAACTGCAGCGGGCACCAAGACCACGAAAGACGGCAGCGTCAGCACGGTGACTTTACGCGCACTTTTCTCCGCGGTAAGATCACTCCGCCTCAGTCGTCACGGTCGCGCCGGGCTCATGCAGGGCCTGCTCAAATGCGCGCCATGCGAGCATCGCGCACTTCACGCGCTGCGGGAATTTCCGAACGCCGCCGAGCAGGACGAGGTCGCCGAGTCCCTTCATGGTCGGTGCGGTGTCGGAGGTCACGAGTTGGTGAAATGCGCGCATGAATTCCTCGGCCTCGGCGCGGGGCTTGCCCTTGAGCTTCATCGTCATCAGCGATGCGCTCGCCTGGCTGATTGCACAGCCGGTGCCTGTGAATTTCAGATCCTCGACGCCACCATCCGGGCGGAATTTCACATGCAGATCGATCTCGTCGCCGCACGACGGGTTGTCCCCATGCACGCTCACTGCGCCGGGCAGCTCGCCGAAATTCCGCGGGCGCTTGGAGTGGTCGAGGATGACTTGCTGGTAGAGTTCTTCGAGTTCGGTGTTCATCGGTCAAAAAATTTGTGCGCGTCGCGGAGAATCGCGCCCATGCGATCCACTTCTTCGAGCGTGTTGTAAAAGTAGAAGCTCGCGCGCGTGGTGCCGGGCAGCTTGAGCTTTCGCATGAGCGGCTGCGTGCAATGGTGGCCACCGCGGAGGGCGAGCCCGTGCTCATTGGCGAAAGTCGTGAGGTCGTGCGGATGCGCCCACTCGGCGTGGAATGCAGCGAGCGCACCGCGCTGCTTCGGCCCGAGCACGCGGACGCCGGGGATTTCCGAGAGATGCTGCACGGCGCGCGCAGTCAGCGCTGCATCGTGATCGAAAATATTCTGCCGCCCGATGCCCTCAATATAATCAATCGCCGCACCCAAGCCCACCGCACCCGCGATGTTTGGCGTGCCGGCCTCGAATCTATGCGGCGGCTGCTTATAGGTCGCGCGCTCGTAGGTCACACTCACGATCATCTCGCCGCCCCCGTGCCACGGCGGCATTTTCTCCAGCAATTCGCGGCGTCCCCAGAGCACACCGATGCCGGTGGGCGCACAGATTTTGTGGCCGGAGAAGACGTAAAAGTCGCAGCCGAGTTCGCGCACATTCACCGGCATGTGGCCGGCGGATTGCGCGCCGTCCAAGAGCGTGACGGCGCCGACTGCGCGCGCGGCGTGGCAAAGTTCGGCGGCAGGATTGATGGTGCCGAGAGAGTTCGAGACGTGGACGAATGCGAACAGCTTCACCTCGGGCGTGAGCAGTTCGCCGAGCTTTTCGAGCGCGAGCGAACCGTCTTCGGTGACGGGAATGAAGCGCAGCTTTGCGCCGGTTTTTTCCGCGAGGAGCTGCCACGGGATGAGGTTGCTGTGGTGCTCCATTTCAGTGAGCAAAATCACGTCGCCTGCCTTCAGGTTCGCAGTGCCCCAAGTGTTCGCGACCAGGTTGATTCCCTCAGTCGTGCCGCGCGTAAAGATGATTTCCTCCGCGCTCTCCGCGCCGAGATAGCGCGCCACTTTTACGCGCGCACCCTCGAAGGCATCCGTCGCGCGCGAGCTGAGTTCGTGCAGGCCGCGATGCACGTTTGCATTGTCGTGCTCGTAATAATGAACGAGCGCATCAATAACGGCACGCGGCTTTTGCGAAGTGGCGGCGTTGTCCATGTAGAGCAACGGCTTGCCATTCACCTGCTGCGCTAGAATCGGAAAGTCAGTGCGGACTTTCGCCCAATCAATGTCGGTCATCGCGCCCACCTTCTCATCCTCGCGCCGCGGTTTCAACTTCCCGCAACGATTGTTTTCCCTGCGAAGCCACACGTATCTCACTGGCATTTTCACAGACGCAGGGTTATACCCATATCCGATCCAGCCCCGCTATGACTCCGTTCACCCGCCGCAACGCCATCAAGACCATCGTCCTCACCACCGGCGCACTCGCCGCTTCCGGTGCCTTCGCGCAGACGCCTGCCCCGGCGGCCGCGCCGGAGGTTTTCAAACTGTCGCCGCTCGGCTACGACTACGACGCGCTGGAGCCGCTCATCGATGCGGAGACGATGAAAATCCACCACGACAAGCATCACGCGGCCTACGTGGCGAAGCTTAACGCGGCCATCGCGAAGGAGCCGTCGCTCGCGAGCAAGACCATCGAGGATCTCGTGGAGCATCTGGACGCCGCGCCCGAAAGCGTGCGCAACGACATTCGCAATCACGGCGGCGGACATTTCAATCACACGCTTTTCTGGCAGCATTTGAAAAAGGGAACCGGCGGGCCACAGGGCGATCTGCTGAAGGCGATCGAGAAGGACTTCGGCTCCGTCGCCAAGTGGCAAGAGCAGTTTGCCGACTCCGCCATGAAGACCTTTGGCAGCGGCTGGGCTTGGCTCGTCCTGCGCAAAGGCAAGCTCGCGATCGAGAGCACGCCGAATCAGGATTCGCCGCTGAGCACCGGCGGGCAGCCGCTCCTTGGAATCGATGTGTGGGAGCACGCTTACTACCTCAAGTATCAGAACCGCCGCGCGGACTATGTGAAGGCGTTTCAGGACGTGATCCACTGGGAATTCGTCGGTGCGCGCTTCAAGAAGTTGCAAGGTTGAACGGCGCACGCGAAGTTCGGCAGCAGCCCTGAGGCGTATGGAGACCCCTGCCATTTCCATCGAAAATCTGACGAAGGAATTCTCTAATCCTTCCGTCTTCAATCGCGGAAAAATCACCGCGGTGGAGAACCTCACGCTCAACGTCGAGGCTGGCCACGTATATGGCCTGCTCGGGCCAAACGGCTCGGGCAAAAGCACCACGATGAAAATCGTGCTCGGGCTCGTCACTCCGACCTCGGGGCGGACATGCATCTTCGGGCGCGACAGCCGCGACGTGGAAAGCCGCGAGGACGTCGGCTTTCTCCCGGAGAATCCGTACTTCTACAAATTTCTCACCGGCGCGGAGACGCTCGATTTTTACGGCAAGCTCTGCGGCCTCGGCGGGAAAATGCTGCGTGACCGATCGCGCGAATTACTTGCACTTGTTGGGCTGGAATCAGCGGCGGACCGGCGTGTCGGCGGATATTCCAAAGGGATGCTCCAGCGCATCGGCCTCGCGCAGGCGCTCGTGCAGGACCCGAGACTCCTCGTGCTCGACGAGCCGACGGCGGGCGTGGATCCGGCGGGCTCGCATGAGATTCGCGACCTGATCGTGCGCCTGAAGCAGCGCGGCATCACCGTTCTTCTTTGCTCGCACTTGCTCAGCCAAGTGCAGGAAATCTGTGACCGCATCGGCATCATGAACCACGGCAGGCTCGTCCGCGAAGGCGCGCTGAATGATCTCATTTCGATCGAGAACCAGACTGAGATCACCCTCGAAAATGCATCCCCCGCGCTGCTTGCCGAACTCCGCCAACGCGCTGAGGCAGGAGGTGCCAGGGTGCTGGGAGCACACAAGCCGCAGCAAAATCTGGAGCGCTATTTCCTCGACGTGACTTCCGAAAAGAAATGACCGCCGACACTCCCACTCCCGCCGCGGTGGCCCACGCATCCGCGCACAAGCTCGTCTCCGCCCGGCGCATCTGGGCGATCGCCTCGAATACATTCCGCGATCTCGTCCGGCAGAAGGTGTTCTACTTCATGCTGGTCTTCGCGCTGATCCTCATCGGTACGTCGCTGGCGATGTCGGCGATGACGTTCAAGGGGCAACTTGAGACCGTGATGGACGTGTGCCTTGGAGCGATGTCGGTTTTCACGATGCTGCTCGCCGTGCTCGCAACTGCGATGCTGCTGCCGAAGGACATGGAGGATCGCACGCTCTACACCATCCTCGCAAAGCCCGTGTCGCGCTTCGAATACCTCGCTGGAAAACTCAAGGGCGTGACCATGATTTTGTTCGTCGCGACGCTGCTGATGACGGCGGCCTTCTGCATCGTGCTGCATTTCTGGCAGGGCCGTGAGATCGAAAACATCCTGCTCACCGAACCCGCGGAACGGGCGAAGGCTGCGATTGCAGCGCTCAAGACGGGCACTTTCACACCGACTCTCTTCGGCGCGATTGGCGTCATTTTTCTCCGCTCCGTCGTCTGCGCGGCGCTCACGATGATGCTGTCGTGCTTCGCGACCTCGTGGCTTTTCACGGTGATCGTCTCGATGATGATGCTCCTCGCGGGACATCTCGTGCCCATTGCACGCAGTGCGTGGCAGGGACCGCTCGGCACTTCGGATGTGCCGCTGCACCTCGCGCTTTTGCTGCGGGTCATCACGGTATTTGTGCCGGATATGCAGCTCTTCAATGTGGTGGACGACATCGCCGGCGGCGTGACCGTGGCGAATGAGATTTTCCTCCGCATCGCCGGACTAGGCATCGGCTACATCGTCGTTTATCTGCTCGTCGGCTGGCTGTTCTTTGCGTGGCGCGAGCTATGAAAGGGCGCGTGCTCGGCATCCTGGTGCTGCTCGCGTGGGGCGTCGCGAAGCTCGGCTTTGAGGGCCGGCTCGAACAGCGAATGCAGGATGCGCGACTGGGCGGATTTAAGCCGACTGCAAGCCTGCGCCAGCAAGCAGGCCAGGCGGGATTCATCGCGGCGCTCGGCGGACTACGCGCGGCAGTGGCGGACATGCTGTGGATCCGCGCGCATATGGCGTGGCAAGACGTGCAATACGGACGCATGAAGCTGCTCTTCGACACCTGCACGGCGATGCAGCCGCGGCGCGTGAATTTCTGGGACACCGCGGCGTGGCACATGGCGTGGAATGGCTCCGTAAATGCCGAAACGCATGAAACGGACCCGGTCGTAAAGAAGGCGAAGATGCGGGAATTTTATGAGCTGGGGAAAGATTTCCTCCTGCGCGGAATCGAAAGCAATCCGGACAGTTGGGAGCTCTACGACCGGCTCGGGATGCTCTACCGCGACAAGTATCGCGACATGGAAAAGGCGTCGAAGGCCTACGACGAGGCGTCACAACGCCCGGGCCATCTCGAATACACGCGGCGATTCGCCGCCTACTATCTCGCCGATGTACCCGGTCGCGAACGGGAGGCGTATGGACGACTGATGGCACTTTTCCAAGAAAGCGACCACGAGTGGCTGCCGACGCTCTTCCGGCAGCTCCAAAAACTCGAGGTGAAGCTCGCGATTCCAGACGGCGATCGCATCTGGCACACCGTCATGAAACACGCCCACACGCCGGGCAAGGAAGACTCCGCCTACACGGCGCTCAGCGACTTGATAAAGACCGGATCGAAGGAACGCGAAGTGCTCGAAATGGCCCGGACGCTTGAACAAAAGATGGACATTCCCGCCGAACGCCGGGTTAAGTTCCCTCCACAAGCCATGCGCCCCTAAAGACTGAACTGATGCGAATCGCAATCTTCGGAGACATCCACTCAAATCTCGAAGCCCTCCAGGCCGTGCTGGCGGATGCCAAGGCACATCATTGCACCCAATACGTCTGCCTCGGTGACATCGTGGGCTACAACGCTAATCCCAAGGAGTGCCTCGACATCATCCGGGATCTCGACTGCCCGACCGTGAAGGGCAACCACGATGAACTCGCGTGCATGACCAGCCACCCGAGCAATGTTTCCGGCCTCGCAAATGAGGGCATCGCCTACACCCGCACGCAGCTCAAGCCCGAGGATTTTGCGTGGCTCGAGTCGCTGAAATTTGTCCGGCAAGTGCGCGACTTCACCGCCGTCCATGCCACGCTCGATACGCCGCACAAGTGGGGCTACGTATTGAACCAGCTCGATGCCGGTGCGAGCTTCAGCTACCAGCACACACAGGTCTGTTTCTTCGGCCACACGCACGTGCCGCGCGCTTACATCCGCGACCATCAGGTCCATACTATAGAGGGCTGGGAAGCGGTTGCCATCGAGCCGGGGAAAAAATATTTCCTCAATGTCGGCAGTGTCGGCCAGCCTCGCGACGGCGAATGGCGCTCGTCCTATGCGATTTTTTCCCCGAAGGAAAATCGGGTCGAACTGCGCCGGCTGGAGTATGACGTCGAGACGGCCCAGCAAAAAATCATCGCCGCCGGCCTGCCTCCGCGTCTCGCCACACGGCTCGGAGAAGGACGCTGAGGCATTCAAGATTTAGGATTTCAGATTTAGGATTTGCCGGTCGCGGATGATCGGCGCGGGCTGCTGAGAAAATCTTAAATCTTAAATCGCAAATCCTTGATGTCCCCGCGCTCCATTCTCATCATCAAACCGAGTTCCCTCGGGGATGTCGTGCATACGCTGCCCGCCGTCGCGCGGGTGCGAAGACGCTGGCCTGAGGCGAAAATCCACTGGCTCGTGAACCCCGAATGGGCGCCGATTTTGGCGGGCAATCCGGACATCGACGAAGTGATCGAGTTTCCCCGGAAAGACTTCCGTGGCATCGCCGGATGGGCGCGACTCCCGCGCTGGATCCGCGGATTGCGTGAACGCATGCAGCCCGATCTCACGCTCGATTTTCAGGGCCTATTGCGCAGCGCCATCATCTCCAGAAGAGTCGGCGGCGAAAGCTGGGGCACTTCGGACTCCCGGGAATGCGCGCGATTTTTCCACAAGCACGTCGTCCGCGTACCGCCGCGCTCGGAGCCGCTCCACGCGGTGCACCGCTATCTCGCACTGGTCGCCGCGCTCAGGTGCGACATCGCCGAACCGCTAGAATGGCGACTCCCCGCCGGCACACGACCAGCGGATTGCCCGGATGATTTCATCCTGCTGCACCCCTTTTCACGCGGCGAAGGCAAGTCACTCACGACGGATGAAACGGAGGCGTTCTGCCACGCCCTTTCGCCATCAAAGATCGTCATCGCAGGCAAAAGTGATGCCGCACTTTCATCGCTGCCGCACACGACAAACCTGCTGAACAAGACATCGCTCCCAGAGTTGTGCTGGATGCTGCGCCGGGCGAAATTTACCGTCAGCGTGGATAGCGGGCCGATGCACATCGCCGCCGCACTTTCGCCGCGATTGCTCTCCATCCACACATGGAGCGACCCGCGAAAGGTCGGTCCATTTTCACCGGACGCATGGGTCTGGAAGGATGGTAAGATTGGACACATGGCCGATTTTCCAAATGGCGAGAGCATGCCGCGCGATGCGCTGGGCCGCTGGCTTTCCGAAAAGATCGCGCGCGGCGCGAACTAGCCGGACTACTGCTTCAGCTTCGCTGCGAGCTGCTCTCCGAATACGCTGAGCTGGTGCACGACGTCCGGACTGCGCTCGAGAACCGCTTTTGCAAGACGTTCGAGATGCGCGGGATTGCGCTGACCGAGTTCGCTGAGCGCCATCGTGACGGCGAACATGTTGTTGATGGCGTGCTTCATCTCACGGTACTTCGCATGAAGCGCCTCAAGTTCGCCGCGGGTCAGAAGCGGTTCGGTAGGATCCATTAAAGTAGGGGCTGAGTCTGTTGCGGAAGTCATGCGCTGTATGGGCGGATTCAAATTTGGAATGACGACATGCAAACGCAGGAACAGTGCCACCCCCCTGCCTTTCTGCCGAAACACGCCCGGCATTCAAGTTTCCTCTTTTCGGCACCTTGCCGCAGGTGCTTCACTGCGCGGTTGCAGGAATGCCACCCGAATGCCCTCAAGCGTGATCCGAATCGCTGGCGCCCGCCAGCACAACCTGAAGAACCTGACGCTGGAAATCCCGCGTGAGAAGCTCGTCGTGATCACGGGGCTCAGCGGCTCCGGAAAATCGTCCCTCGCCTTCGACACGCTCTACGCGGAGGGCCAGCGCCGCTATGTCGAGAGCCTGTCCGCGTACGCGCGGCAGTTCCTCGATCAGATGCAAAAGCCGGACGTGGATTTCATCGAGGGCCTCTCGCCGGCCATCGCCATCGAGCAGCGCAGCAGCGGCAGCAACCAGCGCTCGACCATCGCGACCACGACGGAAATCTACGACTACCTCCGCGTGCTTTTCTCCTCCATCGGCAAGCCGCACGACCCAAAAACGGGGCGCGTGATCCGACGCATGACGCCGCAGGAAATCGTGGACGCCATCCTCGCGCTGCCGCCGGAAACGCGCGTGATCCTGCTTGCGCCGATCGTCCGCGACGAGGTCGGGGAGTTCCGCGATGTGCTGGAAAAATTGCGCCGCGAGGGATTTGTCCGCGTGCGGGTGGACGGCGAAACGATCGAACTCGGCGCGGCGACCGTGCGTCTCGACAAGACGAAGCGGCACCGCATCGAGGCCGTCGTGGATCGACTCGTCGTGCGCGACGACATCCGCCAACGGCTCAGCGACAGCGTCGCGACCTCGCTGAAATGGGGCGAAGGAAAACTCATCGTCCTCATTCCTCCGAGCGAGCCGGACGCCGCGCCCGTGCTTCGGAATTTCAGCGTCCACTTTGCCGACCCGGACACCGGCTTCACGCTGCCCGCGCTCACGCCGAAGCACTTTTCATTCAACAGCCACTTCGGCGCGTGCCCCGCGTGCCAGGGCCTCGGCAGCGAGCAATACATTGATGCCGACCTGCTCGTGCCGAACACGGACCTCTCCCTTGCCGGCGGAGCGGTCGTGCCTTGGGCAAAGGCGAACCCGCGCATGAAGGGCTACTACAACGGCCTGCTCGAATCGCTGTGCCGCGCGTTCAAGGTGAAGATGGAAACGCCATGGCGAGACCTGCCGGAAAAATTCCAAGACGCCGTGCTGAACGGAACCGGCGACCACGAAGTGGAACTCGCGTGGGGCGAAAAGAGCAAACGCGAGACGGTGAAGAAGCCCTTCGAGGGCGTCGCGAAGCATCTGCAAAATCTTTACGAGACAACCGACAGCGAACTCTCGCGCGTGCGCCTCCGTGCCTACATGGGCAAACGCATGTGCCAGGTCTGCAACGGCGCGCGGCTGCGGCCGGAGATTCTCGGCGTCACCGTCGCGAGCGCGGAGAGCGAAAAAAACATCCACCAGTTTTGCAGCATGACAGTCGCGAATGCGCGGTGGTTCATCGAGCATCTCGCCGTCACGGAGACTGAGCGCATCATCGTCACCGAGGTCTCGCGCGAGATCAAAAACCGGCTCGCATTTATGGAAGAAGTCGGCCTCGGCTACCTCTCGCTCGATCGCGAAAGCGGCACGCTCAGCGGTGGCGAGGCGCAGCGAATCCGGCTCGCGACGCAGATCGGATCGGGCCTCGCGGGCTGTCTCTACGTGCTCGACGAGCCAAGCATCGGCCTGCACCAGCGCGACAACGACCGGCTCATCGGCACGCTCCGCCGGCTGCGCGATCTCGGGAACAGCGTGATCGTCGTCGAGCACGATGAGGACACCATCCGCGCCGCCGACCACGTGCTCGATCTCGGCCCCGGCGCAGGCACGCGCGGCGGCTACCTCATCGCGCAAGGCACGCCGGCGGAAATCGCCGCAAACCCCGCATCACTCACCGGACAGTATCTCTCGGGCTCGGCAAAAATCCCGGTGCCGAAAAATCGAACGAAACCCCGTGCGCCGATGCCTGACTCGCATTCCTCGCCGGGAAAAATTTCGCCACCAGGCTGGCTCAGCATCCTCGGCGCGAGCGAAAACAATCTGCAGGATGTCACCGCGCATTTTCCGCTCGGCTGCGTGACATGCGTCACCGGCGTGAGCGGCAGCGGCAAGAGCACGCTCGTGGACGACATTTTGCGCCGCGCTCTCTTCCGCCATTTCTACCGCGCAAAGGACAAGCCCGGACGCCACCGCGCGATCCTCGGACTGGAGCACGTGGACAAGGCGATCGTGATCGACCAAACGCCGATCGGCCGCACGCCGCGCAGCAATCCCGTGACTTACACCGGCTCGTTCGGCGGCATCCGCGATCTTTTTTCAGGACTGCCCGCGTCGCGTGTGCGCGGTTACGACAGCGGGCGGTTTTCGTTCAATGTGAAAGGCGGGCGCTGCGAGGCTTGCGAAGGCGACGGCATGAAGCGCATCGAGATGCACTTCATGGCCGACGTGTACGTGGAGTGCGAAGTCTGCCGCGGGCGGCGCTACAACCGCGAGACGCTGGAGATCACCTACAAGGGAAAAAATATCGCGGACATCCTCGATATGACGGTGGACGAAGCCGTGCGATTTTTCCGGAACATCCCCGGCGTGTCCGACAAGCTGCTCGCGCTCGACGACGTGGGCCTCGGCTACCTGCACCTCGGCCAGAGCGCCACGACGCTCAGCGGCGGTGAGGCGCAGCGCATCAAGCTCGCCGGCGAACTCGCAAAGAAGGCGACGGGCCGCACCGTTTACATCCTCGACGAGCCGACGACCGGCCTGCATTTCGCGGACATCCACAAGCTGCTCGAAGTGCTCATGAAACTTCGCGACGCGGGCAACACGCTCATCATCATCGAGCATAGCTTGGAGGTCATCAAATGCGCGGACTGGATTCTGGATCTCGGCCCCGAAGGCGGCAGCGGCGGCGGGCGGCTCCTCGCGGAAGGCACGCCTGAGAAAGTCGCAAAGGTCGAGCAGAGCCACACAGGGCAGTATCTGCGGAGGATGCTTGAGTGACTGCACGTGAAGCGAGAGACTGCGAGGCCTATGACGAATGACAAACGACGAATGACGAGCCAGGCGCTCACAGCGATCGCGCTGGCTTCTGCATTCATCGTTCGGCATCCGTCATGGGCAGAGACGACTTCGTCCTTCGGCGAAGCGCGCGAGGCGCTCGCAGCGGAGATCCCGGAAGTGGCCATTGCCAAACTGCGACAGTCGCTGCCGACGCTGCGCTCAGGAAGCGACGAGCGCAGAGACGCCCTGACACTTCTCGCCGAGGCGCAGCTCAGCAGCGGCCGAGCAGCCGACGCTATCGAGACACTCGCACCAATCACGCCGGGCGATGATGCGCCCGTGGTGCGACTCCGCGCGCTTTCACTCGTCTCACTCGGGCGCTGGGACGAGGCGCTCGTGCAGTTCGAGGCACTCATCGCTGCGAACGGAAACACTGCGGCGGCAGTCGTCGGAAAGGCGGAATGCCTGCAGGCGCTGAACCGCACACAGGAAGCTGCGGACATCCTGAAACCAATTGCGCTGGCAACGGACGCACCCGCAGCGCTCCGCCTTCGTCTCGCATCGCTGCTCGTGGAGGTTGGAAATATCGCGGACGCGCGCAACTTGCTCGGCTCCGCACCGCAGTCGCCTGCGGATGAAAACTGGGTCCGCTACATTCAGGCACGCATTCATCTTCAAGAGGGAAAACCGGCTGCCGCCCTCGAAAGCCTCGCGCCATTCATTCCTTCTCCGGACGGCACTCCACCGGTTGGGATTTCGATCAATCTCCGCGCCGCCGCAACACTCGCGGAAGCCGACGCACGGCTCTCGGCAGGCGGCCCGGAAATCGCTGAAAAAGTAATCGAGGCATTCATCCGGCAAAATCCAACTTGCCCGCAGATCGCAACCATTTTTCGCAGGCTGGATCAGATCTACAGCGGTGACCGCAGCACGGACGAGGGCCCGCTCTCGCGTATGGCCGCGGAGCTTCCGCCGCAGTCCGCAGCGCTCGCGCAGTTTTACATCGCGCGCATCCATCAGCGTGCGAAGCGCAATGAGGCCGCAGATGCGGCGATGAAAAAATTCCTCACTCAATTTCCGGATCACAATCTCGCGCCGTACGCGCATGCGATGCTCGCGGAAAATGCGCAGGCTCGCAGGAACTTCGAGACGGCGGAGAAGGAATTTGACGCGGCATCACGCACCGCGCAGACCGAAAAATTGGCCGGCGAAATCGCCCTGCAGACAGCCCTGATGAATCTCCAGCAGGGCGAATACGTCCGCGCATCGTCGAGTTTCCTGAGCGCCGCGCAGCGTTCACCTTTGCTGAAGACCAGCGCGCGCTACGACTCCGCGCTCGCCTGGCTGCTGCAGAAAAACTACGCGCGGTTCGCGGAGGAATACGCGCAGTTCGCCAGGGAGTTTTCCGAGCCATCCCTCGCGGGCAGCCTGCGGCTTGAAGAGGGGCTCACCCGTGCTCGCGAAGGCGACGTGAAGGCAAGCACGACGCTGAAGGCTTTTCTGGTGGATTTCAAAGGCCACCCGCGCCGCGCCGAGGCACAGCTCGCGCTCGCGGAACTCGCACTGAACGACGGCAAGCCCGCAGATGCGCAGAAGTTCCAGAAGACGGTCGCAGCCGCCGATGATACGACGCCGGAAATGCGGGAGCATGCGGATTACCTTGGCATTTTCCTCGCGGATGCGCAGGTGCCGCGGAACGACGATCAGGCGATCGCACGAGCGCGGGATTTCATCGCAAAATATCCTGCCTCGGCGGTGCTCGACGAAGTCCGCATGAAGCTCGGCGAGATCCAATTCCGCCGGGAGGACTACCTGAAGGCGCAGGAGCAGTTCGAGACGCTCGCCCGCGAGAAGCCCGACGGCGCGCACGCGACCGCCGCGCTTTTCCTCGCCGGGCAGTGCTCGATGAAGCTGCTCAACACCGAGTCGCTGAACCACGCGCTCGAAATTTTTGCCGCCGTCGCGGCGAAGCACGGCCCGCTGGAGACGCACGCTCGGCTGCATCAGGCCGCGGTGAAAACCAAACTCGGCGCTCCCGACGACGCCGTGAAAATCTACGACAGCATCCTCACCGCGCAGCCACCCGCCGAACTGGACCTGCGCCTCGCCGCGCTCACCGGCAAGGCGGACAATCTCGTCGCGATGGGCAAGACGGATGCAAAATATTTCGCAGCCGCCATCACCGCATACGATCAGGTCATCACGACGGAGGGCGCGTCGCCGACTTGGAAAAACCAGGCCTCTTACAAAAAGGCGAAGACGCTCGAACAGCAGGACCAGCGCGACGAGGCGCTCGTCATCCTCTACGACATCCTGAAAGCCAGCGCCACCGGCCCGCGGGAGACATTCTGGTTTGCGAAGGCGGGCTTCGACGCCGCCGCGCTCGTCGAGTCGCGCCAGCAGTGGAAAAGCGCCGTCGGCATTTACGAAAAAATGGCCGCCATCCCCGGCCCGCACGCCGAGCAGGCGCGGCAGCGGATTCGCAAGCTGCGGCTGGAGCATTTTCTGTGGGACTGAATCAAATCTCTCCACGCACACACAGCCATGAACGTCGTTTACGTCCTAACCAACTCCGCAATGCCCGGCCTCGTGAAGATCGGACACACATCCCAAGAGGACGCCAATGTGCGTATCGGCCAGCTTTATACCACTGGCGTTCCAGTTCCTTTTGAACTCGCATTCGCCTGCAAAGTTCAAAACGCCGAGGATGTGGAAAAAGCACTCCACACAGCCTTCGCTCCCAACCGCATCAATCCAAAGCGAGAGTTCTTCAAAATCGATCCAGAGCAGGCCATTGCGATTCTGCGGCTGCTTCATACTGAAGATGCCACTCGCGAGGTGAGCCAGCAGCCAACAGGCATTGATCAGCAATCCGTTGCTGCAGCGGAACAACTCAGATCAAGACGTCCAAACCTCAATTTCGAGGAAATGGATATTCCTATCGGTTCGATTCTTCAGTCCACACGTGACGAAACTACCGTTATCGTAGTCGCTCCCAAACGAGTTAAACTTGGTGAGGAAGAAATGTCCCTTACCGCAGCCACGCGCCAAATGCTCGGAAACGAACATAATGTCGCTCCCGGCCCGTTCTGGATGTTCAACGGCAAACGAATTTCGGAAATCTACGAGGAAACTTACGGTGATGTTGACTGACCTGCAGTCAAAACCCCAAGCGGCAACGCCCTGACAAAAATGCGTTTGGTTTCGCGCCAGTGGCGATTATGGTCGCTGGCATGATCCGAACCGTCGAGGCCATCATTGATGAGAGCGGGAGCGTGCAATTGCTCCAGCCGGTGACGATTTCCGGCAGCCATCGGGCGCTGGTGACGATCCTCGACGAGGAGCCGGTGCCGGGCGCGCATGAGACGGCGCTGCTGAGTGAGCGGGCGCTGGCGGAGGACTGGAACCGCACCGAGGAGGATGCCGCATGGTCGCACCTGCAGCCGGCTCCGTAGTTCTCGTTCCGTTTCCGTTCTCGGATCTCACACGCTCGAAGCTCCGCCCGGCGGTGGTTCTGGCCACGGCGGATCGCGGCGACTGGATTCTGTGCCAGATCACAAGCAAGCCCTACGGCGATCCGCGTGCAGTGGAACTGACGGCCGCTGATTTCAGTTCGGGTGGTCTGCGCGTGGTCAGCAGTGCGCGTCCGGCGAAACTTTTCACGGCGCACGAAAGCCTATTCATCGCGGAGGCGGGCAAGCTGAATGCGGCGGCGCTGAAGAAGCTTAGCGATGCTGTGGTGGCGATCCTTCGCTGAACACAGAGAGCGCAAAAGGCACCGGAATTTTCTGTTTCCCACGCGGCGTTTTCCACGTATCTCCGCCGCTCCCTTCGGCACAAAGACACACAACTGACTCAACACTGAACACCATCCACACCATGCCGAAACTTTTCATTCCTGGTCCCGTCGAAGTCTCCGAGAAAACATTCCGCGCCATGACCCGGCCGATGATCGGGCACCGCAGTGGGGACTTCAAAAAGCTCTACGGCGGGATTCAGCCGAAGCTGAAGGAACTCTTCGGGACGGTGCAGCCGGTGTTTCTTTCCACGTCGAGCGCGTGGGGAGTGATGGAGGGCTCGGTGCGGAATCTCGTGGGCACAGGGAAGGTGCTGAACTGCATGTGCGGGGCGTTTTCGGACAAGTGGCTCGATGTGTCGAAGAAGTGCGGCAAGGAGGCGGTCGCATTGCAGGTGGAATGGGGGCAGCCGATTCGCGGGGAGCAGATCCGGGCGGCGCTGAGCGCAGGCGGGTTCGATGCGGTGACGCTGATTCACAATGAGACCTCGACGGGCGTGATGAGCGACATCAAGGAGATCAGCGCGGTGATGAAGGAGTTCCCGGACGTGTGCCTGATCGTGGACACGGTGTCGTCGTTCAGCGTGGTGCCGATCGGGATGGATGAACTGGGCATTGATGTGCTGCTGACGGGTTCGCAGAAGGCGCTCGCGATGCCACCGGGGCTCGCGCTTTTCGCGGCGAGCAAGAAGGCAATGGACAAGGCGGCGACGGTGAAGGGACGCGGGTATTATTTTGATTTCGCGGAGTTCGCGAAGAACCAGCTCGAGGACATGACGCCGAGCACGCCGAGCATCAGCCACATCTACGCGCTGGAGTCGAAGCTGGAGGACATTTTCACCGAAGGCGTCACCGCACGCCACGCACGGCACGCGGAGAACAATGCGATTGTGCATGAGTGGGTGCTGAAGCAGGGGCTGGATTTCTTCGCGCCGGAGGGCTTCCGCTCGAAATCGCTGACGTGCATCGCGAACAGCAAGGGCATTGATGTCGCGGAGATGGCGAAGAAGGCGAAGGAGCGCGGGTTCATCATTGACGGCGGCTACGGGAAGCTGAAGGGGAAGACCTTCCGCCTTTCCAACATGGGCGACGAGACGCCGGCGACGATGCGCGAGCTGCTCACGGCGCTCGACGCGTGCCTCGCGGCGTAACGCACCCGCTCCACACTCGACAGCGCACGCCAGACGGCGCACTGTCCCCGCTCCGTGCCCAAGCCGCGACGCGCCAAATCCAAGACCGCCGCCAGGAGGTCTGTCCGAGAGGACAGCCGGCAGATGAAACTACCCGAGCATTCGCGCCGCAAGATGGCTGCGCGGACGGCATCGGCAGACACGATCATCGAGGAGGAGGAAGGCCCACGCCGGCGATGGGGCGACCGGCTCTGGAATGCGCTCGCGGGGCTGAGCCTCGTGCCGTTCGTGTGCGTCTTCTCGATCGCGCTGTATCACACTTTCCTCACGGCGATGCACAAGTCGCAGAAGCTGCCCTTCTGGCGGGCGCCGGAGTTTCAGGTATTCCTCCTCGGGGCGATGCTGTGGCTGCTGTGGACTTGCGTGAGCTTTGCCATCTGGAAACACCCGCGACCGGTGCGCGCGTATGTGTTCGGGCACGAGGCCATGCACGGGCTGATGGCGCGGGCATTTGGGGGCAAAATCAAGCGCTTCCACGTGAGCAAGGACGGCGGCTACATCGTCACGGACAAATACAACTTTCTCATCGCGCTCGCGCCGTATCTTTGGCCGTTCTACTCGGTGCCGGTGTTGGCGGCGTGGGGCATCACTTATCTCTGCAAGGGGCCGGCGTATCTGCAGTGGTTCTTTCTCGCGGCGTTTGGATTCACGTGGATGTTTCATCTCACATTCACGCTCTGGGTGCTGCCACGGGGACAGAGCGACCTGCTCGGGCCGGGGCGGATTTTCTCGATCCTGCTCATCTATCTCGCGAATACGATGCTACTCAGCGGGGCGCTGATCGTTTTCACGCCGGGGGTCGGCTGGCATTCCTTTGCGAACGAATTGTGGGCGGGCACGAAGCTGTTTTACCACTGGGGAAGCGAGGTCTTCGGCGCGGGTCTGGATCTCCTCGGGCGGCTCACGCGAGGTTAGAAAAACCGACAGGCAAAAATATTTTGCGGCTGCCACAGGGCGCGGCACGCTTCCGGCTTTATCATGGACGCAAGACGATGAAAAACCTGCTCCATGAACGCAACACGACCCGGCCACTCGGTGGCTCCGGCTCCCGTCGCGAACAGCCGGGCAGCGTGCTTCCGGGCAGTGCCATCACCTCCGGTGGTGGCGGCCGGTTTCATCCGCGTCCGCCGATGGCCAGAGCCGGGTGCGAGGCGATTCGACTTTGTTGATGTTGGTTGGGAAAAAGGTGGACGGAGTCCGGGGGGGCTCCGTCCACCTCACCCGATTCTCGGACGGGGTGCAAAAAGGGCACCGGGGCTGTTCAAAAACGATGTTCCCAATTGCCTCGGCTGATGCGTCCCCTGATGCTCGGCGTCCTTGATGGCTGATTTCACCTTTACATTCCTCGGCACAGGAACCTCGCAGGGCGTCCCGATGCTCACGTGCGATTGCCCAGTCTGCCGTTCGACCGATCCAAGGGACAAACGAACGCGCGCCTCAGTGTACATCGAGACGCCGGAATGCGCATGGGTCGTGGATACCGGGCCGGACTTTCGCCAACAGGCGCTCCGCGAGGACATCCGGCGGATGGATGCCGTGCTGCTCACCCACCCTCATTCGGATCACATCATGGGCTTCGACGACCTTCGCGCGTACTGCTCCGGCGGGAAAACACTGCCAATCTACGGCTCCGAGAACACACTCGCACAGCTCCGGCAGGCGTTCTCATTTGCATTCGACGGGAAAAATCGCTGGCCCGGCTACCTGCATCCCGAGGCGCATGTCGTGGATGGCGCATTCCGACTCGGCGAGACGGAGATTGTCCCGCTGCCTGTGCCGCACGGGCGCATCACGACGTTTGGCTATCTTTTCAGCCGACGCGGCCGGCCGCTCGTCGCGTATCTGAGTGATTGCAAAGCGGTGCCTGAGGAGGTCCGCGAGAAGATCGCGGGGGTGGACACTTTGATCGTCGATGCGTTGCGCCATCGCGAGCATCCCACGCATATGAACATCACCGAAGCCCTCGAAACCGCCGCCGCCGTCCGCCCGAGGCTCACGCTTTTCACCCATCTCTGCCATGAACTCGGCCACGCGGAAACCGAGGCCACACTGCCTGCCGGCGTTCGCATCGCGACCGACGGGATGAAGCTCATTTTTTGAGTCATCCGATCACGTTCTCCATTTTCAAAGCCGCAGATTTATTCCAGAAAGCTCCCATGAAACTTGTCCGTGTCCCTTGGATCCGTTGCCGCGCCGATGAGGTGGATGCCGTGCCCACCGAGATGGAATGGCGTGGCCGAATTTTCCAACTGCTCGCCTACTCGGAAAAGGAGGCCCGGGACTGGTGGCGCAGCGTTTCGGATCGCGAACGCGAAGAGGCACTCGGATTTGCCGCCGAGTCGGAAGAAAGCCCGGGATTGTTTTGAAGAAACCGTGGGACCATTTGCCGTTGCACGCCCTCAGTCAGGCCTTTAGCCGAGGGATTTGAACTTGACCCTCCCGGCCATGCCTCCATCATGAGCCCTTCTTTTTGCCGGAAACGGCCTTTTAAAACCGCATGCCCGACAATCTGGGAACACTAATTTGGACGCTTTGTTACACCGCCGTACTGCTTGGAATCTCCATGTACGGCCTGCATCGCTATCTCATCGTTTACCTCTTCCTGAAGAATAAGCGCAACGCACCGCAGCCGATGGCCAAGCTCGAAAAGCTGCCAAGGGTCACGGTCCAGTTGCCTATCTTTAACGAACTGTACGTCGTCGAGCGCCTGCTCGAATCCGTCTCGAAACTCGACTACCCTCGCGACCTGATCGACGTGCAGGTCCTCGATGACTCCACGGACGAGACACGCGAACTCGCCAACAAGCTCGTGGACGCGCTGAAAGTGCGGGGTTTTGACATCACGCACATCCACCGCACGGACCGCACGGGCTTCAAGGCAGGTGCCTTGGAAAATGGGCTCGTCACTGCGAAGGGGGAGTTCATCCTTATTCTTGATGCGGATTTCGTCCCGACTCCGGATGTCCTGAAACGCACAGTGGACTATTTTTCCGACCCGAAAGTCGGCATGATCCAGACCCGATGGGGCCACCTGAACCGCACCTACTCGATGCTCACGCGCGTGCAGGCGATGTTCCTCGATGGCCATCTGCTCCTCGAACAGACCGGTCGCAACCGCTCAGGCCGCTTCATCAATTTCAACGGCACCGCCGGCATCTGGCGCAAGTCCTGCATTGTCGAGGCGGGTGGATGGCAACACGACACACTCACCGAGGACCTCGACCTCAGCTACCGCGCACAGCTCAAGGGCTGGAACTTCGTCTTCCTTCCCGACCTCGTCACGCCTGCCGAATTGCCGGTGGATATGAATGGCTTCAAGTCGCAGCAGCACCGCTGGACCAAAGGCAGCATCCAGACGTGCAAGAAACTCCTCCCGGCCGTCTGGAAGGCGAATCTTCCGCTCAAAGTGAAGCTGGAGGCCACCATGCACCTCACGTCGAACTACGCATTTCTGCTCCTCGCAGCCATCTGCATTCTCATGCACCCGAGCGTCGCCGCCTCGACCAACGGAAGCTGGGGCATCTGGCGCACCATCCTGCTCGATATCCCGATCTTCATCACCGGCTCCCTCCCCGCCATCGTCTTCTACATCGTCTCGCAGCGCGAACTCTACCCGCGCTCATGGTGGCGCGAAGTCCTCTACCTCCCTGCCCTGCTTGCTCTCACCATCGGCCTCGCGGTGAACAATGCCTGGGCAGTCATCCAAGGCATGTTCGGCGTCACCGGAGAATTCACGCGGACCCCGAAATACGGCATCCAGACCAAGACCCAGGCTTGGAAAAAATCGAAATACTCCGTCGCGAAAAACCTTCTCCCCTTCATTGAGATCGGCTTTGCGGCCTACTTCATCTACTTCTTCGCCCACGAAGTCGCAGCCCGCAATTGGCTCGCCATTCCGTTCCTTTCACTCTTTGCGAGCGGCTTCACCTACGTCGCCATGTGCTCCCTCGCACAATGGTTCCCGCAGCTCCGCAACCCGTGGCGCGACAACGACGAAGCCCTTTCCGCGTAGAAAGCCCAATGAACCGACAGCCCAACGTCAGCATTTGGAGGCCATCAAGATGAGGCTCCGACTCCTCCTCGCCGTCCTCCTTCCCCTCCAGACATTCGTTGTCCTCCAGTCCGCATTCGCGGCAGAGAATCCCACCCTCGTCGTCAGCGTCCCTGAGCAGAAGCTCTACGTCTTCGATGAAAATGGCCACAAGGTCGCGTCCTACCGGGTGTCCACGTCAAAATTCGGCATCGGCGACACCCGCAACAGCTATACCACCCCCGCCGGACAGCTTGAGGTCGCCTCGAAAATCGGCCACGGTGCCGAATCCGGTGCAGTCTTCCACGGCTGTCGGCAGACCGGCGAAATCTGTCCGCCAAATGCGCCGGGCCGCGACCCCATCGTCACCCGCATCCTCCGCCTCCGCGGCCTCGAATCGCAAAATGCGAGCGCACTTTCCCGCGGCATCTACATCCACGGCACCCCCGACGAACGCCACATCGGACGCCCCGCCAGCTACGGCTGCATCCGCATGAAGTCACGCGACGTCTTGGAACTCTTCGAGCAAGTCCGCCCCGGCACACGCGTCGAGATCACCACCGACCGCGTCGGCGGGCTCTTTGGCAACGCCACTTGGCCCATGCCGAACCGCAGCTAGGATTGGACTTTCCTTAGCTTCTCCGAACTCAGTCGGAGAAACTTGGCAGGAACATCCAAACTCCAGACAACCGTTTGCCTCAGTCCTCGATGACCTCGAAGTGGCTGAACAGCTTGAAGCTCTCGTAACGCGCCGCGATGTCCGCATCCGTCAGCGTGCGCATCCGCTCCAGGCTGAACTGCTCCACATTGTAGCTCGCCAGCACGGAGCCGAAGACGACCGCCTTGCGCAGCGCCTTGAAAGTCACATCGCCCTGCGTATTCGCCGCGAGATGCCCCGCGAGACCGCCAGCAAAAGTGTCGCCCGCGCCGGTGGGATCATGCACGTCCTCGAGCGGATACGCGCTGCACGAGAAGAAGTCGCCATTTTCGCCAAAGAGCAGGCAGCCATGCTCACCCTTCTTCAGAGCGACGAATTTCGGCCCCATCGCCTGGATCTGCTGACCGGCCTTGATCAGCGAAGTCTGCTGCGTGAGCAGGCGTGCTTCGCTGTCGTTCAGGATGAGCATGTCCACGCGCTTCAGCAGTCGCTTCAGTTCGTCGAGCGCGATGTTGATCCACAGGTCCATCGTGTCCGCGACGACGAATTTCGGCCGCTCCATCTGGTCGAGCACATGGTTCTGCAAATTCGGCCCGATGTTCGCGAGCAGCGCCAGCGAGGGCTTTTTATATGCCTCGGGGAGCACGGGATTGAAGTGCTCGAAAACATTCAGATCCACGCTGCGCGTCTCGCGGACGTTCATGTCCAGCATGTATTCGCCCGACCAGCGGAACGTCTTGCCCTTCACCGTCTGCAAGCCGGTGAGGTCGATTTTCCGCGCCTTGAAAAAGTCCACATGCTTCGTCGGAAAATCATCGCCCACGACCCCGACCATGTTCACCGGCGAAAAAAACGACGCACCCACCGCCGCATAGCTCGCGGAACCGCCGAGCAGATCAGCATGCTCCTCAAAGGGAGTCTTGACGGTATCTAGTGCAACGGAACCAACGACAAAAACGGACATGGCAGTGTGGGAGTTTTGGATTCTGAATTCTGAGTTTTGAACGGCGGATTCACGAGGAAGACGAACTTCGCCCGCGAAGGGCGGACGGGTTACACAGTCAGCGCCGCGGCGTCCAGCCGCCGTTTCGCAAATGACGGGGACGGGGGACGAATGGCGAATGGCGAATGACGGATGAGGCGGCGCAGCAATGTGGTGCCGACGACCCGTCGGCAGGCAGGATGGGCGCAGGCGGCGGGACGGCGCGGAGCAGAGAGCGCGCACAGATTTCAAAAATCGATCAGCAAACACACACCACCAGCCAACGACTCGTCGGCGCTACGTTTCTGCCGCCGCTGCCCGTCATCCGTCATTTCCCACCCAGCCGCGCCCTCGCCTCGCGGCAATACGCCGCAATATCCGCAGACTGCAAAATCCCGCTTACAATCACCACCCTCCGCGCACCCGACGCGATCACCGCATCGAGATTTTCCATCTTCACCCCACCGATGCAGAAAATCGGCACACTCACGAGCGCATGCACCCGCGCGATGTCCGCGATGCCGATGGCCGCGCGCCCCGCCTTCGTCGGCGTCGGAAAAAGCGGCCCGAACCCGATGTAATCCGCACCTTCCGCCGCCGCCGCGACCGCCTGCTCCACCGAGTGTGTGCTCTTCCCGATGATCGGCAGCGGCACCTCGCCCGCAAGCGCACGACCCGCGCGCCAACGCGCATCCGCGACGGTGAAATCATCCTGTCCGACATGTGCGCCATCCGCACCGACACTCGGCACCAGTTCGGGAAAATCATTGATGATGAACGGCACTCCCGCCTCGTGGAAAATCGGCGCGACGCGATTCGCCATTTCTTCAATGTCACATTCGTCGCGCCCTTTCGCACGAAGCTGCACGACATCCACCCCACCCTCGCAGAGCTGCTCCGCTACTCGCTCCAGCGAGTCCTCCGTCGTGTAGCCGAGATCGAGGATGCCGTAGAGCCGCGCCTTTGTGAGCATTGCGAAATGTGACGCCGTCTCCATCACTTCCAAACCCCCATGAGCGAATCCCAGACGACGACCCGTTTGTGCACATCAAGTGCGACGATAACATGATGCTGGCGCAGTCCTGCGGCAACCATGGTGCCAATGAATACATCAGCGAATGAGAATAAGATTTCGCGGCTCATTTTTTCCACTTATCTCGAAACCTGTGCAGCGACAAGGCCGCGCTGATCTGCGCCGGGCGGATCGCACCACAATTTCATGGAGACAATCCGCCCTCCCGTGCCATCTTGCCGGGCTAGTGAATCCGACCCAAGACATCCCGCACGGCACCGCGCCCGCAAGCCACGACCAGACGACTTCCGGCATCGCACCGACGTCTCCGGAGAAAACGGCGCAGTCGAAATCTGCGCCGGAAGGCATCCCCGCCGATCTCACAAATCTCGCGCTCGCCGCGGGGATGCTCCTCAGTGCGTTCCTGCTTTTCTGGATGGGCAGCTACCTCGCGAATCACGTCGCGCTGCGCACGCTCATCGCGAGCTTTGGAACTTTTGCACTGGTGTACGTGCTCCATCGTCTGCGTGTTTTCCAGCGTCAGCACGGCGCGCTGATTGCGTCTGGCGCAGTCGCACTTTTCGCCGCTGCGCTGCCATTCGTGGAGCGCGGATTCCAAAAGCTGGACCACGCCGCCAAGGCAGGCCTCGCAGGAGAACCCTCGAAAGCCGAAAGCGATCCGGCCTCACAACTTCCCGTGCCCACCCGGCAGACAATTCCGGATCCGCCAGTGCCGGTGGCTCCTCCACCGCAGGAAGAAGAAGTCATCCGGGAACTTCAGGCACCGCCGCCGGATCCCTCAGCGGGACGACTCATCCGCCTCACTCAGGACGCGAAAGTTTCCATCAACGGGAAAAAATATCTCATCCGCACAGGCAGTGAATTTCCGCTCAGGGAGTTCAAGGATGGCACCGTTACCTTTCTGGCCGGAAACCAAGAAGTGACCATCGACTCCGAGATGGTGAAATTCACCGGCAAATCGAAGGAGACGCCCGAGGCGATCATGAAGCTCGCGCAAGCCGAGGCCGTGCGCCGCTACCCGGCCATCGGCACGAAGAACTCCGATGAAAATCAGCTCTACCTCGAACGCGTCACCGTTCTGAGAACTGAGAAGCCGGAACTCATGCAGGATCCCCACTGGCCGCTCATCATCGCCGATGAACTGGCAGAGGAACTTGGCTGGAAGCGCGCAGATTTACCAGCCGACGACACAGCCCCGACTACCGAGGAGGAAATGAAGACTCCACGGCAAACCTTGCCGACGGATTCCGCGGAACCGGCGGTTCCGCCGACCGTTCCTCAGGAAGCGCCTCCAGCCCTGCCGCCCCTTCCTCCGGCAAAGTAACCGCGGCTACTTTCCAAGCAGGTGCTTCGGATTCAGGGCGTGTAGGGCGGGTGGGACGAAGATGCCGTCCTTGCGGATCAGTTTTCCATCGAACCAAATCTCGCCGCCGCCGTGCTCGGGCCGCTGGATGCACACGAGATCCCAATGAACCTGCGAGCGATTCCCATTCTCCGTCTGCTCGTAGCACTGGCCGGGCGTGAAGTGGAATGAGCCCGCGATTTTCTCGTCGAAAAGAATGTCGCGCATCGCGGAAAGGACGTGCGGATTGAAGGCGATCGCAAACTCGCCGATGAAGCGCGCGCCGGGATCGCTGTCGAGGATGGCGTTCAGCTTTTCCGTGTTGCTCGATGTGGCCTCGGTGATTTTGCCGTCCTTGAAAGTGAGCTTCACATTATCGAACGCAACGCCCTGATAAATCGTCGGCGCATTGTAACTCACATGCCCCTGCACGCTGTCCTTCACCGGCGCAGTGAAGACCTCGCCATCGGGAATGTTGTGTGTGCCGCCGCACGGGATCGCCGCGATGCCCTTGATGCTGAATCGCAGATCCGTCGCCGGCCCTTTGATGTGGACCTTGTCCGTCTTCATCATCAGCGCCGCGAGCGCCTTCATGCCCGGCTGCATCCGCGCGTAGTCGAGCGTGCAGACGCGGAAGTAAAAATCCTCAAACGCCTCGGTGCTCATCCCCGCAAGCTGCGCCATGCCGGGGCTCGGCCAGCGTAGCACGCACCACTTCGTCTTCTTCACGCGCCAGTCGAGCACCGCCTTCATCTTCTTCGAGACGAGCTTCATCTGCGCAGGCGGAACGTCGGAGCTTTCCGTCGCATTCGCGCCGCCGCGAAATGCGATGTAGGCGTGCATCTTTTTCATCTGCGCGAGTTGCACGCCCGCCGTGATTTCGAGTCCCTCATCCACCGCACCCAGCGCCATCTCGCGGCTCACGCGCCCGTGATGAATCTGCACAAACGGCACCGCCCCGATCGCACGCACCGCACGCACGAGCGCGACCGTCATCTCATCCGGCACGTCGAACATGTCGCAGAGCACCTTCTCGCCGCGCTTCAGCGAGACGGAAAAGGAGACGAGGTTTTTCGCGAGGAGATCAAAGCGGGGATCGTTCATGAAGCGCGACCGTAGCCATCTCCCCTGCCCTGCCAAACAAACTTTCGGCGCATTCCCGATTCTGAGTTCAAATTCCCAAAATCGAAATATGCGCCCGAATTCCGTTGGAGAACGGGAGCGCACGCTTCCAGCGTGCCGGTTCGTGCATCCTGCGCGAACCATCGGAGCACGCAGAGCACACGGATGCGAAAGCGTTACGGATCAAGTGCCTTCCGCGAGCCGTGTGTCCGGCAAGGATGCCGGGCACTGCACGCTGGAAGCGTGCGCTCACGATTTCCTTGGTGCTTGCCGATTCGTCCGTGTCAGCCGAGTAGGCTAAACTTTCGCCTCGCGCCTCCGCGCAATCTCCGCGAAGCAAAGCGCATGAGCTTGGAAAAACTAAAATCCGTCCCGGAACTCGCGGACGTCTCCGCGCAGTTCGCCGCACGCGGGCAGAAGCTCGTCTTCACGAACGGCTGCTTCGACCTCCTGCATCCCGGCCATGTCCGCTACCTCCAGCAGGCACGCGCACTCGGCGACGCGCTGCTCGTCGCGCTGAACGGCGACGTGAGCGTCCGCGCATTGAAAGGCCCGACACGCCCGGTGAACAGCGAACTCGACCGCGCCGAGGTGCTCGCTGCACTCGCATGCGTGGACTTCGTCACGATTTTCCACACCGAGCGAATCACGGATCTCGCACGCACGATTCGGCCGCAGATTTACGCGAAGGGCGGCGACTACACCATCGAGTCGCTCGACCCCGGCGAGCGCGGCGCCTTGCAGGAAGTCGGCGCGGAAATCCGCATCCTCCCACTTGTCCCCGGCAAATCCACCACCAGCATCCTCGAAAAATGGCAGCGTTGAAACTCGGCGTCCTCGGCTCCGGCAAAGGGTCCAACTTTCGCGCCATCGCCGACGCCATCGCGCACGGCGACCTGAATGCCGAAGTGTGCATCGTGATTTCTGATTTCGAGGACGCAGGCATCCTCACGCTTGCCCGCGATCGAGGAATCCGCGCGGAGTTTGTGCATCCCGGAAAATTCCGCACCAAGATGGAACCCGAGCGCGAACATCATCTCGCGCAATTGCTCCGCGACGCAGGCGTCGAACTCGTCGTCCTCGCCGGCTACATGCGCATGGTGAAGCCGCCGCTGCTCGACGCATTCCCTCGACGCATCATCAATATCCACCCCTCGTTGCTCCCCGCATTCCCCGGCCTCGAAGCGTGGAAGCAGGCTGTGGACGCGCGCGCCACCAAGAGCGGCTGCACCGTCCACTATGTGGACTCCGGCATGGATACCGGCGAAATCATCGCGCACTCCGAAGTGCCCGTGCACGCCAACGACACGGCGGAAACGCTCCACGCCCGCATCCAAGTCGCCGAGCACCAGCTTTATCCAGCGGTGATTGCACAGCTCACCGCAGAAAAGGACCAGACTAAGGCGTGACGAATTCAACTCAGCGACCACCAGTCGCGAAGATGTTCACTCGCAATGGACTCATTTTAATCTTGGTCGTCATCGTGATCGGTCTTCTGGCCCTCCGCTACGCACCCGCGTTTGAGCAGTTTCGTGGACTTCGAGCAGCGGGAATTCACGCAAGAAAAATCACTCCCATTCTCGAAGCGGATTTCCGATTCCACGAGGTAAAGGTCAGCGTTCAGACGGGGCACGGAGGATGCCTGATGCTTCGAGGAACAGTCGCCAATGATGAAGACGAGGACGCACTAAAAAACATGGTGACCGCAACCAATTCACCAGTCGAAATCATCTTCGGCCTGCATCGTCCGCGCCAAAAAATCGGCAACTGATCGTTTTTGCACTGAATTCCGGAACGACGATTGCAAAACACCGCCCGCGTGTTTCTCTCGCGCCCTCGATTTTCCAAATGGCTGCCTTCCGACTTTTCGATCTGAATCCCGAGCAGGAGCGCGCGGTGCGAACCACCGAAGGCTCCCTGCTGATCCTCGCCGGCGCAGGCAGCGGCAAGACGCGCGTGATCACCGCGCGCGCCGCATTCCTCATCTCGCGTGGAGTCGCGCCGGAAAATATTCTCGCGGTCACTTTCACGAACAAGGCCGCGAAGGAAATGCGTGAGCGCCTCGCGACGATGATCGATCCCGATCAGGCGAAGAAGACCGTGATGTCCACCTTTCACGCGCTGTGCGTCCGCATCCTGCGGCAGGACATCGAGAAGCTTGGCTACAAAAAGAACTTCTCGATCTACGACGAGGGCGACACGACGGGGCTGATCAAAAAGATCATCACGCGCACTGCGGCGCGCGACGAGAAGCTCGATCCCGGCCTCGCGAAAAATCTCATCAGCAAGGCGAAGAACAAAGGTTGGCGCGAACCGGGCGACGACAAGACGCTCATCGGGGCGGTGTTTGCCCGCTACAATCAGGAATTGAAAAACCTGAACGCGGTGGACTTTGACGATCTGCTGCTGCTCACGGTGAAACTTCTCGACCAGCACGGCGACGTGCGGGAGCGCTGGCAGCGGAAATTCCACTACATCATGGTGGACGAATTCCAAGACACGAACCGCCTGCAGCTCGACCTCATCATCATGCTCGCCGACGAGCGGAGAAATGTCGCGGTCGTGGGCGATGACGACCAGTCCATCTACGGCTGGCGGGGCGCGGAGGCTTCGAACATTTTGGAATTTGAGACGCACTTTCCGAATCCCGCGATCATCAAGCTCGAGCAGAACTACCGCTCGACGAACTTCATCCTCGGCACGGCGAATTCGCTCATCAAAAACAACGCCCGCCGCCGCGCGAAGAAACTGTGGAGCGCGAAGGAGGGCGGCGAAAAGGTGCGCGTCCTCGCGATGCCGGACGACGTACAGGAGGCGACATTGATCGTCGGCGAGATTCACAGCCGCAAGATCACCGAGGGACTGAAGTGGGAGGACTTCGCCGTGCTGTTCCGCATGAATGCGCAGTCGCGGCTTTTCGAGACGACTTTCCGCGATTTGAAAATCCCGTATCGCGTCGTCGGTGGGAACAGCTTCTTCGACAGCCGCGAAATCAAGGACGTGCTCGCCTACGTGGCATGCGTGCTGAATTCGGATGACGACGTGTCGCTTCTGCGCATCGTGAACACGCCTGCGCGCGGCATCAGCGATGGCACGGTGGAAAAGGCGACGACCGCGAGCATTCACAAGCGTTGTTCCGTGTTTGCCATCATGCGCGACGAGGAATTTCTCGCCGAGCTTCCGACGCGTGCGCGCGGGGCCGTGGAAAAATTCACCACTTTCCTCGACGAGATGGATTTGAAAATGCACGAGCCGCTCGTCAACCAGCCGGGCGTCCTCCGCGCGCTGCTGACCGACAGCGGCTACCTCACCGACCTCCAGCGGACCTGCAAGACGCCGGAGGAATGGCTGAAGCGGGAGCAGAATGTGGGGTATCTGCTGAATGACTTTCAGGTTTCCCACGAGCAGCACGGCAAGAGTCTCGGCGAATGGCTCGACGCCATGATGCTGCGCCACGAGCGCGAGGAGGAAAAGGAGGAGGACGTGAGCGGCGTCACGCTGATCACACTGCACGCATCGAAAGGCCTCGAATTTCCGCACGTACACCTCATCGGCTGCGAGGAGGGCGTGCTACCGCACGAGCGCTCGAAGCTCGAAGGCACCGTGGACGAGGAGCGCCGCCTGCTCTACGTGGGCATCACCCGCGCGAAGCAGACGCTCGCGATCACTTGGTGCAAGAGCCGTAAAAAATACGGTGACGTCGTGTCATGCACACCGAGCAGCTTTCTGAAGGAACTCGATCCCGATCTGGTCGATCGCGTGGATGGCGGCGAACTGCTGAACAAGCCAGTGACGCAGGAGAAGGCGGCGATGAAATTCGACGCGATCCTCGACATGCTCGGCAAACTTTAGCGCAAGCGCGCCAAACTATTTTGCCGGCGCTGGCGCTGGCGCTGGAGCAGGAACAGCGGGAGGCGCGGGCACGGTCTCCGGCGCTTTCGGCGGGAACGGAACATTTCCGGAAAACGGCGCGTGTCCCTCGACCGTGACCACGGGTTTCGCAGCATCGCCTTTCACTCCAAATGTGAACGGCTGCGACTGATACGTTCCGGTGCCTACGGCTTCGACGAAAGGGATGCGCGGCTTTGCAAGATCGAGACGTCCGCCGATTCCAAAGTCACCATTCACATAACGTCCGCTGCCTTGCTCGATCCGGACTGCACTCCCATCAAGCGTGAATTGCGCGGCCACATCGCGCACCGTGGCACCATTCCAATCGAGCGGCAGCAGGCCGTGCGAAAGCTGCATCGTGCCCGCGAGTTTCAGCGCAGTGAGCGGGCCGTCGGCATCCACCGTCCCGGTGATTATACCGCCGAGCGGCCAGTCCACCCCGGTGAGGCGTGAGACTGCACGGATATCCATGTCTGTGGCCTCCAGATGCACACGGCCCACCGTGTCGTCGTTGAGCAGGCGTGAGAAATTCACATCCGGCCAGCGCTGCCAAAGATCGAGCGGGAGAAACGCATCGCCTTGCAGGCACACGCGGTCGCGACTCAGCACGCGGAGGCCGCGAAGATTCACAGCGCTCGGCCCGACGCTGACTCCCGCCGTGAGCACTGTGCCATTCTCGGCGAGGCGGAATTTTTCGCACTGCACTTCGCCGGGCCGGTAGATGCCGGCGGCCTCCGCATCGAGCGGCAGCGTGCCGCCGGGACCGAGCAGTCGGAAGCGGTTCAGCTTCGCTGAAAAACTGCCCTCGTGCTTGGCGCCCGAGCCCTTGCCAGCCCACGTCGCCTCGATGCCGCCACCGAGCGGTGTCGGCAAAATGTAAGGCGTAAGCACGGTCCGATACACTCCGAGATCGCGCGCAGAAAGACGCCACTCGCCCGAGTAGCTCCCGTCGCCGAGGCTGATGCGCCCGCTGCCACGCAGGATATCTTCAGCGCGCAGCAGTTGCGCATTGATGATCTGCAACTCGCGCTCATGGAAAAGCAGCGCGGCATTCAGGCTATCGATCGGTGCCGTGCGCCACTGCAGGCCATTGCCGCTCACGATCATCTGCCCCTCATATTTTGCTGGGATGCTAGGCTGTGCGCCATTGCCGCTCACTGCGCCACGGACAAATAATTGCCCGGCAGTGTATTTGAATTCCGGCAGCAACAGCGCCGAGAGTTCGGTGAGATTCCGAATGTCCGCATCCACCTTGAAGTCGAACTGCCGATCCCACCACTGCACGCCCGGCTGCGGGAGCGCCATCGTGCCTTTGAGCGAGAGTAGATTCTGACCCTGACGCAGTTTGAACTCATGGATCTGCAATCGCTGCTCTACGAGCGAAAGTCCCATCACCAAAGAATCCCACTGACGTGACTCCCATTGAAATGCCCCGGCATCAAATCGCAGCGTTGCCTCCGACTTCGCCACTTCGCTCGGCATTCCGTGAAAGGTGAAGTTCCCAGAGTTCAGCACACCGCCAGCGGCATCGCTCAGGCCAAGAAAGGAAGCGATGCCTGCCACGCTGATCTTTGAAAGATTCCCGTTGCCATCGAAGCGCAGCCGCCTGTCCTGAAACACGACTTCCGCGTCGGCCTCGATCTTGCCACCGAACGCTGCAAATTCTGACGAGAGCATCAGCTTCCCCTTCGCAAAATCTTTCAACGAAACGCTCAGGCTGGCCAGCGTCACATCGGGTGCCAGCTTCATTCCGGCGAGCGTGGCGCGCGATCCCTCCAGCGATGTGCGCGCACGCACGCCTGCGAATATCCTTTTGCCCGACTCCGTCTTCATCGCGATCTGGGCGGCACGTAGGACGCCTGCCGCTGTCTCGCTCAGCGAAAAATGTGCGCCGCTCACGCGCAACCAGTCGGTGCCACGATCAAGAATCAGATCCGCATTCCGCACAGTATAGATCCCGGGGTGTGCGCCTTGCACCTCCAGCATGCCTCGCAGCCACTGCGTCGGCTGACCGGCAGCGGGTGCCACTTCAGTCCCGTGCGGCAGTGATAGCCGCGCAGTCACGTCGTCCATCTCCAGTTCGCGGAACCACAGGCCATTTTCGCCGATCGGGTGGAAACCGGCCTTTGCCGCGCCGGTACGCACCCAGCCTGCCACAGGTGGTGGAAAAATATTGCTCCACGCGAGCCATGCCCGCGTGCGACGGATTTCGACACGCGTCACAGCGCCGGAATCAGCACGGTAGGTCCACAGCAGATTGTGGATGACCACGGGATCAAAAAGATTCCCCTCGATGGTGCCCATTGAAAGCGCCGCACCGCTCTGCCACGCGCGGAACTTCAGCACAGCACGCACCACATGCGGGAATACCGGCGCCTGCACGGCGATGCACAGCAGGAGAATCACGCAAAGAAGCGCCAAGCGAAGGCGCGCAAAAAGGCCGCGCTTCCGCTTCTTGGGCGGTGCGGCGGTGCTGGCGCTGACTGCGGCGGACTCTGGTTTTTCGATCACGGGTAAATTATGCTATGCCGACCACGGCAAAAATGGAAGCGCGCGCAGGTTGCAAAGTAGTCCCGCGCTTCAGCGCGAAACGGCACATTGGCACACAGGGGACGCCATGCTGGCTGCGGATCGCATGAGTGGCGTGAGTCGTAGCGAGCTGAAGCTCGGAACTACTTTTCGGGAATCTCACTCAGCTTCACCGAGCGCCCCTGCGCCGCACTCCGGTCGGCGGCGGCGATGACGCGGTGCGACTTGAATGCATCGCTGAAGCTCGTAAGCGGCATGTCTTTTCCCGCATCGAGCGCGTCGAAGAACGCCTGGAACTGCGTCTGATACGGATGGTCGCTCACGTCGCCGGAATCGAGCATCTTCATCGAAAGCTGCGACCACGAATTCTTGTTCAGGCCACCGAGTTTCTGGCTGTGGAATTTGTTGTCCAGGATGCTGCCCTCGCTGCCGACGAGGTGCGTGTGGAAATAGTACGGCTGCAGGCAGTCCACGACCGCCGCGCATTTGCCGACAGCGCCGCCCTTGAAGCGCAGAAGACTCGTGGAGCTGGTCTGGTATTCGTATGCGGCGAAAATCGGGTTCTTGCTCTGCGTCGCGTAGCTGGTGACTTCCTCGACTTCGCCGCCCATGCAAAGCAGCAGCGCATCGAGCGCGTGGCAGCCGGCGGTGAGCAGCGCGCTGCCGCCGAGTTCCTTCTTCGTGTTCCAGCGATACTGGCCGTACCAAGGCCCGATGCCGTGATAGTAATCCACCTCACCGTAGTGCAGCGAGCCGACCATGCCGGAATCAATGACCGCCTTCGTCGAGAGGAATTGCGACGAGTAGCGGCACTCGAAGCACACACACACTTTCACGCCCGACGACTCCGCCGCGCTCTTCATGGCGAGGATGTCGCTCCATTCGATCGCGAGCGGCTTCTCGACGATGATGTGCTTCCCGTTCTTCGCCGCGGCGATGAACTGCTGCGCGTGCTGGTTCGGATAGCTCGTGATGTCCACCACATGGATGCTCCTGTCCGCGAGCATCGCGGCGAGATCCGTGCAGGCGGTGATGGGCGAACCGTGCTTCGCGGAAAGCTCTGCGGAGTCCAGCTTGCGCGAACTCCACACGGCGGTGACCTGCGCTTGCGAGGTGGCATTGATGGCGGCGATGTGGGCCGTGGCGGCCCAGCCATAGCCGATGACGGCGACGTTGTATTTTTTGCTCATGGGATTTGGAGGAAAAGGAGGGTTCCGCGTTCTATTCGTGCGCAGCGTGATGGCGAGCGCATTTCACTGCGCCTCGCCTTTCAGGAACGACAGCAGGTCCGCGAGATCCTGCGGCTTCATCGTTGCCTCGAGCCCCGAGGGCATCAGCGAATGCTCGCTCGCAGTGAGTGATTTGATGTTCGAGCGCAGGATGTTCTCCTCCACACCGAGCGTCTGGAGCAGCGTGATGGATTCCGGCGTGTCGGACGTGATGAGGCCGGCGAGCGTGCGACCGTCCTTCAGTTCGAGATTGCTCGCGGCAAAGGCGGCGATGACCTCGTAGTCGGGCACGACGATGTGCAGCAGGATGGACTCCTTCGGCTGGTTGCGCATGCCGAGCAAATCGGGGCCGACATTGTGCCCTTCCTGGTCCAACCGGTGGCACGAGGAGCAGAGCGTCTTGAAGACCTCCTTGCCGTGCGCCGCTTTGGGCGCGAGCGCGAGCACGGTCTTCGAAGCCTCGTAGGCTTTCATCCGGTCGCCGTCCGCAGGCGCGCCGAAAAGTTTCGCCGCACGATCGCGCACGGCGGTATCCTTGCCCTTCGAAAGCGCTGTGCGCTGTGCTGCGCTGATCGCATTCTTCGGCACCGCACCGGACTCGACGGCATCGAGCACACGCGGGACATGCGCCGGGCGCGCAAGCAGCGCGGAAAGCGTGACCTCGCGTTCCAAAGGCGTGAGAGCCGCGAGACGCTTCGGCGCGAGCAGTGCGCTCGCAGCCTCGGCACTGTCGAACGTCGCGAGTGCGCGCACTGCGGCTGTGCGAAGTTCGGGAGCCACATCGCGCGCCGAGGATGTCGCAAGCGAAGTCAGCGCCGTGGAGGAGTCGCTCCATTCCGCGTGCTTGAGCAGGCCGACCGCACGCAGCTTTGACTCGGTGGATGCATTCTTGGATGCAACGATGTCCGCGGCAGACGCGGATGTCTTGCGAACCCACGGAAGCGCGTTGCCGCCGATACGGAGGTTCGCCCCGTCGGCGACACCCGCGAGGAATGCGACACGCAAGTTCGTGGGCGTGTTCTCGATGTCCGGCATCACATCCACGGCAAGCGCGTCCTTCTTCGCCGCGACCGCAGCGCGGGCGAAGAGAACGCCGAGTTCGCCGAGCAAGTCCGCCGCACCGGGCTGGCCGTCATTGAGTTTTGCAAATACCGCCGACACAAATTCCCGCTCACGCCCCGCGACACCGCTCAGCACTGCCGCGCGCGTCCAGCGATCCTCCGCGCTCGCGACGGCGATTTTTGCGAGCGCCTGCAATGCACGCGGGTCGCGCGATTCGCCGAGACCGAGTGCAGCGCGGAAGCGCGTGCGACCATCCTTCTCCGCGCCGCTCAGCAATTCATCGAGCGGCACCTTGTCCAAGTCATCGCGCTCCAGCCCTCGGTCCTTCGCGTAGGACCACACGTGCGGCATGTCCTTCGTCGCGGGGACGGATGACGTGATGCGCCAGATGCGCCCGCTTTTTTTCCCGGCCTCAAAATCCGTGTGCTTGCGGATTTCCTCGGGCAGGTAGTCGGGGTGTTCGATGGTCCCGCGATACATGTCGCAGAAGTAGAGCGCGCCGTCGGGCCCGCGCGCGAGGAAGACGGGGCGGCACCAGTCATCGCTCGATGCGAACAGCTCGCGCTTTTCCAGCAGCGGCTCGGCGGCGAAGGTCGCGCCGTGAGGCACGAGCTTGTCAGCGTGGATCAGGTTGCCCGTCGGGTCGCAGGAAAATGCGCAGCCGTCGAACTTCGCCGGCAGTGTGCCGCCGCGCCAGATTTTCACCCCGCACGCGGCGCTGAATGAACCCGCGTGCGAGTCGGCGGTGGTGATGTTTGCGCTGATCGGGAAAAGCCGCACACCATCGCCGCCGCCCTTCAGGCCGGTCTTCACCGTGCGCTCGTTGCAGTCCTGCACCGTCTCGCCGAACGAGAGGTGCGGATTCCGCCGCAGCCAGCGCGACTCGATCACGACGTGCTGCACGGGGAGCCGGTTCATGCAGATGAAGCGGCGGCCGAGGTCGTCGAACGCGATGCCGTATTGCGAGCGTCCGTCCACGGTCTCGAAGTCGCCGGTCTTTGGATTCCATCGCAGGTCGCCGGTCATTTTCACCGCGGGTTTTTCGGGATGCTCCGGCGAAGTGATCGTGCCGGCGACGAGGCCGGCGGCAAAATAAATCCAGCCGTCGGGCCCGACCGTCGGGCAGTTCACGCGGAGCTGCGTGCTTTTTGCAAACTCGAAGCCGGTGAGCAGCACGCGCTTCACGTCCGCCTTTCCGTCGCCGTCAGTGTCCTTGAGAAAGTAGATGTCCGGCGCGCTGGTGACGATGAGCCCGCCGTCCCACGGCATCACACCATTCGGAAACGTGAGCCCTTCGGCGAAAACCGTGCGCTTGTCGTAATGGCCATCGCCCTTCGTGGATTCGAGCATCACCACGCGGCCCTGCGGTGGCTCGCTTGTGCTGGGATAGCCACGATTCTCCGTCACGAACATGCGTCCCCTTTCATCGAACGCCATTGCGCACGGCGACTCGACCATCGGCTCCGCCGCGACGAGTTCGACACGCAGGCCATCGGCGACTTGGAAGGACTTCAACTCCTCCTCGGGAGTGAACGCGCCACGCTCGGCGGGATTTGCAGCAGGGCAAATGAGTGCGGCGGCTGTGAACAGGACGGCGGTGATGGCGGAAGCGTGGGAGGAATTCATGGAGCGAGGCAAAGACTCAAACCCGCGCCACGAAACACAATTAGCAAATTGCGCCGCACATCCGCTGACCCTATCCCACCAGTGCTGAGAAATCCTCAACAGTGTGACCAGCCGCACGAATAAGACTGCGCAATGTGCCTCTGGCGACTTCGCGGTGATTCGGAACCGAGAGAGTCGCACTGCTGCCAGCTTTCACCAAGATGATGTGACTGCCACGCTGACGCGCAACATGCCACCCGTCCTTGCCGAAAGCCGTCACGACTTCCGGGCCGCTGAGACCGGGAGTTTTTCGCCCATCAGACCACGACTTCGACCTGCGCCGTTTCGACCGTGAGCGGCAGTCCTCGCTCTGCACGCACTTCGAGACACAGCGCAATCGCCTCGCGGACGTTCGCTGTCGCCTCGTCACGCGTGCTGCCTTGACTGACGCAGCCGGGAATGGACGGGCACTCGGCGATCCAGACGCCGTCCTCATCGCGATCAATCGTGATTTGGAATTTCATTATGAGATCTTACCTCCGCACCACGAGCGAAGCAACCGCGTTGTCCACATCATGCGCTCTGCGAGGTTGCGCAGTTCGCCGCGATGCGGAGTATGCGCGGCTCAACATGATTTCACCCGACAGCAGTCCTAGCTCAGATTTTCCGGAGACCATCCGGAAGATTTTTTCGCAGGATGGGCTGCTGTCGGAGGCGAAGAGCTTCGAGTATCGCGCGGAGCAGCAGGAGATGGCGGTCGCGGTGGCGGAGGCGCTGGCGGGGAGGACGCATCTTGTCGTCGAGGCGGGCACGGGCGTCGGGAAATCGCTCGCGTATCTCATCCCGGCGATCCTCTGGGCGAAGCAGCACAACCGGAAGGCGGTCGTCTCCACGCACACGATCAATTTGCAGGAGCAGCTCATTTTCAAGGACATTCCGATCGTGCGGAAGGTGCTCGCGGAGTTGGCGGGTGACTTCACGGCGATTCTTTGGAAAGGGCGCGCGAATTACATCTGCCCGACGCGGCTCGATCGCGCGATGTCACAGGCGGGCGAACTTTTCACCTCGACGGAAACCGAGGAGCTGAAGCGCATCTGGGATTGGGCGCAGAAGACGGAGGACGGCTCGCTGACGGATCTCGAAGTGGAGCCGGATTCGCACGTGTGGTCGCTCGTGTGCAGCGAGCCGCACATCTGCACGCCGAAGTCGTGCGGCAACAATCCGCGCTGCCATTACCAGCGCATCCGCAAGCAGCTCGTGAGCGCGGATCTCGTGGTGATGAACCACACGCTGTTCTTCCTCAGCCTCGGCGGCATCGCGGAGCAGGAGGAAAATGAGAGCGGCTACCTTTTTGCAAATGACTTCGTGATCTTCGACGAGGCGCACACCGTCGAGAGCGTCGCGTCGCGGATGATCGGGATGAATGTCTCGCAATACGGCCTGCGCTACGCACTGCACCGGCTCTACAATCCGAAGACGAAGAAGGGCCTTTTCCAAGTGCTGCGGAATCCCGAGGGCGTGCGCGAGGTGAGCAATGCGCTCGAAAAGGCCGAGGAGTTTTTTGCGAAAGTCGGCACGAGCGCGGATTTCAAAAAGGGGCGCGAGTATCGCGTGCGGCAGCCGGACTTCGTGCCGGACACACTTTCCGCCGACCTCACGCGGCTGCAGGCGCAGGTCGTGCAGTCGGTGAAAGCGACGGAGGACGAACTCACGAAGGCCGAGTTGCAGGACCTCGGCCGGCGCATCCGCGACGCGCGCATGAACCTCGCGACGTTCCTCAAGCAGGACGCCGAGCAGCACGTCTATTGGGTCGAGCAGAGCGGCAAGACCACGCAGTTTCACAATCTCCACGCCGCGCCTGTGGACATCGCCGCGCACCTGCACGCGCTCCTTTTCCGCGAGGACAACACCTGCATCATGACCAGCGCCACACTCGGCGTCGGCGGCGCGGATCTGGAATATTTCCGCCGGCGCATCGGCGCGGACGATGTGCCGGACCTGCGCGTCGGCTCGCCGTTCGACTACGAGCGGCAGATGCGACTCTACGTGACGAAGAAAATGCCCGACCCCAAAAGCGACGGGGCCGCCGCCTACGAACAGGCGCTCGCGGAGAAAATCGAGCACTTCGTCGCGATGACGCACGGGCGCGCCTTCGTTCTCTTCACGAGCTACAAGACGATGCAAAACGTCGCGTCACTTTGCCGCGAAAAACTCGACGAGGACCACGACATGACGCTCCTCGTGCAAGGCGAGGGCCTCACGCGGCATCGGCTCATCAGCGAGTTCAAAAAGGACGACCGCCACGTGCTCTTCGGCACGAAAAGTTTTTGGAGCGGCGTGGATGTCCCCGGCGAAGCGCTCTCGAATGTCATCATCACGCGCCTCCCCTTCGCCGTGCCCGACACGCCGCTCATCGAGGCCCGCCTCGAACTTATCGAAGCCAGCGGCGGCGACCCGTTCCGCGACTACTCGCTCCCCGAAGCCATCCTCGAACTCCGCCAAGGCGTCGGCCGCCTCATCCGCACGAAGCAGGACAAAGGCATCGTGGTCATCCTCGACCCGCGCGTGCTCACGAAGAACTACGGGAGTGCCTTCCTACGAGCATTGCCGAAGTGTCCGGTGGAGGTGGTGTGAAAAGGGTTGAGAGTTGAAAATTGAGCGTTGAGAGGCGCTGCATCGTAGCCGCCGAGGGAATGAGGCGGGCCATTCATATGCGGAACTCGAATCACTGCATTGACGGATTCAAAATGCGACGGAGAATCCTCCCATGACTGTAACTCTCAGCAAACGCACCGAGGAGATCGTCAAGGCCGAGTTGAAGACTGGCCGCTATGCGACACCCGATGAAGTGGTTAATCGTCTGATCGAAGAACAGCTTGCTGCCGAGGTGCCGCCGGACTTGTCGGCCAGCCCAAGCGAGGCTGACATCAAGTCCTCGCTGCTCGCCGCCGTGGGCAAGCCCACGCGCCCGTATCAGAAAGGCGAATTCGTCGAGCTGGCCCGGCGCGTTATCGCGGAAGAACGCAGTGCATGAGCCTTCGCGTCGTCTATACCGACGACTTTCCGGCCGATGTGGCAGCGCAGGCCAGATGGTATGCCCGGCAGCGCGATGAAGCGCTCGCACTCGACTACGCGGAAGCAGTGGAGGCGACGCTGGAGTCTCTCGCGCAACATCCGGAACTGGGAACGCCTTGCCATTACCCGGAGCCGCAACTCGCCGGCTTGCGATTCTACCTCGTGAAAAAACCGTTCGACCGGCACCTCATCTACTACCGGATTTCCGGTAGCAAACTCGTCGCATTCCGCGTGGTGCCCGGAGCACGCGACCTCCCGCGCCGCCTGCTCGACCCGCCCGGTGCGGAATAACCGCAGCGGAACATCAGGGCATCGTTGTCATCCTCGACCCGCGCATCCTCACCAAGAACTACGGCACCGCCTTCCTCCGCGCCCTGCCGAAGTGCCCGGTCGAGGTAGTGTGATAACTGACGGTCAGTCTACGGCTCGGCAATTGCGATCGGTGTTAAATCCCCATTACAACGGAATCCAATTCAAAAGCGAGAGGATGGTTAGTATAATCCGCCTTTCGATAAATCTCGAAGTCAGCTTCGATAAGCCCAACAACGGACTCAGAGAACGCGAACGGATCCATTGCAATGAGGCGCTTTGTCTCATTCACCTTAATCGCAATGCCTGTTTTGAGTATAAAGATACAGGATGCCGACACTCGTGTGTTCTCCTTCACCGCATAGCCCTTATACGAAAAAGTAGCCTGATGAAGGATTCCGTTTCGGAAACCCTGCCAAAATACGTTCGCCACATCGTGAAACGTTCCGGACGGGCTACAATGAAGTGCTGGAAAATAACCCGTAAGCGCAGCGTAAAACCGTTTTTCGTCGTCAGAGCCGCAGCGGATGGGCCTGTCAGCAATGCCAGATTTGCCACGGACCAGACGTTCCAATACGGGGAAGCTAATCATCGCCAGCACGAACCCTGCATGCTTTTGCTTCAGCAGACGCCGAACTGGATCACGAATCCAGCGTCGGAAACTCTTGCGATCAATGTCGGTGGTATCGCCCATAAACGCTCGGCCTCATTTGGCTCTACTGCGTCGGCTTCTTGATTTTGGTAAAAAGTGCAGCTGATAGCTTCTGTGCCTCGGCTTTTTGCTCTGAAGTCATCAGCTTCTCAATTACGTCCCTCGTTTGTGATGCGTTATTCTTGCCCTGTGCCGCCACTAAATTGAGCCAAGCATACGCTCGAACTTCATCCTTTGGGACACCTTTGCCAAGACCATACATACCGCCGAGCCTTGTTTGAGCATCCGTGTCTCCTTGCATGGCAGCCTTCTCGGTCCACTCAGCGGCTTTGGCCTCATCTTTCGGAACACCTGTGCCCTCCATATACGCCATTGCAAGAAATCCTTGAGCTACGACATTGCCCTGAGATGCGGATTTTTTAAGCCATTCAGCACCTTTGACAGCGTTTTTCGGAACGCCTAGTCCTTGGGCATACGCTATAGCCAGTTTCACCTGAGCAGTCTCGTCGCCTTGCGAGGCGGCCTTTTCCATCCATACCACTGCTTTTGCTTCATCCTTGGGTGTGCCCATTCCTGTAAAAAACATTGCTCCAAGCTGCTCTTGGGCGGGCACGTATCCCTGGTCTGCAGATTTCTGCATCCATTCAAATGCCTTGGCTTCATCCTTCTGGACTAAATCCCCTTTTCCGAAGTCTTCCGGCAGACCATTCGGAAACAATGCTGGATCATTACCGATGGCGAGCATAATTCCCAAAAACCATTGAGCTTTCGCGTCTCCCTGCGCCGCGTCCCGTTCGGTTCGTTGTAGCAATGTGAGAGGCTGCTCTTGTTTCGCAGGCAGTTGCGGCGGCTCCAAAGATTGCTGCTGTTGCTCTCCCGATGTGGTTTTCTCGGAACACCCAATAAGAACTGCACTGGATAGCAGAAACAGTAGCGTCTTTATAGGGACCGCTGCCGCGCTTGGGAATGCCTTCGCCACATCCGGCTCCAGCAGCACCACATTCGTGCCCTGCGCGTAACGGCGCGCGTATTTGCCGCGCACGCCGCCCGCAAAATCGTAGTTTTCCCGCATCGCGGGAATGGCTGTCTTGTTAGTTGCCTTCTTCATGGTGTTTTCGTTCCCGGCGGTTCGCCCGCCGGGCGCAGATGATGCGCAGATTGAGAGCGCATCACTTGGAAGCCCGGGACTCCATCCATCGTCGGAGCGAACTCTGGCTTTCCCCCGAAGGACGACCGGCGACGATGCCTTCGATGCTGATGTCCTCATCAAGGTCCGGCCAGTGAATGCCCTCACCACCGCCGATGAAGCGGAAGTTGCCGCGCTCCTTGTCATTTCCGTGGAGCAGGCGCGGATACCACGCCAGCGGCACAGCGATGGAACGTCCGTCGGCAAGATCGACCATGAGCGTGTCGGATGTGACCCGCACTTCGGTCGCCCTGAGCGAGGCGGAATCAAGAATCAAAGTAGTCATGCCAGCGTTGCAAGAGTATCGGGTGGTGTTGGATGATCAACCGCTGAATGTCGTTCAGCTCCGCGCGGGAAAGGCCGGCGCTCGATTGCAATGAAACCGGCTCGAGCCAGAACTTCGCCGTGCCGGTGTCACGCTCGACATGAACATGCACCGGCTCATGCCGATCCCCGGCGTAAAAGAAAAAGCGATACGGCCAGTTCGCAGAACGGTTGGCATCCTGCGAATGCTGCTGGAATGATGACGCCCGGCAAGAAGGAACGCGGGAGACACGGCATCCCTCCCGCCATTGCCAAAGCTTTACCTCTCGCCCGGTCCGTGGAACGAGGGACTGGAACGAGGCGCAGACACATTCTTGAGCAAAGGATTACCAGAGTAGCCGTCCGGTCCTGCGTTCGTTTGCGAGGAACTCCGAGGGTGCCATCAGCGGCAGTCCGTAGAATTGCGAGCCGAGCCGCCCGGTGAAATCCGCGTGATCGAGCGTCAACAGCACGTTGGCGGACGCAAGCGCGGTGAGCAGCACCGGCTTGTCCTTGCTCACGGCAAACACGAGCGGGCGGTCGAGGCTCAGCACATCATCCACGACGGTGAGCATCGGACGCAGGCGCGACCATTCACCCGTCGCCGAAGGCGGCAGCTTCGGCAGATTGCGGATGGTCTCGCCGAGCACCCACGGGCTCGCGAGCAATTCCCAGCCCTGCGCCACCGCGCCATCGAACAGCGCCCTTGATGATCCTTTGCCGATCCGCAAGCGGCGAGGAGCACGCTGGTATCGAGGAAAAGCCTCACGCCCCGGCGAGGAAACGCCGGTGGCCGGCCTCATCGTCCGCGATCCACTTTTCGATTTGTTCGCGGGGGATGTCACGCGGCGGCGGCAGCGCACCACCCCTGCCATGCAGTCGCGTGGCGAGGAAAAGCAGGAGTTCCTGCTGCTGCTCAGGCGGCAGAGTTTCGGCAGCCTGTTCGATTTCCGCGAGCGTGCTCATAATAGAAAGGATGCACTTTCACGCATGGTGAGTCAACGCTGTCCCCGGCGCTTTCGCTCATCGTCTGCTGCCAGCCTTTACCTTCAGCCCGTTCCGCACGAACATTCCGCGCATGAACTCCTCCCGTCTTTTTGCGCTGTGCCTTTGTCTGATCGCGTTCGCCGTCCGGGCGGAGCCGGGGACGGTCGAGACCACTCCCAAGCTGGATAACCTGAACAGCCAAATCAAGGCCAACGCCGAGGATGCGCAGGCGTACGCAAACCGCGGCTACACGCTCGCGCTGCTCGGGCGGAAGGACGAGGCGCGCGCGGACATCAAGAAATCTGTGGCGATCAAGGACACCGGGCCGATGCACAACCGCGCGGGCTGGGCCTATTTCAACCTGGGCGATTACGCCGAGGCGGTGCGCGAATTCGAGGTGGCGGTGAAGATGAGCGGCTTCAAGTCGCACTACGATTACTATTCGCTCGTGCTCGGCTACTGGGGCACCGGGAGGACGCGGCAGGCGCTGGAAAACTACCAGCTCGCGGTGGAGCGTGACCCGCGCTTCGGCGAATACAAGACGCTCGCCGAGCGCACCGCTGAATGGACGCCGCTGGAGCGCCGCGCCATCCATGAGATTTACGTGCTGTGGAGCAAGGCTTGGAAGCCGTGAGGCGGTTCGCTTGAATTTTCGGACCGCGATCCTGCATCCTGCATTGCCATGAAAAAGGACGCGCCCGCTCCCGAGATGCTGGCCTCGCTGGCGGCGATGAAACTCATCGCCCTCGTCACCGTGGTGCTCGCGTTCATCCCGTGGGAAGCGCAGGACTTCATCGCGTCCTTCGCGGCCACGGAGATGGTGACGGTGGTGAAGCTCCGAACTCTCGAGGAGCGTGACGACGCCCGGCTGCTCCGCGCCTTTTCCGAAGCGAAACGCTCGCAGCGCGTGAATGCGGATCTCGTGACGGAGCCGAACCCGAAGCAGCGGACACGCGATGCAGTGCTGACCCTGCGGGCGGCGACAAAGGCCGAGACGCTCGCGCAACGCGAGGCGATGACCGGCGCGATGAAGGCGGCGTTTGCGAAGGAGGGGCCGGGCGAACTTTACGACGTGAGCTACGTGCCGACCGCGAAGCCCGTGCCGAATGCCACGATGGCGACGATCAAGAGCGCGTGCCAGGGCATCACCGTGGCCATCGTGCTCGGCGGGCTGCTACTCATCGCGAAGCAGTGGCGCCGTCTGCCGCTGCCGAAAGTGGCCATCCTCGGCATCCTCGCGACCGTCGCGACCCTGCTGCTCGCCGGCGCGCGGCACGGCGGGGCGATCATCGTGCCGCTGTTCCTCGCGGCTTTTCCCATCCTCATCATCGTTCTGGTGACTCGCATGACGCTTCGCGTGCAAAAGGCGAAAACGTGGGTGGAAAACCGGGCGCGCATCGCGGAGTCGAAGATCGGGGTGCAGCGTCACCGCTTCGAGGGCGACACCACGACGGTGAAAAACAAGGCGTCCGTGAAATATGATTTCACAGTGAACGGAAGGAAATTCCACGGTGATCGCATCAGCCTCGGCGACGCGCCTGCGGACAATGTGGACGTGACCATGAAGCGCTACCCGGTCGGCGCGGATGTCGCCGTCTTCTACGATCCCACGAACCCGGAGGACTGCGTGCTGGAGCGCGATCCACCCGCGAGCCTCGGCTGCATCTGGACGGGCACCGCGGTCGTGGTGGTCGTATACGCAGCGGTCGTGATTTCGTTTTGGAATGGCGAGAACATCGTCAACGGCATCAGCAAGGCATTCACGGCGGCTTTTCCAAAATTGCACCATCCCGTCCTCGTGATCGGTGCGGGACTGGCGGGGCTCTTCTGCCTCGCATCGGGCATCTGGAATCGGCGGCACCGGCGCAAGGCGTTCCCGTGGCTGCCGACGAAAGGTGTCATCGTCTCCAGCACCGTGGAGGCGTATGTATCCAGCGCGGGCGACAGCAAATCGCAGAGCCGGTCATTCAAGGCGGTGATCGAATTTCGCTACACGGTGGACGGGCACGAATATCACAACACTACTGGCGAATCCGGCGGCTCGGAATCCAGCGCCGAAAAAGAGGTGATGCGCTATCCCGCCGGCACGGAAGTGGAGGTTCGCTACGACCCGGAAAAGCCGACCAGTTCCGGGCTGAACGTGGACACCGAGATGATGCTCACGGGAAACAGTTCCTTCGTCGTGGCGGCCGTGCTCCTCGCGGTGGCGATCTACGCGGCGCTGGACTGAACAGCCTGCTCTGACGCACACGAGCTGCAGGAACCCCAGGTGATGAAATCATCCCACCGACTCGGGGCACGATGGCGGCGGCGCGCCTGCCACTGGGTGGAGGACTACGCAGGACTGCCGGTGACCTTCGATCGATCCGCAAGCTGCTCGGCCAACTGCGCGACGAGCTTTTCCAGATCGCGGATGCGGTGGAGCGTGTCGGGGAGCTGCTGCATGGCGATCCACTGGCGTTTCATCTGCTTGTCGGGCTGCGCGGGGATGCCGAGGACGGTGCCTTTGGGCGGAATGTCGCGCATGACGCCGGACTTCGCGCCGATGGTGGCTTGCGGGCCGATTTTCAAATGACCCGCGATGCCAGACTGCGAGGCGACGACGGAGTAGTCGCCGAGATGAGTGCTGCCGGCGAATCCGACCTGGCCCATGATGAGGCAGTGGCGGCCGATGGTGACGTTGTGCGCGATGTGGACGAGGTTGTCGATTTTCGTGCCTGCGCCGATGACCGTGGAGCCGAGCGCGGCGCGGTCGATGGCGGTGTTCGCGCCAATCTCGACGTCGTCGTGGATGATGACGTTGCCGACTTGCAGAACCTTGCGGTGGATGCCGGAATCGAAGACGTAGCCGTAGCCATCGGAGCCGATGACAGTGCTGGCGTGGATGGTCACGCGGTCGCCGAGCTGCGAGCGTTCGCAGAGGACGACATTCGGGAAAATGCGGGCGTCCGCGCCGATACGCGAATCGCTGCCGATGTGATTGCCACCCATGAGCACGGAATGAGCGCCGATGGTGACGCGTTCGCCGATGACGCAATGCGGGCCGATGTGCGCGGTGGGATCCACCTTTGCGGTCGCGGCGATCTTCGCACCGGGATCGATGCCCGGCATGAATTCCTGCGCGGGATGAAAGAGCGGGAGCACTTTCGCAAAGGCGATGCGGGGATTTGCGACGCGGATGACGGTCTTGCGCGTGGAGGTGAATGGCGCGGGTGCGAGGATGGCAGCGGCTTCGCCAGCATCCGCGGCGAGGAACTGCGGTTCCTTTTCCGCGAAGGTGAGCTCGCCCGCGCGCGCGGAATCGGCGGCGGCAAGGCCGGTGAGCAGGACGTTCGCGTCGCCGAGGACTTCGCCCTGGACGATCGTTGCGATTTCGGCGGCGGTGTTGGGCATGAGGGACAAGGACGGAGATGAAATCAGCCCACCTCGACCAATTTCTTCGCGACCGCGCCATGCACGCCGGTCATCTGCTGCGCGTCCACGTCCCACACTTTCAGCCGCAGACACCGCAGGATCTCGGATGGATTGAGCGAGGTCTTCCCCGGCGATTGGAGTTCGGGGATTTCGCTGAGCACTTCCGGGAGCCGGTAGAACGGGATGCGGGCGTTCAGGTGATGGATGTGGTGGTATCCGATGTTCGCGGTGAACCAGGCCATGATGGGGCCCGTCTCCATGAAGCTCGACGACTCGAGCGCGGCGTGGTGGTATGTCCACCCGGCCCGGTCGGCGAAACGCACGCCGGGAAAATTATGCTGCGCGTAGAAGAGATACGAGCCGATGGCGTAGGCGATGAAATGCGGAATCGTCTGCGTGAGCAGCAATGCCTGCCATCCCCAGAACCATGTAAGCGCGAAACCGATCGCGATGTGCAGAATCAGCGCCACAAGGCTGTCTTTGTGCTCCTTGGGATCATTCAGGAAAGGCCCGAGACACATGCCGAAAAGAAACACGAACACGTAGCCGAAGAGGATCGTGAGCGGATGCCGCATGAAGAGATACTTGAAGCGAACCGACGAGGGCGACTTCAGGAACGCGGCCTTCGTCATGATCGGGAATGAGCCGATGTGCGAACCTCGGAGCTGCGAATTGTGCGTGTGATGGTGGTTGTGCGAGCTGCGCCAGATGCTGCTCGGACTCAGCGCGAGGACCCCGAAAATGCGCATGAAAATCTCCGCCGTGCGTGACTTCGGCAGGATCGCGTGGTGCTGCTGGTCGTGGTAGATGACGAAGAAGCGCAGCAAAAGCAGCCCCGCGAAAATGCTGCAAACGATCTGCCCGAAGACGTTCACATTCCAATGCGTCCCTGCCAGTGCGGCGAGTAAAAGCACCGCCGTGGAGAGCACATGCCACCAGCTTTTCACGGTGGAATCTTTGGCAAAAGGTTTGGTAGCAAGGATCAAATCCGAGCCGGTTCTCATATCCGGTTTCAAGGGCGACAAAATTAACGCGGAACACCCATTTGTCCACGAAAACGTCCGGCGCATTTCAGCCGAAATTCTTTCGAGATGATGCCGATGCAGAACGATCGCCGCGAGAACCAAGCGTGATCATCGAGCGAATCACGATCGCCAATCGCCCCCAGCAATCCCAACGACGCCCACACAATCCCGCCGCAGTTGGTTCGTTCCGTGCTTAATCGGAGCCCTCATGAAACGACTCCTTGCCTTGCTCACTTCGCTCCTGGTTCTCACGTCCGTTCATGCCGGAGACGTAAAAATCGAATCCGTCATCGCCGTGGACGGCGACACGAAGCCCGCAACCTCCTTCCTTTCGGACACGCCGAAGCTTTATGCATTCTTCCACAGCACAGGCACCGAAAAAGGCGACAAGCTACGCGGCGTCTGGATCGCGGAGGATGTGGGCGACGCAGCGCCAGCAAACACAAAGATCGACGAGATCACGGTCACCGGCACCAAGGACGATTTTGAAGGCGCATTTTCACTCAGCAAGCCCGACAAAGGCTGGCCGGTCGGCAAATACAAAGTCGAGATCTACGACGAGGATGATCTCGTCACGACGGTGAAATTCACGATCACAGCGGCGAAGTAAGGCCGGGCAACGCAGGTCACCGCTGCATTTCCAGCGGCACTTTTTGCAGCAAAGAGATTGCGCTCGTCACCGCAGACTTCCCGCGCAAAGTCGGGGGATGGCCCACCAATCCACCATGCTCGCACTCGGCACGACCGCGCCGGACTTTGCACTGCGAGCCGTAGCGACGGGAAAGACCATGACGCTGGCGGATTCCGCGGGTGCACGCGCGCTGGTCGTCGTGTTTCTGTGCGCGCATTGCCCCTACGTGGTGCACGTGCGGCCGGAACTTGTCCGCCTGCACGCGGAGTATCTGGGGAAAGGCGTCGCGTTTGTCGGCATCACATCAAATGACATCGCGCAGTATCCGCAGGATGCGCCCGCGCCGACGGCGACTATGGCGCGAGAGTCCGGGATCACTTTCCCGATCCTCTACGACGATGAGCAGACCGTCGCACGAGCGTACGGCGCGGCATGCACCCCGGATTTTTACGTGTTCGATGCAGAGCTGCGTCTCGCCTATCGCGGGCAACTCGACGATTCACGCCCGATGCGCGCCTCGGATCGTCCTGCACGCGGCACACTGAATGGCGCAGATCTCCGCGCAGCGCTGGATGCAATCCTCGCGGGCAACGCGCCTTCGCCGGAGCAGAAGCCGAGCATCGGATGCAACATCAAATGGAAGCCCGGCAACGAGCCGGAGTATTTTTTCGCGCACTGAGCACTGGGAGCGGCGACATTCCTGTCGCCGTGCGCGATTGCGCAGCAGGCGCGCTAACTTGTGATCGCGCGGGGCGGATGACAGGTGCAGGCACTCACCATTCTTCCTCGAAGTGTGCGCCTCCGGCGAAACAACGGGTCGGCGACAGGAATGTCGCCGCTCCCAGTGTGCGCTACCGCTCGATCTCCTTTAGTTCCTTTTTCAGCATCGCCTTCAGCCGATGCTTCACGAGGTACACCTGCGCGATGTTCACGCCGAGTTCCTTTGCCGCCTTCGACGCCGTCCATTGCTTCACGACGACGCAGTCGAAAATCTGGTAATGCTTCGCCTCCACGCGCCGCTTGATGCGAGTGAGCGCGGCGACGAGCACATGGCGCTGCCATTCATCTTCCCACATCTCGGTGAATGCAGCCTGCCCCTTCCCCGGCAATCGTTCCATGGTGCCCGTCGCTCGCGTATCGTCTTCGCCCCTCACGACACGGCGCTTGTCGCGTTTGCGGAACTGATCGGTGATCCGCCAACGCGCCATCTGCAGCAGCCATGATTTGAATGAGCCGGCCTTGCTGTCGTAGCCGCCGACATTTTTCGCCACGGCGATGCACGTCTCCTGCACGACCTCCTGCGCCTCGTCATCGCGCAGCCCCGCGCGCATCGCGACGCTGTAGATGAGCTGCCAGTAGGTCTCGAAAAACTCCTGCCACTTCCGCTGGTCGCCCCAGTCGTTCAGCCGCGCGATGAGGCTCTGCCGGGTGGCAAGCAAAGGATCGTCTTTCTTCGTCGGGCGGGGCATCTTGAAAAATCATGTCAGGCGGCAAGCCCGAGCGCGATGCGATTCCACACACCGTTGCCAGCGAAAGCCGTTTGCCGCCTCCCCATCGGTGTGCATAAGTGCGCGCCTCAAATCGGCAACCATTCTCGAAATCTCATTCATTCATGTGCGGCATCGTCGGCTATATCGGTAAAAATCCTGCAGTCCCTGTCCTCCTCGACGGTCTCCGTCGGCTCGAATATCGCGGTTACGATTCCGCTGGAGTAGCGACGATCACCGGTGGCGCAATCGAGACACGCAAACGCATCGGTCGCATCGCGAACCTCGCCGCATTGCTTCACGATTCCCCGCTCGCCGGTGCCACCGGCATCTCGCACACGCGCTGGGCGACACACGGCGGCGTGACCGATGAAAACGCGCACCCTCATCTCGATGAAAGTGGACGCCTAGCGATCTGCCACAATGGCGTGATCGAGAACTACTCCACACTGCGCGATCAACTCATCACTGAAGGCCACATTTTCACCGGGCAGACCGACACCGAGGTGCTCGCACATCTCATCGGCAAGCACTACTACGCGCTCAAAACGCCGCACGGAAAGGGGCGACTCGTCGAGGCATTGCGTGAAGCACTGAGCCACGTCGTCGGCACCTACGGTATCGTGCTCATGCATGCCGATGTGCCGGAGGCGATCGTCGGAGCGCGGCGCGGCAGCCCGCTCGTGCTCGGCGTCGGAAAAGGCGAGAATTTTTTTGCAAGCGATGTGAGCGCGATCGTAGCGCACACGCGCGAGGCGGTCTATTTGAAGGACTTCGACATCGCAGTGATCGGTCGCGACGAGTTTGAAATCACCTCACTGCTCGGAGGAGCAAGCGGCTTCGAGGTCACGAAGGTCGAGTTCAGCGCCGAGGACGTAAGCAAGGGCGACTACCCGCACTACATGCGCAAAGAAATCTTCGAGCAGCCCGAGACGATCCGCGACGCGATGCGCGGCCGCCTTTCCAAGGAAGAAGCCACGGCAAAGCTCGGCGGCCTCGGCATGACGCCAGGCGAACTGCGCGACATCGACCGCATCATCATCACCGGCTGCGGCACCGCGGCACACGCGGCGATGTGCGGCGAATACATCATCGAAGCACTCGCGCACGTGCCGGTCGAAGTCGAGTTCGCGAGCGAGTTCCGCTACCGCCAGCTCCCGCTGCCGAAGAACACGCTCGTCTTTTGCATGAGCCAGAGCGGCGAGACCGCCGACACGCTCGCCGCGCTGCGCGAAGCCAAACGCAAAGGCCTGCGCACACTCGGCATTTGCAACAACGTCGCGAGCACTGTCGCCCGCGAGAGCGACGGCGGCGTCTATATGCACGCCGGGCCGGAGATCGGTGTCGCCGCGACGAAGTCCTTCACGTCGCAGGTCACGATCCTCACCCTCATCGCGCTACTACTCGGACGCATCCGGCACCTCAGCACCACGGAGGGACTGGCGATCATTCAGGAACTCGAAGCGCTGCCCGACAAAGTGCGCGCGATTTTGAAACAAGACGATCACATCAAGGCCATCGCGCAAAAATACGCCAAGACCACAGCAATGATGTTCCTCGGCCGGCAATTCAACTACCCCGTCGCCATCGAGGGCGCGCTGAAGATGAAGGAGATCAGCTACATCCACGCGAGCGGCCACCCGAGCGCGGAGCTGAAGCACGGCATCATCGCACTCATCACGCCCGAGGTGCCCACCGTCGTCATCGCCCCGGAGGACTCAGTGCTGGAGAAAAACATCAGCAACATCGAGGAAGTCCGCGCACGCAAAGGCCCCATCATCGCCATCGGCACCGAAGGCTGCGAAAAGCTCATGCGCGTCGCCGACGACTTCATCGGCATCCCCCACTGCCCAGACTACCTCTCACCCATCCTCACTTCGATCCCGCTGCAACTCCTAGCCTACCACACTGCCGTCGCCCTCGGCTGCGACGTGGACAAGCCGCGCAACCTCGCAAAGAGCGTGACGGTGGAGTAGTGCAATTTCGGCAACGAACCTACCGCATTCGTCAGCTTTGAACAGAATACAACGATGGCACGCGAAGGCGCGCGAATACATGTTGGACGATCTCGAAGTGGCTTTGATGATTGCGCGGAAAACTGCCGAAGCTGTCTGCAAAATCGTGTTCTACGACAAGGTCGGCCAGAACAATGTTCCCACAGGGCTTGATATGTTGATCCAACAACTCAACAAGGCGACCAACCTTCCTCGGAAGCTCAATTTGCACCTGCTCAACCTTCAACAGCACGGGAACTTCGGATCACACGATCAAGGGGATGAAAGCGATGAAATCGATGCCGACTTGGTAGCGCACTGCATCACGTCCTTGGACTTCGTGTGCATGTGGCTTCAAAGCGATTATCTCGGTGCGGAATATCGATCGTCTTCGACACCTCCTCCAGCATCACCTCCTGTGGTTTCTGAGAAACTCATCCATCTGAGGCCACCTTTCACAGTAAAGCAGCTAGCCGAAGCTCTTGGCTTCAAACCTTTCGTGCTAATCGCAGATCTGATGAACATCGGAGTTTTCGCAAACCAGAACCAACACCTCGAAGCGGAAGTTGCGTCGAAAATTTGTGAGCTGCACGGCTGGCGTTTTAAGAAGGAAAATCCGCAATCCGAATAGCGGGCCTCGCTGAACTTGATGAGCATCTTCATCACCGGCACAGACACGGACGTGGGCAAGACGCGCGTGGCGGCGTTGCTCGTGCGGGCGCTGCCGGCGTGGAGCTTGCCGGTGGAGATTCCGATTTTCGCGCCGAAGCCGAATTTGCCGCCGTCGTTGACATGCTCGCAGTTCAAACCTTGAGCCATTCCAGAGAGACGTGCTACTTTCTCCGGCATGATCACGCTCGCCGAAATTGAAGCCGCCATTCCGCAACTCACGGCCAGTGAGCTTGCCGAGCTGGAGCAATTCGTCCACAAGGCGAAATTGGGGAAAATGACCGGGCCACTTGCGGACAAGAAGGGTGCGGTGGCGGCATTTCTCAAGCGTTGGACGGGGATGGGTGTCCCGATGACGGATGCAGAGATGGACGCGCAGCGCACTGCCTACCTGATGCAGAAGCATGTGAAGTAGGCGATGAGGGTTTTTCTGGATACGAATGTCCTGCTCGATGTCTATCTGAAGCGGACGGGCGAGCCTGCGTGTGCCCGGGTGATCGCGGCATGCGGAGAGCAGTGGAATCAGGGATTCGTGGCCGTTCATACGCTGTCGAACGCGTTCTACCTAATCGAAAAGTAGCGGACACGGCGCGAGGCTTGGGAATTCATCCGCGATGTGCTGGCGTGGGCATCGGTTGCCGAAATCACGAAGTCAGATGTCGCGCGGACGCAGCAGATGGGCATGGATGATTTTGAGGATGCGCTGCAGATCGTGGCAGCGGAGGGATGCAGGGCAGATGTGATCGTGACGCGCAACTTCACGGACTTCGCCGGGAAGACTGCGGTGCGCGTGGTGTTGCCGGAGGACTTTGTGGATCAGCCGCCGGCAGGAGCGCAGTGAGGGCGCTTCCGTAGCCGCCGTCGTCAGGCAAGCGCCTGCATCTTCCTTCCATCCTTCGTGGTTTCCATTTTCACCCGCGCGAATACGCTCACGCGCATGAGCATTTTCATCACCGGCACGGACACTGGCGTGGGCAAGACGCGCGTCGCGGCGTTGCTCGTGCGGGCGCTGCGGGCGGCGGGGACGGATGCGGTGGGCTTCAAGCCGATCTGCTGCGGTGGGCGCGAGGATGCGGTGGCGCTCGCGGAGGCGGCGGGCGGCGTGGCGCTGAATGATGTGAACCCGGTGTGGCTGCGTCCGCCGGTCGCGCCCTACGCGGCGGCGATGATCGAGGGGCGCATGGTGGACCTCGCGCTGGTGCGGGGAAAGTTTGCGGAGCTGCGCGCGGCGCATGCGGCGGTGATCGTGGAGGGCGCGGGCGGCTGGCTTGTGCCGGTGACGCGGGATTTCTCGATGGCGGACCTCGCGGCGGAATTTGCGCTGCCGGTGCTCGTGGTCGCGGCGAACCGGCTCGGGGTGATCAATCACACGCTGCTGACCGTCGCGGCGATTCGCGCGAGCGGGCTGAAGTGCGCGGGCGTGATTTTGAACCAGGCGCACCCGCCGGCGGATGATGATGCGGCGGTGGTGACAAATGCGGGCGTGCTCGGGGAATTGCTCGCGGCGCTGCCCGGCGGCGCGGTGCCGCTGCTCGGGGAGATCGGATTTGGCGTGGAAGTTTTGCCCGCAGGGATCGTGATAACGTGCCTCGGGTAGGGTGGGCGTCCCGCCTGCCGTCTTCCGCGTCTCGCGGAAGACATCCGGACGTCGATGGAGATTCGTGGATCCACTGACGTTCGCCGGGTTCTGCGCAGGATGCGCTGCACGGCAGGAGGGACGCCCACCCTACCCGAGGCACGCCGTCCTGTTTCCGAAGCCCGGATTTTTTCCGCAATGCCCTATGCGCTGGCGGCGATATTCACCCAGACGTGGACGTGCGGGGCGCCGCGGAAGTACCAGACCATGTTCGGGCCTTCGATCTGCCACACGTCCCACACGCCGTCGTTGCCGATGTCGCCAGCCTTGTAGAATGCCATGTGGAGATTTTCAAAGCCGGCGGCCTCGACGAATTTCATCGCCTCGTCGGTGTCCTCCTTGCGGAACGGTGCGAGCAGATCGCGCATGACGGCATGCACGCCTTCGCGCTGGTCCTTCGTCATGTCGGCGACGGCGAGGCCCTCGATGTTGGCGTTCTTGCCCTGGAGCTTCACGGTGTCGTTGCCGGTCTCCTCGCGACCGCGATCGAGGAGAGCTTTCTCGCGCTGCTTACCGTCGAGCATGTGGAAGACGGCGTTCGCGCGCTTGGCCTGATACCAGTACGCGTTGCCGGGATGCTCGGCGGTTTCATTGAAACCACCGGCGGCGTGCCCGTAGAAAATCGGGCCACCGAATGCTGCGCCCTCGACGCTGTCGCCATCGCAGCGCCGCGTGCAGTGGCGTCCGGTGAGCACGAACTCAAACTTGCCCGTGCCGGGTTCGCCGAAGAGCGCTACGCTCGAATCCTCGAAGCCCGCCTTGCCGCTGTCGTGCGTGACCTGCTGGATCACTTTCTCCGCATACTCGGGCGAGTGCAGGCCGAGGAAAATCTCGCGCACCATCGCCTGCTGATCCTTCGTGAAGAACGCGCCGAGCTTCTCGTCCACGATGTGCCAGTTGTTGTCCACAAGCGTGCGCTTGCGATCCTCGAAGGGGAACCAGACTTTCGCGCGCTGATCCTCGGTGAGTGTCTTGGCAAACTGCTGCACGAGCGTCTCGCTTTTGCCGTGCTTTTCAGCGTGCGCGAGTGGTGCGATGGCGGCCGCGGCGAGCGCGCCGAGGGTCTTTTTCAAAAATGCGCGCCGTTCGATCTGCGCGTTCGGCATCGGTTCGTGGACGACGATGATGCGGGGCGTTTCGCAATCGGGGCACTGTGCGGGGAGCGAGGGAGTATTCATGCGGGAGAAGCTGAATCTCCCGCGCAAGCGGCGCAAGCTGGCAAAGCAGTCCCGCGCTTCAGCGCGAAAAGCATGACTGTTCAGAGCAGGCGTCCGATTGCGTGCGGATCGTGCGAGCAGACGGATCCGGGCGAGCTAAAGTTCGGGACCACCTTGACCGGCGTGCGGACTGGAAACGCTTCACCGGTGCATGGCTCGCCGCTCGGATCCCTCTGCGGCTTTCTTTCGAGGACGGGAAATGTGGGGCTACGCGAACTTTGCCGATCATTGCGCGATTTATCCCTGTCGGGGCCGGAACAAAAGTGAACTGAGACGGTTCAAAAGTGAACTGAGACGGAACAAAAGTGGAATCCTGGGTAGTGGAGGGCGCGTGGACGCCGCCTCGCC
>JBBRPQ010000007.1:0-116533 GCA_038227825.1 Chthoniobacterales bacterium
GAGGTCCTTGAACTCGACATCCTTCGAGATCAGCCGATGCGTGCCGATGACGATGTCCACGCTGCCGTCGCGCACGCCTGCGAGCGTCTTCGTCTGCTGCCCGCGCGTGCGGAATCGGCTGAGCATGTCCACCGTCACGGGATAGTCGCTCATGCGCTCACGAAAATTCCGCCAGTGCTGCTCCGCGAGCACGGTCGTCGGCACGAGGATGGCGACCTGCTTGCCCGCGTTCACCGCCTTGAACGCTGCACGGATCGCCACCTCCGTTTTGCCAAATCCCACATCGCCGCAGATGAGCCGATCCATCGGCTGCTCCGTCTCCATGTCGGCCTTCGTGTCGGCGATCGCCGTGAGCTGGTCGGGCGTCTCCTTGTAAAGAAACGACGCCTCAAATTCGCGCACCCATTTGCCGTCGGGCGGAAACGTGAAGCCCTTCTGCACCTCGCGCGCCGCGTGCGTCTCCAAGAGTTTGCCCGCGTAATCGAACGCCGCCTTCTCCGCCTTCTTCTTTGCATTCGCCCATGCCGCATCGCCCAGTTTGCTCAGCGGCGGATTCCTTTTCCCGATGCCGACGTAGCGCGCGACGAGGTAGCTCTGCTCCAGCGGCACGTAGAGCTTCGCCGACTCGGCAAATTCCAGCACGAGCACATCCTCGTCATTCGCAAGCCGCCGCAATTCCTCGAAGCGCGCGATGCCGTGCTCCAGATGCACAACGAGTTCGCCTTCGATCAGCTCGCTGAAATCAATCTGCGACCTGCTGACGATCTCGCGGGAACGCTTCAGCGCGATCCGGCGAGCGCGCGTATTCCGATAGCGACCGAAGAGTTCCGAATCGCTGAGCACGGCGACTTTCCCCGCAGGGAAGGTGAAGCCGCGGCTCATGGTGCCGATGGAAAAGTGCAGCGCGTCCGCCTCCACCGCCGGGATCAGATCATTCAGCCGCTCGATCTCGCCCTCGTTGTTGCAAAAGACAAATGTGCTCCAGCCCTTCGTGCGCCATTCAGTGAGCTGCGAAAAGAACCGCTCGCGCCGCGCTTCATCCACGACGAAATCGCCCGCCTCGAATTCCCCGAGACCGTTGTCGAAAAACGCCAGCGAGTAATCCTCCACACCCGCTCTGTTGGCACCCGGCGAAATCGCCACAGTCGCCTCGATGTAGTCCGCTGCAACATCCACCGTGATGTCGTTCTCGCTGACGCAATCACGCAGACGCCGCTCCCGCGTCACCGCTTGTCCGAGCAGGATCGTGCAGGAGGGTAGTTGCTCCACGCTCGTCTGCGCATCGAGGTCAAATTGTCGGATGCTCTCCAGTTCATCGCCGAAGAATTCGAGCCGCACCGGCAGCGAATGGTGAAAGCTGAATACATCCACGATCCCGCCACGTACAGCGAACTGCCCGCGCTGCGATACCTGCGCCGCTGGTTCGTAGCCCGCGTCGGATAGTCGTGTGAGAAGAGCCTCGCGCTTTACGTTCTCGCCGCGGATGAGTCGCATCTCCATGGCTTGGATCTGCTCGGCATCGGGCACGGCTTCATCCAGAGCCGATTTAGTCAGCACGATGACTGCCGGGGAATCTTTTCCGCCGTCGGTATTGAGGCGGTGAAGGATCGCGAGCCGCTCGGCCATGGTCTCCGGGTCCGGCAGTGAGCCTTCGACGGGCGCGACTTCGAGTTCGGGGAAAAAGAGCGCATCTGGTAGCCACTGCTGCAGTTCGTTGTGAAGCTGTTCCTGCACGCGCAGCGCAGGGCACACGAGCCACAGCCGTCTCCCCGCGCTGTGCGCCGCACGGGCGATGACGGCGCACAGGGCCGAGTGCGCACCTTCCGCGACCTGCTCGAAAGCGACGTCATCGGTGCCTTTCGCCACAGCACGCAGCTTCGCCGCAAGCGATCGCTCGCGGGAGAGGGCATCGAGCAGATTCGGGGTGCCGGGCTTCAAGTGGGCTGGCAAGGGATGCGCTTCGCGCCTCGTCGGCAACTCATTTTCCTGCGTTTGCCTCAGTGACTGTGTAAAAATCACTCATCCCGATTTCACCGGGCGTCTGATTCTAGGAAACCGGAAGTCGCACGAGGGAAAAAGGGAGCACACGCTTCCAGCGTGTTCTTTTCGGCATCCTGCCGGAAAGATGCACGGGGCGGCGCGTGCGATGGCCGGGCCGGGATCGTCCGCACCTACCGCCTTCGCCCGGCGTCCGGCAGGGATGCCGGACGCGGCACGTTGGAAGCGTGCGCTCCCTTTTTCCTACGCACTTCCGCACCGGCTCCGACTCGGCTGGCTGGGGTCACGACTTTTTAGACAGTCACTTAAATTGCCGGAGCTTGGCGTTCCTCACCAGTTTTGAAGGGGGGACGGATCCGAATGTTTTCAGCCGACGATTTTTTTGAAAGGCCCGCCTTCGTTCAGCGTCGGGCGCTCGGGACGACCCTTATATTTATAGACGAGGTCCATGTTATCGAGACCCATCAGCCAGAGGATGGTCGCGTGGATGTCGTGGACGTGCATGCGTTCCTCCACGGCATGCAGGCCGACCTCGTCTGTGCTGCCGATGGTCTGCCCGCCGCGCACGCCGCCTCCGGCCATCCACATGGTAAAGCCGGTGGGATTATGATCGCGTCCGTCGCCCTTTTCGCTTTGCGGAGTGCGGCCAAATTCACCACCCCACACGACGAGCGTGCTGTCGAGCAGTCCGCGGTTCTTGAGGTCGTTGAGGAGGCCGGCCACGGGCTTGTCCATGGAATGGCAGAGCTTGCTGTGGTTCTGTTCCAGCTTGGTGTGCGAGTCCCACTTGCTGCCCGCGCCGCTGTAGAGCTGCACAAAGCGGACGCCGCGTTCGACGAGCCGGCGTGAGAGAAGGCACATCCTGCCGAATTCCGAGGTCTCCTTTGTGTCGATGCCGTAGAGCTTTTTCGTCTCCGCCGTTTCCTTTGAGAGATCCACGGCCTCGGGTGCCTCGGCCTGCATGCGGAACGCCAGTTCATAGCTCGCAATGCGGGCTTCGAGCTCGGTCTGGAGCTGGCGGCTGGCGGCGTGCTCGCGGTTGAGTGTGTTGAGAAAATCGAGTTTGCCCCGCTGCTGCCCTTCGGAAACTCCGCGCGGCGTGTTGAGGTTTGGGATCGGTTCGCTGGTTGCGGTGATGCGTGTGCCCTGGTACACTGCGGGCATGAAGCCGCCGCCCCAGTTGCGAGGGCCGTTCACGACGGACGATGCGTTATCCTGCATGACGACGAATGCGGGCAGGTTCTCGTTTTCGCTGCCGAGACCGTAGCTCGTCCACGCTCCGAGCGAGGGGCGACCGGCGAGGATCGATCCGGTATTCATCTGGCAGACTCCGGCAGAGTGATTGATGCCATCGGCCCAGCACCCGCGGAGGACTGCGATATCGTCGGCGCAAGTGGCGATGTTTGGAAGCCAGTCGCTCACCCACGTGCCGTTCTGGCCGTGCTGTGCCCATTTGCGCTTCGAGGCGAGGATGGGGGAGTCAAATTCACCCATCGCGGTGATCACGCGAGCGAAGCTTTGCGGGATGGGTTTGCCCGCGAGTTTTTCGAGCAGCGGCTTTGGGTCGAACGTGTCCATGTGCGACGGCCCGCCTTCCATGAAGAGGAAAATGACGTTCTTCGCCTTGCTGGCAAAGTGAGGCTTCTTCGGCGCGAGCGGATTCAGCGATGGCGCGCTGTCGGTCAGAGCGGCCGCAAGCGAGGTTCCGCGGAGCATGTCGAGCAGTGCGAGCGCGCCGAAGCCCGCGCCGCTGCGCATCAGGAAGTCACGCCGGGTGAAAGCCTGTGCGCGGCGACCGCAGAAGGAGGAGAAATCTTGCATGGCCTAGTCGAGGTAGAGAAATTCGTTGGAGTTCAGCAGCACGTGGCAGAAGTCCACGAGTGCGGCGAAGCGCGGTTCTTTGCGCTGATCTTTCTGCCGCGCGGTCGAGATGTCGTGGCCGTGGCCGGAGCTGTCGGCATATGGATTGGGCGAGGCTTCAAATTTCCAAAAGCCCATCGTGTGTTCGCTTGGGGACGGGCTGGTAAAGAGCAGATCCTCCGCGTGCAGCGCGGTGTCGGAGAGGCGCACGTCGTCGATCAGTCCGTCGAAGAGGCTGCCTTCGCCGGCTGGAGCGCCGCCGATGACGAGCGGTGCGTCATTTGCGATGCCAGAGGTGACTGCGTGCACGATTTGCACGGACTGCATGGGCTCATCGTCGTTCGTGAGATCCTTGGCGTAAAAGGTGATGCCCTTTTCCGTGGCGTCGTCGAGGTTCACGCTCACGGCGATGAAGTAGGGCTTGCCGATGTCGATGTGCAGGCCTGAGAAGATCGCCTCGACGGGATCTGCCGGTGCTTTGTCGGCACGATGGCCCGAGAGTTGGAGGACGAGTGTCTGAGGTTTGTTCCGCGAGCCCATCCCGGTGATTCCCAGAGACCAGCCGGGGTGGCCCTTGTTGCCGTCCCACTTGGAGGCAATGGTGCGCACAGCGCCGTTCGCATAGACGGATTTTACATTGATGAATGCCTCAATGGTGAAGTCTCCGCCTGGGAGCGTGCTGTCGTTCTGCACGACGAGGCGATCCTGTCCGGATTCCGGCGTGAGCTGCGCCGCATAGCCTTCGCGTGTTTGCATCTTGTCGGAGATGAAGGACGAGGCGTCGGTGTCGCTTGCGCCGCTGCTGATTTCTGTTGCCTGCTGCGTGATGAAGTTCTGCGCAGCCTCGATTTCGGCGGTGCCTGGGTTGCGTCCGAAGCAGAGGCGGAAGGCATCGGTCACGATCTCTTTTTCCTCCGACGAGTTTTCCTTCCTGAGTCGCAGTGCGAATGCCCTCGCGCGTTCGAGGGACCACTTGCTGTTGATCATCAGCAGCGATTGCGTGGGCGTCGTCGTGGTGTTGCGCTGGGAGACGCTGTTGAAGCCTTCCGGTTCGTCAAAAACATCGAGCAGGGCGTCGCGGTTGTTTCGGCGGAACTTGTCGTAAATCGTGCGCGCATGGCGCTCCGGCTCGAGGCCGGGACCGCCTGTGGGGAATTCGATCTCACCAGTGACGGAGAGCACGGCATCGCGAATCTGGCCGGCTTCGAGGCGGCGCGTGGGCATGTGCCAGAGCAGGCGATTTTCGGGGTCTGCCAGCTTTGCCTGCGAGGCGACGGGGTTGCTCGCGGATTGGGTGTAAGTGGCGCTGGTGACGATGACCCGGTGGAGCTTTTTGATGCTCCAGCCGTTCTCGACAAAGTACTGCGCAAGCCAGTCGAGAAGCTCTGGGTGCGATGGCTTCTCGCCGAGCGTGCCGAAGTCGCTCGCATTCACAGCGAGGCCGTGGCCGAAGTGATATTGCCACACGCGGTTCACGAGGACACGCGCGGTGAGCGGATTCCCCGGCTGCGTGAGCCAGCGCGCGAGTGCGCTGCGGCGACCGGTGCTTGCGGGCAAGGGATCGATCGTGGCGGATGCCTCGTCGAGCACGGTGAGGAATCCGGGTTCGATCGCACCGAGGGCCTTCTTTTTTGGAATGAGGACCGGCGATGCGGACGGTCCTACGTCGGTCGCGATGGGAGCATGGGGAAGCGGCTCCGGCTTCTCCGCGCGGAACTTGTTCAGTTCGGCGAGTAGTACGTTCCGGTGGCTTTTTGAAGGCTCCTTCACGCGGGCATCGAAGCGCTTGTCCTGATATTCATAGTCCACCTGTCGCCACGCGAGATTCACGATCTGCTGTTCGTACGGCGTCCGTTCCGCGATGGGCTTGGCGAAAAGTGCGCGAGTCTCCGGTGGGAATTTCGCAATTGCATCCTTCTCGGCATGCACGCGGACGGGCTCCTCGATGTGCGCAAGTTTTTCACGGATGTGCGCAGTCTTCGCGGTCCACGAGGCGAGTTTTGTGTCATACTCCTTGCGCTGTTCCTGCGTGGAGACCTCGCCATCCTCAATGAGGCGGAGCGGCGCGAAGAATGCCTGCAGGCGGAAGTAATCCTTCTGCAAAATGGGATCAAACTTGTGGTCGTGGCACCGCGCACATTGCACGCCCATGCCCATGAAGACATCCGCTGTCGTGTCCGTGATGTCATTGAGCATCGCACTCCATTGGCCGACCGCGTCCCGGTTGTTGTATTCGTAGATGCCCAGCGTGAGGAAGCCGGTGGCGATGCGCGCTTCGGTGCTGTCGGGCCAAAGTTCGTCGCCTGCGAGCTGCTCCTGCACGAAGCGGTCATAGGGCTTGTCGCTGTTCAAGCTCGCGATCACATAGTCGCGGTAGCGCCACGCGTTGGGACGGTAGTCGTCGGCGCGGTAGCCGTCACTTTCGCCATAGCGCACGAGATCGAGCCAATGGCGCGCCCAGCGTTCACCATAGCGCGGATTCGCGAGGAGCTGATCGACGATCTTTGTGTAGGCGTCGGGGGAGCTGTCCGCGACAAACGCCGCGACTTCCTCCGGCCTCGGCGGCAGTCCGATGAGGTCGAAATACACACGGCGGATGAGCGCCGTCTTTTCCGCCGAAGGCGCAGGCCGCAGTTTTGCTGCAGCGAGGCTGGCGAATATGAAGCGATCGATCGGGTTCGTACTGGTGGAAAAGCGGTCCATCCCGAGCCGCGCGCCGCCTTTGGGCACGCTCAGCATGGATGCCTGCGCGCTCACCTTCGGCGGTTCGACTCTTGCCACGGGCTGAAATGCCCACCATTGCCGATCTGCGTCGGTGATTTTTCCCCGGGGGCGCGACTTCATCTTCTGCCCTGGCACTTCCGGCCAGGGCGCGCCGAGCTTCACCCATTGAGTCAAAGTGGCGACCTGCGCGTCGGTGAGCTTCTCGCCTTTCGGCGGCATCTGCATGTCCAGATTCTTGTAGCCGATGGCCTCGATGATGAGGCTCTTCGCGGGATCACCGGGGACGATGGCCGGGCCGGTATCACCGCCAGTGAGCAGCGCCTCGCGTGAATCCACGAGCAAGTTACCCCTCATTTTCTCGCCGTGGCTGTGGCATTTGTAGCAACGCTGGGACAGGATGGGCCGCACTTTTTCCCGGAAAAAGACATCGCTCTCGCTCTCGGCGGCAGTCGCGACGACGGAGATCAGGAGGGTGCAAAGGGAGGACAGGCGCATGGCTGGGCTATCGTTCACACTTTGCCCTCGATCTCCGGTTTTGCCAGTAAAGTGTTTGCAAACACGCTGGCAGTTCGCACGCGGAATGGCACTCTGGTGCTGTGCAGATTGATCTCGTCAACAGGCAGCGTCGCGTCCGTTTCGACGTCGCGCGCCTTCGCAGTCTTGCCGACCTTGCGCTTGCAGAATGCGAGCGGGAGTCCGGCGATGGGGAGTTTGCGCTGAAGCGGTTCGCGCTCGTGGAAGTGGCGGTGGTGAGCGATGCAGTCATCGCACGCGTGCATCGGCAATTCATGGAAGTGCCAGGCGCGACCGATGTGATCACCTTTGATCACGGCGAGCTGGTCGTGAGCGCCGATACCGCGGAACGCTGCGCGACCGAGCATGGCCACGGGGTCGTCGAGGAACTCACGCTTTACGTCATCCATGGCCTGCTCCACCTGAACGGCCATGACGATATCGCCCCGCGCGATCGCACCCGGATGCACCGCGTGCAGGATCGCATCTGGCACCGCATTCTGGCGGCGGAGACTTTCCGGCAAAAAAAACTGCCGTGCAAAATCCGCGGCAAAGCGATGTAGTTCCCATTCACCTCATGAAACCCTCCTTCATTCCGCTGTTCGTAGCAGCACTCTCCGTCCCCGCGTTTGCCCAGCTCAACGATTTGCCAGCCGTGGACCTCAAGCAGGTTCTCTCCGGCATCCGGCAGTTCAAGGAGCAGAACGAGACCGGCATCAAAACGCGCCGCAACACTGCCTACAGGCTGATCAGCGCCGCCGCCGGATCGAATGAGGCTGCCGCCGCATTCTGGACGAATGCCGTGCTCGCAGTGCAGTTCGCCGGCGTGGATCACCAGACCACCGCAGTGAGGGACTGGAAAAATGGCGAAGGCGAGGGACTCAAGGCCAAGGAGGGGGCGAATGCCGCTCGTCTTCACCTCTTCTGGCTCGGCCTCACGATGCAGCACTCCGCAGGTGCGGAGACGAAGCAACTGCTCCCGACCATCCTTGATTTTGTGAGGCAGCTTGATGCGGATGAAATCGCCATCGGTCGTGTCGCCGAGCAGATCGACAAGGCCAAGAACTCCGGCCCCGGCAAAAAAAATCCTGCCACGGCGAAGTCCATCGCCGAGGACACTCAGGCGAAGAAGATGCACGATTCCATTTTGCGGACTCCTGTCGCCGGCAGCCCCGTGGCACAGAGCCTTCAGATTGCCGACATCCTCGGCGATTCCGGCAAGCGCCGGAAGAAGGGTGACAAGGGAGAGGAAGGTGCAGCCGGTTGGGAGGCAGTGCCGGGAAATGTGAACGGCATCTACAATGCAATCATCCTCCCCGAATTCCGCGAGACCAGGGACCCGCGCATCCTGGACTACTGGGATATGATGCTCCGCAAAAATCAGGAGAGCGTTTACGCAGGCATGCCTGCATTCGATGAGCGCCAGAAGACCCAAATCGAGCGCCCCACCCTGATGTGGGCCCGCACGCAGGACATGATGCTCATCGGGCTGAAAAATCGCGCCATCACCGAGATGTATAATCTCATCAAAGCCTATCCGCAGCACCCCGAAGCCGCGAACTGGATCTCCCAACTCGAGCAGATCATCACGCCTTCAGCACCTGCGCCTAGTGCAACAATCCAGAGCAGCGGCACCGTTGCGCCGCCCGCGAACGTCCCTTCGGCCGTCATCGTCCCCCCGGCACCCGCCGGGGTGCGGTGATACGCCGTTCGGATTCTTTCACTCACACATGCCGCGCATCCGAGGACTGAAGCCCATGCTCGCCACCAGCGTAGGTGGTGGCGATGTGCTCATCGAGGAGGAGACGCGGACCGAGGAGGCTCTGGATATTCCGTGGAATGTGGTCGCTCACAATGACCCCATCAACCTCATGAACTACGTCTCAAAGGTATTCATGAAAGTCTTTGGCTTCTCCGAACAGAAGGCGGAAGTCCACATGCTCGAAGTCCACCAGCGTGGCCGATCCATCGTCTGGACCGGAGCCCGCGAGCGTGCGGAATTCTACGTGCAGCAGCTTCATTCGCATCTGCTGCTGGCCACGATCGAAAGGGCGCGCTGAGGCCATGGAAATCCGGAACGAAACGGACGGATGGGTATTCGAGGAGATCGATCCCTTCATCATCGATCTGCTCCGCGTCATCCCCGAATGTGCTTCGACGGATGATGAAGCTGCGCGCAAACGCATCTTCAGCTCACTCACCGATGGCGAGGATACCGCCGCCGACGAGGATTGGCGCGAATACGTCGAGCCAGATCTGCGTGAGCTTTTCAAATCCCACACCGACATCGTTGCCGCGGATCTTCGCACCATGAGGACCGACAGCGAAAATGCCACGCTGCGCATCCCGCTTTCCAATGCCCGTGCATGGATCCATACGCTGAACCAGGCGCGACTCTCACTCGCCGCCCGGCACGGAGTGGATGAGAGCGAATCCGAAAACCTTGCGAGCCTCAGTGGCCCAAAAGGTTTCATCCTCATGCAACTGGATTTCTACGGCACGATTCTGAGTTTCCTGCTCACTCGCACGGAGCTTTGATCCCTGCCTGCTCTCGCGATTAAAGCGGCAGCGGGCCAATGAACCTGCGCATCTCTGCTCCGCTTCACCTCAGCGGGATTTGCCGCAAATTTTCACTTTGCTCCTGCAGGCGCGATCGGCGTCGTTGCAGGATTGAGCGGAAGCGTCCGAGTCGGCGCGGGTGCAGGGACAGGCACTGGCGCAGGCGGCGATGGCGGCAGAATGGTGACCGGCGGAGGCACGCCGAGCTTCTCAAATGCGTGCTCGAGGAGGGTTTTCGAGTCGTTCCAGATGCCGGGCTTGTCGGAGTGCATCACGATGGCGATGGCCTCGCGTCCCGCGCGGATCGCGGAACTGACGAGCACCTGCTGGGCGGGATTCGTATAGCCGGTCTTCACACCGATGCAGCCGGGCAGCATGCCGAGCAGGCGGTTGTGGTTCTTGAAAGTCACCCACTCCTCACCGCGCGTCATGCCAAACTGCGGCGTCACGACAATCTCGCGGAAGAGCGGATTCTGCATCGCAAATCGGGCGATGAGTGAAAGGTCGCGCGCGGTGGTGAAGTGATGCGGATCGTGCAGGCCGTGCGGATTCGTGAAATGCGAGGACTGTGCTCCGAGGGCCTCGGCGCGGTGGTTCATCTTCTCTGCGAACGCGGTGACGCTGCCGGCATTGTCACGTGCGAGTGCCATTGCGACGTCGTTCGCACTTTTCAGGAGCAGGGCGAAAAGCAGTTGCCGCCGCGTGTATTCCTCGCCGGGTTTGAATTCAAGGGCGCTGGGCTCGACCTTCGTGTCCGCAGGCTCGATGAGGACCGTTTTGTCCAAGTCGCCCTCTTCGATCACGAGCAACGCGGTGAGAATTTTCGTCGTGCTCGCCGGGTAATGCATTTCGTCCGGTGCCTTTTCATAAAGAACATCGCCGGTCTTGGTCTCGATCAGGATGGCGGATTTTGCCGCAAGCGGAAGTTCACCGGGAGCGAGAGGCGCGGGAGTCGGTGTCGGAGTCGGCTTCGGGCGGCTCACAGCCGGTTTGGACGCGGGTTTTTTCGTCGCCGCAGAGACACCCCCGCCGAGCAGGAGCACGGCGGTGAAAATCACGAGCGCGTTATGGGCTGAGGATTTGGCCATCGATCATCATCCAGCCGATTGGTTCACGGTTTGCAATCACGGCGGCGTGGATGTCGCGCATGCTTGCATCGTAAGGGAAGGCAATCAAGTCCGCGAGTGCGCCGGGCGCGATTTTTCCAGCATTCAGCCCGAGGGCGAGTGCGCCGTTGAGCGTCGCCATGCTCACGACATCCGCCGGATGCAGCCACTGCTCGCGGCTGGAAATGATGCGCATCTCATCGAACATCGATAGCGTAAACGTGCTCGCGAGGCTGTCCGTGCCGAGGCAGATGTTCATGCGCAGCTCAAGGAGCTTCGCGAGCGGGAAGGGCGCGTGGCGGAAATAGCGATGGCTGCCGGGGCAATGGACGATGCTTGGTCGGTCCGCGCGCGGGATGCTCGCGAGCAGCAGGAGGTCCGAGTCATCGAGTTCATTCATGTGCGACAGAATCCATCGCGCACCGAATGGCGTGTGATGGAAGAGGTGGCGCAGCGGCGTGTTCCCATGCTGGCAGTCCTCCATCCAGCGTCCGAGGCGCAGCATGAATTCGTAAAGCTCGCCTCGCGCGTGGCTGAACATCTCCCACTCTTCGCGCGACTCGGCGACGTGGGTCATCACCGGCATGCCGAGCTTTTTCGCGGCTTCGCTGATGATTTCGTAGAGCGGTCCGGATGCCGTGTAAGGCGCATGCGGACTCATGCCGAAGCCGCCCCGCTGGGTGTGGCATTTTTCAAAGAATGCGAGCATCCCGCTCGACACCTCCTCGTTCGGCACCTGATGGCGCACGTCGATCATCTCCAGGAACCACCACACACGGAGAGCAGTCTCCGGAGGATCGAGAAGTAGCTCGGGAAACGACTCGATGTTGGCGATGGTCGTCGTGCCCCACTGCCGGGATTCGGCAAGGCCGCGCACGATCGCGGCGCGATAGTCGTCGGGCCCGAGGCTGCGCTTGAGTGCATTGATGCGGCCGATCCATTCCGTGAAACTCCGCTGCGGCTGGATCGCGCGGCGCATCATCGAGTAGTCGAGATGGCAGTGCGCGTTCACGAGGCCGGGCATCAGCAATTGTTCGCCAAGATCGGTTGCTTCGCCTGGGTGTGAGGCACGGATTTCATCAAACTTCCCGACCGCGGTGACTGTGTTGCCGTCGATCACGACAGCACCGTCCACAATCGGAGCCGCGCAGACGGGGACAACGGCGCGTGCGCGGAGAATCATGCTGTGGGTGGCATCTCGTCCTTCACCATCTTGCGTGCGGCGGCGACGAGGAAATTGCACGCCTCCTGGCAGAGCAGGGGAAGGGTGTCCGCCGGTGTGGCGTCGGTGCGGAATTTTTCCGGCGGCAGCAGCGGCACCGAGACGCCATCGCAGATGCGCCAGAGAATCGTCTTCAGGCAGCCGGAATTCGAACGGCACTGCTTTGCGACAAGCCGCTGGGCCTGCTCATGCGTGAGCTTTTGCGTGATGCGATACATCCCCGTCTGCCGCCCGAGCGTGTCCAGCAGATCGACCGGCTTCACTTCACCCGCGCGAAACGCGAGCCATACGCCGAGCATGGCGGGGTAGAAATAGTCGAGGGCAAGCTGCACCGAATGCGCATCTGGGAGCATGAGCCGCCAGCCGTGGCGCAGGCTCGGCGCAGTCTTCAGCGGGCGGAATGCTCCGGCGTCATCGAGGTTCGCGAGCGTGCGCGCATCCTCACATTTTGAAAATGCCGTGAGGCCATCGCGTTCCGCATCGTCGGTGTGGCGCAGTTCCCAGCCTTCACCGGCAGGCGCGATGGACAACTGCCCGACGCGCTTCCCGCCGGCCCGCAGCCAGCGTTCGAGTTCCAGAGTGGTGTCGCGATTCACGCGGTGTGCCTTGAATCGAAAGCGGCCACCTGGTCAAGGATCACGTCTGCAAATCCCGCCTCCGTGCCGATCGAACTCGCATAGTAAAGCGTGCGCCCGCGCAGTCGGTAAGGGTTGCTTGTGAAAACGGATGCCCGGTTCGCGCTTGCCGCGCCGGGCGACTCCGTGGCGATGCCGAGCAGCACGGGGATGTCCTCATAGCTGTGCAATCCGTCCGAGATGAAGAACGGCACCACGATGACATTCGGACTCGTGGCGAGCTTGTCCCATTCCGCGATGAGCGGCGCCTCCTCCATGTAGGCGCTCAGCACTTCGCGATAGCAGCCGAGCTTGGTGATGCTTTCCACTTCGCGCTTCGCTGCGGCGGCGGAGTTCTCATTCAGGTCCGTGCCGTGGCCCACGATGAAAAGGCTCGTCTTTTCCGGCGGCACGCCCGGCGCGATCTCAGCGGCGCGCTTCAGCAGCAGTTCCGTCATGCGCGTGTGGTTTCCCACCGGCTCGCAATACTTCACGCTGTGGCGGCCGATGCGCGTCGGGCCTTCACCGAGGCCGAACTCGCGGGGGATTACCGTTTTCGTGAAGTAGCCTTCGCTGATGAAATTCGGCACCACATACACATCCTCGCGATCCACGCAGTGCAGCGTCTGGCGGAAGCTCGGCTCCTCCTTCCAAAACGAGCAGTGCACCTCGCCAAAAATCCCGCGCTTGCGGATTTCCTCGGCGAGATTCCACGTGGGTGCGCTCGAGTCGGGATTCAGCGTCGAGCCGTGGCCGGCGATGATGAGGGCGCTGTCGGGTTTTTGAAGCATTGGATTTTTGCGTAGGCTTTACGTCCCGCAAAGTCGAACGGTTTCCCGATTCGTCCGCTCAAAATGAGCCGCGCAATTCCACAAGCTTCGCGCGGCTGATGTCGTCGCGCACATCCCGATCTGCCGCCTCGGAGTAGGCGCGTGCCGCACTTTTCCGATCCCCGAGCTGTTCTGCGATCTGCGCGAGAAATCGCCACGCCTCGGCACGGTAGGGACGCCCGGTGAGCTGGCGCAGCACATCCTCATAGGCACGCTGCGGCTTTCCGGCCTGCAGCAGTGCGAGCGGGTATCGGCGCGCGATGGACCAGTTGCGGGACGCTTCGTTTGTGGCGTTGCCGAGCAGATCATAGCGCGGCTTGCCAGTGCGGATCTGCCCGATGACGGCGCGAATCACCGCGATGTCCGGCTCGAAGAGCGGCGAACTTTCCGCGAGTGTCAATTCGGCGAGCGCGTTGTCGTAGTCCTTCTTCTGCATCGCGATTGTCGCGATGTTGAAATGCGCGATGGCGAGCTTCGGCTCCTTTGCGAGCGCACCACGGAAATGTGCGAGTGCGCCATCCAGATCACCTTCCTGTGCCGAGAGCTGGCCGAGATTGATCATCATCCGCGCGCCAGGTCCCGCGCGTGCCGCGGTCTGCTCGATAAATGTGCGCTGGTCGCGCCAGTAGGATTGTTGCCGCCAAGTCTGCACCGAGAGGATGATGACCCAGGCTGCACCGAGGATCCCGATTGCAGGGAGCAATTTCGGACGCTGCGCGGCGAGCGCGCGCGCGGTGAATAAAATCGCGGCAATCAGAAAAGCGCTCGGCACGTAGAGCCAATGCTCGGCGACGGTTGCGTTCAGCGGAAACACATTGCTGATCGGCAGCCACGTGGCTGCGGCACAGACGAGCGCGAGGGCGGCATCCGGTGCGAATTTCCGCGCACGCCGCCACCACCATGCAAGCACCCCCGCGATGCAGAGGCCGGCGAGCGTCTGCGCTTCGCGCATGCGACCGTTCTGCAGATTCGCCGCGTAGTCGCCCACCGGATTCGTGGAGACATCGCGCTCCATGTGCAGGGAATGTGGTGCGAGGAAAATGGCGGTGTACTCCGCAATCCCGCGCGCGACGAGGATCGGGCGGACCTGCCAGGGTGCGGTTTCCGATGACGGTGGCACGGGCGTGCGCGCAGCAGTGGCGCGCAATGCAAAATATGCGCCGCACGCGATCGCAGCCGCAGCCGCCCATGATGCCCAGCCGCGTGGGTCACGCGGTGCGCGCACGACCAGCCACACGAGCCAGAGGATGAGCAGCGCCACGCCGCTTTCCTTCGAGAGCAGGGCAGCGAGCGCGCAGATGACTGCAATGATGAGCCCGCGCGCAGCCGGTCGATCTCCGGGCACGAATGCGCCATTGGCGTGCGCCTTTGCCACAAGCGCCAGGCCCGAGAAAATGAAGAGCGCTGCGAGAGAATCAGCACGGCCGCTCATGTAGGTGACTGCGCTCGTGTGGAGAGGATGCAGTGCCCACGCGAGCGCTCCAGCAGCCGCCCAGCGCTGGCCCCTTTCTCCGAACCAAATCCGCAGCAGTCGCAAAAGTGCAAGCGCAGCGAGCGCATGAATGAGCACGCTGGTGAAATGCCATCCCGGCTGAGGCGCTTTTTGCACGGCTGCGAGATCCGCGTGGTCGCCGGTATCCGGCGCTCCGGTCTTAGCCGCGGTCGCCGTGTTTTCCGGGCGCGCGATTCCCCACAGCGCATAGTCCGCCACGTAAGTGAGCCTTTGTGCAGGGCGGTAGAAGTTGCTCGCCGTCGCATCGAGGAAAAGGAACTCGCGGAATGCATCCGGCGCGAGAAGCCAAGAGCGGATGAGCGGGTCTCGTAGGACGAGCGCCGTGTCGTCCCATACGAAGCTGTTGCGCATAGCGGGCCAGTACGCCACGAAAGTCCCGAGCATGATTACGAAAACTGAAAGCAGGCGAAATGGGCGAGACACGTGCGGAACCCTGAATAGCAAGCCTCGCGCCCGATGCCAGAAAACATCCGCCGCCGCACTCGGCATCCGGTGCGCCATGCTGCTGATTTTCACCTGCGTAGCCCACGCCGGTGAACTCGATGGCGTCCGCCAGCTCGTCATCGCCATCGCACCGTCATGGGATGCCTTCGAGGGGCCCGCGCAGCGCTTTGAGCGCGTGGGCGGCGAATGGAGGGCCGTCGGCAAGCCGTGGGCCGTGCTCTACGGCAAGCGCGGGCTCGCGTGGGGCTCCGGCGTCCACGGGCAGGAGGAAAGGGGGCTGCGTAAAGTGGAGAATGACGGCCGTTCTCCCGCTGGCGTTTTTCGGATCGGCAAAGTCTATACGTACGACGCCGCATTGCCGCCGGGCAGCGATTATCCGTTCCACACCGTCACCGCTGCGGATTGCTGGATCGATGATTCAAATCACCCGAATTACAATCAGCACGTGGTCGTGGATCCGAAAAATCCGCCGCCGTGGTATGCGAAGCAGCGGATGCGTCCCGGTGATTTTGCATATCGCTGGCTCGTCGAGATCCGCCACAATGCCGACCCGGCCGTGCCGGGAATGGGCAGCGCGATTTTCTTCCATCTCCGGCGCGCACCGCACAAGGGGAGCGTCGGCTGCACCGTGATGGCGGAGCCGGATCTCGTCGGTCTCATGCGCTGGCTGCGCGCGGAGGCGAATCCGCATTTTGCACTTCTGCCGCGTGAGGAATATGCCGCGAAATGGAAAGCGTGGGGGCTTCCGTCGCCGGAGCTGATGAAGGCACCGAAGCCATAGGTCCGCTCATGGCGTCTCCGGAATTTCCCCGCCGGAGAGCCGCGGGTCAGGCGCAATTTGTGGCGAAGCGAGTCCACCGCAATTTTCGCACATGAGCGCACAATGGCGGTGTAGCCGTGCCGTGCCGAATCCTTCATGGTTCTCGTCGCAGGGAAACTAACAAAGGGACATCATGAAAAACTACGTCGTATTGCTCGCGACGGACGATTCCGCTGTGGAGACTTCGGTCAAAGAAGTCACCACGCGCGCCGAGTGCGGGCTCAATTGTGTGAAAGACAGCCGGGAAGCATTTTCCATCGTGGCGGACGGCGCGATGGATGGCTTCTGGAATCAGGATATGGCGGTCGTGGACTTGGACCTAACTGGCAACGGTCGCGCGCTGTTGCGAACCGCTGGCGGGTTGCTTCCGGTCATCGCCATCACCAGCAAGGCTAGGCCTTGGTTGGCGGGGATGCTGCGCCAGCATCGTATCGTCGCCATGCTCACAAAGCCGGTATCGCTCGAGTCGCTGAGTGCGGCATTCGAGTGTGTGCGACGCGCCTCCGGCATGGCCGCATCCCACGCCTACTAGCAGTGACGGCCAAAGAATCTGCGGATGGGGCTTCGTCCCCAGCGCTTGTCGGAGGAATGATGAATTCATGAAATGGATCGCTGATTTTTCCACCGCCCAACCCGTCGCCTATGCCGTCCTGGTCCTTGCAGTAGTCGCGGTGTTCGGTCTGGCGATCGGCCACGTCAGGGTCCGCGGCGTGCGACTCGGTGTGGCAGGAGTGCTCTTTGCGGGAATTTTCGCCGGGCATTATCAGCTCACGCTGCCGACGGAGACGCTCGGTTTTGTCCGCGACTTCGGGCTGATCCTTTTCGTCTATACGATCGGGATCCAGGTGGGTCCCGGCTTTGTGACTTCACTGCGGCGGCAGGGGCTTCCGTTGAATTTGCTGGCGGTGGGCATCGTGCTTTGTGGCGCGGTACTCACGATTCTGAGTTCGCGGCTTCTGCACATTGATATGGCTGCGGCAGTGGGGATTTTTTCGGGCGCTACCACGAATACACCATCGCTCGGTGCGGCGCAGGAGGCGCTCAAGCAGTTGCCCGGAACGACGGCGACACAGGCGAGTCTTCCGGCCTTGGGGTATGCGGTCGCCTACCCGTTTGGAATCGTCGGCATCATCCTGGCGATGGTGCTCGTGCGTGCGGTTTCGCGGATCGATCCGGCGAAAGAGGCCAAGGCATTTGCCCTCGAACAGGACTCGGGCGCCGAGCCCGTCCAGCGCATGTGCATCCGTGTGCGCAATCCGAATATGGTCGGCTTGCGGCTCCACGAGATCCCGGGCAAGGACTCGCTGGGCATCATCATTTCCCGAATCAAATACGTGGGCGAGACCGAGGTGAGCGTCGCAAACGCCGACACGGCGCTGCACGAAGGAGACACGGTGCTCGCCGTCGGCACGCTCACGAACTTGCGGAAGCTCTGCCTGATCATGGGTGCGGAAAGCACGGAGGATCTGATGGAGACGCCGGGGCCGGTGAGTTTCGACCGCTTCGTCGTCACGCGGAATGAAGTGCTCGGCAAAACGATCCGGGAACTGGAACTCACACAGCACTACGGCGTGACCGTGACGCGCGTGATGCGCGCCGACGTGGAGCTGACTGCCGTCCCGGCGCTCCGCTTGCAGTTCGGCGACAAGCTGCAGGTCGTCGGCAAGGAGACGGACATCGCAAAGGTGGCATCCGTGCTCGGCAATTCGATCAAGGATATGAACCGCACGAACTTCATGCCGATGTTCATCGGCATCGGGCTCGGCGTCCTGCTCGGGCTGTATCCGTTTTCATTTGCCAATATGCCGACACCGGTGCGGCTCGGGCTCGCTGGCGGCCCGCTCATCGTTGCGATCATCCTTAGCCGCGTGCGTCGGCTGGGAAGCATGATCTGGTACATGCCGCTGAATGCGAATCTCGCCCTGCGCGAACTCGGCATCACGCTCTTCCTGGCGTGCGCGGGACTGAAGGCGGGCGCGCATTTCTTCGAAGTTCTTTTCACCAGTCAGGGCCTGCTGTGGATGGCATGCGGCGCGGTGATCACACTTGTGCCACTGCTGCTCGCGGCCTGGATCGGGCGCGCATTCATGAAGATGAACTTCATGAATCTCTGCGGCCTGCTCTCCGGCAGCATGACCGATCCGCCAGCTCTCGCCTTTGCCAACGCGATCAATAACTCGGACGCGCCATCCGTCGCTTACGCTACAGTCTATCCGCTCACGATGCTCGTGCGCATCCTCGTGGCGCAGATCCTCGTGGTGTTTTTCACGCGGTGAGCGTCTCGCGGCTGGGCCGCAAATTTTATGAAACCAACAACAGGGAAAATCGAGGGAGCCTGCAGGGAGCGGGGCTTCCGTCCGGGTAAAATGATCCGGCATTCCGCCATGCGCGCGCTACCGGTCTTGCTGGCCACCACGCTCACCGCGCTGGCTGGGGAACACGCCGCAACATCCGCCGCGAAGCCGGCACTTTCCGACCTCACATTTGCGAACGCCTTTTCCGCTGGCTGGGACGAACCCTGGTCGAAGCGTCCGCGTGGCGACGGCACGCCGAACATGTCGCTGCTCCGCGTGCAGACGAACTTCCTCGTGCAGCTCTTCCGCATGGACTACGCGCATCAGGAAAATCTCAGCACGTCCGGCATCCGCGCCACCGATGCGCTCACCGGCACGCTGGAATACGCGCTCAATCGCCGACTCATGCTCGCTGTGATCGGCAATTACGGATGGGTCGATTCGCGCAGGCTGTCGGATACCAGTGGCGCCACGGGCGGAGCATTTGTCCGTCTGCAGTGGGTGGACACGGCCAGCAGTTCACTGGCGACGACACTGAAGGTCGCGGTGCCCAATCACGACCTTGGCGAAAAGGACACCACGGTGAGCTTCGCCATCGCCGGCTGGCGCGACCTCGCGCCACTCGGGCTCAAGCGCACCGGTCTCTATTTCCACGCGCAGGAGGAGACGCTCGCCGGTCCGATCAAGGCGGGTGCCCGGCGAAATGATTTCACCTACGACATCTCGCTCGCGAAGACGTGGACCAGCCCGGACAGCCTGTTTGGAAATGCGACGACCTTCATCGAGGCCTACGGCAAGACCGATCTCGACGGAAAGAACAGCGGCCACACCGTCGTCACCCTTACGCCCGGCATCCGCGCGACCTTTGCACACCGGCACATCGTCATGGCCGGCGTCGAGTTGCCGCTCACGAATCCTCAGCCCTTCGAGCGGATCATGCGCCTCACGTACATCTGCAATTTCTGACGCAAACAATTCCGCAAGCAGCGTCGGAACATCGGCAACCGGTGGAGAGCGACGCAGCGGCGGATCACTAGACTTCCAACAACAAAAAAACAGACTGACCCATGAGCACCAACATCCACGAACTCGATCTCACGCCTTACGGCATCACGGTGGAAACCGTCCACCGCAACCTCTCGCCCGCGCATCTCTACGAACACGCGATCCGTTACGAACCCGGATCGTCCATCGCCGATTCCGGCGCGCTCATCGCCTACTCCGGTGCGAAGACCGGGCGCTCTCCGCAGGACAAGCGCGTCGTCAAGCAACCCGCTTCCGAAAACGACGTGTGGTGGGGGCCGGTGAACATGCCGATGGACGAGCGCGCCTTTCATCTGAATCGCGAGCGCGCCGTGGACTACCTGAACACCTGCGAGCGGCTCTACGTCGTTGATGCCTATGCCGGCTGGCACCCGCATCACCGGCTGAAAATCCGCATCGTCTGCTCGCGTCCGTACCACGCGCTGTTCATGCACACGATGCTCATCCGCCCCACGACCGAGGAACTCGCGATGTTCGGCGAGCCGGACTACGTGATCTTCAATGCCGGCCGCTTCCCGGCGAACCGACTGACGCAGGGCATGACCTCGAAGACGTCGATCGACCTCTCCTTCGAGGAAAAGCAGATGGTCATCCTCGGCACTGAGTACGCGGGCGAGATGAAGAAGGGCGTCTTCACCATCATGAACTACCTCATGCCAAAACAGGGCCTGCTCTCCATGCACTGCTCGGCCACGGCGGACGCGCACAGCACACATTCCTCCGTGCTATTCGGCCTCTCAGGCACAGGTAAGACGACGCTCTCCGCCGACCCGAAGCGTCGCCTCATCGGCGACGACGAGCATGTGTGGGGCGACGATGGCATCTTCAACATCGAAGGCGGCTGCTATGCGAAGGCCATCGACCTCACGCCCGAGAATGAGCCGGACATCTTCCACGCGCTCCGCTTCGGCAGCGTGTTGGAAAATGTCGTGTTCGACGACGAGGGGCACCATGTGGATTTTCACGACACGAGCATCACGCAGAACACGCGCGGCGCGTATCCCATCGAGTTCATCAAGAACGCGAAAGTGCCGTGCGTCGCCGGTCATCCGACGGACATCATCTTCCTCACGTGCGATGCCTTTGGCGTGCTGCCGCCCGTCTCAAAGCTCACGCCCGAGCAGGCGATGTATCACTTCATCTCCGGCTACACCGCAAAGGTCGCGGGCACCGAGATGGGCGTCACCGAGCCGTCCGCTACTTTCAGCGCATGCTTCGGTGCGCCGTTCCTCGTCTGGCATCCGGCGAAGTACGCCGAGCTGCTCGCGGAGAAGCTGAAGAAACACAAGGTCAACGTGTGGCTCATCAACACCGGCTGGAGCGGTGGAAGCCACGGCATCGGCTCGCGTATCAAGCTGAAGTTCACCCGCGCCATCATCGACGCCATCCACGCCGGCACACTCGCCAGCGCGCCGACGAAGCCCGACCCGATTTTCGGAATCCACGTGGTCACCGAAGTGCCGCACGTGCCTGCCGAGATGCTCATCCCTGAGCAGTCGTGGGCCGATAAGGTGGCCTTCGCGGCGACGGCGAAGAAGCTCGCGGGGCTCTTCGGTGCGAACTTCAAGAAGTTCGAGGACGGCGCTGCTCCTGAGGTAAAAGCCGCCGGGCCGAAAGTGTAGCGCCCGCGGCCACTGCGCCTGGGTGCCAGAGCTGCATCGAGACTGCTTTGCACGCTCGACGGATCATTGCGCCCGGATATCACGGGCGGAATGAAACGCATCTGCGTCTATTGCGGCTCGTCGTCCGGCATCGCTCCGATTCACCGCCAAATCGCCGCCGAGGTCGGCGCGCTGCTCGCCGCGCGCGGCATCGGCCTCGTGTATGGCGGTGGAAATGTGGGGCTCATGGGCGCTGTCGCCGACGGCGCGCTGCGCGCGGGCGGCGAAGTCACCGGCGTGATCCCATCTGCGCTCATGGAGAGGGAACTCGGCCACGCCGGCGTGACGAAACTCCACGTCGTCGCCTCCATGCACGAGCGCAAGCAGCTCATGGCGGATCTGAGCGATGGCTTCATCGCGCTGCCCGGCGGCATCGGCACGCTGGAGGAGCTTTTCGAGACACTCACGTGGCTGCAGCTTGGCTTCCACAGCAAGCCCGTCGGCCTGCTGAATGTCGCGGGGTTTTACGATCACTTGCTTGGATTTTTGCGGCACGCGACGGCTTCCGGTTTCATGCGCGAGGCGCATCTCGCATCCCTGCTCATTGAGACGAACGCCGAGTCGCTCCTCGCAGCCATGTCGAATTTTCGGGCCTCGTCGCTGCCGAAGTGGGAAGCGCCTCCGGTGTCGCCGGATGCACGGTAGTTTTGCGGGAAAAGTGGATGGCGGCTTCGGCAATTCCTTCGCTTGCGGTCATGCCGTTTGGGCTTCAAGATTCAGCATCATGAACTGGGAAAATGTGAACACATTCGTCCGAGATTGGGTGGAGCAACGGGGACTGCCCGCGGACATGACGGGGATGTCGCTCGTGCTCGTGGACTTTCAGAACGAGGAAGATTGCGATTACTTTTATCCCGGTCGCGACATGGTCTCGCACAAGGCGTTCACGATGGCGCTGTCGAAGCTGGCTCGGGAACGCGGCGCGCGTACGGAGCATGCGACGATTCACCGCGAGCACTATCGTGGATGGCTCGCAGCGGAGAAAATCGAGGACTCCGCAGAGAACCGTGGGGCATTTGTGGAGTCGCGGTACAAGGTCATCTCGGTGCTGTGACTTTCGTCCTGTGGCACGAGGAGTCGGGGTGCCCTCGCCCCGAGGCTTTGGAAGGGGGAAAGCCGGGGCGGGGGCGCCCCGGCTCCTTGTGAAGGGCTAGGCGAGCGCCTTGCGGCAGAACTCGATCGCGCGCGCGAGTTCCTTCATCCGGTCGGAGTCCGCGGGGACTTTGTATTCGAATTCGATCGTGGCCTGGATGTTCCACTTGTTGTCGCGAATCGTCCGCAGCACTTCCGCGATCGGCGTGTCGCCTTCGCCGAAGACGACGCTCGGGCCGTTGTTGAATTTCCGATCCTTGATGTGCACGTGCGTGATGCGCTCGTGATGTTTCTTCAGAAATGGGACGGGCGAGGTGTTGTTCCCGGCGACGAAGTGGCCGATGTCCAGATTCGCGCCGTTGAATTTTGCGAGGGCAAAGGCCGCTTCCCAGTGCTCGGGCTTCGTCGTTGCATGGCCGTGGTAGCCGATCATGAACTGATGCTTGTCGGCAAATTGTCCGATGCGTTTCAGTTCCGCTTCGGTATGCGAGATCTCCGTGGACATGGCGCGTCCGCCGAGTGCCTTGGCGAGGGTGAATGCGTAGTCCACCTCCTCGTCCGACATTTTGAAGATGCCGTCCACTTTCACGATCTCGATGAGCACGCCGGCGGCTTCCCACTTTGCGCGGAATTCCTTCACGCGATCCATCTTCACGGTCTTGCGCCACTCCTTGAGCTTCGTCGCGTTTGAGATGCCATCCGACTTGGGCACCTCGGTCTTTGGCGCATTCTTGTCCTTCTTGGGCGGATGGATGAGTTCCTTCGGCGCACCGAGGAAGAGCTCCACCGGCTGCATGCGAAGCTCCACGCCGCTGATGCCGAGCTGGACGCAGTTCTTCAGGACTTCGTCGCCATCGGTCACGCCGGGGCCGAAGTTGTAGGGGACGTTCATGCCGATGAGCACGCCGGCCACGCGCGAGTTCGGCTTTGCGTCGGCAGCGACGAGGCGCGAGGGAATGGAGAGGAGAGCGGCTGCGGGGAGCGCTGAGATGGCGAGCTGCACGAATTCACGACGGGATTTGGGAGGCATGACGGGGATTTGGGATGGAAGGTTCGCAGTGATGCTCGCGTCGGCGGAGGCGGGATGAAAGCGCATTCTTTCACACGGCACCCGCGATGCAATCGTGGTTTGACGTGCGGCGGTGAGCACAGGATTCATGGCGGGATGATGCTCACTCGCCGCTGGTTTGTGAAAAGGATGAGAGCCGTGGCAGTCGTCGGAGCCACGGTGCCCTGGATTGCGATGCGGGAAAATCGCGCGGCTGCGCCGGAGGACGGCCCGGCACTTTCGCAAAACGAGCGGGATGCGATCGGTGGGATCGCGCGGAAATTCATGGAGCAATTCAAAGTGCCGGGGATGTCGGTGGCGTTTGCGAAGGACGGGAAGTTCGTGCTCCAGCAGGGATTCGGTGTGGCGGATGTGGCGACGAAGGAGTCTGTGACGCCGGCGCACCTTTTCCGCATCGCGAGCGTGAGCAAGCCGTTCACTGCCGTCACGATTTTCTCGCTCATCGAGCAGGGGAGGCTGGGGCTGGATGATCTGGTCTTCGGTGAAAAGGGAAGGCTGGGATTCGACTTTGGAAATGCGCTGCCGGGCGATGTGAGGGAGATCACCGTGCATCATCTGCTCACGCACACCAGCGGATGGACTCCCAAGGCCGGGGACCCGATGTTTCTGAATCCAGCGATGAATCACCGCGAGCTGATCGAGTGGACGATCAAAAACCAGCCGCTCCAAACGAAACCGGGGACGGCGCATGCGTATTCCAATTTCGGATACTGCATCCTCGGACGACTGGTGGAAAAGCTGACGGGTCTGACTTACGCGCAGGCGGTGCAGCGCGACGTGCTGGCGAAGTGCGGCATCACCACGATGCGAATCGGCGGCAGCACGCTCGCTGAGCGGGTGAAATCGGAGGTCACGTATTACGCGCCGGAGGTCGGCAATGCGGTCAAATTCAATCCCGCGTATTCCATGAATGTCGCGCGGATGGATTCGCATGGCGGCTGGATCGCCACCGCGGCCGACCTTGTTCGCTTTGTGATGCACGTGGATTGCTTTCCCAATCCGCCCGACATCCTGCGTGCGGGGACGATCAAGACGATGACCACGCCGCCCGCCGCGTATGAACACTACGCCTGCGGCTGGCTCGTGAACAAAGTCCCGAACTGGTGGCACAATGGCAGCCTTCCCGGCACTTCATCCCTCATGGTGCGTACCGCGAGCGGCATGTGCTGGGCTGCGCTGGTGAACATCCGCGCCGAAGGCATCGGCCTCGCGCTGGATCAGATGATGTGGAAAATCGCGAGGGCCGTCCCGGCGTGGCGCGCGTAGGGCAGGGCGATTCACAAAAAAGCATGGCCGCTTTGCAAGGAGCCGGGGCGCCCTCGCCCCGCTAGCAACCCTGGGGCGAGGGCGCCCCGGCTCCTTGTTCCGCCGCGATTATTTCGCGACGGTCTCGATGAGCTGGTTCTTCACCGGCTTCACGGACGCCTTGTGCTTCTCCACGGTGGCTTTGATTTTCGCGATCACGTCGGGATGCTCGGCGGCAACGTCGAAGGACTCGCCGGGATCAGCTTCAAGATTGAAGAGCAGTGGCGTCTCGTGCGTCTCGGGTTTCGGTGCTCCGTATGCGGCCTGTGTGATGAAGTGCGCCTTCCATGGACCGAGCCGCGCGGCGAAGAGCTCGGTGCCGCGGTAGTAGCAGAAGACTTCGCGCTCGACGTGCTGGGTGAACGTGCTTTTTCCATCGAGGACAAATGTCCCGCCGCTGCTGACTTTCGTGATTGCGCCCGAAGTGGTCACCTCCGCAGTTGCGAGCAGCGTCGAGATGTCCACGCCATCCATGTCGCGATCCTTCGGCGCATCCGTTCCGGCGAATTTCGCGATCGTCGGCAGCAAGTCCATCGAGGTCGCGACTTCGTGGCAGACTTTCCCTGCGGGGAATTTCCCCGGCCACCACGCGATGCCCGGCACGCGCATCCCGCCTTCCCAAGTGCTGCCTTTGCCGTCGCGCAGCAGACCCGCGCTGCCGCCGGCGAGACCGCGGATGAGCCACGGGCCATTGTCGCTGGTGAAGAAGACCATGGTGTTTTTGTCCAGCCCCTCGGCGCGCAGCGTGTCGAGGATCTGGCCCACGGCCCAGTCGAGTTCCTCGACGACATCGCCGTAGCGTCCGCGCGGAGTCTTGTCCTTGAATTTCTCCGACGCGAAGAGCGGCGTGTGCGGGAACGTGGACGCGAAGTAGAGGAAGAACGGCTCGCTCTTGTGGCCCTTGATGAACTTCACCGACTGTTCGGCGTAGCGGCGCGTGAGCTGCGTCTGATCGGTCGGCTGCTCGATGAGTTTCTCGCCGTCGAAGAGCGGTGCCTCCCACCACTTGGCTTCCGGGTCTTCCTTGTTGTCCTCACCTTTGGGCCGCGGCCCGGTGGGGTTCATGTCGTTCGAGTGCGGCAGGCCGAAGTAGAAATCAAAGCCGTGCTTCATGGGGTGCCCCGCCGGGTTGTTCATCCAGTTGCCGAGATGCCACTTTCCCACCGCGCCTGTCGCGTAGCCCTGCTTCTTCAGCAGCGACGCGATGGTGATTTCATCATCCGGCAGATAGCCCATGGACTCGCGCCGCAGCACGCGGACCTGACTGTGCGCCATCCCGCTCCGGATCGGATACCGCCCCGTGAGCAGCGCCGCGCGGCTTGGCGTGCAGACCTCCGCCGCGACGTAGAAATCCGTGAACCGCACGCCTTCCGCCGCCATGCGATCGAGGTTCGGCGTGCGGATGCTCGGGTGCCCGTAACAGCCGAGGTCGCCATAGCCGAGGTCATCCGCGAGGATGATGATGAAGTTCGGTTTCTTCACCGCATCCGCGGAAAATGCGGCGCAGGCAGTGAGAAAAAAAATTGCGACGGCACGGAGGAAGGGAAGGGGACGCATTGTTAAGAAGTGTTCTCGCGGGACAACCCGGCGTCGAGCAGGGTCATTGGCGAAAATCCCCGCAGCCGCCGAGGGAACGAGGTGGGCTGCTCGTTTTTTACGCTCAGGGTTCCGTGCTCCTCATTCAAAAGCGTGCCCGCCTCCTTCCGTCGTCGGCTACTGCTCGCTGACCCGAAGCCGCAGAAACCACTGGTCCATTCCGATCGGATGCGTGCCCCGAATCGTGACAGCTTCCGTGCCGTCGCCCTGATTCACGGGCACGCCGATTTGGCGAGTGGGCTGATCCACCGTCTGCCAGTCGGTGAGATCGGTGGATTCCTCGATGATGTAATTTACCCCCGCCGGGAACGCAGTGCGTCGGCGGAAAGTGATCGCAGGCCACGTTGACCCGGCGTCGGTGACAGACTGGAGCTGCGGCGCGAGGGAGATTGGATCGGCGGAAAGCGGATTCAGTCCGAGCGCGAATTCGAGGAGATTCCCGATCGAGTCGCCGTCGGGATCGGCGGTGCTCGCTGCATTGCCAGTATTGCCGAGGCCGGGGAAATTCTGCGTGCGCCATTGATCAAAGAGACTGCGCAGCGCGAGCGTGAGCGTCTTCTCCCCGATGCCCCAGAAGCCGCGCGCCCGGAGCGTCACCGTGATATTCCCCCCGATGAGCGGCGTGCCGGAGATGATGCCGGTCGCGGGATCGAGCGCGAGACCCGCGGGCAGGCTGATTGCGGAAAATTGCGCGAGCGCGCTGTCCGAGGTCATCGTGTAGCTGAAGGGCGCGCCCGTATCGCCGCTCGCGCTGCCTGCGCTGGTGATCATCGGCGGTGGATGCGCCTCTTCGTAGATGGACTTGATGAACACGTTCGGCGGATCGGAATACCAGCAGCGGAACAGCAGGATGCCGCCCTCGCGCACGGCGTCCACGAGCAGCGCGTGGTTTGCGATCCAGTCGGTCTCCTTTGGCTCGATGATCGTCCGCGACTGCGGATACACGGCGTGGCTGCGCGCGCGGGTGGAGGTAAAGTCGCCGCTGTTGATCTCGCGATACGGCGCTGCACTTGCCCAGTCGCCGGTGCGCGGGATTTCCGGGATGATGAGCACATCCGGATGCAATGCGTGCAGAGCAGCGTAGATGGAGGAGCGCAGCAGCCGCGGCGTGAAGACGCCGTAGTTGTTCACGATCCAGTCCACATTGGAATCAATGTAGAAAAGGGTGCAGCCCCAGCGCGTCTTCGCGTAGGTGATCTTGTCGCTGAGATTCGCGAGCACATCGAAGCCGAAATTGTCGTGGTCCCACACATGCCCGTTGCCGGGGAAGCCGGGCACGATACGCGAAGGCCGCAGGCACACGCCGGTGCGGAGTCCCGCCGAGATGAATTTTGCAAAAAACTCATCCGCGATGCCGTGCATCTCCGGCGCGAGGCTGGCGATGACGCGCGGATCGCCCGCATACGTGATATAAGGATACTGCTCGCCCTCCACGTTCCAGAAAATCATCCCCTGCGCATTCATCTGCCCGAGCCGCGCGACGATCTCATCGGCGCGCGCGAGCATCGCCACGCGGAAGTCCGCGAGGCCCGACGGCGTGATCGTGTCGAGCGTCGGCTCATTCAGCCAGCCGCGCGGATTCGTAGCCGATGCGTGATATGCGCTCGCGAGAAACACCGTGCCGATCGCCCGACCGTCGGCCCACGCCGGAGTCGGCGGTGTCAGTGCGCGCAGTGCGGCGTGCAGATCGGGGACGAGTGATTCCGCATCCGTGCCACTCGCGGCGAAGCGCATCGAGAAGAAGTATTGCGCAGCCGTGTGCGGCGCGATCTGCGGATCGTCCGGGCAATCCGTCACCGCCGTGGTCATGCGCACATTGCGCTGCTGGAGGCCATTCGGCGATTCGAAGCCGAACTTCAGCGGCGCACCCGGCTGGTCATTGCAGAGCAGCATCAGCCCCGTGCCGTAGTCGGCGGCGAGCGCGGTGATGTCATCCGTGTTCAGACCGACCACTTCATATCCCGCCGCCCACGCTGCGCCTGCTGGCACGCTCGGAAAATGGACAGTCATCAGCGTGACCGCGCACTCCACGATCGCGTCGGCGCTGTTGTTCGTCACCGTCACCTGCGTGTTCAGCCGCGTGGCAGCGGTCACGTAGTTCACCGCGACGCTGCCCCACGGATAGGTGATGGTCCTGCGCTTCAGCACCGGATCGAAAACGCTCTGCACCGGCCCGAACTCATAGCGCATGCCGGCGGCATTTTTCAAAATCACGCTCGCTCCCACCGAGCCATCCGCGAGCAGTTCCGTGCCGCCGTATTGCAGGGATGTGAGGCCGTCCGGTGAAAAAGCGGTATCAAGTTGAGCGGATACCCGCGTCCCCATGCTAAGGAGGGCGAGGCATGCGAGCAGCCACATGGTGAAACTGCGTTGGAATAACGGGGTCACTAGGTCGAATGTCTTATCACGTTGTGAGCCTTTGCCGTGTTGAAAATCATGGCAAAGCTGTAGGAATCGCGTTCGTTGCCAGACTTTCCGGCCAACTATGAAAAAACATGGTGCGCGGATGTTCGCATTTGCTCCGGCGGGATTGCCGTCCTCACCCCTGCGTCGTGGGCATGTAGCGGTAGAAGACTTCCAGCATCAGGATGCAGAGCGAACTGCGATACACTGCGCCGGTGATGCTGTCGTTGGATTGCGGGCCCACATTTCTTCCACCGGGGATCGGCCAGCTTCCGTCCGGGTTTTGGGCATCGCAGATCTCATCCTGAAACCAGCCGTTCCATTTTGACCAGCTATCGCCGCCAAACATTAGGCAAGCCTGAGTGTGGTAGTACCATGCGTAAAGATCCGCGCTGTCCTCCTTGTATTTTACAGGCCGGTTTCTCTCAGTCTCATCGAGCAGCCATTCCATCCCTTTGCTGAGTGTGGCTCGGTCCGGTCTCCAGAATAGCTGGCAGAGAATTCCCACGCCGGTGAGGGTGTAGTCATCCGCAGGTCCGCGGTATCCGTAGCCGCCTTTCCTGCCCCTCACTCTCGCGAGGTAAGTCATGGCGTTGTCGAGTGCCTTGTCCACTCCGGGCATTGGGAGCTTGCTGAGGTGCGCTGCCTTCAGCGCCTGAATCTGCCAGCCGCTCACCGAGAGGTCGTCTTCGCTTTTGTCGAAGGAATACATCCATCCGCCACCCTGGCTTTGTCCGTCGAGGATGTAGCCGATCGCCTTCTTGAAAAGTGCGACAACACGCTGATCCCTAGTCATCGTGTAGTACTCACCGAGCGCATAGGTGCAGATGGCGTGCTCATAGACGCCGGGCTGGTTGAATGAATTCTCCATGTTCAGTCGGCCCTCGTGTTTCGTGCCATTGGCAAAAATCCAAATGAGTGCATTGCCGACCGTCTTTCCGAATTGTGGCGAGTCCTGCAGTTCGCCATGGCCGAGAAAGCAGAGCAGGCCGAACCCTGTCATGGCACCCTTGTTTTCCTCACCCCACGATCCGTCCGCATTTTGATTTTGCGCGAGCCAGACGAGGCCGCGCATCACCGCCTCTTCGGACTTTGGCTTCATTTTGTTCAGCTCCATCGCGCGCGCCCTGGCGCTGCCCACACGGCCACCCATCGTTCCCGGAAGGCTTGAGGAAAATCCACGCGATGTGCCTGCTGCCGTCCTCACAAGGCTGGCCGCATTCGCGCTGATCTTCAACTGCACCGGGGGCATCGCGACTTTGAAGCTCTTGTTCGATGCGGAGGTCTTAATCACGTCCACCGTGGGGGCGCTGATGTCCGTGGGTTGTTGCACGATTTTTTCCAAAGGCACCGTGTCGGCTGGCCCTTCCGGTGGTGGAGCCAGATCATCCGTTGAGGAAATGAGACCTTCGCTGCCCACAGCGGTGAACTCGACCGGATCCTGAGCCACCTTGAAAAGAACGAGGGAACCCGCGAGGATCACGATCGCGGAATGGAGGACCAGCGAGAGCATGAAGTAGCGCGACTCAGCGATGCGCCGCTGCACCTTTTCCAGAGTCTTCAGTTCCGGCTCCGGGCCGTCCTTTTGCTCGGTGGCCAGTTGAGCAACCTTCTGTCGCTTGCTTTCAGAATCTGGCTTCGCAGGACTTGCGGGCTTCGGTGCATGCGGCTTTGCGGGCGTCTGCCCAGTTCGCTTCTCTGGCTCTGAGCGTGTCTTCGCGGAGTTCTTCGCGGTTACGCCCTTGCTGGAAATATCATCGCCGTCGTTGAACCAAATGTCGCCCCGGAGATGGCAGACGATCGGGCCGAATCGAATTTCGTCCCCCTCTTTGAGGGTGACTTCGCTGACGCGTTTGCTGTTCACCTTTGTCCCATTCGAGGACTTGAGATCTCGAAGCACAGTCTTGCCATTTTTGACGAAGACTTCTGCATGGTGGATGGACACCGATGCATGATCGAGGACGACGGCATTCGTCGGATGCCTTCCGATGGAAATACTCCCACCAGCCAACGGGTAAGTCCGCGGCTTTCCGGTTTCAGAGGTGAAAACTAGCTGGTGAGCCATACGCTAGGGGCGAAGCACGAGCATGAATTCGGCCTTTGGTGCAATGAAGGCAAACGGAATCACTGCCGCGAGATCATCAATTTCGTGCGGCCATTTCCCTGATCGGGAAGTGCCGTGTGGCTTGCCAACGGGTGCGGATACCGGAGATTGTCTGCACGCGATGAAATGCTTTTTCTTTCTCCTGATTCCCGCTGCCGCATTTGCCGTGGAGCTGCCGCCGCCTGCGAACCGGGCCGTGGATTTTGTGAAGGACATTCAGCCGCTGTTCGAGTCGTCCTGCGTGAAATGCCACGCGAAGGGGAAAGACCGCGGCGGGCTATCGCTGGAGACGCGTGAGGGATTTTTCAAGGGCGGCGATACGGGTGAGGCGATGATCCCTGGCAACAGCGCGAAGAGTCTGATCGCCGAGCTGGTCGCGAGCGATGACCCCGAGGCCGCGATGCCGCAGCGGGGGAAGCGCTGGACGCCAGATCAGATCGGGCTGCTGCGTGCGTGGATCGATCAGGGTGCGAAGTGGCCGGATGGGGTCGTCTTTTCCAAACCCGCGCCGCAGAATCTGACGCCGCGCAAAGTCGAGGCTCCGGCGGGCCAGGGGAATCCCGTGGATCGTATTCTGGCGCGCTATTTCGCGGAGCATGGCGTGAAGCCCGCGGACCCTGTGGGTGATGCGGCATTCGCGCGGCGTGTCTATCTCGACACGGTCGGCCTACTGCCGACGGCGGAGCAGCTCGAAGCATTTGAAAAGGATCCGACGGAGGGGAAGCGCGCGGCGCTCGTGCGTTCACTGCTCGCGGACAAGCGCGGCTATGCGGACCACTGGCTCACCTTTTGGAATGACCTGCTGCGAAACGACTACAAGGGCACGGGCTTCATCGACGGCGGGCGCAAGCAAATCACCGGCTGGCTGCACACGGCGCTGCGCGAGAACAAGCCGTATGACCGATTCGTCGCGGAACTGGTAAGCCCGGATTACGCGAGCGAGGGGTTCACGAGCGGCATCCTGTGGCGTGGAAATGTAAACGCCTCCATGCTCCCGCCGATGCAGGCGGCACAGAGCGTGTCGCAAGTTTTCCTCGGCGTGAATCTGAAGTGCGCGAGTTGTCACGACAGCTTCGTGAACGATTGGGCGCTTGCAGACTGCTACGGCCTCGCGGCGGTCTATACCGATGACAAACTCGAACTCGTCCGCTGTGACAAGCCGCAGGGCAAGACGGCGAAGGTGCGCTTTTTGTATCCTGAAATCGGCGCCATCGAGGCAAACCTCGATCGCGGCGCGCGGACGCAGCGTCTTGCGGAGCTGATGGTGAGTCCGAAGAACGGACGCCTCTCCCGCACGGTGGTGAACCGGCTATGGTCGCGCCTGCTCGGGCGCGGACTCGTGGAGCCGCTCGACGATATGGATAAGCCCGCGTGGAATCGCGACGTGCTCGACTGGCTCGCGGAGGATCTCATCGCGAACCAGTGGGATTTGAAGCACACGATTGAAGTCATCCTCACCTCTCGCGCGTATGCGCTGCCGAGCGTCGAAGGGCCGAAGGATGAAAAGGAGGACTTCATTTTCAAAGGGCCACTCACGCGACGGATGACGGCCGAGCAGTTCAGCGACGCGGTGACTTCGCTCGCAGGAGACTGGGCAAAGCTGCCGTCGTCGCTCGAATTTGATTTTGGCGCAGACGATCTCGAAGGCGGGCTCACGATGCCGAAATGGATATGGACGGATGAGTCGCTCGATCTCGGCCCGCAGCGCGATGCCGTCCAAAAGGCGCGCGGCTGGCTCGCCTCCGCGTCGAACGCGCTCGATGCTGCGAAGCAAATGGCGGATGCCGCCGCAGCGGCTGGGCCGGAGAAAATCGCGGCTGCAAACGCGGAACTCGCGAATGCCGTGGAGAAGCTGAAGCTCGCACAGGGCCAGCTCGACATCGCAGCGAAAGTGAAGGCGGTCGGTGATCCGGGCGTCGTGAAAGTGCGACCCGCCGATGACAGGCACCGCATCGTTTTCCGCCGCAACTTCAAGCTCGCGCAGCCGGTGACCGAAGCCTACGCGATGCTCGCGGCGACGCAGGCGTTCGATGTCGCGGTGAACGGTACGCACGCGAAGGCTCCGCTGAATGACAATTTCCGCCTCGGGCGCGTGAAGATTTACAACATCGGCCCGATGCTAAAGCCGGGCGACAACGTGATCGCGATTTCGGTGATGAGCCATACCGAGAAGGGGATGAATACGACCGAGCGCGAGAAATATCCCGAGTCCACAAATCACCTGAACCGGACGCCGGGCATGGCATTCCACACGGGCATCACGCTCGCTGGAAAGCACGCGCCGGTGGAGCTTGGCACGGATAACCAGTGGCGGGTCTTCCGCGCGCCGGATGCGGCGTGGGCGAATCCGAAATTCGATGACAAGACGTGGCCTTCCGCGGTCGTGTTGCCATTCGGGGTGCCGCCTGTGGACGAAGGTCCATCGCTGGAGCCGGTGAAGCGGATGGACTTCGCAAACATCCCGATTGATCTCGGCCCCATCCTTCGTCCCGCCGTGAGCACTGCCGCGCATGCTGGGAAAATCCGCGCGCCTCTGCTCGCCGCCGATCCGCTGCAGCTCGCGCTCGATCGTCCGAATCGCGAGATCGTCACGCCCGCGCGCATCACCGCCGCGACGACCATTCAGGCGCTCGAACTCACGAACGGCTCGACGCTCGACACGCGTCTGCAATCCGCCGCGAAAAAACTCCAGCCCATCATCGAGAAGGCTGCCGCAGAATCCGGTTCAAACCTCCGGGCCTACAGCGAGGAAAAGGAAGTGTTGGCTTCCATTGGATGGATTGATCGCATTTACCGAGGGACACTCGGTCGCACTCCCTCCGATGCTGAAAAGAAGCTCGTGCTCGAACTCCTCTGTGCCGAGCCGATGCCCGCTTCCATCGCCGATTTTCTCTGGATCCTTGTGAACCACCCCGAATTCCAACTCATCAACTGACCATGCTCCCGCACACACGCCGCGACTTCCTGAAGACCGCTTCCGCCGCTACACTCGGCGCACTCGCTGCGCGCTCACCGCAGCTTTTTGCGGAGCCGCTGGAGAAGATCGCGCCGCGCGCGGATTGCATCATCGTGTTGTGGATGGCGGGCGGGATGGCGAGCACGGAGACTTTTGATCCGAAGCGCTACACGGCGTTTGAAAATGGCGTGGAGTCGAAGCGCGTGCTCTCGACTTTTCCCAGCATCCCGACGGCGGTGGATGGCGTGCGCTTTTCCGAGGGACTGGAAAAAATGGCGTCGGTGATGGACCGAGGAACACTCATCCGCACGGCGCAGGCGGCGGACCTCGGGTTCATCCTGCACTCGCGCCATCAGTATCATTGGCACACTGGCTACGTGCCGCCGCAGAGCGTGGCGGCGCCGCATCTCGGAGCATTCATGGCAAAGTCGCTCGGTCCGCGCGATCCGGCGATGCCGGCGTTCATCAATATCGGCCAGCGCTTTGATCTCGGTGAAGGCGAGGAGCTGAAGGCGTTCACGACGGCGGGCTTTCTCGGCAGTGAATTCGGGCCGTTCAATATTCCGTTCCCGCACGAGGCGGCGACTGCGGTGCGTCCGCCTGCTGGCATGACTCCGGGGCGCTTTGAAGACCGGAACAAATTCTACAAGCGTCTGCTCGAAGCGAGCCCGGTCGGAAAATACGGGAGCACTTTCCAAAGAGAGAGTTTCGTGCGTGCGATGGACAATGCACATCGGTTGCTCGCGTCGCCGTCGGCGAAGGCGTTCGATCTTTCACTCGAACCCGAGGACTCGGTGGCGAAGTACGTCCCGGCGGGCTTCGATCCGAAGAACATTAATTCCGCCAAGCAGAACCGCGACGGCGACTACGAGGCTGGCACCATCGGGCGTTTCGGGCTCGGCTGCCTGCTTGCGCGTCGGCTCGCGGAGGCGGGTGCGCGCTACATCGAGGTGACGACGGAATACATTCCTTTCCTGAATTGGGACACCCACGAAAACGGCCACGCCCGGCTGGTGAACATGAAGAAGATGATCGATGCGCCCATCGCGCAACTCGTCCTCGACTTGGAGGAGCGCGGGCTTTTGAACCGCACGCTCATCGTGCTCGCGAGCGAATTTTCGCGGGACATGCTCATCGAGGGAAAGGAGAAGAGCCAGCAGCGCGAGCAGGCGCGCGTGCCGGACAAGATCGAGGATCCGAAATTTTACGGGATGCACCGGCACTTCACCGAGGCTGGCTCGGTGCTGATGTGGGGAGGCGGCATGAAACGCGGACACGTCCACGGCGAGACTGCCGACGAGCGCCCGTGCAAAGCGGTGAAGGATCCCGTGAGCATCACCGACCTCCATGCGACGATTTACAAGGCGATGGGCATCTCGCCGAAGCTCTCGTATCTCGTCGAGGAGCGCCCATTTTACACCACGCAGGACGGCAAAGGCGTGCCGATCGAGAGTCTCTACGCGTAGAGCAGTCAGGGCGCGACCGGTTTCACCGGCGCCTTCTCGAAATCCGTCGGGCTCACCCAGCCGGTGTTCAGCTTTTCGCCGTGCATGAAGCGCTCGTAGAAGCCGACGTGGCCGGCATTCGCGTGCGGGTACTCGTCGAAGATGTGGCCCTTGCCGTCCATGCGCGGGTCTCCCTGCTCGCGGAGTTCGGCGTGCATCTGCGAGCGTAATGCGGACTGGATGGAGACGGGGCTGGGCTTGCCCGCGAGGTTGTTCATTGCATCGGGATCTTCGGCGAGGTGGTAAAGTTCCTCTGCCGGGCGCAGGCCGAAGCACAGCGCCCAGAACTTGTCGTCGGGATCTTTGCGGTGTGCGTCGAGGATGAAGGTCTTCGTCGCGCCCGCGTCGCAGTCGAGGTAGCCCGTCTCGGGATTGCCAGCAGGCCAGCGTGCGGGCTCGAAGTTCTGGACGTAGATCCAGCCGTCCTTGATGATGCCGCGCTCGGGATAGCCCCAGTCGTGCGGGCGGCCGATGTCGGTGCGCTCCTTACCGATGAGGACGTGGTCGCGGGCGGGATTGATGCGACCGCTTTTCTCGGAGTGAAAAATATCGGTGAGGCTGCGCCCCGGCGACTCGGCCATACCGCTCTCGCTCCACTTCATCTGCGCGACCTCGATGAATGTCGGCGCGAGATCCACGAAGCTCACATAATCCTCCACCGTGCGTCCCGGCTTCGCGATGCCCGCAGCCCACATCATCGCGAGTGGCACATGGTTCGCGAGCTCGTAGGCGTTACCCTTGCCGCGCGGGAAAGGCATGCCGTGATCGGCAGTCACGACGACAAGCGTGTTCTGCAAAAGCCCGCGTTTTTCGAGCTCCACGAGCATGCGCCCGAGGTGGCGGTCGTAGTGCTCCACCTCGAATGCGTAGTCGAGCATGTCGTTGCGCACCGTGTCGTTGTCGGGCCAGAAGGCGGGGACGTGATCGATGTCGGTGAGCTTCTTCCCGCCCTTCGCCACGCCGGAGCCGAATTCATACGGACGGTGCGGCTCGATGGCGCCGTACCAAAAGCACCACGGCGTGTCCTTCGGCGCGACTTCGAGGAAGTCGGTGAAGTTCGCGGCGTAGTCGTTGTTGCTCATCTCGCTGGTCGGCGGCTCGGCCTTGCGCTTGTTGAACGCGGCACCGGTGAGCAGGCGCGGCTTGCCGTTCACGTCCTTCGCCACGCCGGGGCCCCAGCCCTTCATCGTGTGGCCGACGAACCAACCGTGCTCCGTGAGCGCCTCGCCCCAGCTTTTGAACTTCGCGGGAAAATACGGGATGTGATTCGCCGCCTCCTCAAGCTGCCACGTATTGCGTCCCGTGATGATGCAAGCGCGGGACGGCGCGCACTTCGCCATCGGCGTGTAGGCGCGCTTGAAAAGCAGCCCCTCGCGCGCGACGCGATCGAAGTTCGGCGTTTTAATCCAATGCGTACCGTAAGCACTCGCATGCGCGCCCCAGTCGTCGGCGATGGCGAAGAGGATGTTTGGGGGCTTTTCTTTCGCGTGGATCGAGACCGCGGATGCGTTGAGCAGGCTGCAGAGCAGCACGAGGAATCTTTTCATGGGGATTTGGCAAAACGAAGTTCCGCCCCATGCGAACAATTTTCCGTAAAGGGCACCGATTACTTCCCCATGGCCATGAATGGAAAGAAAGCAAAAAACTGCCAGCCCGAAGCTGCCAGCGCAAAATCTGGCGATGAATGCCTTCCGTCGATGTGTGCGCGGGCTGGGGTTGCCCGTTTTTTTTTTGAAACGATAATGGTGGTCAAGGTGCGATGGAATCTTTATCAGAAGGTTCTTAACAATCGGACCAGTGATACGGCACAGGTATAGAATACGCAGGGCGGGAATTTTGCTTTCGGAGGCGTGCCGTCCGGGAGATGGAGGGGCGGCGTCGCCGGCAAGGGATGCGGGAGAAATGGCGCGGAATCCCATGCTGCGTGATGCCAGACACAGGTCTGCGGGAAGACATTCTCAGTGATTTTTTCTCACACCAACCAGAACTACCCATGAAACCAAATACCACTCTCGTCTGTGCGAGCATCTCAATGATGTCAGTCTGTCTCCTCACTCACTGTGCCCGTCATTCCGGAGGGGATCCCAAGCCGATGCATGGCAACGGCAAGGCGGCGATCGCGCAGGGGCCGGATTTCGGTGGCGGTGATGGTGGGAGGGTTAACCGGGGAGTTTCCGCAAGTCGCGTGAAGAGCGCGGAGAGCGAGATTCCGGGTCTTGCTCCGATCGTGCAGGCACCTGGCTCGAATGATGATGCCCTGTTGCGGTCTCGCAGGTAGGCGAGATTTTTCACTTCGGCGCTGAGAAGCTTTGGCGGAAGACTGTTGGGAGGATGCCATGCTTGCGCTGCTTCTCTGGCGGCTGCGCAGCGGTGTGCTTGCGGATGGCGGGCGCGATCGTAAGGTGGTGGAGATGTCACCGGTCAGTATTCCAATGAAGAGCGCGCGCATTTCCCTCGATGCGGTGTGGCAAGTTTGCCGGGGAGGGGGAACGAATGGCGGGACGCGGTAGCTTCGTCTTTCTCGATCCGAAGGGTCGGCGGTGGCCGCGCATGCGGCTTGCGCTGGTGGTGGGTCTGCTGCTGCTGCTTGCAGGAGTGGTGCTCACGGTTTGGGCGGTATGGATCCATCCTGCGCTGCGACTTCCGGCTTCCGTGCGTGAACTGAAGGGGCAGCTCTCGACGGACATCGCGAAGCATCCCGAGACTGCGCCGAACCGGAACGCCGACAAGTGGAAATCCTACCTCGACAAGTCGCGCAGCGTGCAGGCGCGGATCGCGCAGATGCGCGCGGTGAGTGGCAAGTCGCCGGTGCATCCGCAGGGGGAGGTGCGGCTGGGATTTTATTCGGACAATGATCCGAATGCGCTGGCCTCGCTGAATCGTCACGCGGGGCAGCTCACGCATCTCGTGCCGGAGTGGCTCTCGGTGGTGGGCGCTGAAGGCAGGCTGGTATCGGCGGCCGATCCGGCGCTGGTGGAATATTGCACCTCGCGGGGCATCGCGGTGATCCCGCTGCTGCGGAATCTGGAGGGTGACAAATGGCTGCCAGAGGCGGTGGAAAATCTCGCCCGTGGTCCGGCGGAAAATCGCGCACGATTTGTGGTGGAACTGGCGCAGAAGCTCGCGGAACTGAAGGTCGCCGGGGTGATGATCGAATTCGATCAGGTCGATCCGGCGCTTCGGGATGAATTCACGGCGCTGTTGCTGGAAATTGCGGTCGCACTTCATGCGGACGGGAGGCAGCTCTGGCTCTGTGTGTCGCTGGGCGATCAGTTCGATGTGCTGGATCTGGAGGCGCTCTCCGATGCGGCGGACCGGTTTGTCGCGCTGATGTTTGATGAGAATTCGGATACGGATGAACCGGGGCCGATCGCGTCGCGCGACTGGTTTGAGGGCTGGTTGCAGGTGGTGGAAGGCTACGGCGATAGCGCGCAGTGGGTGGCGGTGATGGGGGCCTATGCGTACGATTGGAACCTGACCACGAAGCGCGCGGAGATGATCTCCTTCCGCGATGCGATGAGCCGTGCGAGCTATGCGGGACTCGATCGCGCGAATGGCGTGCCGGTGGGTCCGCCGGAATACAACGGGCGCTACACGTATTCGGAGCCGAACGGCGAACACTCGGTGACGTTTCTCGACGCGGTGAGCTTTTTCAATCAACTGCGGATGGTGCGTGCCGCGAAATTGGGCGGCATAGGAGTGCACATGCTCGGCAGCGAGGACCCGCAGATCTGGGATGTGCTGGAGATGAAGGGCGACCCAAAGCCCGGTGCTCTGAGGGCGCTGGAGAAGCTCAAGGCCGATCAGACCGTGACGCACATCGGGCGGGGTGAGGTCGTCTCGGTGAATGACTCCATGGATGATGGCGGGAGAACCCTCAGCCTCGATGCGGATGGCCAGATGCTAGCGCACTACACGGATTTCCCGACGTTTCCGGTGCTTTATCATCAGGGCGGAGCGGACTCGCACAAAGTCAGCCTGACCTTTGACGACGGGCCGGATGCGGTTTGGACACCGAGGATTCTCGATGCGCTGAAGGCGCGTGGCGTGAAGGCGGCGTTCTTCATCGTGGGGCATAATGCGGAATTCAATCCCGCCCTGGTGAAGCGCATCGTCGCCGAGGGGCACGAGATCGGAAATCACACTTACACGCATGCGAACCTGGCGAAGATTTCGCGCACGCGCATGCGGCTCGAGCTCGATGCGACGCAGCGGCTGATCGAGAGTCTTACGGGGCGGAGCACGACTCTTTTCCGTCCGCCCTACAATGCGGATTCCACACCGAGCCGGCTGGAGGAGCTCGTGCCGCTGAAATTCGCGGAGAGCGATGAGATGGGCTACACGGTGGTGCTGGAAAAGATCGACCCGCAGGACTGGTCGAGGCCGGGTGCAGATGTGATTTTGCAACGCGTGAAGGAGCAGCGGAAGGATGGGAACATCATCCTTTTGCACGATGCGGGAGGGGACCGTTCGCAGACGCTGGAGGCGCTGCCGAAGATCATCGACTGGCTGCAGGCGCGTGGGGACGAAGTGGTGCCGATTGGCGAGCTGCTGAACATCCCGCGCGACGATCTGATGCCGCTGGTGAGTGCGAGCAGCGAATGGGGATTTTGGCGCGCGGTGACGAGCACGGCATTCCCGATCAGTCGCAGCGCGGTGGAATTTTTCTGGGCGTTCATGATCGCCGCGACGGTGCTCACGGTCACACGTACGCTGCTCGTGATCTGGCTTGCGAGGCGCCACCACGCGCGCACACAGCCGGAGCCGGATGCGGCGTTTGCCGCGACCGCGCCGGCGGTGAGCGTGCTTATCGCCGCCTACAATGAGGGAAAAGTGATCGAGCCCACGCTGCGTGCGGTGGTGGATACGGACTACCCTGGCGCGATTGAATTCATCGTGGTCGATGATGGCTCGAAGGACGATACGGAGGAGGCTGTGGAGTGCTTCATAAGGACGGAGCCGCGTGTGAAACTGATCCGACAGGCCAACGCTGGAAAATCCGCGGCGCTGACGAATGCGATCGCGAATTCCAAGCACGAGATCCTCGTCTTTCTCGATGCGGACACTCACTTCGAGCGACAGACAATCCGCGCGCTTGTCGAGCGCCTCGCGGATCGGAAGGTGGCTGCAGTGTCCGGTCACGCGAGGGTGGGGAACCGGCTTAATTTTGTGACGCACTGCCAGTGCCTCGAATATGTGTGCGGCTTCAATCTCGACCGCCGTGCATACAGTGAGTGGAACTGCATCACCGTGGTTCCTGGCGCGGTGAGTGCGATCCGACGCAGTGCGCTGGAGGAGGCGGGAGGCTTCAGCCACGACACGCTGGCGGAAGATACGGATCTCACGCTCACTTTCCACCGTCTCGGATATCGGATGGACTATTCGCCGGAAGCAGTCGCGTGGACGGAGGCGCCGGAGACTTGGGGAGGGCTGGCGAAGCAGCGCTTCCGCTGGTGCTTCGGCACGATGCAGTGCCTGTGGAAGCATCGCGACATGACTTTCAATCCGCGATACCGCGCGCTCGGGTGGTTCAGTCTGCCGGGCATCTGGTTTTTCCAAGTGCTGCTCGTCGCGCTGGTGCCCTTCGTCGATCTGGTGCTGGTCTTCTCGATCGTGACGGGTGGCGCGATGGACATCTGGCATTACTTCGTGGTGTTTCTCGGCCTCGATCTGCTGCTCGCGGCGCTCGCGTGCTGGATGGAGGAGGAGCCAATCGTGCGCGCGCTGCTGATCATCCCGATGCGCTTCGTGTATCGCTGGCTGCTCGCGTGGGTCGTGTGGAAGTCCATCTTCCGGATCATGAAGGGAGCACTGGTCGGATGGGGGAAACTGGATCGCACTGCAACCGTCGGGACCAAAGGAGTGACGCCGTGAATCCAATGCATCTGGGATTCGCCATTTCCGTCATGCTTCTGTTTGCGCTGGCCGGATGCGATCGGGCACCAGTGCCGGAGGCACCCGCTACCAGCACAGACATCGAAGCGCGGGCGAGGCGCTCTCGAGTCGCGGTTCCCGAGCACGGGATTTACTCCGGCGCGTATGCCGACTTCGGCGATCGCGAGGATGATGTGACTTTGGAAAAGATCGAGGCGTTCGAGGAGTTGGTCGGCAAGCATCAGGCGATTCTCGCGTCATCGTCGTATTGGGGTGAGCAAAGTTTTCCCACGGCGAATCTGAAAATCATCGCGCGGCACAATTCCATCCCGCTCCTCTTCTGGTCGCCGTGGGATCGGCCTTACAAAGAGGGAGTGGGGCCCGACAAATACTCACTCCGGCGCATCATCGCTGGCGAGCATGATGCCTACATTGATCGCTGGGCTGATGGCGCGAAGGAACACGCGGCTCCGATCATGGTCTCATTCTGCAATGAAATGAACGGCGCGTGGTTTCCGTGGAGTGGTGACCAGTATGGTGGCGGGAAAGTGATTGCCGGGTCGAATCCCGCACGGTTCGAGGGGCCGGAGATTTTCAAGCAGGCGTGGCGGCACGTCGTTGATCGTGTGCGTGCGCGTGGAGCGAGCAACGTGCTTTGGGTTTTTCACACGATGGATTTCTCCATGCCGAACGACGTGTGGAATCTCGCCGCGCAGTATTATCCCGGTGCCGACTACGTGGACTGGATGGGCTTCAGTCTCTACGGCAATCAGTTTGTGAGTGACCACGAGTGGGCGCCATTTTTCGACCTCATCGACTGGCCCTACAAGGAACTCACGCTGCTCGATCCGAACAAGCCGATCATGCTCTGCGAATGGGGAGTCGGCGAATTCCCGAAGGTCGGCGACAAGGGCGAGTGGATTCGCGATGGCTTCAAGCTCATGGCGGATGAAAAGAAATTCCCGCGACTCAAGGCGGCTGTCTTCTGGCATGAGCGCTGGCAGACCAGTGCCGATGAAGTGGATGAATCCACGAAGGAGAATGCGGGCACCTTCAGCGATCTGCGTGTGAATTCCTCACCCGGTGCGCTCGATGCCTATCGCAAGGCTGTCGCGTCCCCGTATTTTCTAAGCGAGCCGATATGGGTGCAGAAGTGAACCCGCTCACTTCTTCGCGTCGCGCACCTTGTCCTTCTTTTTTTCCAGGTCTTCATCGAGTTTCAGCAACTCGTGCTTGAGCTGCTTTTGAAGCTGTTCGAGCGCTTCATAGTCTCCCTTGGCCTGGGCTTTTGTGATTTCGCCCGTGAGGAACAATTCCTTCTCGGCCTTCTTTGCCTTGGTGAGCGCCTCCAGTTCGGTGATTTGCTCCTTTTGTGCACCACTCAGTTTTGCGGTCGGTGACTGCTTTTCGAGGCGTTCCATCGCGAGTTCATAGGCACTTTTCATATCTCAAAGGATTGCCCGTTGCTTTCGCAACGCAAGCTCCTATCGTCCGCCCCCCGTGATTCAGCTACTGAGTACCGACTTCGACGGCACCATCATCAACCACGACGCGAAGCCTTCCGTCGTTCCCGATATGATTTCAGCGTTGCACGATCTTCGCGCCGCCGGTGTGAAGTGGGCCGTGAATACCGGGCGCACGCTGTGGCATATGGAGGACGGACTGAAGCGCGAATTCGCCCTGCCCATCCAGCCCGACTATGCGATCGTCGAGGAGCGCGATGTGTATCACCGCGAGGGCGATGGCCCGTGGAAGCCATTCGGCGATTGGAATGAGCGTGGAATCCGCGCGCACGACGAAATGTTTCACCTCGCCGGCCCGTTGCTCGCGGAGGTGCTCGCATTCCTTGAGCGTTTCCAAGGCGTTCAGACGCTTTTTGACAAAGGGCGCTTCATCGGTGCCATCACCGCGACCGGCGAGGACATGGATCGCCTCTGCCATTTTCTCGATAAAATACGGGAGCGTCTCCCGATGTTCAGCTACCAGCGCAACACGATCTACATCCGCTTCTGCCACGAGGCCTATAGCAAAGGCACCGCGCTGGGCGAACTCGCCCGTATGCTAGGCATCGCGCACGACGCCATCTTCGCCGCTGGCGATCATCACAATGACATCCCGATGCTCGATGGCAGCTTCGCCAAGTGGGTCACGTGCCCGTCGAATTCCTGCGAGGAAGTGAAGCTCACCGTCCGCACCGCCGGCGGCTATCTTGCGAAAGGTGCGGCGAGCGCGGGAGTCGTCGAGGCGCTGAAGCACTTCGGGTTTTGGAACGCATCGTAGCCGCCGACAGAAGGAGGCGGGCTGATTTTTCTTCCGCGCTCTGCATTCCGAGTTCCTCGTTTCAAAAGTGAGCCCGCCTCCTTCCGTCGTCGGCTACGGAAAACTCCGCCTTGCCGCTCTGCGGGCCGCCCGCTAGACACGGCACTTCTTTCACACCAACTCCTCCGACTTTATGGGCAACATCTACAACAACATCATCGAGACCGTCGGCCGCACACCGCTGGTGAAACTCAACCGCATCCCGGCCTCCGAAGGCGTGGACCCGAGCACGACGATCGCGCTCAAGTGCGAGTTCTTCAACCCGCTCGGCTCGGTGAAGGATCGCATCGGCGCGGCAATGATCGAGGACGCGGAGAAGCGCGGGATTTTGAAAAAGGACACCGTGATCGTGGAGCCTACGAGTGGGAATACGGGCATCGCGCTCGCATTCGTCGCGGCAGCGAAGGGCTATAAGCTCATTCTCACGATGCCCGAGACGATGTCCGTCGAGCGCCGCACACTGCTCGCGATGCTCGGCGCGCAGCTCGTGCTCACGCCAGGCGCTGAGGGAATGAAAGGTGCCATCGCGCGCGCCGAACAACTCGTGAAGGACACGCCGAATGCGTGGATGCCGCAGCAGTTTAACAACGCGGCGAACCCGGCCATTCACTCGAAGACGACCGCCGAGGAACTGTGGTCGGACACGGACGGGAAGATTGATATTTTCATTTCCGCTGTCGGCACAGGTGGCACGATCACTGGCGTCACCGAAGTGCTGAAGCCACGCAAGGCCTCCTTCACCGCGATTGCTGTCGAGCCTGCGGATTCGCCGGTCATTTCGCAGACGCTCGCTGGCGAGCCCGTGAAGCCGGGGCCGCACAAAATCCAGGGCACCGGCGCCGGCTTCGTGCCGAACAATCTCCACCTCAAGGACAGCGCGGGAAACCCGCAGATCGTCGAGTGCGTAAAGGTGTCGAATGACGACTCATTTGCGATGGCGCGACGGCTCGCGAAGGAGGAGGGAATCCTCGTGGGCATCAGCAGCGGTGCGAATCTGTGGGCCGCGATCCAGGTCGCGAAGCGCCCGGAGAACAAGGGCAAGCTCATCGTCACCATCGCGTGCTCGACCGGCGAACGCTACCTCTCCACCGCGCTCGCGGCGGAGGCGCGTGCGGCAGTCGGCGGGTAGGCTGACCTGTTTTCCAAAACCGAACCGTCACCGCAGCGCATCCGAATGCAGGGATGAAAAAGGGAGCGCACGCTTCCAGCGTGCCGCATCCGGCATCCCTGCCGGATGCAGGGCGAAGGTGGCAGGTCCGGTCGTTATCAGTCAGATCATGCTCAGCAGCTTTGTTGACTCGTGAATATTTCCGGCAGGATGCCGGAATCGACACGCTGGAAGCGCGTGCTCCATTTTTCCTGTGTGCTTTGTGGGACAAAATCTCCCGGCATTGCCGCTAGCGTCGCGGGGAAAGCCCGCTAGCTTCCGCGCCCTCATGTCCGCACCTGCAAACGCCACACCCGTCGTCAGCGCCAATGGTCTCGTCGTCCGCTACGGCCCGACGACGCTGCTCGGCGGCTCCACCATCGCGCTCCACGAGGGCGAGCACGTCGGTCTTGTCGGGCGCAACGGCTGCGGGAAAAGCACGCTGCTCAAAATCATCGCGGGCGATCTGGAGCCGGATGAGGGCGAGGTTTCGCGCCGTCGCGGAATCATGACGGGCTTCCTTTCGCAGACGTTCGACCTCGATCTGGATGCGACCGTGGAGGCGAACGTGCTCAGCGGCGCGCAGCACATCCTCGACATCATCGCTGAATACGAGAACACGCCCGGTGATTCGCATCGCGGTGCGGATCTCCTCGACGAAATCGAACGGCACGATGGATGGAATCTTGATTCGCGCCTGAAGAGCCTCTTGCAAAATCTCCACGCGCCCGCAGCGGATCGCATCGTCCGCCCGATGAGCGGCGGGGAGAAGCGACGCGTCGCACTCTGCCGCGCGCTCATCGCGCAGCCGGAACTGCTCATCCTCGACGAGCCGACGAACCACCTCGATCCGCAAAGCGTCGAGTGGCTGGAAAATTTCCTGCGCAGCTATCCCGGCACCTGCTTCCTCGTCACGCACGACCGCTACTTTCTCGACCGCGTCGCCACGCGCATCGTCGAACTGAAAGCCGGGCAGTTCTATTCCTATCCGGGCAACTACCAGCAATACCTCACGACAAAGGCCGAGCGCGAAGCGGGTGAGGAGTCGAGCGAGCGCCAGCGGCAGAAATTCCTCGCACGCGAACTCGAATGGGTGCGCAAAGGTCCGAGCGCGCGGCGCACGAAAAGCGTGGACCGCATCGCGCGCTATCACGAGATGGCCGCGCAGGCCGGCCCGATGCGCGAGGAGGACGTGGACCTCATCATCCCGCCTCCGCCGAAGCTAGGAAACACCATCCTCGATCTGGTGAATGTCGGCGTCGAAATCGGCGGGCGAAAACTTTTCGACCACCTCTCACTGGAGCTTCCCGCCGGCGCACGCGTCGGCTTCGTCGGACGCAATGGCGCGGGCAAGACCACGCTGCTGCGCATCATCCTCGGCGAGCAGGAGCCGACTTGGGGCAAGGTGGTCCGCGGTGCACGAACAGTGATCAATTACGTGGACCAGAACCGCGAAGTCCTGCGCGATGAGGAGAGCGTGATGGAGGCCATTTCCGGCAAGAGCGACTGGGTCGTGCTGGGTGACCACAAGCTGCATGTGCGCAGCTACCTGAAGCGCTACCTTTTCACCGACGAGGCGATCAATGGCCGCATCAAATCACTCAGCGGCGGAGAGCGCAGCCGGCTCGCGATCGCGAAGATTTTGCTGCGCGGCGGCAATCTGCTCATCCTCGACGAGCCGACGAACGACCTCGATCTCTCCACACTGCAAATCCTCGAGGAAGGCCTCGCGGAATTCGGCGGCTGCGTGCTCGTCGTGAGTCACGATCGCTGGTTCCTGAACCGCATCTGCACGCACATCCTTGCATTTGAAGACGACGGGCGCGTGGAGCTGAACGTCGGCGACTACGACTACTACCTCGAAAAAAAGCGCACACTCGCGAAGGCACCGGTTGCCGAAGCACCGAAGCCAGTCGCAAAGCCTGCCGCCGCGCCAGCCGTGCGCGCGCGCAAGCTCAGCTACAAGGAGCAGCAGGAACTCGAAGGCATCGAGGCTGTGATTCTCGCCGCCGAAGGTGAAGCCGCCGAGATCGAGAAGACGCTGCACGACCCGACATTCTACGCGACCCGCTCGCGCGAATTTCCGGAATGGGAAGCGAAGCTCGAAGCGAAGAAAGCGAACATCGCCTCGCTCTACGCGCGATGGGAGCAACTCGAAGCGGTCCGCGCGGCGGCAGTCTGAGCAGTGGAGCGCCGGCGTCCTCGCCGGCAATTTACGGTGCCCCATTTGGTTCCGTAGGCGCGCTCGGAAGAGCGCGGACGTGGGCTTCCGCCCGCGCCTACTGGTATTCCCGGCGCGGACGCCGGATACTGCCGGCGAGACGCCAGCGCTCCTCTTCGCGGATTCGCACACATCGCCAGCACGGTTGACCGGCGCGCGTTCCGCAACTACACGACTCGCCCGCAAAAAAAACTCAGCACTCCCGCATCATGGCATTCCTCAACGACAACTATTCCAAGCTCAAGGCCGGCTACCTTTTTCCCGAAATCGCGCGGCGCGTGAAGACGTTCACCGACGCGAATCCCGATGCGGCGAAACGCATGATTCGCTGTGGCATCGGTGACGTAACGGAGCCGCTGCCGGAGGCAGCGCGTACCGCGCTGCACAAGGCGGTGGATGAGATGGGCGTGCGCGAGACGTTCAAGGGCTATGGTCCCGAGCAGGGCTACGAGTGGCTGCGCAAGGCGATCGCGGAAAATGATTACCGCGCGCATGGTCTCGATGTCGCGGACGATGAGATCATCGTGAGCGACGGCACGAAGTGCGACTCGGGCAACATCCTCGATATCCTCGGCGCGAAGAACATCATTGCCGTGACCGACCCGGTGTATCCCGTGTATGTGGACACGAACGTGATGGCGGGAAACACAGGCGACGCCGACGAGCGCGGTGCTTATGCCGGACTCGTGTACCTCGCAGGCAACGAGGCGAACGGCTTTGTGCCTGCGCCGCCCACGCAGCATGTGAATGTCATTTACCTCTGCTCGCCGAACAACCCGACGGGCGCCGCGGCAACGCGCGCGCAGCTTGAAGCGTGGGTCGCTTATGCTCGCGCAAACGGGACGCTGATCCTGTTTGACGCCGCGTACGAGACCTACATCAGCGAGCCTGGCATTCCGCATTCGATCTACGAGATCCCCGGTGCGCGCGAGTGCGCGATCGAGTTTCGCAGTTACTCCAAGAGCGGGGGTTTTACGGGCGTTCGCTGCGGATTTGTCGTGGTGCCAAAGACGCTCATGGCCACAACTGCATCCGGCGAGAAGAAGCCGCTGCATCCGCTCTGGCTGCGGCGGCAGACGACGAAATTCAACGGCGTCGCTTACATTATTCAGCGTGCGGCGGAGGCGCTGTATTCGAGCGAGGGCAAGGCGCAGGTGCGTGCGCTCGTCGAGCACTACATGGGCAATGCGCGCATCCTCCGCGATGCTGCGCAGGCGGTGGGATGGAAGACTTGGGGCGGCGTGAATGCGCCTTACATTTGGGTGAAGTGCCCCGGCGGGCTCGGCTCGTGGGAGATGTTCGACAAGATGCTCGGCGAGGCGAATGTCGTCATCACGCCCGGCGCGGGATTCGGTGCGGGGGGCGAGGGCTACTTTCGCATCAGCGCGTTCAACTCGCGTGCGAATGCGGAGGAAGTCGGGCGTCGCATCAAGGCGCTGAAAATTTAGCGCGCGGCACTATTTTCAGCGGCAGCAATTCGCTTATGGAGGCGAATCGAATACTCCTTGGCGGAGCCGCGCTTTGAAATACGTTCGCGCCATGTCACGCAGGGTCGCACTTCGTTTGTGTTCGTTTGTCGCGGGGGCTTTTGTTCTCGTAGCCGGTTTCAGCGGTTGCAAAAAAGTTCCGCCTCCGCAGCAGCACGGGCCGCTCCCGGTCAATGTCGTCACCGTCGTCGAGAAGGAGGTCAGCGAGTGGGATGAATTCACGGGGCGCATGGAGGCGGTGGAGTCCGTGGAGATCCGCCCGCGCGTCTCGGGCTACATCATGGAGATCCAGTTCAAGGCGGGTGCCATTGTCAAAAAGGGCGACCCGCTTTTCCTGATCGATCCGCGTCCGTATCAGGCGGATTTTGACAAGGCGGTCGCGGACGTCGAACGCGCGCAGGCGATGCTGGAGCTGGCGAAGATCGATCTCGAACGCGCGAAGGAACTGCGGGCCTCGAAGATCATCGCCGCGAGTGAATTTGATCAGAAGGCAGCGGCGCTGACGCAGGCCTCCGCTGCGGCGCGCGGTGCCGAGGCTGCGAAAAGTTCCGCGGCGCTGAATCTCGAATTCACGCAGGTGCGCTCGCCGATCGAGGGGCGCGTGAGCAATGAGCGCATCACCGTGGGCAATCTCGTGCAACCGGGCGCGGGCGCGGAGAGCGTGCTCACGACGGTCGTCTCGATCGATCCGATCTATGTGCTGATTGATGCCGACGAAAACCTCGTGCTCAAATACGTGAGGCTGAACGACGAGGGCAAACGCAAGACTGCGCGCGAGGCGCAACTGCCGGCCTTCGTCGAACTCGGCAACGAGACGGGATTCCCGCACGAAGGCGTCATTGATTTCGTGGACAATCGCCTCGATCCCGGCACCGGCACGATGCGCGCACGAGTGATTCTGAAAAGCTGGAACCCGCTGCTTGCGCCGGGCTTCTTTGCGCGCGTGCGGGTGGCGGGCGGACTGCCGTTCAAGGCCACGCTCATCGAGGATAAGGTCATCAGTTCGCAGCAGGGCGTGAAGTTCGTCTTCGTCGTGAGGCCGGACAACACCATCGAGCGGCGAAACATCCAAACCGCGACGATGTGGGAGGGCCTGCGCATTGTGAAAAGCGGCCTGAAGGACGGTGACAAAGTAGTCTCTACACGGCTGCAGATTCTTCAGCCTGGCATGCCTGTGATGCCGCTCCCGGAAACAAGGGACGCAGCAGCAAAGCCTTCCGCGGCGGACGCCAAGCCGAAGCGGAACCCGGCAGGCGCGAAGCCGCAGCCAGCGGACGCAAAGTGAGCGCATCATGAAGTTCGCTCACTTTTTCATAGACCGTCCGATCTTCGCGGGCGTCATCAGCATTGTCATCACGCTCGTCGGTGCCATCGCGCTGTGGACGCTTCCGATCGCGCAATACCCGGACGTTGCTCCGCCGACGATCCAGGTCACGGCGGCGTATCCGGGTGCGAATGCGAAGACGGTTGCCGATACCGTTGCCACGCCGATCGAGCAGCAGATCAATGGCGTCGAGAACATGCTCTACATGTCGTCGTCGAACACGAGCGACGGCATCATGTCGCTGAACGTCACCTTCAAGCTCGGCACGGATATCAACGCCGCGCAGGTGCTCGTGCAGAACCGCGTGGCCGTCGCCATTCCGACCTTGCCCGCAGAGGTGCAGCGTATCGGCGTGACGACGAAGAAGCAGGCACCCGACATCACGATGGTCGTGCATCTCGTGTCGCCGGACGGGTCGCTCGATTCGCTCTTCACGAGCAATTACGCGCTGTTGCAAATCCGCGACGAACTCGCGCGGCTGCCCGGCGTCGGCGACGTGAATGTCTTCGGCGCGCGCGAGTATTCGATGCGTGTGTGGCTCGATCCCGAAAAGGTCGCTGCGCGCGGACTGACGGCGCAGGACGTGACGCAGGCCATCGCCGAGCAAAATGTGCAGGTCGCTGCGGGCCTCGTCGGTGCGCCGCCGGTCGCGCAGGATGCGACGGCTTTCCAATACACGATCAACACGCAGGGCCGGCTCGAAGATCCCGCGGCCTTTGGCGAGATCGTGATCAAGACGGGTGCGACCGGGCAGGTCACGCGCGTGCGCGATGTCGCGCGCGTGGAACTCGCGGCGAAGGACTACACGGTGAACAGCATGCTCGGCGGAAAGCCCGCCACGGCCATCGGCATTTTCCAACTCCCCGGCACGAACGCGCTCGAAACCTCCGACACGGTGCGCGCTAAAATGAAGGAGCTGAAGACGCGGTTCCCGGCGGGGCTCGACTACGAGATCCAGTACGATCCGACGACTTCCGTGCGCGAGTCCATTCACGAGGTGGCGATGACGCTCTTCGAGGCCATCGCGCTCGTCGTGCTCGTGGTGCTGGTCTTTTTGCAGACGTGGCGCGCGACGCTCATCCCGCTCATCGCGGTGCCCGTGTCGCTCATCGGCACGTTTGCCGCGATGGCGATCTTCGGCTTTTCGCTGAACAACATCTCGCTGTTCGGCCTCGTGCTCGCGATCGGCATTGTCGTGGATGATGCGATCGTCGTCGTCGAGGCGATCGAGCAGCACATCGCGAAAGGCATGAGTCCGCGCGATGCGGCGCGCAAGGCGATGGATGAGGTGAGCGGTGCGGTCGTCGCGGTGGCGCTGGTGCTCGGCGCGGTGTTCATCCCGACGGCATTCATGACCGGCATCACCGGGCAATTCTTCCGGCAGTTTGCGCTGACCATCGCCGTCTCCACCGCGATCTCGGCGCTGAATTCGCTCACACTTTCGCCCGCGCTCGGCGCGATCCTGCTGCAGCCACACGGAGCAAAGCGCGACCCCGTGCAGAAGCTCATCGATGGCTCGCTCGGCTGGTTCTTTCGCGGGTTCAATCGCGCCTTCGGCTGGGCTGGCGCGAAGTATGGCGCGACGGTCGGGCGTCTCACACGGCTCGCTGCGGTTGTGCTGGTTTTCTACGTCGGCCTGCTCGCGCTGACCGGGCTCGGATTCAAGGTGGTGCCGAGCGGCTTCATCCCCACGCAGGATCGCGGCTATGCGGCGTGCTTCGCGCAATTGCCCGACGGCGCATCGCTGGATCGCACGCAGGCGGTCATCACGAAAATGGCGAAGATCGCGCGCGAGGTTCCGGGCGTGCTCGACACGATGGAGATTGCGGGCATGAACCTCTTCGGAGGCAACCAGTCGAACACTGGCGCGGTCTTTCTGCCGTTCAAGGAATTCGCCGACCGCAAGGCGCCGAACGCGCAGATGTCTGCGATTCTCGCGACGCTGAATAATCGGTATCGCGCCGAGATTCCCGAGGCATTCGCCGGCGCATTTCCGCCGCCGCCCGTCGCCGGTGTCGGCAATGCGGGAGGCTACCGACTTTACATCCAGGACCGCGGCGCGGCGGGGCTCGACCAGCTTCAGGAGCAGGCATTCGGACTGATGATGAAGGCGAACGCCACGCCGAGCCTCGCGGGAAACATCACGACCTTCCGTGCGAATGTCCCGCAGCTCTGGCTCGACGTGGATCGCGTGAAGGCGAAGACGATGAATGTGCCGCTGAGCAACATCTTCGGCACGCTGCAGACGTATCTCGGCTCGTCGTATATCAACGATCTCACGCTCTTCGGTCGCACGTACCACGTCACCGCGCAGGCCGATGCGAAGTTCCGGCTCACGCCCGAATCCATCCGCATGCTGAAGACGCGCAACATGGCCGGCGGCATGGTGCCGCTCGGCTCCGTCACGACCGTGCAGGAGGTGAGCGGCGCGGACAAAGTGGTGCATTACAACATGTGGCCCGCCGCCGATCTGAACGGTTCGCCTGCACCCGGCTTCAGCACCGGCGAAGCGATGGCGACAGTCGAGAAGCTTGCGAAGGAAATGCTGCCCACGAGCTTCACGACGGAGTGGACCGAGATGGCGCTGCAGCAAAAGCTCGCAGGCAACAGCGCGCTCTACATTTTCCCGCTCTGCGTGCTCATGGTCTTCCTCGTGCTCGCCGCGCTGTATGAAAGCTGGGCGCTGCCGCTCGCCATCATCCTCATCGTGCCGATGTGCCTGCTCAGCGCCATCGGCGGCGTCTGGCTGCGCGACATGGACAACAATATCTTCACGCAGATCGGCTTCGTGGTGCTCGTCGGCCTCGCGTGCAAAAACGCGATCCTCATCGTGGAATTTGCGAAGCAGATTCAGGAGCGCGACCGGAAGGATCGCTTCACCGCCGCCGTCGAGGCGTGCAAGCTGCGCCTGCGGCCGATTCTCATGACGAGCTTCGCCTTCATCCTCGGCGTGCTGCCGCTCGTGATCAGTCAGGGCGCGGGCGCGGAAATGCGCCAGGCGCTCGGCACCGCGGTGTTCTTCGGGATGCTCGGCGTGACGATTTTCGGCCTCTTCCTCACGCCGGTTTTCTATGTCGCCATCATGTGGTTCAGCGAGCGCCGCCGCTCTGCAAAAGTGATCGCAGGCACGCCTCCGATCGCTCCGGTGCAGCCGGCCGTATGAAGCGCCGCACACCGCTTCTGCTGCGATTCTTGTGCGCGGCGTTCGGCTTTGGAAGCGCGATCCTGCTCGCGCAGTTTGCGCCGGAGGATGAAGTGCGGCTGCGGCGGGATGAGCCGTTGCATTTCAAGGACTCCGTTTTTCGCCAGGGCAAGGCAGGCGAGATTTTCAAAGTCGTGAGATATGATCCCTCGAGCGGCTACGTTTTTTTGCTCGCGAATGGCAGTGACGGGAAGCCGTTCGCCCTGCGCTGTGCGGATAGTGCAATCGAGCCTGCGCCGAAGAATGCCTGGGCACTCGTGCGCGAGGGGCTGGATGCCATGCAACTCGGCGAACTGGAATATGCCCGCACGCGTTTCGTGCGAGCCTCGACCGGTGCTGCGGTGGACGAAATGGCCATGAAGCTTGGACTGCACTGCGAGACGTTGCGCAGGTCTGCGGCCGAACTCATTGCGGCGCGAGACGTGCAGCAGAAGGCTTTGGCCGAAGTGGCGAGACTCATGCGCAACGCCCAGGTCGCTGACCGTCCGCCTCTCGTTCCGGGTGACACGTCGAATCAGGTGCGCGCGGAGGAAATTCGGAGAAGGGCCGTGGCTCTGAAGGAGCGGGCCGAATCGACCGTGAAGACCGCGAGCGATGCGCAGGCAAATGCGGTCGAGTCTGCACGCAAACATGCGCTGGCACTCATCGGGTCTGGTTCACTTTCGGTCGGGCTCTCGATGTGGGACGCGGTTGCATCCTTCGCCCGGAAGCAGGGACTGCCGGAGCGTCAGTCAGCAGAGGTCGGGGTTCCAGATCGGGCGGAACTGACGCGGAGGATCAATGCAGCCAGCGATGCTCTGACCCGCGCGCATGGAAACTTCGACGGAAAGAAGCTCATCGCTGCGCTCGGAGCCCTTGAGAATGGCCTGCAATCGGATCCGGGGCGCGGTGATCTGAAGCAATTCCGCGAAGTGGTCGCTTCAGCGATCGAGCGGGCTCGGGCGCGCGTGCAAATTGCGCTCTCGCTTGCGGATCAGGGGCGGCGTGAGGAAGCGCTGGCGGAGCTGGCAAAGGCTGAGGCGATCTGCGCCGACGATGCGGAGGCACTGGTGCTGGCGAAGGAGCTTCGCGCAAAGTAGTCCCGCGCTTCAGCGCGTCACGGCGTGCATCCGTCAGGGGAGCGCTCGATGGCCTGCGAGTCGTGCGACCAAGGCACCTTGTGGCGAGCTAAAGCTCGGGACTACTTTGCGCGGCGCGGCTCCCCAAACATCACCACCACCCGCGCACGGATTTTCCCTATGCGGGTTGCTCGCCTTGCAGAACTGCACCGGCTTTCGGGACATTGCCCTACGGCAACGATGTCCCACGGGCGGCGGTGAGCAGGGAATACCACTCGTCGCGCGTGAGATCGATCGCTTCGGCACGCACTGCGTCGCGGATGCGAGCGGGATTCACGCTGCCGATGATCGGCTGCATGCGCGATGGATGCCGCAGCAGCCATGCGAGCGCGATGGCTGCGGGCGTCACGCCTTTTTCCGTGGCGATTTTGGAAAGCAGCGTCTGGAGCTTTTCCGTGCGCGGGTCCTGTGCCGGGTCGAGGAGCAGGCCTTTCGCGAGCGGGCTCCACGCCATCGGCGTGATGCGCTCGGCGAGGCACTGGTCGAGCGTGCCGTCGTCGAGTGTGAAGAGCGCGGCGAGGCTCACTTCAACTTGGTTCACGATGAGCGGCATCGGGCAGTGCTTCTGGAGCGCGGCGAGCTGTGATGGGCGGAAATTGCTCACGCCAAACTCGCGCACTTTTCCCATCATGCGGAGCTGGGAAAAGGCCGAGGCAATCTCCGCCGGGTCACCGAGGAAGTCCGGGCGGTGGATCATCAGCAGGTCCACGGAATCCGTGCCGAGCCGTTTCAGCGAGCCTTCGACGGATTCGATAATGTAGGCCGCCGACGAATCGTAGCAGTGCGTGCGGCCATCCCACGGCGGGCAGATGCCGCACTTAGTCGCGAGGACGATGCGCTCGCGCATTTCAGGAATGTCGCGCATCGCCTTGCCGAAAATGCGCTCGCACTCGCCGCGCCCGTAGATGTCCGCATTGTCGAAAAGCGTGTAGCCCGCCTCGAAGGCCGCCCGCACGGCGGCCATGCCGGTGGCGTCGTCGTGACGCGGCCCGCCCTCGCTCCCGGCGAGCCGCCAGCAGCCGTAGGCGAGTCGCGTGCAGGTGAGGGAGCTGGTGCCGAGCGTGAGCGTTTGCATTTGTCGGAGTTTATCGTGTGATGCGATTGGGGCTGACGGCTTGAAATGAAACATCCCGTCGGACGCTGGTGAATCCGACGGGATGTGAAGGGGTTGCTTTGCCTTGTCGTTTAGAACGGCACGTCGTCGGCCTGCACGTCGAGGTCTGGATCGGCTGGCGGGCGAGGGGGGCTGGATGGGGCGCGGCGTTGGGGTGGGGCGCTGCTGCGTTGCGGGGCGGAATGGCCGCCTTCGTCGCCACCACCACCAGGGCCACCGCCGCCTTCGCGGCTGCCGAGGAATTCAAAGCTGTCCACGACGACGCGGAGCTTGCTCATTTTCTTCCCGGTCGTCTTGTCGTCCCAGGAGTCGAGCTTGAGGCGGCCTTCGATGAAGATCGGGCGGCCTTTTTTGAAATACTCGCCGATGACTTCCGCGGTGCGGCCGAAGGCCTCGAGGTCAATGAACGTGACCTCCTCGCGCTTTTCGCCGCCCTCGGGAGTGTAAGTGCGGTTCACAGCGATGCCGAAATTGGCGATCGCGGTGCCCTTTGGCGTGTACTTGATCTCGGGATCCCTCGTGAGGTTTCCCATGAGCATGACTTTGTTGAGGTTTGGCATGTGCGCGAGGAGGTGGGCGTTGGGCGAATATGAACTGGAGTGTCCGCGGAAAAAGGGCGCGCAGGGTGCGGCGTGCCACCCCGGTGCGGCCTTTTGGCGGGGACTAGGCTGCGACCTTCTGCTTCGCGAGGCGGGCGTACTGCTGGCGGTACACTTCGCCGTCGAGCGTGAACTTGGCCTTGATGCGGTCGAGTTCGGCGGGTTCGGCGCTGAAGACGAAGTTCACAAAGTAGCCGCTGTCAAGGTCGCCCTTGACGTAGCTGAAGTGGCGCTGGTCCATCTTCTGGACGGACTCGACTTTCGCGCCTTCGGTGGCGAAGTCCTTTTCGAGACGCTCGATGACTTTCTGTGCGCTGTCTTCCTTGCCTTTGAGATTGAGGACGAGGAGTCCTTCGTAACGGTGTTTCATATTAGGTTGTAGGTGGGTTGGTGTTAAATCGGTTCATTGCGGATGGCAGGTCATTTTCCTGCGCAAACCGGATGGCCTCGACGGCACGATCGAGAGACTGCTCGACGAGCGGGCGCTCGTCCACGGCAAATCTGCCGAGGACATGGCCGACTGCGGCACCGGGCTCCGTGGAGCCGATGCCGACGCGCAGTCGCGGGACATCCTGCGTGCCGAGATGGGCGAGGATGCTGCGGAGGCCATTGTGGCCGCCGTGGCTCCCTCGCTCGCGGATGCGCAGGCGTCCCAGCGGGAGCGCCATGTCGTCGAGCACGACGAGCACGCGGGCGGGCTCGATTTGGTAAAATCGGGCAATCTCGCTCACGCTTTCGCCGCTGAGGTTCATGTAGGTCTGCGGTTTCAGGAGCCAGATGCCGCCATTGCTGACGGCGTCTGCCTGCCATTTTTTTTCAGCCCGGAATGCAGCGCCCATGGCGGCGGCGAGACGGTCGAGGACCATGAAGCCGACGTTGTGGCGCGTGCCCGAATACTCCCGGCCAGGATTTCCCAAGCCGACGAGCAGTCGGAACGTGGGTCCGTTGGGAGCCATTGGAGCCATTCATCCGGGCCGAAAAAATTACTTCTTCGCGGCGGGTTTCGCGTCCTTGCCAGCGGCGGCTTCTGCACCGGCCTCGGGCTTCTTTTCCTTGATGACTTCTGGTTCCTTCGCGCCTGCGCCTTCGGCGGCAGGTGTGGCGACTTCCTCGACGGTCGGCGCGGTGACGTGCAGGATGCTGATGTCCGGATTGCCCATTGCGGCGACGCCTGAGGGAAGTGCGAGATCCTTAATGTGAATGGCCGCACCGATTTCGAGAGTGGTGACATCAATGATGATGGAATCGGGAAGATCCTTGGGCAGACACGAAACCTCGATGGAGCGGAGGAGCTGCTCGAGAATGCCGCCGTTGTTCTTCACGCCAGCCGCCTCGCCGAATACGACGACGGGGACGGTGGTGTGCATTTTCTCATCCGCGCGGAGTGCGTGGAAATCCACATGCATGATGTGGCGCTTCAGGGCGTGATGCTGGACGTCCTGGATGAGTGCGAGAGTCTTGTCACCGCCGATGATTTCGAGGTCCACGAGGACGTGTTCACCGGTGGTTTTGCCGAGCGCGACGCGGAGTTCCTTTGCGTCGAGCTGGAGGTTCTGCGGTTTGCCGAGGTGGCGTCCGTAGATGACTGCCGGGACTAGACCGGCTTTGCGTGCTTTCTTTGCCTCGACTGTTCCGGAGACGCTGCGAGGTGTTGCCTTGATTAGGATTGCTTTGGCCATTGCTGTGTTCAGCTACTGCTGTGGTTTGGTTTTGTGTTTTGGTTACGTGCTGGGGATTTGGAACAGGGATGAAACGGATTCGTCGCCGTAGATGCGGTTGATGCCTTCGCCGAGGAGCGACGCGATGCAGAGCGGCGTGATTTTGACGCCGTCGCACTCGCGCACCGGCACGCTGTTCGTGCAGACGAGTTCGGTGATTTCGGACTCGCGAAGGCGCTTGAGTCCGAGGTCGCTGAGGACGGCATGGCTGACGCAGGCCATGATTTCCTTTGCGCCGTGCTCTTTCAAAAGTTTCGCCGCTGCCGTGAGTGTGCCGGCGGTTTCCGTGAGATCGTCCACGAGGATCACTGAGCGGCCATCCACTTCACCGATGAGACTGGTCGCGGAAACTTCCGTCGGGCTCTTGCGGCGTTTCGCGACGATGGCGAGACTTGCATCGAGCGCCTGCGCGTAGGCATTCGCCATTTTCAGGCCGCCGACATCGGGCGATACGACCACGGGGTCGTTCAGGTTTTTCGATTTGAGATACTGGAGGATGACGGGCGCTGCGAAAAGGTGATCCACCGGGATGTCGAAGAATCCTGCGACCTGCTGCGCGTGGAGATCCACCGTGAGCACGCGGTTCACGCCTGCTGCGGTGAGGAGATTCGCGACGAGCTTCGCGGTGATAGGTACCCGCGGCTGATCCTTTCGATCCTGGCGTGCATAGCCGAAAAATGGGAGCACCGCCGTGATGCGCGATGCGCTCGCGCGTCGTGCTGCGTCCACCATGATGAGCAGCTCCATCAGGTTTTGATTTGTCGGCGGGCAGGTGGGCTGCACGATGAACACGTCGCGTCCGCGGATGTTCTCGTTGATCTTCACCATCGTCTCGCCATCGGGGAAAGATGCGACCGTCGCATTGCCAAGTGGGATTTTGCAGTAGTCCGCGATCCGCTGTGCAAGCACGTTGTGAGCGGAACCACTGAAGATTTTGAGTTCGGTTGGCGGTCGGTAAAACATCCGGTGAAAGGGGGCGGGACTCTAGGGGCCGAACTCGGAAAGGCAACCGGATTCTCCTCTGATTTTCCACTGCGTTGCGGGGGTGACTGTTACGGCTGAAAGTCATCCATTCGCGCTTGCCGAAAAACGAATGAAATGGGGCGACGCAGAGAGTCAGAGAAGGAATGGAGCGACCGCCTCGCCCATTTTCTCCGTTCCCCTGCGCCTCTGCGTTTCGTCGTTCGCCCTTCGGAAGGGAGGCGGTTTCGTGACATTCGCCCGCAACTCGGTTCCGCGTGAGCGCAAAAATCTCCCTCAGTCCGCGATTCCCTCCGGGTCTTCTTCGTTGCAGATTCCCTCACTTGCTCATTTTCGCCCATGGACCCTCTCTTTGAATCCCAGCTCCTCCAGACGCGCCGCCAGTTCTTCGGAAACGCGGGCCTTCGCTTCGGCGGACTCGCCCTCGCGTCTTTGATGGGCGATCGCATGAATCTCGCGAACGCCGCAGTGAGCAGTCGCGTCCATCCGCCCCTCGCGGACCTCCCGCATTTTGCGCCGAAGGCGAAAAGCATCATTTACCTCCACATGAACGGTGCGCCGTCGCAGCTCGATCTGTGGGACTACAAGCCGGGGCTGAAGGCGCAGTTCGACAAGGATCTGCCGGACTCGATCCGCAATGGCCAGCGCATCACGACGATGACCAGCGGCCAGTCGCGGCTGCCCGTCGCGCCGAGCATGTTCAATTTTTCGCAGCACGGAAAATGCGGCCGCTGGGTGAGCGAACTGCTCCCGCACACGGCGAAAGTCGTGGACGACATCGCGCTCATCAAGACCGTCCACACGAACGCCATCAACCACGACCCGGCCTGCACGTTCGTGATGACCGGCAGCGAAGTCCCCGGCAAGGCGAGCCTCGGCTCATGGCTCGCCTACGGCCTCGGCAGCGAGAACAACGATCTGCCCGCATTCGTCGTCCTCACGCCCACATGGTCCGCCAAGGCGAACGCGCAGGCGCTCTTCACCCGCATGTGGAATTCCGGCTTCCTCTCGGGAAAATATTCCGGCGTCGCACTCCGCAGCACAGGCGACCCCGTGCTCTACATCCAGAATCCCGACGGCGTCTCCAGCGGCGCGCGGCGCAACATGCTCGACGCGCTCGGCAAGCTGAACCAGCGCGGTTTCGAGCGCATGGGCGACCCGGAAATCCAGACGCGCATCGCGCAATACGAGATGGCCTTCCGCATGCAGAGCAGCGTCCCCGAGCTCGTGGACACCGCGAGCGAGCCGCAGAGCATTCTCGATCTCTACGGCCCCGAGGTGAAGAAGTCCGGCACCTTTGCCTCCAGCGCCTTGCTCGCGCGTCGGCTCGTCGAGCGCGGCGTCCGCGTCGTGCAAATCCTCCATCGCGGCTGGGATCAGCACGGCAACCTCCCCTCCGAAATCCGCGCGCAGTGCAGCGACACCGACCAGCCCGTCGCCGCGCTCATCCAGGATCTCAAGCAGCGCGGCCTGCTCGATTCCACACTCGTCGTGTGGGGCGGTGAATTCGGCCGCACCGTCTATTCGCAGGGCAAGCTCACCGCCGACAACTACGGCCGCGACCACCACCCGAAATGTTTCTCCATGTTCATGGCCGGCGGCGGTGTAAAGGGCGGCATCGTCCACGGCGAGACCGACGACTTCAGCTACAACATCGTCGAGAATCCCGTCCACCTGAACGACCTCAACGCGACGATCCTGCACTGCATGGGCATCGAGCACGAGCGCCTCACCTTCAAATTCCAAGGCCTCGACCAGAAGCTCACCGGCGTGGAGCCGTCGAAGGTGGTGAAGGCCCTCATCGCCTGAACCGGACTCACCGGGCCCGAACAAGTGCGCGGGTTCACGCTGCGCCATTCTTTGATTTTCCACACCATGCGCATTTTCCCCTGCATCCTCGTTGCTCTCACGCTGCACTTTTCCGTCACCGCCGCCGAGCCCGCGCGCTGGTGGAAGGGGAACCTGCACACGCATTCGCTGTGGAGTGACGGGGATGACTACCCGGAGATGATCGCGGAGTGGTACAAGGCGCACGGCTACCAGTTCCTCGCGCTGTCGGATCACAACATCATTGCCGACTACGAGCGTTGGGTGGCAATTGCGAAGACGAAGGGCGGGCAGGTGGCATTCGACAAGTATGTGGCGCGCTTCGGCACGCCGTGGGTGGAGACGCGCCCGGTGGAGGCTGGGAAAGAGGTGCGGCTGAAGATGCTCTCGGAGTTTGGCCCGAAGTTCGACGAGCCGGGGCGCTTCCTCATGGTGCGCAGCGAGGAGATCACGGACCGCTATCTCACTGCGCCCATTCACATCAATGCGACGAACGTGCGGGAGGTCATCAAGCCGCAAGGCGGAACGAGCATTGTGGATGTGATGCAGCGGAATCTCGCGGAGGTCTTCGCGCAGCGTGGGCGGACGGGCGTGCCGATGTTTGCGCACATCAATCATCCGAACTTCGGCTGGGCGCTCACCGCGGAGGAACTGAACGAGGTGGAGGCGGAGCAGTTCTTCGAGGTGTACAACGGCCACCCGACCGTCCACAACGAGGGCGGCGTGGCCGGCACGAGCAACGGCGGCGGCGACAGTGCCGTCCGCGCGAGCACGAGCCGCATCTGGGACATCGTGCTCACGAAGCGCGTCACCGCCGGCAAGCGCGTGCTCTACGGCATGGCGACGGATGATTCGCACAACTACCACGAGAGCCCTGCGCCCGAGAAGCAGAGCCGCTCCGGCCGCGGCTGGGTGATGGTGCGTTCGGAAAAGCTGGACGCGGCGAGCCTCATCGCTGCGATGGAAGCCGGGGATTTCTACGCATCGTCCGGCGTGACGCTGCGGGACGTGCGGCACGACGCGCGCGGCATCAGCATCGAGATCGAGCCGCAGGCCGGCGTGACATTCCGCACCGAGTTCATCGGCACGCGCAAAGGATGGGACACCGCAAGCGAGCCCGTGCTCGGAGACAAAGGCGAAGCACTGCGCACCACTCGCCGCTACAGCAAGGACGTGGGCCGAGTGTTCGCGACCGTCGAGGGCACGTCGGCGAAATACGCATTTGCCGGCGACGAACTCTACGTCCGCGCCCGCATCGTCTCCTCGAAGCACAAGGAAGGCGTCCTCTCGCCGGATGAAATGGAGCAGGCGTGGACGCAGCCGGTGGTGACGGGGGTGCTCTGATCCGTCAGGTTTTTCGGTGTTTGGGTGAGCCTTATGTGACCTTTACCCCACTTTGAGGCACTTTGGTGCCTTCAACCGGCCAGGCAGGCATAGCGGTCTGAGCTTTGCCCGACTTTGACGAGCCGATCCTCGTGGATTCGGCGGTGTATATTGACCGTCTGTGCGCCGGGCACGACATCCGCTAGGAACTGATGCCGTATCTCGCGAACGGGATGCTTTTCAACTGCGGCGTGGTGCGCGGCGAGGTCATCTGCGGCTTTAAGAACATGCGGATGAAGGCGGAAATGACGGCGTTTTTTAACATCATCCCCGAGGTGCCCACGAACGCGAAGATGTGGCAGCTCGTCGCCGAGATGGCGTGGACGCTCGACCGCACTTCGGGCGGGAATCGTCCGCTCACGGACATCATCATCGCCCGCTGCGCAATGCACAGCGGCGCGGTGCTCGTGTCGCCGGATAAGCATTTTCGCGACATCCCGGGACTGAAGCTGCGCGAGACGCTGTAGGCTTCGCGCAGGTCAGCCTGCTCGTTTCGCAGGCGTGCTTTTTGCCGGGGGCGTGATCACCTTTTCCCAGACCTGCACGATGACGGGCCATGTGTACCAGATCGCGCTGGCGACGGCGGCGAGGCCGATGAGGTTTGCCACGCGGTAGAAAAGATCGCTGCGGGGCTGTGGCGCGAGTGTCAGCGCGGTAGCGCATTCCGGGCAGACGCGCGGGGCATCGCCGGAGATCTCGATGTCGTCGCCGTGGTAGCCGAGAAGGCAACCATTGTGGTTCGGACATTTGCAAATGACTGGGCGCATCGGGCGGGCAATAAAGCGGCCTCGCGCAAATCCCGCAAGCGCGGCGGCGATTTTGCAGCTTTCAAAATTTGGAAGCCAGGAAACCATGAAAAGAGGAAGCGGGGACAGATGAAGGCACCCTGTGGAACTGTGGTTTTTGCGCGAAACATTTTGTTTCCTGCATTTCTGGCTTCCAAATTCAAATAATGCCGCTGCGGGAGATTTCTGCTCGGCAAAAATGGGGACGCTGTTCAGCCTGCACGCCATGCCTTCCGCACTGGCGATCGCCGCACATCCAGATGACATCGAATTCGTGATGGCAGGGACGCTCCTGCTGCTCCGCGACGCGGGCTGGGAGATCCACTGCTGCAATCTTTCCACCGGCAACATGGGCAGCACCGTGATGACCGCGGCGCAGACTGCGCGCACACGTCGCGCCGAAGCGCAGGCGGCGGCAAAGCTCATGGGCGCAAAATGGTATGCGCCGATTTGCGATGACATGGGCATTTTCTACACCGAGGAAAACATCCGCCGCGTGTGCGCCGTCGTCCGTGCCGCGAAGCCGAGCGTGGTGCTCACGCATGCACTGCAGGACTACATGGAGGACCACATGATCACGGCGCGGCTCGCGGTGACGGCCACTTTCGCGCGCGGCGTGCCGAATTACCGCTCGCTTCCGCAGCGCGCGCCGTTGCTCGATCCGTGTGTGATTTACCACGCGATGCCGCATGGGCAGCGGACACCGACGCGGCGGCGCGTTTCCCCCGAGGCATTCGTGGATACGACTCCCGTCCACGCACGCAAACGCGCGGCGCTCGCGTGCCATGCCTCGCAAAAGGAGTGGCTCGACGCGACGCAGGGCATGGACAGTTACCTGCGGACGATGGATGAATTTTCGCGCACGCTCGGCAGGCAGTCGCAGCGCTTTCAGTACGCGGAGGGCTGGGTGCGGCATCTGCACTATGGCTTTAGTGACGAGGCGGACGATCCGCTGCGCGAAATGCTCGGCACACGGCAGCGGGTGAACCCCGCCTTTGTGCGCGCCAACGAACGAGGCGATGCTTAAGCCGCAAAAAAAGTCACCGCCGGTCTGCCCCGTGTGCCACGAGGATGTGCCGCCGAATTCCGCCGCGTGTCCGGGTTGCGGCGCGTGTCATGAGTCTGGTTGGAAGCAGGATGCCGGCATCGACGATGGGCTCGATTTTCTCGACGAGGCGCATGAGGACGAGGATGGCAAAGTGCGATGGGGAGAGAAGCCGGGGCTGAATCCATTCTGGCGGATCGTGGCGCTCATCGCGGTACTGGCCGTCTTCTGGTGGTTTTGGAAATCGATCTTCTCGGTCGGGCACTGAAGTAGGAGCGGCTTCGTAAGAGAGTGTGACGGAATGCTTGCCGTCCGGCTTCGGTGTCCCTAACAGAGAAGCACGCATGAAAAAAATCGAAGCCATCATCAAGCCGTTCAAACTTGAAGACGTGAAGGAAGCCCTGGCCGAAATCGGCGTCGAAGGGATGACCGTCACCGAGGTGAAGGGCTTTGGCCGCCAGAAGGGTCACACCGAAATCTACCGCGGCAGCGAGTACACCGTGGATTTCCTGCCCAAGGTGAAATTCGACATCGTCGTGGCGGATGACCGCGTGGATACGGCTGTGAAGGCGATCATCAAGTCCGCGAAGACCGGCAAGATTGGCGACGGAAAGATTTTTGTGACGCACATCGAGGAAGCCATCCGCATCCGTACCGAAGAGCGCGGCGAAAACGCGGTCTAGTTGGTCAGGCCGCGCGGCAACCGAGTCTTCACCTCCACGGCATCTTCGTGAGCATTTTTCTTATCGCGGTTATCCTCGGCATCGTCGAGGGATTGACGGAATTCATCCCCGTCTCTTCCACGGGGCATCTCCTCATTGCCGAGCATCTCCTCGGAGTGAATGCGAAGGCGCCGTTCCTCACAACCGAGGTTTTCAACTGCTTCATCCAAGTGTGGGCAATGGTCGCCGCGCTGCCGCTTTTCAAGGATCGGCTCGCGACACTTCGCGAACCTCGCGGGCGTGGCTATCTCGTGAAGCTTTTCGTGGCGTTCTGCATCACGGTCGCGGGCGTGCTCGCATTCAAGGCAGTGATGAAAAAGGCCACGGGACATGATGAACTGCTGCCGAAAAGTCTTTGGCCCGTCGCCATGGCGCTGCTCATCGGCGGTGTGCTCTTCGTGGTGATCGAGCGTCTCATCTCGGGCAAAAAACTGAGCAACGAAGTGACTTGGACCATCGCGATCGTCATCGGCATTGCGCAGGTGGCTGCGGCGGTTTTCCCCGGCACTTCGCGATCGGGGGCGACGATTCTTTTTGCGCTCGCGCTCGGTTTGGGCCGCGGGCCTGCTACTGAGTTTTCCTTTTTGCTCGGCGTGCCGACGCTGGGCGCGGCGGCGGTGAAGACCCTGTGGGACGCGCACAAGGCGCACGTGGTGATCGAATGGATGCCGATGCTGGTCGCCAGTGCGGCGGCGGCGGTCGTCTCATTTGCCGCAGTTCGCTGGATGCTCGGCTATGTCCGCAGTCACACGTTCGCCGGCTTCGGCTGGTATCGCATCGGCGCGGCTGCCATTCTGATTATCCTTGGTTTCACGGCCTCGCATTGAGGCTTTGCGCTTGGCCGCCGGAGTCCTGTAAATTGCATTTCCCCGATGCGAATTGTCCTGTTCCTCCTCAGTCTCTTTTTCTTTGCGTGCCCTGCGCCGGGCGGCGGCGTTTTGGGGACGCTGCCGGCGGACGGCTTTGATTTCCCGGTCGGAAAGCCGGACGGCGAGGGATATTATCGCGCGCGCGGCTACAGGGCGAACGGTCACCTCGGCGAAGATTGGAATGGCAAGGGTGGCGGCGATACGGATCTCGGCGATCCGGTGCATGTGATCGCGCACGGGGTCGTCGTCTTTGCGCAAAATTTCAAGCACGGGTGGGGCAATGTCGTAATCGTGCGGCATGCCTACGAGGAGGGCGGGCAGATGAAATATGCGGACTCGCTTTACGGCCATCTTGATCAGATTCACGTCCGCGAAAATCAGCAGCTTAGACGTGGTCAACAACTGGGCACCATCGGAACCGGGGGCGGACTTTACCCGGCGCATCTTCATCTCGAAATTCGCAAGGACCTCCGTGTGGGAATGGCGCGGCACCGGTTTCCGAAGGATGAGAAGGTGTATTTCGACCCGGCCAATTTCATCATTGCGCACCGGCAAATCGCTGCACCCATCGCCGTGGTCGCAGTACCGGCGAATACCTTTGTCCCATTCGAAGTGATGACTCCCGCCGATGCTCCCGTCGTAGGCACTGAAGCAAAGCCCGCCGCCTCGCCGAAAAAGCCGGCGGCTGCGCGCTAGGCGCGGTGCAGAACGGCGAGCACTTCGATTTCCGCAGTCTGTGGAAACATGTCGAGCGGTGTGACTGAGGCGAGCCGGTAAGCGGAATGAAGCGCGCCGAGATCGCGGGCGAGTGTCGCCGGATTGCATGACACGTAGAGGATTTCCGAAGGGCGCGCTGCGGCGAGCAGGTCTGCCACGCGCGGCGACATTCCTGTCGCAGGCGGGTCGAGAATCACCGTGGTATTATCCATCGGGTGTGCGCCGAGGATCTCTCCGAGGAGCATGCCGACGTCGCCGAGGAGGTGGCGCTCGTTCTCGGCTGCCCTGCTGCGCGCGAGTTCCACGGCGTGCTCATTTTCCTCGATGCCGATGACTTGCCCAAAAAGCGGCGCGAGGCGATGTGAGAAAAATCCCGCGCCGGCGTATGCATCGAGCAAGAGTGACTGATCGCGGCGGACGGTCTGTTCAACGAGCGAGAGTAGCGCGGTCGCGACTTCATCATTCGTTTGCTCGAAGAACTCGTGGCGGTCGCGGGCGAAAAGGGTGTAGTCGCCGTCGCGCACCGGTGTGCGGCGCAGGTCGCGGAGGGAGTCATTCACGGCGCCCCGCGCGATCGCGCACTGGGTGATCGGAATCAGCTCATGGGAGCGGTGCGCGAAGAACCCGGCCTGTCCGTCCTGCACATGCACGCGGATGCGGTTGCGGTAGGCGTATGGCTCAGGGGCCGCGACGATGGGGCGCATCGGCACCTCGGTAAATTTTCCGACGCGGCGAAGCGTCTGCTCGACCTGCTGGTGCTTCAGCGTGAGCTGGCGGGCGTAGGTCATGTGCTGGTAGGCGCAGCCTCCGCAGCGGGTGAAATATTCGCATTCCGGCGCGACTCGGTCGGGCGACGGTGTGAGCAAGGATGCGACGCTGGCCTCGGAGAATTTTTTCTGCGAGCGCGTCACTTTCACGCGCACCGTGTCGCCGGGCGCTGTGAACGGGACGAAATAGACCTTTCCCCCATGACGCGCGACGCCCGCGCCTCCAAATGCCACATCAGTGATCTGCAGTTCGACAAATTCAGCCATAAATGAAACAGCGGCTTCCGCTAAAAAGATGAAGGCTTCCGCCTTTGGAGACGGAAGCCTTCTGGGAAAAGCGGAATGCGATTCTAGTAACGATCCATCGTGGTCGTGTAGCTACGCTTGCTTGAGAAGCCCCACTCCGGCGGGAATTCCTCGTAGCCGCCGTTGATCCACGGGACATTCGAGCGCAGCACCGGACGGTAAGAGCGTTTGTAAACCGGGAAGGGGTGAGTGACGAGTTCGAAGACGCCCGCGCCCATGCGAACGAACATGCGTCCCAGGCCTTTGGTGAAGCCGTATGCGGCACCGGCATTGCTGCCCTCCAGTTCCGTCACGCGCTGCATGGTCTGCGGGATTTCGGCGGATGCGTAAAGGATGTTGGCCCACGCGCGACCGAGCTTGCGGGTCGCGTTGTGATCATGCATCGGCGGATCCTGAATGTCGGCCATCGCGGTGCTGGCGAGGACAGTTGCGGTGAGGCTGAGGAGGAGGCGTTTCATCGGTGTGTTTTTGTAAACCAGTTTGCGGCGTGCATTGCAAACGCCATTTTCCTCAAAACAGATGTTTCATCCAGTTCCAGAATGGATCCCAGAATGAATGCAGCCACGTGAGGATGCGTGCGCCGAAGTAGATCCACACGCCGAGGTAAGCCCACGCCGTGATCCCGAGGAGGTGGCCGATGAGAATCATCAGACCGTCGCGGCACAGAAAGCCGGTGATCAGGAAGATGATCGAAAGGGCGGGCGGGCCGTTCGTCAGCGGAATCGGAAGGGGGAGCGCGAGGAAAAATCCGCCGGACACGATGCCGAGGCCGAAGAGGCTCGTCATGATCGGGCCGGCGACGAGGAACCTAAATCGCGGCCGCATGTGGCGCTCCAGCCGTTCCATGAGCTTCGCGACAAAGGGGATGACTTTCTGGAGCATCGAGAACTCCAGCTTTTTGCGCAGGATGAATCCCGGCAGACGCGGCCTGCGCCGGAGCATGAAGGCGAGGCCGATGAGGCAGATGGCGATGCCGAATGGCACCGAAAGGCCCGGGATGTTTGGGATCGGAAATGGTGCGGCAAGAAACAGCACCAGCAGGGCGTAGCCGCGATCTTTCAGGTGTTGCTCGATCTGGCCGAGTGACATCGCCTGGCCTTTCGCGACATCAAGCAATGAGCGAAGATCGGCGCTGATCGGATCGAGCACCTCCTCGGCGGTCTTTTGGTGCGTGGCTTCCGGGGTTTCGTTCATTTGCGGTCGCTCGATGCCTTGGCATCTTCAGCCGTGACCCGGCGGCTCCACCAGATTCCCACACAAAACAGGATCACCGCGAGAATCCACGGGACGACGTGTGCCACCGCGTGCACCCGCGGGGCGGCTGCGAGGAGGCGGGCGATCTCGGACTCCGGCATGCCTGTCTCCGCAGGTACGCCCAGCCAGCTCAGCACTTTTGGATCCTGGAAAATGATCTTCCCTGCGACGTGGCCGAGCACGGCTCCGCCGAGCCAGATCAGCCAGCGGAAGCGGCTCATGAGATAGGAAATCAGCGCGCTGCCGCACACGACCAGCGGGATGGAAAGGAGGAGCCCGATGACCACCAGCGCCATCTCGCCATGCGGCGAATCGCTGCCTTCCTTTGCGATACCCGCGATGGCGATCACGTTGTCCAGACTCATCACCACATCGGCCACGATGATCAGTCGCACCGCGTGCCAGAGCGATTGCGCAGCATGTTTGCCGGCGTTTTCCGGGTGCGCCGCAGCTTCGAGCGCGTCATCCTCGGGGCGCACCAGCTTCCATGCGACCCACAGCAGCAGCAGTCCGGCGACGAGTTGGAGGATCGGGATTTTGATCAGCCAGGTGATGACGAAGACAAAAAGCACCCGCAGCCCCACGGCCCCGCCCGCACCGAAGATCCGCCCCCAGAATTGCTGCTTTGCAGGAAGTCCGCGGGTCGCGAGTGCGATGACGAGTGCGTTGTCACCCGCGAGCACGAGATCGGTCAGCACGATCTTCGCGAACTTGGTGATGGTCTCTGGGTCAGTCCAGTTCATGCGTGTGGCGCGCAGCTTTGGCCCCGCCTCACTCGAAGTCGTAAATCACCGCGCGGGCGCAGCACGGCTTGAAGACCTTCTCGACAAATTCGACGTGCAGCGGATGCACCTGGTAGTCGTCCTGCGCCTGCTTGCTTTCAAAAATCAGATTCAGCGCGACCTGGTAGCTCTGCTCCACGACAGGCCGCGGGCTCGTCACCATTTTTCCGATGTGGAAAGTGAGCACGCCGGGAATCGGGCGCAGATATTTCTCCGCGCCAGCGAGAAGCTCGGCAGCGGCGTTCGGGATTTCCGGTTTGGTCCAAAAGATGACGACGTGACTGAACATGAGTGTGCTGTCACTAGACCGTCGGATGGCCCCGTGGCAAGCGGGCTCTCGGCGAAGTCGCAACTTGCCGCAAAACAGGCCCGCGCCGACGCGCGCCGAGGCCCTCCGCACGCCCGCGTCTGGATGTCGGCATTCAGCGCAGTAAGCTGGCTGCGCATCTCGGCGCTGGAGTTCGGGGGATTGGTCGCGGGCTTGGTGGGGTCGGAAATAAGACTGGGAGAGAAGGAGAAGCAGGGCCGCGCGGAGCGCAAAACACTCCCGGTCTCCTCGTCTCCCCATCTCCCACCCTCCGCTCCGGCATGAATACCGTCGCCGTGGGTAGCGATACCGCGCCGTCCGGGATGGATACCATTTGCACTGGGATGGATACCATTCCGCGCGGTTTGAATACCGCCGCTGCCGATAGCGATACCGCCGCGTCCGGCATCCCTACCATTTCACGCGGGATGGCGATTGCAGGCCGGAAACCGGCCCCCAGGGCCGAAAACAGCCCTCCCGAGGCGGGAAATCGTGCTGGGGAGGTGCGGAGGAGCTTCAGCGTGGGAGCACTTGAAGACTAAGGCTTTCGCATGTTCGCGGCTTGCTCCTTCTACATCAAACCCATGCTCCCAAACGCCATGAAAAGAAGCCATCTGATGGATCGCCGCACCTGCCTTAAAGGGATCGGAGCCACGCTCGCGCTGCCATTTTTGGAAACCATCGGATGGGCAGACGTGATGAAGGGCAAGGCCGTGAAGGCGCCGGTGCGCCTCGGCTTCATGTATATGCCGCACGGCGTCATCATGGATCAGTTCTGGCCGAAAAGTCCGGAGAGCTTTCTCACTTCGCCGCCGCCGGCGCTGGAGTCGCTGCGTCCCGTGCTCAAGCAGTGCCTGGTCATGAAGGGCATTTCGGGAATCCCGATCGCGCCGTTCAATGGCGCGCCGCACGCGCTCGAACTCTCGACCTGGCTCACCGCGCAGCTTCCGGATGCGAACCGGCGTAATCAGATCAACATCGCGATCTCCGCCGACCAGATCGCCGCAAACTACGTCGGTGCGCTCACGTCGCTGCCTTCGCTGGAACTCGCGACGATGCCGCAGACGCACAAGGAGAATCAGGAAGGGCTCAACGAAGGCTACTACTCGCACTGCAGCTACCGCTCGCCCACGCAGGCCGTCCCCGCCGAGACGAATCCCCGCAGCGTTCTCGACCGGCTCTTTGGCAAATCCGACAAACGCGGACACACTGCGCCGGCAGACCCGCTCGATCGGCAAATGCTCGATCTCGTCCTCGGCGGCGCGAAGGATCTCCGCCGCAAATTGCCGCAGGACGACCAGCACAAGCTCGACGAATATCTCGACAGTGTGCGCTCGGTGGAGCGTCGCATCGCCGCCATCGAATTTCGCCAAAAGGAAGCGGCGCTGGAAAAGGCCGGCGTGAGTGCGAACAAACGCAACGCGTCGGATTCCCCGCCCATCGAGATCAAGATCCCCGTGGGCGACAAGCGCAGCGAATACATGCAGGTCATGTGCGACCTGAACGTGCTCGCCTTCCAGACCGACACGACGCGCGTGAGCACCTACATCGGTTCCACGCCGAACGGCGTTTCCTATCCCGAACTCGGCTTCACGGATTCGCACCACTCGCAGACCCATCACGGCAATAAGCCCGATCAGGTTGCGAAAGTTGAAGCCATCACTGCTTTCAACATCGCTCAGTTCGCGCACATGGTGAAGAAGATGGCCAGCATTCGCGAAGGCGACGGCACGCTGCTCGACAACTGCATCATGATGTGGGGCTCCGGCCTTGAGGACGGCAACAAGCATTCCCGCGAGAATCTCCCATTCATCATCGCCGGAAAGGGCGGGGGATCGATGAACACGGGACGCTTCCTGCCAGACATCAAAGGCAACCAAGGCGACTTGCTCACCACGCTGCTCGCATGTGCGGGCGTGCCGCTGGATCGTCCCATCGGCATCGCGACGAAGCAGATCAAGGAAATGATGGCCACGCTCTGAGCGGGGTGTGCAGGGCGGGAAGCGGAGGATGCCTCGGATGCATCTCGGGGCGGGCGGGGCTTTTTCGAGGAGCAGGGGGGCCATCGCCCCATGTTGAAACTCGGGGCGGGGGTGCCCCTGCTCCTTGTGGCTAGTCGAGGAATGAGCAGACGTATTCGCAGATGCCGTCTGTGACTTCGATGTCGAAGCCGCTGTTCGCTGCTACGTCGAAGTGCGTGCCTGCGGCGTGGGATTGCGTTTCGCTGCCGTCGTCGAGCTTCACCTGGCAGGTGCCGGCGGTGATCTCCATGCGCTCGGCCTTGCCGGTGCCGAAATGGAATTTGCCGGGGTAGATGAGACCTAGCGTCTTCTTTTCGCCGCTGGGGAGGAGGATGGTGTGGCTGACGACTTTGCCGTCGAAATAGACGTTGGCCTTGGCGAGTGCGGTGACGTTGGAGAATTGCATCGGGCGGCGAATATCAGGCTGCGGGCCGGGGCTCAAGGCTTCGTCTTCTGCAGGCTCACATCGGTGAACTGCGCGGTGACGAGCTGCTCCTTTTGATGCGAACACACGGCGAGGCCGACGAATGCGGGGCCATCGACATTGCCGAGATTCTCGTGCCCGCATTCCGCCCACGACTGGCCGTCGGCGGAATCATAGCAGGTGACGACGGCGCCCTTGCGGACGAGCTTCAACCAGAGCGGAATTTTCTTTCCGGTCTTGTCCTTCGAGGTGGTGGGCTTGCCATTTCCAGTCCGGCTCAGGAATTGAATCCTGTTCCCCGGCTGCGCGAATACGCCGGCGTGGCTGGCGTCCCTGGCGAAGTCGGCGCGAATCATGATGCCGACTTTGGACTGCTGGAATTGTGTGGGCATGGTCGCGATGCGCGCGATGAGTTCGCAGTCGCCGACGATGGGTTGCCAGACGAATTGGAACGCATCGGCATTGGACCAGATGTCGCCGCCGCTGCCTTTCACGGTGTATTTTCCATCCGCCTCGCTGAACTGAGCGCTGCCCACGGCACCGATTTCGCCGACGGGGCCGGTGAGGAAATCGGACTTCAGCGAGAAGCGCATCGCGACGCTCTGGCCCGGCTCATAGCCCGACTTCGCCTGCTCCTGCGCGGCGCCGAGGCTGATCTCGTGGATGCGTGCATTTTTGTCGGCAGGCTTGCGGGCTTCTTTCGTCACGAGGATGCGCACGTGCTTCGCGGTGAAAGGCGCGACGAGACGGTCCACGATGGCGCTGCGGTTGTCGGTCACTGCGTCCACATCGGTCCACGCGGTACCGTTGTCGCTGCGCTGGAGTTTGAAGCCGTTCAGGTTCTGCTCCGTCCTGCCGTCCGTGATGGACGATGTCGTGAGGGTCCAGCGCGAGATGCTGCGTGGCGAGCCGAGGTCGAGCGACAGCCATTTTTCACCGGGGCCGCCCAGACTCCAGCGCGTGGCGGTATTGCCGTCCACGGCTTTGGCGGGGCCTTCGTTTTGATTCGAGCCGCTGGTGGCGGCCCGCGATTTGAAGGCGAAGTTGTTCTTGTTTTTTTCGGCTCGCAGCGCGTCGGTTTTCCGCTGCGCTTCGGCGAGCAGTGTCTTCACCCTGGGCATCAGCTTGCTGTCCTTCGGGAGCCGGTCGGGCAGTGCGCGCAAGGCGTCGAATGCCTGGAATTGCTCGCGTTCATTGCGGGCGTTTTTCCACGCGTCCGCGGCGAGATTGAAGGTGATGAATTCCGTCTCGTAGGGCTTTGCGAGCTGCTTGTAGTCCGAGAGCCATGCTAGCGTGGGCTCGGGCTTCATGCTGGTGAACTGGCTGAAGAGCGGGCCGGAATTTGCAACGTCGCCGAGCTCATAGTCGCTGAGCGCAAGGAACAGTGTGCCGAGGGCCTCGTGCGTCGTTTCATTGAAGCCCGCGGCGTCGGCCACGGGAATGACATCACCGCTGGAGAGCAAGGGGCGGATCTTTTCCACGAAGAATTTCCGCGCGGGCTTTGCGCTGTCCGGCAGTTTGCTGATGATCTTTGCGGCTGCGGCACCGCCCTGCGTGAACTGCGCGGCGAGCGCTTCGTTGATGATGGCCCAGTCGGACTGCTTCGAGCCGCGGGAGCTTTTTGCCCCCAGCGTGGCGAAGGCAGACTCCGCCTCGCGCCACTTTCCATCCATGAGGAGCTGCTTCGCCTCGGCCCAGCCGGGGCCGAATGATTCGAGCTTCACGGGCGTGCCATCCGGGACGTCATCTCCGCCGCCGCGGAAAATGAAATATCCGCCGACACCGAGACCCGCGAGTAGCAGGATGAAAATGGCCATCACCAGCCAGTTCATCGCCTTTTTGCTGCCGGCATCTTCCAGCACCAGGCGCGAGGCGGATGCAGTGGCACCGCCCTTGTTGCCCTTCGTCATCACCTCATCTCGCGCATACTGGAGCTGCTGGATGAATTCATCGTAGCTCGCCGGCCGGTCGTTGCGGTTCTTCGCGAGCGTGCGGTTGATCACGTAAGCGGTGGCATTCGAGACGCCCGGCGCGAAAGTCTGCAGGCTCACGGCCTGGGTGCGCAGATGCTTCAGCGCGACCTGCGAGGCATCCTCCGCCTCGAAGGGCGGGCGTCCCGCGATCGCGTGAAAGAGCGTCGCGCCGAGCGAATAGATGTCGCTGCGAAAATCCTCCTGCTCGCGGTTCAGCCGCTCGGGAGAGAGGTAGTACGGCGTGCCCCAGATGTCGCCGGTCTGCGCGGCCTCCTGCTCGTGAAAAACCGCGAGTCCGAAGTCCACGACCTTCGCCGAGCCGTCGCTTGCGAAGAGGATGTTGCCCGGCTTCACATCGCGATGGATCAGCCCCTTTTCAAATCCCGCGCGCAATCCCTGCGCCACCTCGATGCCGACGGCCAGCACGCGCGCCTCCGGTATTTTGCCGAGCTTCTCTAGCTGATCGTCGAAAGTCCCGCCGTCCACGAGTTCCATCGCCAGATACACGCGGTCCTCCTCGGTGCCGAAGGAATACACGCGCACGACATTCGGGTGATTGATGGAGGCCGTGATTTTCGCCTCGTGATCGAAGAGCTTCACGAAGGCCGGGTCGCTCGCCTGGTCGAGGCGCAATACTTTCAGCGCCACCTGGCGGTTCAGATTCAGATCCGTCGCGCGAAAGACCGTGCCCTGTCCGCCCTGCCCGAGGATGGAGATCAATTCGTAGTGCGCGAACTGCCGGTGCACATGGATCTGCTCATTGCAGACCGGGCAGGTCCTCTCGGCAAACAAAGGCGCACCGGTGATTTCCAACAGCGATCCGCAAGAGGTGCAGGGCTCGGTTTGTTCTTCGATCATTGGGGTGGCGGATCATCCGGTATCACGGGCATCAGCATCAGGGAAGCGTGGCGATTCACATGGCGAAATATTCAGCAGCGGCAATCCCGCGCTTTCACCCTCGACGCCGCCCGCCCGGTTCTGGCATTCGCTTGCGAACTATGCCCACCGAACCCCAGCGGCTGCGCGACCTCTCGCCGCAACAACTCAAAAGCGGACTCGCCGCATGGCTAGGCTGGCTCTTCGACGGGCTGGACATGCACATCTTCACGCTCGTCGCCGTGTCCTTCGTCGCGATCCTCGTGAACACGGATACATTCCACAGCGACTTCGCCGCGATGGATAGGAATGCGGACGGCTTCCTCGCCGCGGCTGAGTGGACGGCGAAGGATCCCATTTCCGACGCCGACAAGAATCACGACGGTCGCGTGAGCCGCGAGGAATACGATGTCTTCGCAGCGCGCACGCACACGGGCGATTCGCAGGTAAAGGAAAAGGCATCATGGATTCAGGCAGCGTTCCTCGTCGGCTGGGCGCTCGGCGGTGCATTCTTCGGGCGGCTCGGCGATCTCATCGGCCGCAGCCGGTCGCTCTCGCTCACGGTGCTCACTTACGCATGTTTCACCGGCCTTTCGTTCTTTGCGCAGACATGGTGGCAGCTCATGATCTTCCGCTTCCTCGCCGCTCTCGGCATCGGCGGGGAATGGGCTGTCGGGTCCACGCTGCTCTCAGAAACGTGGCCGAAGAAATGGCGCCCGTGGACTGCCGCTGTCCTTCAGACCGGTGTGAATCTCGGTGTGCTCGTCGCATGCGGAGCCGGAGTGCTCCTCGGCGGCCATCACCCTAAGTGGATTTTCCTCCTCGGTGTGCTGCCTGCGGTGCTGGTCTTTTACATCCGCCGCCATGTGCCCGAGCCGGAGACGTGGGCCGCTGCGCTCGAAGGCCAGGCGAAGCCGTCGGTCGGGGATCTTTTCCGTGGCGAGACGCGGCGCGCGACCTTGGTGAGCATCGGCATCTGCGCCTTTTCACTCACGGCGTGGTGGGCGTTCATGTTCTGGCAGGCGCAGCACCTCCGCGTGCTTCCGGAGGTCGTCGCGATGAATGCACAGGCGCGCGATTCCCTCGTGAGCTGGGCATTTTTCGGAATCATCGGCATCAGTATCATCGGCAATTTCTTCGCCGGGTTCCTTGCGCAGCGGATGGGATACAAGCGCACGCTGTTGCTCATGTTCGCAGGCTTCGTGGTGACCATGAGCGCGGCATTCGGGACGGAACATTCCGTCCGGGCGCTCACGTATTTCTGGCTGCCGGCGGTCGGATTCTGGAGTGGCGTTTTCGGCCTGTTCACGATGCTGCTGCCGCCGCTTTTCCCGGTGCTGCTGCGCACGACAGGCGCGGGCTTTTGCTACAATATCGGACGCATCGCCGCAGCCGCGGGCACCATCTTTGCCGCGCAGATCGCAAAGCACGGCAACTTCCGCGAGGTGCTGCTCTACGACGGTTTCCTGTTCATTCCCGCGATCCTGTTTACATTGTTCCTCCCGCCACAGCCGGAAGAAACATAGACGATGCGCCTGCTTTTCATCTCACACCTTTTCCCGGACGGGCGCGAATCTTCCCTCGGGCTCGACAACGTCGCCCTGCTCAATGCCCTCTCGGATCGATGGGAAATCCGCGCCGTCGTGCTCCGGCCCACCGGCTTCTTCGCGCGTGGCGAAACGTGGCACCCGCGCGCGGCGGATGTCGCGTTCCTGCCGGAGTTCGTCGCCGTGCCCACCTTGCCGATCCTCGGTGCCGGCTGGAATGCCGGGCGCGCCGCGCGCGCACTTCGCAAGCCGCTCGACCGTCTGCGCCGCGACTGGCGTTTCGATGCGGTGCTCTGCGGCTCGCTGCTGCCCGGCGCGTGTGCGGCGTCGAGGCTTGCGGGTGAATTCCAGTTCCGCTTCGTCGCACTCTCCATCCGCGATGAGGCCGAGCCAAGACTCCGGCGGGGTTGGCTGCGCAGGCTCGTCGCATCGAGCCTCTCTCTCGCTGCGGGCGTCGTTACCGATAGCACCACACTCAGCACCGTCCTTTCACGCACCGGATTCCGCAAGGAGCGCCTCACGCTCGTCTCCTCTCCGGGCGGAGCCGCTGAGGCCTGTCATCGATTGCTGCTGCCAGTACGCGGCTGAAATCCTCAGCGTGCGCGGCTGAAATCCTCAGCGTGCGCGCCGGGACTGTGCGATTGCGCTTCGCACCATCAGCAGTTCGCCGATGTTTTCCATCGTGAAAAGTCCGACCAGCTTCCCATCCTCATCCGTCACCGGCAGCACGGGCGTGGAGGATTGCTGCATTTTCTGAAAGGCATCCTGGAACGGAGTGCGCGGGTGCACGATCGGGAAATCCTCGCGCATCACGCCCAGCACGGAAGTCTCCGGGCCTGACTCGCGCAGTGCGGCGACTAGTTCGCTGCGCGTGAAAATTCCGCGCAGCGTGCCATCGGGATCGACGACTGGGAACTCGTGCTGCGAAGTGTGCAGCAGCACGTCCGCCGCCTCGCCGAGGCTCGCATTGCGCGGCAGCGACTTGAACTCCGTGACCATCGCCTCCGAGACCGACAGCCCGCGCGTGAAGGACTGCAATTGCGCCGTGCCCGCTTCGTTCGCGGCCGCCATGAAGACAAATACCGCCACGAGGATCAGCATCGGGCTCGGCGGAATCCCGAGCGGGGCGAAGCCCAGCGCACCGACGAATCCGAGCATCACTGCAATCGCCTGCCCGATCTGCGCCGCGATCCGTGTCGCCTTCGCATGCCCGAGCTTCATCGTCATCACCGCGCGCAGCACCCGGCCGCCATCCATCGGGAATGCCGGGATGAGATTGAAAAGCAGCAGCATCACATTCACCCGCAGCACCGTGTCGGCGAACGAATCCTCAAGGGCAGGGGAGCCCGGCCGGATCACGTGCCCGGTGAGCGCCATGCCGATCCAGAGCACACCTGCGATGACCACATTCACCGCAGGCCCGGCGAGCGCGATGACGATTTCCTGCCGTGGATTTTCCGGCATCCGCTCCACGCGCGCCACGCCGCCGATGGGCAGCAGCGTGATGTCCGGCGTGCGGATTCCATAGCGCCGCGCGGCGAGTGCGTGGCCGAACTCGTGCAGGAGCACGCAGAGGAAAATGAGGCACACGAGGAGCACCACGCTGAGCGCCTCCCTCGGCCCGCCTGCCTCATAGCCCTCCGCTGCCAGCCACGCGAGCAACAGAAAAAAAGTAAGATGGATCCGGACATCAGTCCCGGCGATTCGACCCAAACGGATAGCCCAGCGCATTGTCCAGATGAAGTCGTCCACGCCGCCGCGGAAGTCAATGCAGGTCGCCAGTGGGCAGTGGCTCAATTTGGACCACGGATGGTCACGAATGAAGAGCGTTGCAAAATGCAAGCGCGCGACAAACTGCTCACCCACTGCGAGGATGCCGCGGCCATCCCGCATCCTCCGCGACTCCCTTATTCGGGTAGTGTCTCATTTTGAAGCAGGAAGCCATGAAGCCAGGAATCCCTCCCTCATGGCTTCATGGTTTCCTGCTCATGCATTTTCAAACTGAGCCACTGCCCTTATTCGTGTCCATTCGTGGTTTCAGTCAGTTTGCGCCACTACCCGCCGATGATCCCGCGCTGCGGGACTCCGCTACGGGGAGCGTTCGCGCAGTTCTTCGAGGAGACGCGGGATGTATTCCTTGAGCCTGCTGTCTGGCGCGGGGCCTTTGTTCGGGAGGGCGAGGATGCGGGCTTCCATCGCCGCGGCATTCTTCGACTGCGCGATTTTTTGCTTCACGGAGGCCAGCGCATCGAGTGCGGCCATCGCGGTGAAGATGTCATTCTTCGACCAGTCTGCGGCATCCAGCAGCACGGCGAAGGCAGCCTCGGCATCGGCTCCCGCGCCGGATTCCAAAAGCGCCCGTGCCGCTGCGATGCGCACCGGGGCGGAGGTGTCCCTGAGGGAAGCCAGCAGCGGGTCGCGGACTTCGGTGATGGCCTGCTTGCCGCGCATTTGTCGCCCGAAGATTGTCCAGTAGCGGACGGCTGATTCACTGCTGGAGATCGCGCGGTCGAACGAAGTCACCTTGTCCGGCATCGCGCCCGGCTGTGGCAGCGAGGCATTTTCCGCGGCGGCGAAGGCGAGCGGGAAAGGGGAGTCTCCACGGTGTCCGAGATCGTAGGGCGAGCTTCCCATGGATTGATCGAGCCGCGCGCCCTCTGGCAGGAAGCCCACGTCCCTGATTCGCTGCGCGTGCTCCATCTGCGCCGCGCGGAGCTTCGTTTTCATCGGCGCATAGTCCGGGATGTCCGCGAGATTTTTCACCTCATCCGGATCGGTCATCAGATCATAGAGTTCCTCGGGCGGCTTCGGCTTCCAGAATTTGTCCTGCACCGCGTTCAGCTTGCCTTCGAGGTGCAGCTTTTCCCATACGCGCGTCGTCGGCGTCTGCCACATGGTGTTCAGATGCTGGCCGTAGATGAGGTGAGGCATGTAGTTCCGCACATACACGTAGCGGCCATTCGTCACGCTGCGCACGAGGTCGAGCCGCTCGTCCATCCGCCCGCGGAAGCCGTGGAGGAAGGGCTGCTGTTGCGCCACATACTTGCCGAGAAAGGCGTATCCCTGCATCCACTCTGGAGGCTTCACTCCCACGAGGCTCAGCAGCGTCGGCGCGAAATCCACAAAGCTCACGAGCCGCTTCGAGCTTCCTCCCGCCTGATATTCCGGCGGACGCAGTGCTGCGAATTTCTCCGGGATGTACACGACGAGCGGCACCTGTAGTCCCGAGTTGTAAGGCCAGCGCTTGCTCCGCGGCATGCCGGAGCCGTGGTCGGCAAAGTAGAAGACGATCGTGTCCTCGGTGAGCCAGTCCTTTTCCAACTCCGCCAGCCGCGCGCCCGCATCCGCATCCGCCTCGCTCACCTGATCATAGTACTGCGCCCAGTCCTGCCGCACCTCCGGCGTGTCCGGATGATACGCCGGCACGCGCACCTTCGCCGGATCATGGATCTGCGCATGCGGGCGCGTGTGGATCTGGCTCTCGTGGCTCTTGAGCGAATTGAACACCGCGAAGAATGGCTGAGGGCCTTGGCCCTCCGGTCCGGGCGCGCGGTTTTTCCAGTGCGCTTTCTTCGACGAATCATCCCACACCTGCCCCGGCTTCTCCACGTTGTAGTCCTCCTTCGCGTTGTTCGAGCAATACCAGCCCGCCTCGCGGAGGAACTGCGGGAACATCTTTTTCCCCGCAGGCATCGGCACCATGCTCCGCATGTGCTCGCCACCCAGGCTCGTGGGATACATGCCCGTGATGATGGTCGTCCGCGCGGGAGCGCACACGGGCGCATTCGACCAGCACTGCGCGTAGAGCATCCCGCGCTTTGCGAGCGCGTCCACATTCGGCGTGGTCGCATAGCTGTCCCCATAGCACCCCATGTGCGGCCCGTGATCCTCGCTGGTGATCCAGAGGATATTTGGCCTGCCATCCGCCGCGAGGGCGGCGGTGCAGGCCGCAAGCATGGCGATGGAAAGCCACGCGGCGCGGGAAAAGAAAGGGGGCTGGAATGCAGGATGGGGATTCACTCCGTCGCAGCGATACACGGCGGACGAGCTGCGGGAATGAAAATCACCCAGCGCTGACGCTGAAAACTGGCAGCGTGCTCACGAATCTCTGCGCGCTCGCCGGGACGGGCACGATGAAGTCAAATGATTCAGAGCAGCCAAAACCCACGGGCCCGTGCCGATCGCGGAAAATGCCGTGATTTTCGTAAAAATGCCGCTTTTTCGGGCAAAAGCCCCGTGATCTTCGCGATACCTAAGCAGAGGTATCGTGAAAACCGCCGGGCTTTCCGCGATCCTCCGCGAGGGATCGCCCGCGGGGCGTCCGCTTTTTTTCGGGACATCCGCCGCAATGCCGTCAGACCTTTTCTGCTTCCACATGAATGTCCGCCGCTTGGTCACGCTTCCCTGCATCGCGCTGCTTTTCGCCGCGTTCGCACATGCATCTTTGCCGGAGATCGCCGTGCAGGAAGGCGGCTGGGGTGCCGCGAGTGCGAGGGAGGTGCGCGCCATCGCGCTGTCCGTCGCGGAGGAAGTCGCGCGCCATTGCCCGCGGGCACGCATCAGCCCCATCGTAGTGTACCATCGCGACGACCATCCGCAAACCGCCTGGGAGCGGACGCCGGATGGGAGAATCCCCGTGGGACTCGCGGCACGCGACCGGCAGTGCGCGCAGATAGCGTTTCAGTTTGCGCATGAGTTTTGCCACGTGCTCGCGATGCGCCCCGCTGAGCCCCGAAGCTCGGTGCGACCGCAAGGCTCGGTGCGACCGCCCGGTGGGGCAAACCTCTGGCTCGAGGAAAGCCTCGCGGAGACTGCATCGCTTTTCGCGCTGCGTGCCATGGCGCGTTCGTGGGAGCGCGGTGCGCCGTTCCGCGCGTGGCGTGCGTATGCTCCGGAATTTGCCGGCTATGCGGCGGAGCGGATGCGCGGCCCGGGAGTGCAGTCGCTGGCGGAATTCATGAGGTGGCTCCGCACGAATGAGCCCGCCATGCGACGCAATGCCGAACTGCGCGACCGGAATCTCGTCGTGGCGATGCAGCTCCTGCCGGTCTTTGAAGCGGAGCCGCGTGCGTGGGGAGCGGTGGCCTTCATGAATCCCGGCATGCAGGATCGCCGCCAGCCGCTGGATGCGTTCCTCTCGGACTGGATTCGAAATTGCCCGACTGCACTGCAACCATTCGTCGCGAAAATCGCGGATGTTTTCGATGCGCGCTTGCAGCGGTGAAGCTTCGCCGCGTTGAGAGTTGCCACCGCGCGCCGCTTTATGGCAAATGCAGGCCATGCGGTTTTTCGCCATGTCCCCAAGTCAGCAGATGCAAAACTCCCCTTTGGCTCCAATCCTCCTGCGAGGTCTGCTGAACGGCACCGCCGCAGTCGTCGCCACTTTTCTCACTGCATGTGCGCATCAGAACCCGGCTGAATTGAAACCGGGCGGGCCGAAGCGGGTGATCGTGGATAAGACGGTGCAGAAGCTTTCCGCCTATGAGGGGGAGCGGCTGGTGATCGAGAGCCGCGTGAGCACCGGGCAGCAGGGAAGGCGGACGCCGTCGGGAAAGTTCAAGGCGGGATCCAAGGAAGTGATGCACTACTCTTCGCTCTACGAGAACGCGCCGATGCCGTGGAGCGTGCAGGTGAACGGGAACTATTTCATCCACGGCTTTTCATCCGTGCCGGATCATCCCGCGTCGCACGGCTGCATCCGCATGCCGCTCGATGGCGACAATCCTGCGAAGCGCTTCTACGACTGGGTCGAGATCGGAACACCGATCACGCTCACGGGGGATTGGGCGGGCAAGCCCGCCACCGAGTCAAAACCTGCTCCCGCCTCGAAGCCTGCGGCAGTGAAGCCCGCTGCTGCGAAGAAACCCGCCGCAGTGAAACCTGCGGGTGTTCTCCGGCCCGCCGCCGCAAAGCCGAGGTAGAGCGGCCCAGTCGCGGCACGAGGAGCAGGGGTGCCTCCGCCCCGACGGTCAATGTGTGGTGAGTGAGCCCGCGCTTCTCGACGTTCCCATCCTGCGTCGCTCAAAGCCTGTTATGCACTTTGAACTTGATCGTTCTCATCCAATCACCCAGGGCGCTGCCCTTGTATGTTGTGCTGGTCTGGTTCGCACCGTTGGTGCTCGGAATCCTGCTCACTTAAAGTGCATAATAGGCCCTACGACGCCGCGAGTGCCGGGTAGTCCGTGTAGCCGGCGGGACCGGGCGAGTAGAATGTCGCGGGGTTCGGTGCATTCAGCGGAGCGCCGGCGCGGATGCGCGCAGGGAGATCGGGATTCGCGAGGAAGGGGGTGCCAAAGGCGACGGCATCCACCTTGCCTTCCGCGATCGCCGTCGTCGCCTCTGCGGACGTGTAGCCCATGTTGCCGATGAGCACGCCTTTGTAAGCCGCGCGCACGGGATTCACCACGTCGCCGGTCTGCTGCTGGAAGAAGTCGCTGCGCATCAGATGGAGGTAGGCGAGGGGATAGTCGTTCAGCCTCGTCGCGAGCCACGTGGAGAGGCCGATCGGGTCGCTGTCGATCATGCTGTTGTAGCTGTTCAGCGGAGAAATGCGGAGTCCCACGAGTCCGGGGCCCCAGACGCCGATGACTGCATCGAGCACTTCGAGCAGCAGGCGCGCGCGATTTTCCACCGTGCCGCCGTAAGGCCCCGTGCGCTTGTTGCTGCTGTCGCGCAGGAATTCGTCGAGCAGGTAGCCATTTGCGCCGTGGACTTCCACGCCGTCGAAGCCCGCGGCCCTGGCATTCTGCGCTGCCTTGCGGAATCCCTCGATGATGCCGGGGATCTCATCGTCGCGCAGTTCACGCGGGACGACATACGGCTTCTTGCCCTCGGGCGTGTGGACCTCATCGCCAGTGATCGCGAGCGCGCTCGGTGCGACGGGCTGCGCGCCGTTGTTCAGCAGCGGATGGCATGCACGCCCGCCGTGCCAAATTTGCAGGAAGATGTGTCCGCCGGCTGCATGCACGGCATCAGTCGTCTTTTTCCAACCGGCTACTTGCGCCTCGGAGTAGATGCCCGGCTCGTGCCAAAATGCGGAGTTCCCCTCCATCGCCATCGTGGCTTCCGCGATGATGAGTCCCGCGCTCGCGCGCTGCGAGTAGTAGGTGGCCATGAGGTCTCCGGGGACATGATCACCCTCGGCGCGGCTGCGCGTGAGCGGAGCCATGAGGATGCGGTTTTGCAACGTGAGCGGACCGATTTGGAGCGGAGTGAAGAGATTGTGCATGACAGTGAGTGGAAACGTTGCGGGTTGAGTTTCGGATATTACGATCGTGTGAATTCAGTTGGCGAGCGCCGCGAAATGAGGACGAGCAGACCGAGCAGCGCACCGGCGATGTCGGATGCGTGTTTCGTGGTGAGTGCTGATGATTGGTTGGCGTGTTAGCGAAGGTCGAAGAGCAGCGCCTCGGCGCCGCCATCCGCGGAGATCGTGAGTGTCCCCGTGTCATCGGTGCTCGCGGCATCGCCGGCTGTAAGGGGCGTGCCATCGATGCTTGCATCGCCCTTGATCATCTGGACCCACGCACCGCGTCCGGCGCGGACTTCGTGCGTCGCGGATTCTCCTTTGCCGAGTCGCACGCGATAGATGTCGGCATCCTGATGAATGACCGCCGAGTCCTCGCGCCCGTCCGTTGAGATCACGAGCACCTTCGTTTCGCCGTCATTCGCCGCCTTCGGATGCCATTCGGTATAGCCGGGTTTCAGTCCGCGCTCGCGTGGCTGGATCCAGATTTGCAGGAGATGCACACGCCCGGATTGCGAAGGGTTGAATTCACTGTGCGTCACGCCCGAGCCCGCGCTCATGAGCTGGATCTGCCCCGGCTCCAGCACGCGGCCATTCCCCATGCTGTCCTTGTGCGCGAGCTTTCCCTCCACGATGTAGCTGAAGATTTCCATGTCGCGGTGCGGGTGCGTCGGGAAGCCGCCGCCGGCTGAGACGCAGTCCTCATTGATGACACGCAGCGTGCGGAAGCCCATGTGCGCCGGATCGTGGTAGTCGGCAAAGCTGAACGTGTGGCGTGAATCGAGCCAGCCATGTTCGGCGTGGCCCCGGTCACTGGACTTGCGGATGGTGAGTTTCATGGACGGAAGATGCCGCACCGCGCGCGATCCGGCCAATACCGTTTGCCTCACACGCCGAGAGCGCGGGCATTGTCAGTTCAGTCCTCCTGCTCATCGAAGAGCGACGGGAATCCTTCTTCGGTCGGAATCTCGTCCAGATTCCGGTCATCGGTCTGCGCGGCGAGGCTGGCGTCCTTTCGCTCAGTCATCTGGTGGAGGCAGTCGAGGTAATAGAGGGTGCGCCTATGAAAGGTCGAATCGGCGCGTTCGGGGGAGACTCCGGCGCTGACGGCCAGTTCCTGCACCAGTGAGCGCAGGGCGAGCAGCTTCGCCGTGTCCCGGATTTCCCATGAAATCTTCCGGTGATTGGCGGCATTCTGATCGGCTTTCACAGCCTCAGTCTGGCTGAGCCTCTGTTCGATTTGTTGCAACCTGAGTTCGAGTTCGAGTTCGGATTCGTTCATGTGTTGGTTTGGGTTTTTCTGCCTGCATTGACTGCAAATTCCACGGTGGCTGCCCTTACAATTTTCACACTACTGCCGAACGCCGGTAACGCGCGAAGGTTTTCTCAAAACGAATGTGTGGGCTATTGTCGCGCAGAGAAAAGCGGACTCCTCGATGCAATCGGCGCACGCGTGCAGGCGTGGGCGGAAGCCCGCGTCCGCGCTCTCCCGAGCGCGCCTGCGATCCAAAGCGAGCAGTCCGGTTCACTCTGAGAGATGGTATGATAGGGGAACCATTGGTGCGCGGGAGGTGAAACGTAATGGTAGAGTGTGGCCGCGCGGAAAAAGTCAGCACCCTGCCAGGAATCTGCGCGAACAAAAACCTGAACCGGTACGCCGCTGCAAGGGCCGGCAGGAACGCGACAGGATGAGGCCGCCAATCAGGGCTTTGGTCTCGATATCGCTGGTGACCCAGGGCGTTGCCATGGGCCGGCTTGTTCCGGGCCAATGGCGCTGCTGCAAAATGAAGCCCCGTACAGGCTCTACAGGAAGTCCCGCTCGTCCGCCCGCACGCTGAGCACGGGGCACGGGGCATGGCGGAGGATTTTCTCCGCGACGCTGCCGAGGAGGACGTGCTTCAGGCCGGTGTAGCCGTGGGTGGCGAGGATGATCAGGTCGCTCTTCATCTCCCGCGCGATCTCGATCACCTCCTGCCATGCGCGTCCGAGGCGGACGACGTGGTGCGTCTTCACGCCCGAGCCTTCGTCGAGTGCGCGCAGCTTGGCGATGACCTGCTCGCGCTTCTCCGTCGCAAAATCCGAGACGGCGAGGGGCGGATACATCCAGTCACCGGGATACACCATCTGCTCGACGATGTGGACGAGCGTGACCTCGGCACCGAACTGCGTGGCGAATGTGAGCGCGTAGTGCAGCGCCTTCTGCGAGTGCTCGGAAAAATCCACCGGCACGAGAATCCGTTTGATCTGGAACTGCAGCGGGGCCATCGCCCCGGCGGGGGCGGATGCGACTTTGTGTCCGGACTTGTCCGTCACGATTACTTTTGCGGCGCTCGATGAACTGGAAGTTTTTTTCGGCTTCATGGCTTTGGGTTTTGGTTGGGGAGGGGAGTCCGGGTTGGATGTCCTCCTTGCAGTGAAGCATCACGACTTCACGTTAGCGAGGCTTCCCTCAGCTTGTCGGAAGCACGTCATTGGTTGCCAGTCCGGCGCGATCATGTCCGTGACTTGAAACCTTGGCCGTGCGAGAAGCGTCCTTCTTCCCGATGAAACACCCACGCTTTCGCACGTTCGCCCTTGTCGCAGCATTTCTCAGCCTTGTCCTTTCCGGCAGGGCCGAGCAGGCGGTGCCCACGCGCGTCTTCGTGTGTGCGCACAGCTTCATGATTTTCACCGCGAAGCTCCTGCCGCCTCTCGCGCAGGCCGCGAATTTTGCCTACGCATCGGCCGGCCAGCAGATGCTCGGCGGCTCGCGAGTGATTCAGCATTGGAATCTGCCGGACGAGAGGAACGTGGCGAAGGCGGCGCTTCGCGATGGAAAGGTGGACGTGCTCACCCTTTCGCCGCACATGCTGCTGCCGGACGAGGGCATCGACAATTTCACGAAGCTCGGGGTGGAGAAGAATCCGAAGCTGCGCGTATTTGTGCAGGCGTCGTGGCCGGGCTTCGACGGAAACACGGCGGGGACTTTCAAGAATGAGGATCGGAATGCCGCGACCGTCGAGAGCCTGCGGGCGATTCACGCCACGCTCCGTGAACGCTGGAACAACGCGCTTGAGGCGCAGGTGCGCACGCTGAATGCCGCACTCGGCCAGGAGACGGTACACATCATTCCTGTCGGCGACGCTGTCTTCGCGCTCCGCGAACACATCGCAAAAGGCACCGCGCCCGGACTCACTCAGCAGACGGATCTCTTCCGCGATCCCATCGGCCATCCGCGCGAGCCGCTCGCGGCGCTGGTGTGCTATTGCCACTTCGCCGCCATCACCGGGCGCAGTCCTGTCGGCCTGCCGGTGCCGGCGGAGTTGGAAAAGCTCCCGCACGCCGCGGAACTGAACACGCTGCTCGAACAGCTCGCGTGGGACGCCGTGAGTGCCTGTCCGCTCAGCGGAGTGAAGGCCGCCGCTGAAGTGAAGCAATAGCGGGCCCGCTTTTCCCCCGCGCACTTAACTTACACGGCCGCGAGTTCCTTCGCCTGCATTCCCTTGTGGAAGGTCGTGTAAAGATACACGGGGATGTCGAGTGAGCCGAGGTGCTGGTCGATCAGCGGCTTCACTTCATTCCAAGCGAGTCCGCCGACTCCGGTGGAAAGGCGTGGCAGCGCGATGCTCCCGATTTTCTCATCGTCAATGAACATCCGCAGCGCGCGCAGGCAGTGGTTCACATCCTGGATGCGCGCCTTGCCGGGATGCGTGCCTTCGGATGCCGCAGGCTGCTGCGTGAAGAGCGCGATGATGCGGCGTCCGTCCGCGCCAGCCCACGCCCACAGCGTTCCCGGCTTCGGATGTCCCGTGTGAGCGAAATGGCGGAAGTCCTTGTACATTGCGGGCCAGTCCTCGCGCAGATTGTGCGCAAGGCCTGTGGCCATGTGATCGTTTGGCGCGACGCCATGGACGATGGCGGTTGCGCGTGAGAGGAGGATATCGCCGGTGACTTCGTGTAGCATAGGGCCGCATTGTGCATCTGCATTCCGCGCGGCGCTCGCCATGGATTGGGAAAGGTCAGCCGAAAATTGCCGCCTGCTTTTCCACTCGCCGTCGGGTTGGATGCCTGAGAATCCCTGACCATGCGTTTCCTCCTCACCCTCCTCCTCTCCGTTCTCACTGCCGTCGCGGCGGACTCAAAGCCGAACGTCGTATTCATCCTCTGCGACGATCTCGGCATCAACGACCTCTCGTGCTATGGCCGCAAGGACCAGCCGACACCGAACCTCGACCGGCTCGCGAGCGAGGGAGTGCGCTTCACGAGTGCGATGTGTGCTGCGCCGATTTGCTCGGCTTCGCGCTCGGCGATCATGACTGGTAAATTTCCCGCGCGGCTGCACATCACGAATTTCCTGCCAGGCCGTGCGGACGCGGTGACGCAGATGCTCAAGCAGCCCGAGATCGAGGGGCAGCTCCCGCTCGAAGAAATCACGATCGCCGAGCTGCTTCGCGACGCGGGCTATGCCACGGCGTGCATCGGAAAATGGCATCTCGGCGGGCCGGGCTTCGGGCCGCGGGAGCAGGGCTTCGACTTTGCCTATCCCGGCCGTCCGAACACGAAGCCTAGCGCGACTGAGGGGAGCAAAGGCGAATACGAACTCACCGCGCAGGCCGAGCAGTGGCTCGATGAGCACAAGGGCGGCCCATTCTTCCTCTACCTCGCGCATAACACGCCGCACATCCCTTTTGCCGCGCTGCCGGAGGACATCGCTCACCATGCCGGCGCGTGGCATCCCACTTATGCCGCTGTCATCGGCCACCTGGACCGCTGCGTGGGCCGCATCATGGCGAAGATCGACGCACTCGGTCTGCGTGAGCGCACCATCTTTGTCTTCACGAGCGACAACGGCGGGCTGAGCGTGCTCGAATTCCCCGGCACGCCCTCGACGCACAACGGGTCGTTCCGCGCGGGCAAGGGCTATCTCTACGAAGGCGGACTGCGCATCCCTCTCATCATCCGCTGGCCCGGCACCGTGAAGCCCGCCTGGGTAAGCGACACGCCCGTGGTGCTCACTGACCTCCTGCCGACGCTGGCCGGTGCCGCGGGCGTGGATGTCGCGAAGACAGCCGGGCCGCTCGATGGCGTGGACCTCCGCAAATTTCTCGCCGGTGGAGAGCCCGCGCCGCGCACGCTCTTCTGGCACATGCCGAACTACACGAACCAGGGCAGCCGCCCCGCGGGTGCCGTGCGCGACGGGCAGTGGAAGCTCGTCGATCATTATGAAGACGGGCGCACGGAGCTTTTCAATCTGGCAAAGGATCCCGGTGAAGCCAGCGACATCGCCAGTGAACAATCGGCCCGCGTCGCGACGATGAAGGCGCAACTCGCCGAGTGGCGCCTCGCCATCGGCGCGCAGGAATGCGTGCCGAATCCGGCATTCAACGCCTCACTGCACCGCAAGCTCTACGTGGATGTCGATCCGTCGAAATTTCCCGCGGCGAAAAGCTCCGCCGAAGCCGAGGTCGTGGAGAAAGACTGGCGCGCGGGCATGAACGCCGCAGTGAAGGACGGCACCCCGGGCTCGACGCGACCGAAGGCTCGCGTGACTCCTGCGAAAGGCGACATCCGTCTCTTTGCCAGGGACGCGCGCATCCACGCGACCAATATGCGCTACGAGCCACAGCCCCATAAGAACACACTAGGCTACTGGACAAAGCCCGAGGACTGGGCCGACTGGGAATTCGAGGTGACGCAGCCCGGCAAATACGAAGTGGAAATCACCCAGGGCTGCGGCAAAGGCAGCGGCGGCGCAAAGGTCGCGGTCGAGATCGCGGGCACCACGGTGGATTTCACCGTGCAGGACACCGGCCACTTCCAGAACTTCATCCAGCGCACCATCGGCACCGTGCAGCTCACCGCCGGGAAGCAAACATTGGCGGTGAAGCCCCAGACCAAACCCGGCGGCGCAGTGATGGATCTCCGCCGCGTGGTGCTCAGGCCGCTATCTAACTAGCGGTAAGCGGATTGCATCCATCCGCGGCTGCTGACGCTTCCGTCTGGCAGTGGATAAAGATTTTCCACCTCGGCTGGGTGGAAAAATAGTTTTTAAAGGGAAATCCACCCGATACATGGCGGAGTTGAGGGTGGATTCCTTCGGATTGGAGCTAGATAATAAAATTAGCGTAATCTTTTCTCTTGAGGCGTGTCGGTGAGTAATGCTAGTTGATTATAGGTCGGAAGAATTCACAGGCGGGAAACGAATCAACTCTTAACTCCATCGGCATATGTATGAGAATCTCTATCGCAAATTCACCGTCGCAGCCATCGCGGCTGCGGCAGTCATCGCAAGCACAGCATCCAGCCACGCCGCGTTAGTGGCTGTCGTCTCAGTGGATGGCGGCAGCTTCGCTACGCTGGGTAGTGCGTCGGGACCGTTTCCAGCGTTCAATTTTCTCAGCACGGTGAGCGGGATCAGCCTGCAGGGCGGGGCCTTCTCAAATGAACCGGGCACGGCCAGTTTCGCATCGCTCTTTGATGCGAGCGTCCAAGTCACCAATACCACTGGGGCCGCCCATGGAGTTCGGCTGGTGGTCACGGATGATGCCATTACCTCTCCGGTGGGGCTCGTGTCGGTCACCAGCCACGCCTCGGGGTCCTCTCCATTCGGAGGCGTTTCGCTCAATGCCTTCACGTCCTATGTAAATGGCACGCCCATCATTCATTCCGGTTTGCCACTGGCCCTCTTGTCGAATGTGTCCTACTCGGATAACCAATCCATTCTGGCATCCATCTCGTCGGACCCCTATTCGATTAGCCAGGATTTCTCCTTCACCCTGCAGGCGGGTGATACTTTCGATTTCTCAAATAGCATCGGTGTCAGCGAATACATCGCGCCGGCACCGGAGCCGGCGACCGGCGCCTTCGGGATGCTCCTCCTCATGGTTGGCGCGGGTGCGCGCAGGCGTGCTGCTGCGCTGGGCTAGTGCTGGGGAATGGCGCACCCCGGGCACTTTGCCAAGTGCTTGCCTGAAAGCCTGAAAGCCTACGCGATGCGGGAAGTCAGCCCGCCGTCGATCGTGAGCGTGTCGCCGGTGATGTAATCGTTCTTCGCCAGCATCATGATCACATCGGCCACCTGCTTCGGCGTGCCTTCGCGCTTGAGCGGGATGCGCTGTTCGAGGTTCAGCTTCTTCTGCTCCTCGCTCATATGTTCGTGGAATTTCGTGCGAATGACTCCCGGTGCCACGCAGTTCACGCGGATGTTATCCGCGGCCAGCTCGCGGGCCAGCGCACGGGTGAGTTGCGGCAGCGCCCCCTTCACGGCCTGATAGGCGATACTGCCCAGCACGCCGAGTTTCCCCGCCGTCGAGGAGATGAGAATGATCGCGCCTTCCTTGTTCTTGCGGATGTGCGGCACCGCCGCGCGGGCGAGGTGATACACCGCATGCACATGCACATCGAACGCCACATTCCACGCCTCCGGCGTCACCTCCATCAGCCCGCCGGGCACCGCGCCACCGGCGGAGTGGACGACCACATCCAGCCGCGTGAGACTCGCTGCCGCTTCCTCCACGCATCGCGTGCAATCCTCCGCCGACCCGCAGTCTGCCGTGATGACCACACACCTGCGCCCGAGCGCCGTGACTTCGCGCATCACGCGCTGCGCATCGTCATCCATATGCCGCGAAGTGATGGCGACATTCGCGCCTTCCTTTGCAAATGCGAGAGCCGTGGCCGCGCCGATGCCGCGCGTGCCACCGGTGATGAGAGCTGTTTTGCCGTGGAGTAACATGGGAGTTGTAAAAGGGATTTCCGGGAGAAAGTCCCGGAGGGGGCGCATTGGTCGTTTTCCCAACGCAAAAGGTCAACTCAACTCTGCTTCCACGCCATGCCAGCCAGTGTGAGACGTTTCAGAAGCCTCTGAAGGCGAAATGAAGGGGAAATGATTGCATTGTCACCGAATTTGCCATTTATCGGGGCTGCTTAAACGGAATCCAAATACTTGATCACTTCAAAACCGAACACGCCGTCCCCACTTACTAAGGTGATATTTCTCACTGCGGCCTTTGCCGCAGCATCGGCGCAGGCGGCCATCACGATTATTCCGGTTTACGATGCATCCTTCTCCGGCAACGCGAATTTCGCCGACCTGCAGGTGACGGTGAATAACGCCATCGCGATCTACTCGACCAATTTTGGCAACAATATCACGATGCCGATCACCTTCAGGCTCGATCAGGCCATCAGCGGGGCGCAGAGCACCTACAGTACTGGCAGCTATTCCTACTCCGCGTATCGCAGTGCACTTGCCGCCAGTGCCACGACTGCCGCCGATACGACGGCCCTGGCGAATTTTCCCTCCGCTGCGAACGACCCGGTCCTCGGCTCACCCAATATCAATGTCACCGAAGCCCTGGCGTTTGCGCTCGGTCTCGACACCGCGCCGGCAAGCTTCGGCACCGTGGCATTTAATCTCTCGACCTATCAGAGCAATCCCGGCGGTTTTCTGGGCGTCATTCAGCATGAGATCAATGAAGTGCTCGGGACTTCGAGCAGCCTGCCAAACAATACCGGCGGCGGCGTCCTGCCCACGAGCATCACCCCGGCCGATCTCTTCCGATACGCCACGGGCGCCATGCGCAGCTACTCGCTAAACAGCACCAGCGACACCGCGAACAAGGCCTTCTTCCGACTCAGCGCCGGCGGCGCGAATCTTCAGGAATTCAACAATCTGCCCAATGGCGGCGACTACGGCGACTGGGCCGCCAATGGTTCCTTCGCAGCCGCGCCGCAGGATCAGGCCGGCGACTCGAGTACGTTCACCAGCATGTCCGTCAGCACCGCAGAGCTCTCGCTGCTGGATGTCATCGGCTACGGCGTCACCCCAGTTCCCGAGCCCGGCACCGTCACCATCCTCGCTTCGATGAGTCTCGCCGGACTCTCCTTCTCGCGCCGTCGTCGCTCGTAATCGTAGCTGGGGAAAGCCGGTCCCGGCACCGATCGGACGCCGGAGGCGGCACCGCCGCTCAGACCAGCCGATCGTGAAGCGAGCGCAGCGAGCGACAAGCACTGGGAACAGAACCAAAAATATATCGAGGGCAACGAGGAGCCGGGGAGCCCTCGCCCCGAGAGTCAAATTTTGGGGCGAGGGCGCCCCTGCTCCTTGGAGAGCGGCCACGCTTTTCGCTGAACCGCCCTCGCTGACGACAAGTTCCGGTAAAATGGCGGCAGAGCTTGGGAAACTCCCGGCAGTTTTGCCGGGGCCGTGGACAAGGAATCGCGGACTGTGGTGAAGAGGTCGGACCTTGTGGAGAGAAAGTCGCGGGCCGTGGACAAGAGGTCGGATCTTGTGGAGAGAAAGTCGCGGGCCGTGGACAAGAGGGCGGATCTTGTGGAGAGAAAGTCGCGGGCCGTGGGCAAGAGGTCGGAACTTGTGGAGAGAAAGTCGCGGACTGTGGACAAAAAAGCGGATCTTGTGGAGAAGAAGTCGGATCTTGTGGAGAAGAAGTCGGATCTTGTGGACAAACTTTTGAAAAGTGACGGGCACTTTTTTCCGGTTGCGGGGTGTTATTCTCAATTGTGAGAATATTTTCTCAAATCTGAGTGCCGTGTTAGCGGGCTTGGCTCATATAATTTGGAAATCTTCCTGCTTGTCGCAATCATTATCGTGTTGCGGGTGTTCCGCATCGGCTGGCGGGGTGTTTTTGCAGGGATTGCGAGCGGGATTAAGAGGCTGCGGAAGAGCATTTTAGAACGGCATGGCAGGCAAGTGTGCGAATGTGCGAAGGGGGGCGGTCTTTGCCGGGGGATGTTTGCCTCCGGGCGTCTTTGCGTGCCATTTTTCCGGGAATTTTCCCGGGGGATCGGCGGCGACGAGCGGGGGTTGGCATGGGTCTTTCTATGTTTCATTGCGTGCCCGGTGAGTGCCGGGTGCTTTGCAAGAAAAATATAGCAAATGAATACAACAAACAAACACGAGCCAGAACAACCCCTTCCCCGATGGAGCGACGGCGTATCCCGCTACGACTCCGGATTGAGATGGGGTGGGCCGGCTCCCAAGAAAACAAACAAGACCGTGTCACAAATAACAACAAACATCAGTGGCCTCACGGTGGATCAAAAGATCGCCCGGGGTGCCAATATCATCAGCAAGAGCACCGGCAATCCGCTGGTGCCCGGCAACGGGCCGACGCTCGCGGCATTCAGCGCGGAGCAGTCGGCATTCACTGCGGCGAATACGGCGGTGCTCGGCGCCCACGACAGCCTGCGCCAACTGGTGGCCGCGCGGGGTGTGGTGGAGAAGAGCTGGACTGCGAAGTGCAATAACCTGGCGGATTTTACCCAGATCGCCACGGAGGGCGACGAGGTGGCCATCCTCACCTCGGGCTTCGGCGTGCGCGCGGCAAATACGCCGGCGCAGCCGCTCGGCGCTCCGGAGAATCTGCAGGTGGCGACGAATGGCTCGCCGGGCATCTCGAAGCTGAAGTGGGCGCCAGTGGATGGTGCCGTGTCCTACCTAGTGCAGTGCACGATGGATGCGACGGGTGTGGCCGGCTGGGCGCAGGTGGCGACGCCGACGAAGGCCAAGGTGGAAGTCTCGGGGGCGGACCCCGGCAAGCCGTGCCTTTTCCGGGTGTCGGCGGTGGGCCCTGCGGGCGAGGGCCCGTGGAGCGAACCGTCGCGCCGGCCGGTGATGTGATCCATCACGCCGGTGATGGGGCTGGCAGGCCTGTCTGCCGGCTCATCTTCCTGTGTGTCAGCTAGCACAGGCCGGCGATGGAGTAATTTGTGGGTAGCCAGGTGTCCTCGCGGCGGAGGCTGTATTTTTCAGAGTTTTATACAGTCCTCCGTCGCGGCGGATGCAGGAGCACTTGGGGGAGGAGGGGCGCGCACTGGCGCGGTGGGGCAAAGGGGCTCCATTTTAATGACCCGGCTACAAAACAAGTGGCAACGCGTCCTTAATCCTAATCCTAATCTTAATCTTAATCTCACCGCTCGGACGATTAAGATTAAGATTAGGATTAGGATTAAGAAGGAGACTGCCATCTGTTTAATCGCCGGAGTCATAATGATGGATGGACGGGGATGGACTGGATGGGCGGGGATGGACTGAAGGGGCTGAGGGGACTTGGTCACGGGGGGCGCGTTTTTTGTGGCATCGAGTGCTTCCTATCGGGGGGGGGAGTCGCATAGGAGATGGGGATGCCGCTTCTCCCCAGATGCACGGTGCCAGCCAGGTTGCTGTGCGCAGTCGCCGTTTTTGCCTCTTTTGTTGCGACGCTTCTGGGCGCGCGTGCGGCTGCTCCGCCTCTGCCGAATATCGTGGTGATCCTCGCTGATGATCTCGGGTATGGGGATTTGCATTGCTACAATGCGGAGCGGGGGAAGATCGCGACGCCGAACATCGACCGGCTGGCGGGGCAGGGGATGCGGTTCACGGACGGGCATTCGAGTTCGGGCGTGTGCTCGCCGTCGCGCTATACGCTGCTCACGGGGCGGTGGCACTGGCGGACGCGGTTGCAATCGGGAATCGTGGGTGTCTTCGGCGCGCCGCTGATCGCGCCGGGGCGGTTCACGATCGCGAGTCTGCTGAAGCAGCAGGGCTATCACACGGGGGCGATCGGGAAATGGCATCTGGGGTGGGACTGGCCGATCAGTGGTGAGCAGCGGCCGTATTTCCCGGGCGGCGGGGGGGCAAACTCCGGGGAGGATTCCGTGACGGGTGGCCATCGTGCGGCATGGCGCGATGTGTTTGCAAAGCCGATCGCGGGTGGGCCGACGAAGCGGGGATTTGACACTTACTTCGGGACGGATGTGCCGAACTGGCCGCCGTTTTGTTTCATCGAGGATGAGCGGACGCGGGGTATCCCGTCGCAATTTCTCCCTCCAGAGCTGCTGGTGAAGAAGGCGAATCTCGCATCCGCGCAGGGCCCGGCGATGGCGGAGTGGAACCTGGACGCGATCCTGCCGGTGCTGGGTGAGCACGCGTGCCAGTTCATCGAGCGATCGGCGAGCCGCGGTGCGCCGTTTTTCCTCTACCTGCCGCTCACGAGTCCGCACACGCCGCTGGCGGTGGCGACGGATTGGAAGGGCCGGAGTGGGCTGAATGATTACGCGGACTTCGTGATGGAGACGGATGCGATCGTGGGACGCGTGCTGGGCGCGCTGAAAAAATCCGGTGCGGACAAGAACACGCTGGTGGTCTTCACGAGTGACAATGGCTGCGCGCCGTACATCGGCGTGGCGGAGCTGGAGAAGGCGGGGCATTTCCCGAGCGGCCCGCTGCGGGGATACAAGTCGGACGCATGGGAGGGCGGGCATCGTGTGCCGTTCATCGTGCGCTGGCCGGGTGTGGTGGCGGAGGGTTCGCGCTGCGACCAGCTCGTGCAGCAGGCGGATCTCATGGCGACCTTTGCGGAAATCGTGCGCGCGAAGCTGCCTCCGCATGCGGGGGAGGACAGTGTGAGCATCCTGCCGCTGCTGCGCGGATCGGAGAAGCCGGTGCGTGCATTTGCCGTGAACCAATCGGCAAACGGGCTGCCGGCGATCCGGAGGGGGCCGTGGAAGCTGATCTTCGGCCCAGGGTCGGGAGGATGGGGGAATGGTGCGGATGATCAGCCGGTGCAGCTCTACCATCTCGCCGACGATCTCGGTGAGAGGAAGAACCTGCAGGCGGAGAAACCGGAGGTGGTCGCGGAGCTGACGGCGCTGATGGAGAGGATCGTGAGTGAGGGGCGGAGCACGCCCGGAGTGGCGCAGGCGAATGACAGGCCTTTCAATTGGAAGCGATTCATGAACGCTGAGTCTCCGCAGAAGAAATCCGCGAAACCAAAAACAGCCATGCTTGCTCCCCAATTTCCGATGACCCCCGAGGATTAAGTGTGCACTGCCCCTATTATGAAACTCCCTTCCTTCCTCGTCCCGATCTGTCTCGCCATCGCATCCACGGTGGCGTGTGTGGCGGATTCCAAGCGCCCAAACATCCTCCTCATCCTCGCGGATGACATGGGCTACTCCGATGCCGGCTGCTATGGCGGCGAGGTGCGGACGCCGAATCTCGATTCGCTCGCGGCGAACGGGCTGCGCTTCACGCAATTTTACAACACGGCGCGCTGCTGGCCTTCGCGGGCGGCGATCCTCACGGGCTACTACGCGCAGGAGGTGCGCCGCGATGCGATGCCCGGTGTGCCGAGTGGCGCAAGGGGCGCGCGTCCGCAGTGGGCGCGTCTGCTGCCGGAGATGCTGAAGCCGCTGGGCTACCGCTCGTATCAGTCTGGGAAATGGCACGTGGACGGGAAGCCGAGGGAGTGCGGATTCGACCACAGCTACGTGCTGGAGGATCATAATCGGAACTTCGCGCCGAGGCAGCTTTCCGAGGACGACAAGCCGCTCCCGCCGGTGACGCCCGGCAGCGGCTATTACACGACGGATGCCTTTGCCGACCACGCGATCAAGTGCCTGAAGGAGCATGGGGAAAAGCATGCGGGCGAGCCGTTCTTTGAATACCTGGCGTTCACGGTGCCGCACTTTCCGCTGCAGGCGCCGCCGGAGGAGATCGCGAAGTACCGGGACAAATTCATCAAGGGCTGGGATGTCACGCGCGAGGAGCGCTTCGAGCGGCAGAAGAAGACGGGCATCGTGAACACGACGCTCTCGCCGCTGGAGCGTGAGGTGGGCCCGCCCTATGCGTGGCCGAAGGAAATCGAGAAGCTCGGGCCGGGGGAAATCAACAGGCCGATCCCGTGGACGGAGCTGACGACGGAGCAGCGTGAATTCCAGGCGGTGAAGATGGCGATCCACTCGGCGATGATCGACCGGATGGATCAGCAAATCGGACGTGTGCTGGCGCAGGTGAAGGCGATGGGTGCGATGGAGAACACGCTCGTCCTTTTCCTCTCCGACAATGGAGCGAGCGCGGAGATCATGGTGCGCGGTGATGGCAATGATCTGAATGCCGCGCCGGGGTCCGCGGGCAGCTTCCTGTGCCTGGGGCCGGGATTTTCCAGCGCGGCGAACACGCCGTTCCGCCGCCACAAGACGTGGGTCCACGAGGGAGGCATCGCGACGCCCTTCATCGTGCAATGGCCGAAGGGGATCGCTGCGCACGGCGAATTGCGGCACAATCCGGCGCACCTGATCGATCTCGTGCCGACGATCCTCGACATCGCCGGCGGCAAGGCGCCCGAGACGTGGGCCGGCAATCCGGTGCCGCCCGCGCCGGGGAAGAGTCTCGTGCCTGCATTTGCAAAGGACGGCGCAGTGACGCACGAATACCTCTGGTGGATGCACGAGAAAAACCGCGCGCTGCGCGTGGGCGACTGGAAGATCGTCGCGGCTGGGGCCGACAGCCCGTGGGAACTCTACGACCTGCGCATGGACCGCGCGGAATCGAACAATCTCGCCGTGAAGCAGCCCGGGCGCGTGAAGGAGATGGCGGCGGTGTGGGAGAAGCACACGGAGGAATTCCGCACACTCGCGCTGAAGGATCTGCCGCCGGATGCGGGTGCCAGGCAGGGCGGGAAGAATAAGAAGAAAGCCGAATCCGCAGAATGAAAACGATCCAACTGACACTCACCACGCTCGCATTTTTCCTCGCGGGCATCACGAACGGCATGGCGGCGGAGCGTCCGCCGAACATCCTGCTCATCATCGCAGACCAGTGGCGCGCGCAGGCGTTTGGATTTGCCGGCGATCCGAATGTGAGGACGCCGAATCTCGACCGGCTGGAGAAGCAGTGCGTGAACTTCACGCAGGCGGTCTCGGGCATGCCCGTGTGCTCGCCCACGCGCGCGTCGCTGCTGACTGGGCAGCGTCCGCTCACGCATGGGATTTTCCTGAATGACGTGCCGCTGAATCCCGAGGCGGTGACCATCGCGAAGGTGCTCAAGGGCGCGGGCTACGACACGGGCTGCATCGGCAAGTGGCATGTGGACGGGCACGGGCGTTCCGCCTTCATCCCGCAGGAGCGCCGGCAGGGGTTCGACTACTGGAAGGTGCTGGAATGCACGCATGCATACAACAGGTCGCCGTATTTCGCCGACGGGCCGGAGAAGCTGGAATGGCAGGGCTACGATGCGATCGCGCAGACGCGCGACGCGCAGGGCTACATCGAGTCGCGCGCGAAAACGGGGAAGCCCTTCCTGCTCTGGCTCGCATGGGGGCCGCCGCATAATCCCTACGAGACCGCGCCGCAGAAATACCGGGACATGTATGCGCCCGAAGCGATGAAGCTGCGCGGCAATGTGCCCGACAACGGCATCGCGCAGGCGCGCGCCCGTGTGGATCTCGCGGGCTACTATGCGCACTGCTCCGCGCTGGATGACTGCATCGGCGACCTGCTCGGCACTTTGAAAAATGCGGGCGTGGACGACAACACGATCGTCGTATTCACCTCCGATCACGGTGACATGCTCTCATCGCACTCGATGCAGCGGAAGCAGAAGCCCTACGAGGAGTCTGCGCGCGTGCCGATGCTGTTCCGCGTGCCCGCGAAGCTCGGCATCGCGCCGCATCGTGCGCAAGGGACGATCAATACGGAGGACGTGATGCCCACATTGCTCGGCCTGTGCGGTGTGGCGGTGCCGAAGAGTGTCGAGGGATTTGATTTTACCGGCTGCATGCGCGGCCAGGATGATCCGTCCGGCGGCGCGGCGATCGTGCAGTGCGATGCCCCCTTTGGGGAATTTGCGCGGCGCACCGGTGGCAGGGAATACCGCTGCATCCGCACCGTGCGTTTCACCTACGTTCGCGAACTCGAAGGTGCGTCCCTGCTCTTCGACAACGAGAAGGATCCTTTCCAGCTCGACAACCTCGTGGGCAAACCGGAGCACGCCGACTTGCAGGCGCGGATGGATGCCATGCTGAAGGAGAAGCTCGCGGCGCAGCATGATGATTTCCGGCCGGCAGCGGACTACATCGCGAAGTGGGGCTACACCGTGGATGCGACGGGCACGGCGCCAATCAAGGAGCGATAGCTGTGCAGTCTCTCGATGTGCCCTGGGCAAAAAAAAGAGCGCAACCCGAAGGTTGCGCTGCGAAGGCTGCTGGAACGCTAAGATACGATATGTTTATATTTCGTGGCTTCCGCGCCTCGCACGTATGAGTTTAGCAGCGACTGTGCCAACTGCTTATCGTGATTGAGTGAAGCGCTTGGTCGGATTAAGAATTCACGATGCGCCCGAACTGGATCAAGATTGCCGTGCTGCTCGCCGTCCTCTGGGGCGTGATTGGCGGCGCGATATGGTTTGTCCGGAAGAACCGCCCGACGCCGTACGGGATCGCAGGTTACGTGAGCGCAAATCCGCTCGATGGAAAACCGGATGCGGAACGCGGGAAGATCATCGAGCGCATCGCAGGGCAGGTGAACCGGCTGGACTACGATCAGCGCCGTGAGCTCGACAAGGAGCGGAAGCTGTTGCCCTTCTGGAGCGCGATGAATGGCGCGGAGAAGAGCCGCTACCTCGACCTCGTGCTGCCTACTGGATTCAAGCAGATGATGGAGAACTTCAATAAGATGGAGCCGGGAAAGCGGAAGCGGATGGTGCAGAAGGCGGTGGATGATTTGCATGCACGCGGCGGGGATCGCGAGGGCCGGGATTTGAATGATCCGCAATTCAAGAAGATCGTGGATCAGGGACTGAAGTCGTTTTACAGCGACGCGACGATCGATGCAAAAATGGATGCACTGCCTTTTCTGGAGGCTCTGGAGGAAACCGTGAAATGGTCGCGCTGATCGGCAAGCGACGGCTTTGTGTGCGTGGATTCACGCTGATTGAACTGCTCGCGGTCATCGCGATCATCGCACTGCTTGCCGCGCTCGCCACTGCGGGGTGGCAGCGTTCGCTGCGCTATTCGCGGTCCGTGGCTTGCATGCAAAATCTCCGCCAGATCGGCGGCGGTCTGGCGCGCTATGTGGGTGAACACGAAGGGGTCTTCCCTGAACTCATGATGGCCCGCGCGAGCAAGAGCGACACGGTCCCGGTGATCGATACGGAGTTGCGCGCCTATATCCCGGACGCGCGCGTCTTTGCCTGCCCGGATGACAGCAAGCATCTCGCGCAGACGAGCGGCACGAGTTATCTCTGGAACCACAAGCTGAACGGCCAGCGGCTGGCCGCGCTGACGGTCAGTTTCATCGCGAAGGATCCCATCGACGACCCGAGTCGCATCATGGTCATCGGCGACAAGGAGGGATTCCACCCGAACCTCGAAAACAAACTGAACGTGCTCTATGCGGACGGCCACGCATCGCAGGAGCTGACCTTCGTGAACGACGCGCCGCAAAAGTGATGGAAGCGATCCGGCTTGCGAATTTGAAAAAGAGCTTCGGCGGCAAGGCGGCGCTGCACGGGCTTTCGTTTTCCGTCGAGCGGGGAGAAATCTTCGGTCTGCTCGGGCACAATGGCGCGGGGAAAAGCACGGCGCTTGGCATTCTGCTCGGCATGGTCTTTCCCGATGAGGGCGAGGCGTTCGTCGGCGGCATCAGCGTGCAGCGGGAGCGTCCGCGTGCGCTTGCAAAAGTGGGCGCGATTTTCGAGACGCCGCGCTTTTACGATTACCTGAGCGGTTGGCGAAATCTGGAGATTTTCACGAGCTACAGCGCGATCGTGCCGCGTAGGGAAATGCTGGATGCGGTGGAATTCGTCGGCCTCACCGCGCGGATCCATGACAAGGTGGGCACATACAGCCAGGGCATGCGCCAGCGGCTCGGCCTCGCGCAGGCGCTGCTGCCGGAGCCGGAGATTGTCCTGCTCGATGAGCCGACGAATGGCCTCGATCCCGAAGGCATCGCCGAGATGCGCGCGCTCATCCAGAGGCTGAATCGCGAGCGCGGCTTCACGGTGCTGTTCTGTTCGCACTTGCTCAGCGAGGTCGAGCAGCTCTGCGACCGCGTCGCGATTTTGAACAAGGGCAGCCTGATCTACTGCGGGCACTGGAAGGAGCTCGCACCGAAAGGCGCGCGCTTCCGCATCGAGGCCGAGCCGTGGGAAAAGGCGGCAGCCGAGTTGCACGGCGCGACGGTCATCAGTCCCGGCATCATCGAATTGCCAGCGGGCGCGGACATCGCGGACATCGTTGCGAAGCTCGTGCAGGCCGGAGTGAAAGTGCGCGTCGTCACCCCGGAAACGCAGACGCTGGAGCAGCTTTATCTTCAGGAGATTCAAAAGAAATGAGACTTTTCCTCCGCCAATTTTCCGCCGAGCTCGTGAAGATGTTTGCGCGCAAGCGCACGTGGATCGGCTTCGGTGCGTTCTTCGGACTGGAATTGCTGGTTTTGATGCTTTCGCAGACGGATAAGGCGAAAAGAGGATTCCGCGCATTTCTGGAAAGTCACGGTGCGATGTTCGATGAATATTTTGGCGGCTTGACGCTCGCATTTAACATGATGGCGCTCACCGTCGCGCTCCTCGGCGCGATCTTTGTTGCCCTTGTCGCGGGCGACATCGTGAGCAAGGAGGTCGAGGATGGCACCATGCGGATGACGCTCTCCCGTCCGGTGAGCCGCCTGCGTGTCCTCGGTGTCAAATTCCTGTCGTCGATTGTGTACTGTTTTGTGCTGATTGTTTTTATCGGTATCACTGCACTTCTCACAGGTCTCGCTTGGCAGGGCCTCGGGAGCCTCTGCGCGCTTATCCCCGAGGAGAAGCTGCTCGCATTTTATCCGCCGGGCGAAGGGCTAATGCGTTACTTCGCCGCGCTGCCGTGCTTCGGCCTGAGCTTCTGCACCATCGTATCACTTTCGTTCATGTTCTCCTGCTGCAACATGAAGCCGGCATCCGCCACGATCGTGAGCCTCGCGATTCTTTTCGTGGATCGCATTCTGGATTTCTGGCCGCAGTTTGCGTCGTTCAAACCTTGGTTCATGACGAGCCACATGGTGACTTGGTTGAATGTCTTCCGAAGCCCCGTGCCCTTCGGACGAATGCTCGAAGACTACCTCTATCTCTTTGGATTGGACGCCACATTTATGCTCATCGGCTGCACGATTTTCCTGCGGCGCGATCTGAAATCGTAGCAGGGAAAATGCGGCTTTTTGCATTTCCCGGTGCTGCGGGGCAGGGGGCTTGCTATGTAGGATTTGCTACCCAGCCCAACCATGAATGCTCCTGCACAGCCCGGCACGGAAACGCCCGTGCTTACCCCGCGCGTCTTTTGGATCCTTTTCGCGCTCATTGCCCTCGTCGGCGCGAGCATCCGCATCATGGATTCCGCGGCGTTCCGGCGGACTGGTTTCGATGAAGTCCTCTACCGTCGCTATGTGAATATGATGGACGGTGGCAAGCAGGCCATCGGCACCTTCCAGCAGGATCATACGATGAAGGGCTACGGCTTCACCGTGAATGGCACCGGTGCGGCGGCGGTGCCTGACCTCGTGGACTTTTTCCTCCAGTCCCAGCGCAAGCCCGGCTCCGAGTGTGAACTGCCTCCGACGCGCTTCCTCTATATCTACACGTCGTGGCTCTGGAAAAATGTGCAGTTCGGCGCGCAGCCGCCGCTCTCGATTGCCGAGATGCAAAAGCCCATCACCGACGACCGCTCGCTGGATGCCGATCATCGTGATCCCGCGCTGGCTTCATTGCACCGCATCTCGTGCCTATTCTCCGTGCTCCTGATGATCGCGGGCGGTGCGTTTGCAATGCGGCTGCTCGGCAAGGGTGCGGGTCTCGGCGTGCTCGCGCTGATGGCGTGTGATCCGTTGCAAATTCATTTCAGCCAGCACGCGCTCATCGATGGGTTCTTCACGTTTTGGGCGGTGATGTGCATGTGGACGACTTGGGAATCCTTGCGCAATCCGCGCAACGTGGCGTGGCTTGCTACGCACACCATCTGTCTCGCTCTGATGGTGATGACGAAGGAGAATGCATTCTTCGTGTACTGCGCGCTCAGCGTCGTCGTGTTCACGAATCGCTGGCTCAAATTCGGCACAGTCACGCCGCGCTTCCTTCTCCTCAGCATCGCCGGGCCGCTGCTCGGCGTCGCCACTCTCGTGCTGCTCGCGGGTGGCATCGGGCCATTCATCGAAGTGTATCAAATGCTCGTCGCGAAGGCGCAGAATCTCGCCTACGCGAAACTCACCGGCGACGGCCCGTGGCATCGCTACCTCATCGATCTGCTCACCATGAGCCCCATCGTGGTGTGCCTCGCGCTCGGTGCGCACTTTGCTGTCGTGCCTCGCCGGAAGGAACTCGCGTTCTTCGCCGTCTTCGTCGCCGGGAGCTATCTCATCATGTGCAACGTGAAATACGGGATGAATCTCCGCTACGCATCCATCTGGGGATTGCCTCTGCGCGCTGCCGCGTTCTGCATGGTGTGGCAGATGTGTGCGGGCCTCGGTCGCCGCCAGTGGCTCGGTGCGACCGCTGCTATCATAGCGCTTTGCGGCTACGAATTTCGCCAATACACCATCCTCGCGACCAACCCCGCGCTCCCGCTTTACGAGACCGTCACGGGGGATTTGCTGCGGCTGCAGAATGTGATCAAGGATCCTCAGTAAAGGCGATCTGCTTCCGTCCGCTGGAGCGACGGGTCATGTGGTGAAGCAGTGGGAGAAATCGTGCGTGACTGAGGAACGCGCTTGCTTGGCAGAGCGCGTAGTGTTGGCATTCGTGAACGGTCTGACGCAGATGTTTTCTCTCCGCCCACGGAAGCCCTTTCTTGGAATCGCGATTGCGGGAATCGCCGGCATCCTTTCGGCGGAATTCTGGCCGGTCCCACTCATGCATGCGGTCGGTGTGGCCGCAGCGCTAGCACTCATCACTCTCGTGATTCCACGGTGGTGGACGTGTCTCTTGTTTTCCACCGCGGCGTTTTTTGCATTGCACGATGCGCGACATCATCAGGCACCGGGAGGGCAGGTCGCAGGTTTTTTGCAAAACGCAGCGCGCACGGCTTCCGTGATCGGGATCGTATGGTCTGAACCTGTGAGCCAGACAAGTTCGCGCGGAGAGAAGCGGGCGACTTTCTGGCTGAGGATTGCGACCCTGAAGCTTGAAGATGAGTCGCTGCCTTTCACAGGCCAGTGTCTCGTGCGGTGGGCTGGGACGGCTCCGAAATACGGCGACTCAATCGCCATCGAAGGTTCCGCTCGCACGTTGCGGGAGACGACCAATCCGGGGCAGTTCGACATGCCGGATTGGCTGCGACGAAAGGGGATTCATTTCGAAATCGCAGCACGCACCCAGAGTGACTGTACGGTGGTGGCCGAGGGACTCGGTTCACCGGTGATGAATTTCGCCATCAAAGCCCGCGAATGGATTCGCGGAAAGCTGGAGGCAGGGATTTCCGATGAACCGGAAATCGTCATGCTCATCGAGAGCATGGTGCTGGGCATGAGGGGCGACACGCCGCCGGAGATGAAGGGGCTGTTTCAAAAGACGGGCACACTGCATCTTTTTGCCGTGAGCGGGCTGAATGTCGCGATGCTGGCGGGTATCGCGTGGTATCTCCTGAAGCCGCTGCGGTTCTCGCGTCGGGCGGCGGTGGCGATCATTGTACCGCTTCTTTGCGCATACGCGCTGATCACAGGTCTGAGCGCGAGTTGCGTGCGTGCGACGGTGATGGCTTCATTCATCCTTCTCGGCCAATTGGTCGGCCGACCTGCGCTGCCGATGAACAGCCTCGCCGCTGCAGCCGTGGCAATCCTCGTGTGGGACACGAACGAACTTTTCACCCCCGGCTTCCAGCTTTCGTTCGTGCTTGTTGTTTTCATCATGGGTCTGTCCGGCCCCATCGCACGATGGCTCCAGCCACTTGGTGAGCCGGACGATTTCATTCCCCAAGAGCTGTGGACTCGCGGCGAAGTTAGCCGTGCGTGGTTCTGGAAACAGATCGCCAGTGCAGGTGGCGTGACACTCTCGGCGTGGATCGGTTCGTTTGTTTTCATGGCCGGGTATTTTCACCTTATTTCGCCGGTCGCGATCGTCGCGAATGCGGTCGCCGTTCCGCTTGCGTTCATGGTCCTGGCACTCGGGCTCATGGCGCTGCTCTGCGGGACGTTTTCCGCAAATCTCGTGGCGCTCGTGAATCAGGCGAACTGGGTGACGACGAAGGCACTGCTCGCAAGCCTTGCGTTCTTTTCCAAGGCACCGGGCGGCTACGTCTATGTCGAGATGCCGCGCTTAAAATCGGCACCTGCGTGCGAGATCACCTCGCTGGAAGTCGGCGATGGTGCGGCGATTCACATTCGCTCGGGCGATGCAGACTGGCTCGTGGATTGTGGAAATGTACGCGACTACGACAACACTCTGCTCCCCTTCCTCCGCTCGCGCGGTGTGAACCGTCTCGATGGGTTGGTGCTCACTCATGGCGACAGTTCCCACGTCGGTGCCGCATCATCAGTCTTCAATGATTTTCGCCCAAGATGGATCGCGGATACGATACCGGGCGATCGCTCTCCAGCGCGGCGGGACGTTCATGCGCGACTGGCTGCCGCAAATTTCGGCAGGCGCTATCTTCAGCGTGGAGACGAGATCGCCATCGGAAAAAATGCAGTGCTTCGAGTGCTCTTTCCACCGGCGAAAATCACCCGCAGTCTCGCCGATGACAAGGCACTCGTCTGCCGGGTCGAATCGGCCGGGCTGCGCGTGCTGCTGATGTCGGATGCGGGATTTTCCACCGAGCGCTGGCTCTTGGAAAACGAACCGGATCTGCGTGCCGATGTGGTGGTGTCCGGCTGGCATTCACGGGACATCTCCGGCACGCCGGATTTTCTTTCGCGCGTGAACCCGGTGACTGCCGTGTGCTCGCTGCCGCCATTTGGAACACCTGCGGAACGAATGGCAGAGTGGGAGAAAAATGTGCACGCACTAGGTGCGGAGTCCTTTCAGCAGGTCCGCTGCGGCGCGGTGCGCATCGAAATGCGCCAAGGCAATGGACTGACAGTGCAGACCTACCTCGACAGTCAGACCTTTCGCAGCCGCGCGCGATAAATCGGCAGTCCCTGCGAGACGAAATGCTGCTCGAAATCCGTCTTCGGATAGTCCGCATCCTCGACCCACTCGATTCGCTCAAAGCCTTTCGCTCGCGCGATCACTTTTTCGATCCAGAGGAAGTAAGGCTGATCGTCTGTCTTGATTCGAACTTCGGCACCGGGTGCCAGCACCTGATGAAGTGACTCCATGAAGTCGTCCTGAAAAAGCCGGCGCGAATGGTGGTGCCGTTTCGGCCAAGGATCGGGAAATCCGACATGAACAATTTCCGCGCAGCCGATGGGCAGCAGCCATTTTGCGACATAGTTGCTTTCGAGTCGGATGATGCGGCAGTTCGTCAAACCGCTGCGCGCGATGGCGCGGCTCACCTTTTCGACTCGGCCGAGCATGCGCTCCGTGCCGAGGAAATTCCGCGTGGGAAAACGCGCGGCCATCGAGAGTAGGAAGGATCCGTCGCCGCAGCCGAAATCAATTTCCAGCGGTGCAGTGCGCGCAAAAATTTCGGACATCTCCGCGCGGCGAACATGGTCGGCAGGTTGCCAGAGCGCATGGTCAGCGGCTGAGAGAAATGCGGGGTGGTTATTTTTGATTTCTTGGTCGGTCACGGATTGGAAGCGGGTGCGGAAATTTGTTTTGCACGCAGGAATGCGACGGCGGTCGCGCCGTAACGTTTGTCGCGTGTGCATTCCCATTCGTTACCGAGCGGGAGCGGCTCATCCGGGCGGTGTTCGAGGATGAATAGCCCGCCCGGTGCGAGCGCGCGGAGGATCTCGGGAAGCGCGATCAGTTCCCTTGCAAAATCGCGTCCGCCTTTGCCTTTTGCATACGGCGGATCGGCGAGGATCAAGTCAAAGGCACCCGCCTGCGCGTTCCGCTGGACCCAGCTCAGCGCGTCGGCACAGGTGATCGTGCCACCAGCGAGTTTTGTCTTTTCCAGATTGCGCCGGATGCTGTCGCACGCGCGGCGATCACTTTCGACAAAGACACACGACGCAGCGCCACGGCTGAGCGCCTCGATGCCCAGCCCGCCAGTGCCGGCGAAAAGATCGAGCACTCGTGCGCCAGGGACGAACTCCGCGAGGCTGCTGAAGATCGCATTCTTCACCACGTCCATCGTCGGGCGCAGATCGGTCTTCGGGACGTGAAGCGGGATGCCACCCGCGATGCCGCCGACGACCCTCATGGTTTCGGTGGTGCAGGCGGCATGTTCGGCTGAATGAGTTGCAATGCGGGCTCCAGTTTTTTCAGGAGCTTTGGATTATTTTTCTGCAGGAGATTCGTGAGGATGGAGGCGCCCGCGATGATGTTTTGCTGCCGGTGATTCTTCGTGCCGGTGAGTGCGTCGGCGAGGTTTTGCCTGGGCTTCTTCATGTCGCCGGTGATCGTGAAGGGGACGCTCTGGAGGCCGTTCGCATCCGGCGGCGAAAACTGCCCGGCAATCATCGACTGTGATGCGACGAGGCTTGCCGGCGCATAGAGATTTGCGGAGAGGTTCAGCGCACCGTCGAATGTCACCGGCCCGCTCATGCCGAGCGTGATGGGCGGCGTGACCACGGTCATCGGCGAGAGGATCACTTGCTCATTCGCGACTTGGAAATTCACCGTGGCGTCCGCGATCTGAAAGTTTGCGAGCGCGGCGAGGCGCAGGACGTCGCCGACCTGTCGGAGGAGTTCAAATTGCGAGCAGTCGCCGCCCTTGAGTGAAAAGAGGCCGCTGCCGGCGATGGATTTTCGATCCGCACCGAGACCGGAGACTTGGGCGCCGCCGGTCACGATGCCGGAGATTTTCTGCCCGGTCATCCCGCCCTGCAAAGTGGCAAGGGCGAGGTTCACTGCGTTGATCTTCATTTTGGCGTTTGCGGTCGCGCCGATGGTGTATCCGGCTTCGCCAGTGATTTTGCCTCCACCGGTCTCTACGCTGAAATCGCGAAGTGCAAATGACTGCCCGTCGCGAACCGCGAGCCCGCTGAGATGCTCGATGGCGACGCGCCCGTGCAGCACCGCCTTGTCGATCCCGAGATTGCCATTGAACGCTGTCTCGCTCACATCGCGCATCGTGATGTTCAGGCCGGTGACAGTCGCGAATGGAGCCTTGGTCTTGTCGAACATCTCGACAGTGCCGTTCTCGATCCGGATTTTGCCGATGGAAATCGTGGGCCGCTTTTTCGGTGCGGATACGACCGGAGCAGGCTGGATGACGGGCGCAGGCTGCGGTGAGGTGGATACGGGCTGTGCGGGCGGAGCCGCTGGTTCGCCATGTCGTGATGGCGTCCATTGGCCGGCGGCGTTTTGGAACAATCGGAAGTGAGGCTGCCGGATGCGCACTTCGCTGAGCCCGAGATTGCCGCGAAAGAGCGAACTGAAGCTGTGACTTGCGGAGATGCCGTCGGCTTCAAATAGAACTCCATCCGGGCCGGATACGGTGATCTTTTTTGTCGAAAGGCCGCTCCACGATGAAAAGCCCATCCCGTCAATCTTCACCGGCATCTTCAGTTCTTCGCTGAGCTTTCCCTCGATCTGCGCACGCACGGAGGCGGACTGGAGCCAGCGGTCCAGACACCACCCGCCGACGGCGATGAGCAGCACCAGCACGATGGCGGCGATGGTGAGATATTTTGTGATGCGACGTTTCACAGGCGCGGGAAACTAGCGGCGCACCGAACAAAGGAAAGGGCGGAAAGTATCTGGCAACGGACCCTCCGCACTGCTTAGATAGCGAGCCACCTGTGACGGACACCGCCATCATTTTCAATCCCAGTGCCCGCAGCGAAAAGTCGCGCGACCTCGCGTCTGTATTCCATGCGATGGCACCCGAGGCGCGACTGCTCATGACGACCGGGCCGGGCGATGCGCGGCGACTCGCCTCCGAGGCAGCGCGCGAAGGATACCGCATCGTCGCTGCGGCAGGTGGCGATGGGACGGTGAACGAGGTCGCGAATGGTCTCGCCGGTTCCAAATCCGCACTCGCCGTGCTGCCCATCGGCACGATGAATGTTTTTTCCAAGGAACACGATCTGCCGGACAAGCTGGATGAAGCGTGGGGCGTCATTCGCTCTGGCAACATGCGGGAGATCGATTTGCTCGCCGCGAACGGCACGCATTTTATCCAGCTCGCAGGAGTGGGGCTCGATGCGCAGGTGGTGAAGGAGACGACTTGGGAGTCCAAGAAGAATCTCGGCCCGCTGAGCTACCTCATCAGCGCTGCGCAGATCGCCGCCCGCACTCCGCCGAAGCTCATCATCGAAGCTGGTGGAAAAATCAGCGAGGGCTCGTTCGTGCTGATCGGAAATGGCCGATACTACGGCGCGAAGATCGTGCTCTTCCCAAAGGCGCGCGTGGACGACGGCTTGCTCGATGTGCTCATTTTCAAAAACATCGGCTACCTCGACATCGCGAAGTATCTCGCGGGTATCCTCGTCGGGCGGCACACAGGGATGGACGGCGTGGAATACTTCCAGGTATCCGAGGCGACGGTGCGTTCGGAAGAGGAAGTCCCAGTGGAAGTCGATGGCGAACTTTCCGGTGAGCTGCCGGTGACTTTCCGCGTGGCGGGCAAGCTGCGGCTTTGCGTGCCTTAAATTCCGGTTTTACAAACAGCGAAAATGGCCATAGTGGATAAGTTCGTCCTATGAGCCTCCCTAGACGCCAGACCTCCTCCTTCCAGCGTGTGTGGTCACCGGGACGTTCCGCAGGGGTGCTGGTGTTTTTCTGGACGATGATTTTCTGGGGCACGATGCAGGCGGTGCTTGCGTGGTGCGCGACGAACGGGCAGATCCCCAAGAACCCGCTGGATCTGCTTCAGCTTGAGCGCGGCGAATTTTACAACGGGGAATATTGGCGCCTGTTTAGCTACCAATTCCTCCACGCGGGAGCGCTTCACTTTTTCGCGAATCTCCTCGTGCTCTGGTATGCGGGTCGCGAGATTGAGCCGATTGTCGGACGCGTGAATTTCGTATGGCTCTGCCTGCTCGCAAATGTGATCGGCGGAGCCGTCAGCCTGGCAGTCGGGAGCAATGTCGCAGTGGTCGGTTTTTCCGCCGCGGTCGCCGCAGTCCTCGCGGCATATGCGACGATCATGCCGGAACTCGAGACGGGCTTCTCGTTCTTCCATCTCTTCCCTCTGCGCTGCCGCGCGAAGTATCTCGCCATTGCGATGATTGCATTTGCGGCCGGAGCGGTTGCAACCCGGACATTCGGCAATATCGGTCCGGCTGGAATTCTCACCGGCAGTCTCCTCGGCTGGGCCTGGGCGCGAAAGCTGGGGTTTGGGAATCCGATGTGGTTTCAGCGCCGGAAGTTCGAACGCACGCAACGCGAACTGCGCATGCAGCGCATGAACGCGGAGGATTTTGTGCGCATGGAAATCGATCCCATCCTCGAAAAGATTTCACTGGGTGGAATGCAGAGCCTCACACGCGAAGAGCGGAAGGTGCTCGAATGCGGACGGAGCAAGCTCTGCTCGGAGACGCAGCGCGCAGACTGAATCCCTGCCATTCCGGGATCCGTGGGCCACGCTGTTTTGATCACTGGCGCATCGTGACTTCCCCGATACGCTCTCGCCACGATGCACTGGCAGCCACCTGAAAATCCTCTCCCGCCTGAAGCCGATGCGCCGTCGAACTGGGACAAATGGATGCGCCCCCTTTACTGGCTGGCGGGCGCGCGATGGGAGACGCTCCAGCATTGCCCCGCGACGGAACGCGAACGCGTCGCAGTGCTCGGCAGCACGGTTCTGATTCCGACGATCATGTCGTTCCTCGGCATGATTTTTTACTCAAAGAGCCGCTTCGCCGAGCCTCCGTGGCTCGCGGTAATCGGCATCTCGCTGGCGTGGGCATTTGTGATCCTGAATACCGATCGCATCCTGCTCGCGACCTATCGTCCGTTCCAGCCGTGGTGGCGGAAGCTGCTGCAAGTCGTCTTCCGATTTGCGCTCTCAGGGGTCGTGAGCGTGGCCATCGCCTTTCCATTCTGCCTCGATCAATACCGCCCCGCGATCACGCACCGCATCCAGACGGAGATCCAGGGAAAGCTGAATGGGCTCCGCGAAAAGGAGGCCGCAAGACGCAAGGAACTCGCCTTCGAACTTCAGAAAATTCACGACGACGAGGCTTCTGAACGCAAACAGCTCACCGCTGATTTTAATTCAAAACGGGACTCTTTGATGATGCAGCTCCCGGAATTGCAGAAAGCCATCATCAATGCAGAAACGTATGCCGACGAGCGCATGGATGAGGAGCGGAAGAAGGCAAGTCTGCCGGACTTCGTCGCACCTGCGAGTGGCGCGACGCGTGCAGTGATCGCGCAGATCGAGGCGCAAAAGGAGACTCTCGCGAAGACGTACACTGCCCTCGATACAAAGCAGGATCTCCACCGACGGCTCGTCGAAGCGATCGCACGCGAAGTCGCCGGCCAGCCAAATGAATTTTACCCCGAGGCCAAGAAGCCCGGCGATGGGCCCCGGACAAAGGACATGCAGTTGCGCGACCGATCGGTGGGCGTGGAAATCCGCCAGCTTGAAATCACGCACCGCGCGCAGCAGTCCGCGCTCGTCGCGAGCGACAGGGAGCTGGCCTCCGCCCGCCTCACCGATCGCAATGCCTACCTCGACAGCCTCGGCAGCAAACGCGCGGCATTCGTGGAGGAGGCCAGGGAGAGGGAACGGATTCGCAAAGAGCGCCTGGAAAAGGTCACCGCGGAGATCTCGGAATTGGAAGCCGGGCATCCCGTCCGTCTCGCCCGCATCACCGAACTTACTGCTGCGCTGGAGGCTGATAACAAGAGTGGAGTGAAGCGCGCCGACGACGAGTATGGCCCGCCGATTGCCCGCTACGAACGCAAGATGAATGGCGTGCTCGATCCGATGGAGGAGACCATCGGGCTCTACAACGTCATCTTCCTTCCCGCCCCCGATGCGGATCCCACCGAGCGCGGTGAGCAGGGGAAAAAGTGGATCGCCGGGATGTTCCAGTTCCTCGTGATTTTCGGCACGCTCTTCGTTCTCGACCTCGTACCCATCATGGCAAAAATTTTCAGCCGCCCCGGCCCGTACGATGTGCTCGTCGAGCACCCGGAATTTGTCGCAAATGAAAACCTCCGCGCTTTTTGGAAAAAGTATGGCGAGCATGCCCGCGACTGGTCGGGCCTCGGAATGGCCGAGGATTCGAGCGCTCGCCGCCTCCTAGAAAGTCATCCGCGTCGCACAAGCGCGGAACGTGAACCCTGATTTTTCGCTCGGACGGCTGATAAATGTCGGGCATTGCCAGCGAGTTCATCTCCTTTGGGAAACGGCAGGCCCGGGCGTGCATTTTTGCAGGCCTGTTTTTCCTCGTTCTGGCTCTCTCGAAGTTTGTCCATATCGGCAATATCGCGCGTTATGATCTGATCCTCATCGCCGCGCTGATCATTCAGGCATTGCTGCTACTCACGCGTATCGAGACCCTTGCTGAAGCGGCCGTCCTCACAGTGTTTCATCTCCTTGGCCTGATGCTCGAACTGTTCAAGACGCAGCCGGGAATCAACTCATGGACCTATCCCGAAGCGGGCCTTTTCAAAATTGGGAACGTTCCGCTCTACAGCGGCTTCATGTATGCTGCCGTCGCCAGCTACATGTGCCAGTCGTGGCGCATCATGAACCTCCGGCTCACCGGCTATCCGCCGCATGCGCTGAGCGTCACGCTGAGTGCGGCGATCTACCTGAATTTTTTCACACACCATTACATCGGTGATTTCCGCTGGTGGCTTATCGGCGCGGTTGCGCTCACGTTTGCGCGCACACGCGTTCACTTCACCGCGCTCGCTATTGAAAGAAAAATGCCGCTTTTGCTAAGCTTCATTCTCATCGGCTTTTTCGTATGGATCGCTGAAAACATCGCCACGCTGAACGGTGCATGGCTTTACCCGAACCAGCACAAAGCATGGAGCGTCGTTTCTGCTGGGAAAATCAGCTCGTGGTCGCTGCTCGTTATTGTGACATTCATTATTGTGACTGATCTGAAGCACGTCAGGGAAGGCAGCACCGCAGTCTCTCGGCAGAGTGAACCGTAGCCCGCTGCGCCAAAAATTCCCCTTGCCAACGCCACACACGATTCCCATCTTCCACGCCCGCTGCGAACGGGGTCTTAGCTCAGTTGGTAGAGCGCCTCAATGGCATTGAGGAGGTCAGGGGTTCGAACCCCCTAGGCTCCACTCGCGCGGCCCCTGATTGCTAGGGGATTACGGGGTGGGACTGGCGATTTCCTACCGCCTTTCCTACCAAATCCCTCGCCGCGCAAGAAGACGCAGCGTATCGTGGATATGTGAAAACGAAAAAATACCCGGTGGCGCTCGAAGAGAACGGAGAGCGCGTCGTCATTCGCAAAGTCCGCGACCACGGCAGCGAGGCTTTTCGCATTGAGTATTATGTGGCGGGCAAGCGCCGGATGAAAACCCGCGCCGATGAGCGCGAGGCGCACACCGACGCCGGCCGCATCCTCGCGATGCTCAACGAGCGCGCGCCGGTCTTCTCTCAAACTGAAGATGCGACGATCTACCTCGCCGCGAAAACCGTGCTCGCCGGTCTCGCCCCGGTCGATGTGGCTTGCCGTGAGTGGGCAGTCGCGATGCAGCGGCTCGGCGGCGCATCGCTTCTGGATGCCGTTGAGGTTTTCAAGAAAATTACACCACAGAAGACGGGCAAGAAAATCCCGAACTCGTTGCGGAATACGACCTCAGCCTCGCCGATGATATGAGCCCTGCCTACCGCTCTCGAGTGCGCAATCGGTTGGAGCGGTTTGCGGCGCGCTTCCCAGGTGCGCTTCATGAAGTCACTGCGAGCGATATGGAGGCATGGATCAAAGGTTTCGACCTCGGCAAGCGCGCACGGAACAATGAGCGCGAAACTTTGGTGGCGTTTTCTCGCTGGGCACAAAACCAGAAATACCTCCCGCTTGGCGTGCCTGTCGAAGCGAGCCAGATCAAAAAACTCGACGCGCCCACCACGATTACGATTTTTCCTGTCGCCACGGTCGCGAAACTCATGGCGGCTATGCTCGCCGAAAAGCCTGAATTGGTGCCCTACGCGGCGCTCGGCTTCTTCGCAGGCGTGCGGCCCGCGGAGCTGACCCGACTGCGCTTCGAGGAGGCGCTTCGTTGGAACTTCGGCGACATCGAAATCCGCGCAGACCAGGCCAAGACCGGGTTCCGTCGGCTCACGAAAATGCAGCAGAACCTCGCGGCGTGGCTCGCCCCACACCGCAAGTCGGTCGGTTTGATCGCGCCAGCGAATGCCTATAAAAAGCTGTCCGCCTTCGCAAAAACGAAGGGATTCCGGTGGACTCCCGATGTAATGCGACACTCCTTCATCAGCTACGCGGTGGCGTTCGTGCAGCAAATCGGACAGGTCGCACTATGGGCTGGAAACAGCGAAGCGATCATCAAGCGCCACTACCTCGAACGAGTGACGCAGACAGAGGGAAAAGCCTTCTTTGCGATCGCACCCAAACAGCCCGTCAAGGTGGTGCCGAAGCGCAAGGCGACTAAAGCGTGAGGGGGCGGCGTTCGCGGCGATTCGTTGTGACCGTTGTTTTATATTGATCGAGCGCGGATTTAGTAAAACGCACGCGCTTGCCGTCCTTGCGAAAGGAAATCTCCCGGTCGGCGACACGGCGTTCCAAGGTGCGCCGTGGAATGGCGAGGTAAATGGCTGCGGCGTCATAGTCGTAATCGCGAGGGGAGGTCTGCTGAATCCGCTCCAGCGTCTCCCGCTCGACTTCGCGCAGCCTCCCCAATGCGTTCCTCGCCTGCTCGCAAAGGAGATCAGCGATCGCTCGTGTATGCGCGGCAATGGCGTCTTCGCAGGTTTGGTGCTCAGCCATTTTCAAGGACTTTGACTAGGCAGCTTGCTCGCGGGCAAGGAGGCGTCGAACGGCGGTCCCCAAGTGCTCGTTCGGGTCAAGTTCTGGCAACAAATAGTTCGGCTCCACCTCAAACAGTCGGACAAAATACAAGAGGTCGGAATCGCTAACATGGATTAGACGGGCTTCGACTTTGGCGAGTGTGCTGCGTGAGATGTTCCAGCCCATGCGCCGCAAGTATTTCGTCAATGCTTCTTGGGTCCAAGAGAGATGGATGCGCAAACTTCTGATCTTCGGCCCCACCACATTCTTGTAGGTCTGTTGGCTCATAATGGTCGGGACGCTAGAGCAAGGTGGGCAGAGTAGTTGCGCCGTGCGCGGAGCAATCTTGAGGGGTTGCCAGAGACGGCTTTTGGTAAACGCGCAACTAACTCAGGTGGCATGCCGCTCCACCATCGAAACAATTTCCAATGAAAGTTGCTCCATGCACGGCGCAGCTACCCGGCTCCCATCCCCTACTGCGAGGAGGTGAAAACCATGCCCGCTTAACAACCAACCACTAATCCAAAAAAACGGGGATTGGTGAGTTGGTCGCTCACCAATCCCCGAGGGCTTTTGGAAGCCAAGGAGCCGAAATAATTCACGGCGAACTTGGCCTCCGATTGCCGGGAGTCAAGAAAAATGCCGAGTTTTTCTAACGGGTGGGATCTGCCCTCATCCCTCAAGGAAGAGAATAATGTTCGTCGCCGCCGTGGCCGTCGTCGCGGCCACGTTGCAACGTGCCGTGCGCGCCTCAAGGGATGGATTAAGAACGTCGCCGCGCGCTCCCCGATTTGGGGCGACATTGACCTTGGCGCATTTTGCCGGAAGACTGGCTACAGCCGTGAACATGCCACGCGGGAGCTGTCAAAACTGCGCCGTGACGGAGAGCTGGCGTTCGAGACAAAGATGCGGACCAAGGGAGGGCGCGGCGCGAAGAAATGGGGCGTCATCGTGGCCGACCCCGCAAAGCTTCTCTACGATAAGCACTCACTGTTTTACGACCGGCGTAGCAAACCACTCCACAACTACACGACGCTTGGCAAAGGTGGGGAAAAGATTTCGCCGACGATCACGATCGTACCGCAAAAGCGTCCGCGCGGACGCCCGAAAAAGGTCAAGGTGCAGGGGTTTGCCGCTTCGGGAAGACAGCGGACGGCGCAAGATGATTTGAAGGCTTCACCGCTTCCGAAAATGACCCACGCAAAGCCCGCCGAAAATCACCGGGTCTGTCACAATGCTATTCTTAGGGAGGATTCCTACGGAATACAGCAGCCAGATCCATACGGCACATGGCGCGATGTTGCGCAGTGGCGCGGTGGGAAGGAAGAACCGCCGGGGAGAAAACCCGTTCCGAAACTGCGGAAAAAGTCATTTGCGATGCTGGAGCGGCTCGCCGGGTGCCATTGGGACAACTGCAAGGTCACCTTTGCCCGGCGGACTGCGTTCAATTTTGCGCTGGCATCGCTCACCGATGGGCACCGGGCGGAACGCATCCTCTCGTCCTATGCCGACGCGCTCCACGTCTGTCACGGCTTTGCCGTCGATCGGGCCGCGAGCACCGGCAAAATCACGTTTTCAACCTCTCATCAACGGTGGCGAAGGCGCGGAAGCTACTGGCCC
>JBBRPQ010000008.1:0-115507 GCA_038227825.1 Chthoniobacterales bacterium
GTGTTTTTTTTTTTTTTGTGTGGTTTTTATATTTTAAATATTTTTTTTTTTTTTTTGTGGGGGGGGGGGGGTGGCCAAGATGTGACAATCTTGGCACTGGGGTGCAACGTCAAAACGTCTAAAGTTCTTCGAGGTGGTTGTTCTAAGCGCCTTGTAATTTTCTTTGCAAGGGCTTTTCGGAAATATTCCCACGAATTCATTTTGTCACACGGGGTCTCACGTGCTTGTATCCCAGCTCCGTCAGGGGCCATGGATGGAAGGCTGGAAAACCCCGCCAGAGCCGGAAGGCAGCAACGGTATCCTGCCCTTCCTTGTCGTGGTTCCCTGACGGAACTTTTTCTCCGCGGTTGGATTTCCGCCCTGAGAAAAATCACGAGCGGTTTCGGCTTTCCCTCGTGCCGCGACTTGGCGCACTTTCCCCGCCCATGCTTCGCCGAGGCTCTTTGATCTATGCACTTCTGGTCTTTCTCGCGGGCGCTTCGCTCATGCGTGAAGCGTCCATCGGCAGGCTGGCGAAGTTCGATGAGCACTGGTGGGCATTCATATCGAAGCACTTCACTCCGGCCTCGATCGGGAAAAAATTTACGCTCGTGGAGGTCACTGGCGATACGCTTTCCAAGCACCCGTGGCCGTGGAAGGCGGATGACTTTGCGCTTTTCTTCCACGCCGTCCTGCCCTTCCAGCCATCCGTGCTCGCCGTCGAGCCGGTGATGAATTCCGATCCCGACTCTGCGGCAGAGACGGATCCGGTCTTTGAGAAAATGCTCCATGACCAAGTGCTGCGCACGCCGAAGCTTGTCCTCGGTGGCCAGCTCGGCGTGATGCCGGATGCCGGGGACGTGCAGGAGCTGCAGCCCATGCCTGTGCTCCGCAAGGTGAGGGGCGACCTCACCCAGGTGCCCGATTTCGCCGCCATCACGTCCTGGGCGGGTGAGACACTGCGCCTCACGACTCAGCCCGGCTGGACGAATCTCCCCGAGCACAACGGTCCGCGAGGCTGGTGCCCGCTCGTGCTCCGCTACCGTGGCCAGCCCGTGCCGACCATGGTACTGCAGCTCGCGATGCATCTGGAGAAAGTCACCATCGACGAGGTCGAGGTCGTCCTCGGATCTCACATCGCTTTGGGAAAATCCCACTCACTCCCGATCGACGAATCCGGACGCATGCTCCTGAATGTCGGCGCGGATTTCACACGCGTGTCCTACGATGATCTGCTCCTCTCGCGCGAACAGATCGACCGCAAGGAAGCCCCCGTCTGCACGCCTGAACTTTTTGCAAATCGCATCGTGATGCTCGGGCGCACGGATGTCGGATCGCGCTCGATCACGATGCCCGATGGTCGCGCGGTCTCGCCCGGCGAGTTCATCGGCACCGCATTTGCGACCGCAGAAATCGGCGCGTTCCCGAAGCACATCGGCGAGTGGTTCGGCTGGTCGCTCGTCGGCTTCGCGGCATTCGTCGCGCTATGGATCCGGAAATGGCGACCTGTCGCGTGTGTCCTCATCACCCTTTTCCTGCTCGCCTGTTGTGCCGGTGCTGCTTGGTGGTATTTCCACAGCGAAAAGCTGCTCCTTCCTGCGCTGGTTCCCGTCGGCCTCGCAGTGTGGGTGCTTCTCCTCCGTCTCGTCGCGCGTCGCATCGAGAAAATCATCGCGTTCTAGGTCCGGCGTTCGCAGGCTGTCCCTGTCGCCAACATTTCGAGCATGTCGTCCATCCATTTCACCAATCTCACCGGCGCACTCGAAATCGGGTCGAACTGCTATTTCATCGAAACCGGCGGTCGCCGCATCCTGCTTGATGCGGGGTTCCATCCCAAAAAGGCAGGTAACGAAGGGCTCCCGCAGCTCGGACTTTTGCAGGACGACACCGTGGATACGATCGTGATGTCGCACGCGCACCAGGATCACATTGGCTCGCTTCCGGTCGCGATGCGTCGCCACCCGCGCGCACCAGTGCTGATGACCGATGCCACTCGGCTGCTCGGTCAGATCATGCTGCATAATTCAGTGAATGTGATGCACGCCGAGCAGGCATCAGGTTCGGAAATCGCGCCCCTCTTCACACACCGAGAAGTGGACGCCGGCTCACGTCGGTGGCTCGGGCGTCCGTTGAATCAAAAGTTCGATCTGCACGGCGAGCGTGTCGGGTCCGCTGAGGTCACGGACGTCACGGTCGAATTTTTCGACGCGGGCCACATTCTCGGCTCCGCGGGCACGCTCATCCGCAGCGGTGGTCGCACACTTTTTTACGCGGGCGACGTTCAGTTCGACGCGCAGAGCCTGTCGCCTGGCGCGGCCTTTCCCGACTTCGCCAGTGAGCCTTGCGACGTGATGATCATGGAGAGCACTTACGGTAGCCGTCCGGCACCCGCGGGCTTCACTCGTGCGGGCGAGACCGAGCGGTTGGCGGATGCGATCGCAAAGGTTTTCGCCCGTGGCGGCTGTGTGCTCATGCCCCTTTTTGCACTCGGCAAGACGCAGGAATTTCTCGCGCTTTTCCACGATCTCCGCAGCCGTGGACGACTGCGCCGCGACTGCCCGCTCTACATCGGCGGCCTCGGCGCGAAGCTCACCGAGGTATTCGATAAACTCGCGCGCAAGACTCCCCGCCTGAAGCCGGACCTCGACCTACTGAACGACGTTGCGCCCTTCGTCGTGAACGGCCAAAACCTCGCCGACCTCCGCATGAAGCCAAGTCGCATTTTTGCGCTCAGCAGCGGTATGATGATGGAAAAGACGCTGTCGAACGTTTTTGCGCGGCAGTTCCTCAGCCGACCGGAAAACGCGATCTTCTTCGTCGGCTACGCAGATCCCGAGTCGCCTGCGGGCAAGCTGCGCACGACTGGCACCGGCGGGAAAATTTCCCTCGCTGCCGATCACCCTGAGGAGGCCGTGCGTTGCGAGATCAGCACGTTTAATTTCAGCGCGCACGCCTCGCGCGAATCCATCCGCGCCTACGTGAAGCGCGCGAAGCCGCGCAAGCTCATCTACGTCCATGGCGAACCGGAGTCCACCACTTGGCTTTCCGCCGCTGCGCGCGAGGATTTGCCGGAGACCGAAGTCCTCTCGCCTGCTCCCGGAGTGCGGATCGAGCTTTAGAAAATAGTCTGCGAGCGGAGGCAATCGAGCGCCGCATTCATTTCACGATATCGTCGGGGGTAAAGAGCTTCCGGTCGGGCCCTGCAGAACGGATCTCCATAATCGATCCGGACACCGGATGGAAAAAGTAAGGCGTCCCGAAGAGGTCGAGCAGTTCACCCGCGTCATTGAGCGAGACGACGGCAGAGTCGAGAAACCGGGCTCCGCTTGGATTTTTTCCAGCCAGCGCGCGCGTGATCTCGGGATTGCTGCCCACTGGGTTTTGGCCAAATGCCGCGCGGTATTTTCGGACGGTGCCCTGGATGCGTTGCACTTCGTTTTCGGGTGTCTTGCTGGCGGGTGGCGGGACTAGTGATTCCGGTGGCAGCGGCCTTGCGGCTTGTTCGGCGCGATACTCCTGCATCGTGCTGAAGTGCGGCGCATCGGTGATTGGTCGGGGATTGATTCCGAGGGGCGTAGCCTTCGGTGTCGTGGCGTTTGCTGGTGCAGGCGAGGCGTCCTTTTTCTCCGGAGCAATGGCGGGCGCATCCTGCGGCGCAGGTGTCGCTGCGACATCCTTGGATGGGGATGGTGGATGCGAGCCGCGCCAAACCGTGACCAGCACAACCACCAGCAGCAGCGCGCATGCGACGACGGTTGCGTTACGTCTGTTCGCCATGTTCGGAGAAACTCGGCGTCAGTTCATGAACCCTAGATCGGGCGTCGCGAAGCGGCCGAGGTTTGGGAACACCGTGAGCAACTCGCCTCCCGGTGTGAGGCTCGGATTCACGCCGAACCATTTCGCCAACGTGGCACCGTATTCGTCCACGCTTGTGCTCGGAATCCAACGGCCATAGCCGGTGTCGTCCGGACCATCCACACTGAGCACGGGGAATCTCCCATACACATTCCCACCTTTCACATCGCCGCCCATCACGATGTGGTGCCCGCCCCATCCGTGGTCGGAGCCCGCGCCATTTGTCGTGAAGGTGCGGCCAAAATCGGAAGCGGTGAAAGTGGTCACGGAATTCTGGACACCGAGCTCCACGGTGGAATCGTAAAATGCGCTGAGTGCCGTGCTCACATCGGAGAATAGCTGCGGTTGATCGGTCAGCTCGTGGTCGTGTGTGTCGAAGCCGCCGGTGGAGACAAAGTAGATCTGGCGGCGCATTCCGAGCGCCGAGCGCACGGAGATCATCCGCGCGACCATCTTGAGCTGGTCGGCAAGATAGGAGTTCGGGGGAAACGCGGTGGTGATCGTGGGCGCGGCGGCGAGCGCGTTCGTCACCAGTTGATTATTGTCGATCGCACGCCGAGTGACGGCTCCAAAGGCGCGCTCGAAGAGGTTCGTGGAGGGCAGATTCACGATGTTGTTGTAGGCGACGTAACTCGGATCCGTCGGCCCATTGAAGCCACTGAGCCCGATGGTGCCATTCGTCGAGACACCGTATTGCGAGACGATATTGCCGACCTCGAAGACATTGCTGCCAGAGAGGGAGACGCTCATCGAGATTGCGTTCGCATTATTCAGCGTGCGCAGGAGGTCGGCCATGCGTCCGCCCCAGCCGGTGCGGTTTGGATTTCCCGGCCACGAGGTCTGCCATTGTTGCTGCTGGTCCTCATGGGAGAAAAGTTGCGGCGGGAGCTCCACGGTCCCGTTCAGATAAGTGCTGCGCGTGAGCGGTGCTGCGAGCGATCCCACATTTGCCACGAGCGCGAGCTTTCCCTGATTGTAGATATTTCGGAGCTGCGGGACGGATGGATGAAGCGCGTAGTCGCGTCCGTCATTCACGAGGTCGTTGATGGGCAGGATATTTGCCTGCGGAATGGCGAGGATCCCGCGGAGATTCGAATACGCCGCGTAACTTGCCGTATCGCGCGGGATGAGCAGGTTCGCCGAGTCGTTGCCCCCGTAGAGGAAGACGCACACGAGCGCCTTGAAGTCGCCCGGCTGGATGCCGCCGGTCGGCTGCTGCGCCACGGCGGCATTGATGGCTCGCAGATTCCAAATGGTCGAGGCGATGCCGAGGTTGCCGACTGCGGCGCACGCGGCTCGTTGGAGGAATTTCCGGCGGGGGATGAGGGACGGATTCATGGGGGTGTTCATTTTTGCACGCAAAACTCGGGCGATGTGGCGAGGAGCTGCACGGCGGTCTGTGCTCGGAGCAGGGGACTGCTCGCAGGCTGCGCGGTCACGGCGTTGATGAGCTGTGCGCGGAGGCCCGTGGACATCTGCCCGGCGAGCATCAGCGTGTTCAAGCTGTCCACGAGCGCCGCGGGGTTCGAAGCGAGCGCGACCTGCGCAGTGAGGTCTAGGCCGATTGAGGAAGGATACATCGGCGTCTTCGTGGTGGCGATGCGTTCGCGAATATTGTTCGACGACGCAATCGCCGTCGTGTCCGTGGTGATCTGATATTCGGGACTATTCAGCCCGGCGGTCGCGAGCTCGCCGGAGAGGCTGAAGAACGGCGAGAAGAAATTGAACACGCTCGGTGCATCGAGGAACGCCTGACCAAAATCCGGCGAGAGATTGTAGGTGTAGAGCTGGAAGCGGTTGTTGTAGGCGCGGGCATTGAACGCGCGATAGACCGTGGCCACGCGGACCATCGGCTCGCGCTGCTTGCCGAAGTTTGGATTCGCGAGCGAGGTCGAGCTGCGCGCCTCGTAGTCGAGCAGGATGGCTTTGATCACGGCCTTCATGTCGCCGCGCACGCCGCTGCCGTTGTTCGCAAATTTCTTCGCGACGCGATAAATGTAACCGGGGCTGGGATTGCTGGTGACGAGGCGCTGGATGAGCGAGCGCGCGATGAATGGGCCGCAGTTCTGGTGGTTGAAAAGTGCGTCGTGCGCGTCCTTCAAATCCTGCTCGCCCGTCTGTCCCGGCGGGAGCATCAGCCCGTCCAGGAGCCGCTTCGTCGCGGGGTCGTGGTGCGCGGGCACGAGCTTCATCGGCTGCCGCCAGTTCTCGTAAACGTAGTCCCAGTTCAGCAAATCCTGCGCAAAATTCCACCCTGTAAATACGGTCGAAAAACCGATCACTTCGGACTGTCCGTAGGTCGGTATCGGCTTTGCATTGCCGTCGAGGACGATCGTCCCATCGGGATTCAGCTTCACGAGTCCGATGGTGAAAAGCTGCATTACTTCGCGACCGTAGTTTTCATTCGGCACGGTTCCAGTCACCGGGTTCGCTTTGTCATTCTGGAGCATGTCCAGATAGAGGCCCATCGCCGGCGAGAGTGTGACCGCTTCGAGTAGGTCCCGGAAATTGCCGAAACTGTTTCGCAGCAACATATCCGCGTAGCCGCTCAGTGCGTAGGGCTGGTTGCCGATGCCGCCATCCTGATCCGAGATGACCATCAGTTCGGTGAGTGCGAGTGCGATGCGTTGCCGGAGTTGATCGGGTGCCGTCACCGCTGTCTTCCAAAACGCTTCCTGCGTCGTGTCTCGGCTGACGTATTGGCCGCTCGAGATCACGTTGTCGATCACCGCTGAGTGAAAGCTCGCCGGCATCGCAAACTGTGCATTGAGCCAAGCATCGTAGCCGTCGCGCTGCACGATCGCGATTTCCGCCGTGGTCGCTCCAAAGGTCGCCTGTGTGAGGAACCGCGCCGCCTCATTCGCCGTCGGGAGTGTCGTCGGCAGCGGCGGCGGATCTGCTGGCGGAGTGAAGGTCCCGGTCGCAGCTGAGCGCCCGAGTTGGCCGCGCAGTTCGCCGGATGCATTCGCTGCGGTGACCACGCTGGCGTACATGCTGCCGGATTTCAGGATCGAAACAGACGCGGCAGGAATCTGCCAAAGGTAGCTGCCATCGGATTGCGCTGCCGTGGCCAGAAGGTTGACCAGCACCGGTCCGGTCTGTCCGACATTCGCCGGACCGCGCAGATTCACCGCAGTCGCCGCCCCGCTGAGACCACTGGTGTTCACCGTCACGACGGCCAGACTTTCATCCTGCGACAAACGCAGCGACACGATGCCCGAAGCCGAATTCACGACACCCGGTTCCCGATTCAGCGAAGCAAAAAAGAGGGTCGTCAGGCCCGGAGGATTGTACGGTGCGACATATGCAGTGAGCACGCTGCCGGGCACGACTTCCGAAGGCAGTGTCCCCGTCTGCCCGGCCTTGAGCCAGCCGACTGCGAGATGATCTCCGCCGCCGTATTCGCGCACGCGCGCCTCGAAATAATACCGCTGCCCCGCCGTCAACGCGATGAGGCCGGATTTTTGCTCAGGGTATTTGTCCCATTGCTTGTAGTCCGTGTAGTTATCCGAATGGCAGCGGCGCACGAGATTCGCCGGCTGGTCGTTCGTCGAGAGCGAGAAATCCGAGACATCATCCGCCGCGACCCAGAACGTGTAGTTTCCAGTCGTCGGCGCAGTGATGTACCCGCGAATCCGGCCACCGTAGTAGTCACCCACATCCGTGCCCGTATCGAGCGAAGTCAGCGTGCGCAGGTTCATCGCTGGCGTCGTGAAAGGAACATCGTCCAGCCCCATGTAGCCATCGTACACCGTCCACATTTCTTCGATCACTTGGCCAGGGCTCGGAAGCGGAGAAAGCGTCACCGTTGCGCTTGCAGGCGTGCCGAGTCCATACGCGATGTTTGCGGAAAGAGTCACGCTCACCGTCTTTTGAGTCGTGATGGTCGCGGCTGGTTTGATGGCTACGAGCACATCCGCGGTATTGCCTCCGAGCGGGAATGTCACGGTGCCGCTCAGCGCAGTGTAGTCCGTATTCGCCACCGCAGTTCCGCCGACAATGTAGGTCACTGCGAGGGGATTCAGATTCCCCGCGCGGGTGAAGCGCAGCGTCGCAGTGTCGCCGAATGCCTTGGTGGCTGTGGCATCGGTGGTCGCGACGGTGATCGTATTCGTCGCGGCGAGCATGTTGAGGATCACCTGCTTGTCGCCGAGGCCGGTGTTGAAAGTGTCTGCCCGGAATGGATCGAACCCAAGCTGCCGCTCCTCCCAATCGTTCACGCCGTCGCCGTCGGAATCAAAGTCGGTCACCACGAGGCGGAAGTATTGTTTGACGGCGGAGCCCACGCCAAAAGCAGCCGTCATGTCGCTGCCGTCGCTGAGCAGGACTGAGCCGAGATTCGACCACGAGGCGCTGTTCGCCAGCGTGTCGGAAGTCTGCACGCGGTACGCTTTTCCCGCCACGGACTTCCAAGTCAGCGTGACCGCACCATTCTGCATCACCATGGTGGGCGCGGGCGGGCGGGAATTCGCATCCTGCGGGTTCGTGCCGGCGACGGCTTCCTGGTAGTTCAGAGCGCCGTCGGAGTCTGCGTCTTCGTTCGGGTTCAGCCCGGAGACGCCGTATTTCAATTCCCAGATGTCACTGAGCCCGTTTCCATTTTCATCGATGAATGCCGCGTGCGCCATGCCGCAAGGCACGAGGGCAGCGATGAGTATCAGCAATGATTTCCGAGTGATGCCGTGGCGACCGGATCGGGTTCCCGTGCGGGCTAGGGGAGGTGGAGAAAAATCGCCGTCCTTATGGCATTGAAGAACGGGATGCTGAGGGGGGCAGCAGGGAGGCTTCATTTGCACACTTTGTCAGTGTGACTCGGATCATGCAAAGGACAGGGCTGTTAGAATCCCTGCGTGACCAAAAATTAATTACCGCCGGGCGTTTTGCCTGCGTCGGAGTGCCGCTGTTCCGTCATCCGCATCGCGACAAAATACAGCACGCACACGAGCACGATGCCGATGATGATCCAGAGTGCGTCGTGCTTCACCGCGTGAATCAGACTGCCGAGATCCACGCCGATGCCGGATTGCAGCGCAGCGAGTTCGCGAGCGTCGAGCTTTGCGCCCACGCGACCGCCGAGCCATGTGAGGATTCCGCACCAGATCGCCGAGCCGAAGATCGTGAGTGCGCTGAAGCGCGCGAAATTCATTTTGATGATTCCCGCCGGGATCGAAATAAGGTGCCGGACAACTGGCAGCAGCCGCGCGAAGAAAATCCCGCCTGTCTCGTAGTGGTGCATGAAGCGCTCGGCGCGTGCGACTTTCTTCGGCGGAAGGAAGACGTAGTCACCGTAGCGCGCAATGAACGGGCGACCCATGAACCGCGCGACGAGATACGTGATCGCCGAGCCGAGCCACGAGCCGAACGTCCCCGCGAGCACCACGCCGGTGAGCGTCATGTGCCCGCCGTGCGCCGCGAGGATCGCCGCGGGAGGAATGACGACTTCGCTCGGCACGGGGAAAATGGAACTCTCCATCGCCATCAGGATGATAACGCCGACATAGCCCCAGTCGTGGACCCAGTGAAACCAGACTTCGATCAAATGTTGCAGCATGATCCATCGGTCTCACAGGCCGACCCATCGCGGCAAGCCGCAACGTAGCCGCCGACGAAAGGAGGCGGGCAGATTTTGTGATCGGCATTCCGGGTGGTGAGCCGAATGCACTGCTCGCAACCCGGCCACACTGCGAAGCAATGAGTGCCCGCCTCCTTCCGTCGGTGGCTACGAAGGATGCCGCCTCGCGCAGTGCTCGACATTTCCAAGCCCCGCGTCTCTTTTCGCGCACCCGCATGACCCCCCTCCGCATCCTCCTCACGCTCTGTCTCGCCGCCGTCATCGTACATGCTGCAGACCGCAAGCCGAACATCATCTTCATCCTCGCGGACGATCTCGGTTACGCCGACGTCGGCTGTTTTGGGCAGAAAAAAATCCGCACCCCGAATATCGATCGTCTCGCGGCGGAGGGGATGAAGCTCACGCAGCACTACGCTGGCAACAACGTCTGCGCGCCGTCGCGCTGCGTGTTCATGACGGGCAAGCATCCCGGCCACGCCTTCATCCGCGACAACCGGCAGGCGAAGGCGATGGATCCGAAGTGGGAAGAGGGCCAGACCCCCGTGCCCGAGGGTGAACTCACCTTCCCACTCACGCTGAAGAAGCTCGGCTATAAGCTTGGGGGATTCGGAAAATGGGGCCTCGGCCCGGTCGGCTCCACGGGCGATCCGCTGAAGCAGGGCTTCGATCGTTTCTTCGGCTACAACTGCCAGGCCGTCGCGCACAACTACTATCCGACGCACCTGTGGGATAACGACAAACAGCGCGTGCTCGACAACCCGAAATTCTCCGCACACCAGAAACTCGCCGAGGGTGCCGATGTGAATTCATCGGAGACCTACGCAAAATTCTCCGGCAACGAATACGCGCCCGATCTCATCAGCGCCGAGGCGATGGAGTTCATCCACGAGAACAAGGATCAGCCGTTTTTCCTCTACTACCCGACGACCGTGCCGCATCTCGCGCTGCAGGTGCCGGAGGATTCGCTCGCGGAATACGCGGGGAAATTTCCCGAGGAGCCTTACGACGGCTCGCGCGGCTACCTGCCTCATCGCGCACCGCGGGCCGCTTACGCAGCGATGGTCACGCGCATGGATCGCGACATCGGTCGCATGATGGAACTCGTGCAGGAACTCGGCCTCGATGAAAACACGATCATTGTTTTCACCAGCGACAACGGCCCGCTCTACGACAAGCTCGGCGGCACGGACACGGATTTTTTTGAGAGCGCCGGGCCGCTGAACGGACGCAAGGGCTCGATGTTTGAGGGCGGCATGCGCGAGCCCACCGTCGTGCGCTGGAAGGGCCACATCGCAGCCGGAACAACGAGTGATCGCGTGAGCGGATTCGAGGACTGGATGCCGACGCTGCTCGATCTCTCAGGTGAAAAGGCCGCGACGCCCGCAGGCATTGATGGCATCAGCATGGCGGCCACGCTGCTGGGTGACACGCAAGACGAGCGCCCATTCCTCTATCGCGAATCGCCCGGCTACGGCGGGCAGGCATGTATCCGCGTCGGCTCGTGGAAAGTGATCCTGGAGAAACTCCACCCCGGCCCGAAGGCGAAGGTGAAGCCGCGTGACGCGCAGCTCTTCGATCTTGCGAATGACACCGGTGAGAATGACGACGTGGCCGAGCAGCATCCCGACATCGTGGAAAAGCTCACCAAGCTCATGAAGGAACAGCACGTGAAGTCCGACCTCTTCCCCATCCGCGCCCTCGACGCGGAGTGAGAGTGGAGCGCCCGTGGAGCGCCCGTGGAGCGCCACCCGTCCCGGTGGCCACCTCAACCCGCCGCAGGCCCATCTTTTTCTTCGACGCTTGCGTGCGAAAACAAGTGACGCTGCGCGTGGTATCATCGTGGCCACCGGGACGGATGGCGCTCCATGCAGAGTGACGCTCCGCGTGTGCTACGTGGCCGGCGAGGACGCTCGGCGCTCCTTCCATGCGCTGCTCCACTGCCAGTCATCCGACTTCGCACACAGCCCCGCCTTCACCGGGTTCCGCTCGATGTAGTTCTTTGCAAAGACGAGGTGCTCGCCGTCGCGGATGTACCGATCGTGATACTCCCGCTGCCAAAACTCACCCTTTCGCTCAAGCAGCTTGTTCGCCTCGTGCGCGGTGAAGCTTTTCCATGAATGCACGTTCGCTGCGAGCGTGTGCGTCGTGTGCATTTCGGCGAGGGCGTGGACGTGATTCGGCATCACGGCCCATGCGAGGAGGCGATAGCGCTCGCCGTCGAAATGCAGCAGCGAGTCTTCAACGATCTTCGCAATGCGCGCGTCGCGCAGCAGGCATTCGCCGTGGCCGGCGTCGAGGTAGTCGGCAATGCGGCGCTGGAACTCGGCCCTGTGCTCGCCCTCGGGGAGATGGGCGAGTTCGTCGCGCCATGCGGCGAGAACCTCGGCGGGCATGGAGTCGGCGAGGCGGAAAGTGATCCCCTGGATGAGCCCCGGCCTGTCGAAGTGCGGGAGGTAATCTCGGGAATACCAGCCGAGGTGCTTGCTCATGGCTGTGATCGTGAGACGCGAGCGTGCGCCCCGCAAGCGTGGAGCGTGCGAGGAGCGCCCATGGAGCGCCCATGGAGCGCCCATGGAGCGCCACCCGTCCCGGTGGCCACCACGACACCACGCGCAGCGTCACTTCCTCCCCTCACGCAAGCGTCGAAAAAGAAATGGGCCTTCGGCGTTTTGACGTGGCCACCGGGACGGGTGGCGCTCCACCGGATGGCGCTCCGCTTGCTTGCCTCGCGGCGTGTGCCCGCTAAGTTGCGCGTCCATTTTATGCCAGAAGCAGAACGCAAATCTCTCGAACAACGCAACACGATGACCGACATCGAACGGCTCCGCCACTCGGCGGCGCATGTGCTCGCCACGGCCATCCTCCGCATCTGGCCGGAGGCGCAGTTTGCCGCGGGGCCACCGGTGGAGAATGGGTTTTATTACGACGTGGATTTGAAGCACCGCATCTCGCCGGAGGATTTTGCGCGGATCGAGGAGGAGATGAAAAAGGAGATCAAGGCGAACAACGTCTTTGAGCGCACGGCGGTGTCGCGCGCGGAGGCGCTGGCGCTGGCGGAGAGCGGACGGCTCGGCGGGCTGGGTGAGCGGCCGGGGAATCCGAGCAAATTCAAAGTCGGCAATCTCGCGGACATCCCGGAGGGCGAGGAGATTTCGCTTTTCCGCAATGGCGACTTCCTCGACCTGTGCGCGGGGCCGCACGTGATGCGCACGGGGAACATCGGCGCATTCCGGCTCACGCACGTCGCGAGCGCCTACTACAAGGGCGACGAGAAGAACCCGCAGCTCCAGCGCATCTATGGCACGGCGTTCAAGAACAAGACGCAGCTCGAAGAGTATTTCACGATGCTCGAGGAGGCGAAGAAGCGCGACCATCGCAGGCTCGGCAAGGAGCTGGAGCTTTTCACGTTCGACGACGACGTGGGCCCCGGCCTCCCGCTCTGGCTGCCGCGCGGCACGGTGCTCATCGAGGAGTTGGAAAAGCTCGCGAAGGAAACGGAATTCGCCGGCGGTTATGATCGCGTCCGCACGCCGCATCTCGCGCGAGGAAGGTTGTATCAGACGAGCGGGCATCTTCCTTACTACGCGGATTCGATGTTTCCACCGATGGAGTTGGATGAGTTCGCTGTTGAGAGAAAGCGCTTGGAAAATGAGATCGTAGGCTGCACCGCTCTTCTGTCTGACGTCGCCGAGACGGTGACGAACATCGCAATCGAGCGAGGAGAGATCCGCGAAGAGATTCATGAGGATCGAGTCGACGAATTGATCGAATTCGCGATTAGCGGCGGATATGTATCTCAGGAGCAGCAAGAGTGGGCGCGCGACAAGCAAAAGGCGAAGGAGGAATTGGCGAAGCTGCCTAAACCCGAACTCTACTACCTCAAGGCGATGAACTGCCCGCACCACCACAAGCTCTTCGGGGCGGTGCCGCGCAGCTACCGCGACCTGCCGCTGCGCCTCGCGGAATACGGCACGTGCTACCGGTACGAGCAGAGCGGCGAACTTTTCGGCCTCATGCGCGTGAGGGCCATGCAGATGAATGACGCGCACATCTACTGCACCGAGGAGCAGTTCGCGTCCGAGTTTCAGGCGGTGAACGAGATGTATCTGAAGTACTTCAGCATCTTCGGAATCGAGCGCTACCAGTTCCGCTTCAGCACCCATGACCCGAAGGAACTCGGCAAGAAATTCGTGGACCAGTCCGACCTCTGGCTCAAGACCGAGAAGATGGTCCGCGATGTCCTCGTCGCGTCCGGCGCGCCCTTTGTGGAAGTGGCGAATGAAGCCGCCTTCTACGGCCCGAAGATTGACATCCAAATCTGGAACATCATCGGCAAGGAATTCACGCTCGCCACGAATCAGGTGGACTTCGCCGTGCCAAAGAAATTCGACCTCGTGTATCGCGACCGCGACAACACGGACAAGACGCCGCTCTGCATCCACCGCGCGCCGCTCGGCACGCACGAGCGGTTCATCGGATTTCTCATCGAGCACTACGCCGGGAATTTCCCGCTCTGGCTCGCGCCCGAGCAGGTGCGCGTGCTCACCTTCGGCACGGAGGAACCGCTCGTCGTCGCCGCCAAGGCGCTGGTCGCCGAACTCCGCGCGGAAGGCGTGCGCGCCGCGCTCGACATCACGTCCGATCCCATCAAGGCAAAGGTCGCGAACGCCGAGCAGATGAAAGTCCACCACATGCTCGTCATCGGCCCGCGCGATCTCGAAGCGGGGAACGTGAGCGTGCGAGTCCACGGCAAAGGCCACCTCGGCGCGAAGTCGCGCGGGGAAGTCATCTCGGAGATCCTCGCGGCGATAAAGGAGCGGCGGGCGTAAGTTTCCGCGCGCGCATCCGCGCCTTCCTCCGATGAGCTTCGACCGGCTCGCGCCGCATTACCGCTGGATGGAGACCGTCCTCGCCGGTGGAAAAATGCAGCGCTGCCGTGTGGCGTGGCTTGATGAAGTGCGCGACTGCCGGCGCGTGCTCATCGTGGGCGAGGGGCCGGGGCGCTTTCTCGAAAGTGCCGTGCATAAAATGCGCGAGGCTGAGTTTGTGTGCGTGGATTCGAGTGCCGGAATGTTGGAACGTGCGCGGGTCGCAGTGCAGCGGACGGGGCAAAGTGCGCGGGTAAATTTCATACACGCGTCTTTGCCGGAGTGGGCGCCGGCCGATGCGGACTTTGATCTGATCGTCACCCACTTCTTCCTCGACTGCTTCCCAGAGCCGACTCTTTCGCAAGTGATCGCGCGACTCGCGTCGGCGGCAGCGCCTGACGCGCACTGGCTGCTTTCGGATTTCCAAATCCCCGCACGCGTCGCAGCGCGGCTGCGTGCTCGCATGGTGCTAGCGCTGGCCTACGCGTTCTTCCGCATCACCACGCGACTCCCGGCGAAGCGTCTGGTCGCGCCGGACGATGCGCTCACACGCAATGGATTCGGACTGCAGCAAAGCTGCATCACCGATTGGGGACTGCTCCACAGCGACGTGTGGAAGCGGACTGCCGGGCTCGCGGCCCAGCCGGTTTTGTCAGGAAAGTGACGCCTTAGCGCCCGCGGACCTTGTTCTCATTCCGCCGCTCGGGTGCCTTGTGCTTCGTCGCGCGGACGGTCTTCTTGGTGATCTTGGCACCCTTGGGATTCGCGTTCTTGGCAGGCTTTTCGTCGGCTTTGCTTTTCTTGGCGGCGGAGGGTTTAGGCATGGGATGAGCGTAGGAACGTGCTTGCAGAAGGCGAGAATATTTCCCGGGCGTTTGCGCCGTTCCGGGGAATGGCGGGCACTCTGCGAATGGGATGCAAAGCAGACAGCGGATGATTTTCGGCATATCCTCCCGGCCATGGAACTCGATCTCGAAGGACAGCATGCGGAACGCGCCTACCCAATCCTCGCCTCGCTCGTCACGCCGCGGCCCATCGCGTGGGTCACGACACTCGGGCCGGATGGCGTGGTGAATGCCGCGCCGTTCAGCTTCTTCAATGTGCTCGGCGCGAATCCGCCCATCGTCGGCTTCTGCCCCGGCGACCGCGATGATGGCACGCCGAAGGACACCGCGCGCAATGTCCGACTCGGGCATGAGTTCGTGGTGAATCTCGTGGATGAAGCCGTCGCTGAGGCGATGAACAAAACTGCGGCGTCGCTGCCGTATGGCGTGAGTGAAATCACCGCTGCGGGGCTCACCGCCGCGCCTTCGTCAGTTGTGAAGCCGCCGCGCATCGCGGAGTCGCCCGCGAGTCTCGAATGCGTGGAATGGGGGACGCTGCAGATCGGTGGCAACCGGCTCGTCATCGGTCTCGTGAAGCGCCTGCATGTCCGCGATGATCTTTTTGATGCGGAGAAACTGCGCGTCCGCACGGAGCGTTTTCACCCCGTGGGCCGCATGGCGAGCCCGCACTGGTATTGTCGTACGGGTGATCGCTTTGAAATGATCCGGCCCGATTGAGCGGCTTCCTTGCACGCATCAGACTCGTGCGATCACCGCAGTCCGCGTACAGCGCGGGCATGACATCGCAGCCTAGAAAGATGATGCATTTCTTCCGACCTCTCACGCTGGGACTCCTGCTCGCATTCGCATGCCTCGCTCAGCTTTCCATCGCCGCACAGGCCGACCCGGCGCCGCTGAAGACGGAGCCCGTGCTCGGCACTTACCACTGGCCGAATGGAACGGCGGGCGTCGATGCCTTTGCCGCGTGGCTCGGGCGTGATGCGGTGTGGGGGCTGGACTTTTTCGGCAGCGAATCGTGGTCGAATGTCGGCTGGCCGATCTTCTGGCTGGAGCACTGGTCGAAGTGGGTGAAGGCGAAGCCGGGACGCAAATTTGTGCTTTCCATCCCGATCCTCGCGGGGCCGGTGGATGGGAGCGGGCCGAAGCAGGGCGATGTCGGCGTCGGTGTTCCCGTGTCGCTCGAAAAAGGTGCGGCGGGAGAATACAATATCCACTTTCAGCAGCTCGCGGAGAATCTCGTGAAGCACGGCCTCGCGGATTCGGTGCTCCGGCCCGCGTGGGAATTCAATGGCGACTGGTATGCGTGGCGCGCGAAGGGAAAGACGGCGGCCTTTGCGGAATACTGGCGGCAGATCGTGAAGACGATGCGCGCAGTGCCGGGCGCGGAGACACTGAAACTTTGCTGGAACCCGACGCTCGGCGATCAGCAATTCCCTGCGGACGAGGCGTGGCCGGGTGATGCGTTCGTGGATTTTGTCGGCGTGGATGTGTACGACGAGACGTGGCATCCCAACACATATCCTTTTCCCTCAGGCGCGAACTCGGCGGAGATCGAGCGCCGTCGGAAAAAGTCGTGGGATGAGTGGATCATGGCGAGCCCGCGTGGGCTGGCGTTCTGGACAAAGTTCGCAAAAGACCACGGCAAGCCGCTCGCGATTCCCGAGTGGGGGCTCGTGTGGGCCGCGCACAATCACGGCGGGCTCGACGACGTGCATTTCATCGAGCAGATGCACGCGTTCATCCACGACCCGAAAAACAACGTCGCGTTCCACTGCTACTTCGACATCAACGAGAGCGACCACGGCCACCAGCTTTCGCCCGGTGTGAGCGGTACAGGGAAAGAGGAAGGCACCAAGTTTCCCAAATCCGCAGCACGGTTCCGCGAGCTGTTTTCCCTGAAGCGCTGAGCGCGCCTACTTCTTCGGCTCGGGCTTCGCGATGTAGATGCGCACGTTCCGGAAGCTGGCGCTCTCGCCGGCGACCGTGAAGCCGGGCGAGCTTTTCAGGTTGGCGGCAAAAGTCGGGTCGCTGCCTTCGCCGGTGATCTTGCCGTCGAGCGTGCCGACCATCTTGTCGCCGACCATCTCCAGCACGACGCTGTGCCACGTTCCGGGATCGAGTTTCATGTCCTTGTTGAGAAAGACGACGGCCTTGTCCGGGCCGTCATGATCCTGATCGTCGCGCTGCACGACGAAGCGATTCGGTGCGACGGTGATGCGTGCGAGGTGGTCTTTCGGGCCGTTGATGGAGAGCGAGGTGACTTTTGCGCCGTCGAGTTTCACCTCGTAGGCGATGACGATGTCCTGGATCTTCTGCGCGGTGCGGATGACGGCACCGTGCTTATCCGCCACGAGTTCCGCGCCACGAAGCACGCCGTCGGCAACTTCCCATTTGCCCTTTGCTGCCTTCCATTGTGAGGAAAGCGCCGAGCCTTCGATGGGATTGACGGGGACGAGCTTGTCGATTTGGGCGAGCTTCGTCTGAGGAAGTTCAGGATCGGCTGCAAATGCTGCGGAGGTGAGAGCCACAAGGAGGGTGAGGGATTTTTTCATGTGAAAGGGGAATAGCCGTGAGTGCAGAATCATAGACGCAAATTTGCGCAGCAAAGAGTTTGGGACCGATCATTCGGCTGCCGCCGCAACGGGTATTCGGCGATAGACGCCGACGGCAAGGATGACTGCGATGAAGACGCTAATGGCACCCGAGGTCGCGAGTTTTTCTCTTTCACTAAAGCCCATCGACGAGTCCATTGCGACGGCGGTGAGTACATTCAAAGTGATCACGATGGCAATCCCTGCCGGCATCGCTCCACGCCGGATGCGGAGGGAGAGATTTGCAATGAGGATGGGCAGCAGGAGCGTTTGCGAACTCAGGTAAAAGAGTATCGCGCGCTCTTCCTGAATTCTTTGGAACCAGTAGCGGAAAAAGCCCCGCCATCCATAAGTGTAGTGGGATCGAAGCCAGAATCCGAATACGAAAATGGCCAGCCACGGGAGCAGCGCTGGCAGGCATCCCAGAATTTTTTGCCGGATGAGTGAGCCGGTTGTTCTCGGGAGGGTGACGAGACTTCCGAGTGTAAGCAGTCGTCGCTCTTCGCCGAAAATACGCGATGCCGTGAGGCTGGCATCGAGTGCGAATGCGACGAGCGTGTAGAGTATCGTAAGAGAACCCGCCGTTCGCCAGAGATAGCGATTTTCAGGGGTATACATTCGAACCCAGCGGACGAACGAATACGCCGCGAGGAAAATCAGCGCTCCTATCCCGACGCGAAGCCACATCCCGCGTCTGCCGCCGATGAGAAAATGGTAGTCCTTCCATGCGAGAGGTCGCCGGCACGAGGGACGGCTGCGCGCGAAAATGCGCCAGCCCTTTTTCTTTCGGCGGCTCGCGACGACTTCCTGCGCGGTGGAGCAGAACCGGTCGAACACGAGCCACGAAATTAAAAAGCAGACGAGTCCCGCCGTGAGATTCACCAGGATGTGTCTTTCGACAGGCGCTACCTTGCTTGGCTCGAAAATGAGGACTGCAAGTGTGTAAGCCGGATTGGATTCGACGGTCCATGTGCTGAAATGCTCCCAAGCAGTCGAGGGCACGAGCGCCGCGAAATTCAGTCGTCTGAGCCCGGAAACGATGCAAATCATCGGGAGGATGAAAAACAGGATGCAGCACCAGACGCCGGTCCATATCCCGGCGCGGATGGCGGTGGGGCAGATCACGGAGCAGAGGAGCGCGAGATTGCAGGCGAAAAATGTGGTCGCTCCGAGGACCGCGTAAGCATTCAGTACCTGCGCCATGCTCACTCCCCCGAGCGTGACGGCGAGCAGCGTGAAGGGGATCTGAACGACGAGCAGAAGCAGCGCGCCGATGAGCCGAGTCGTGCTCTTCCCGAGCAGGATGGCGAGCGGGTTCAGCTTCGTCATGCGCAGCAGCGTGAGCGTCTGGTCTTCCTTTTCCTCCGTGATGGCGGAGGAGAAAATGCCGAGCGTGGCGATGGCGATGAGGCCGACATTGGCAAAGAGTACCATGCCGAGGAATTCACGACCCGGTGCTGGCCGTCGGGTGAAGTCGCGTTCGTTCGACCAGAGAATCAGCAGGATGACGACGACGAGCGTGGCGCGGAGGATAGGGGGCAGGCGTGCTCTGGCGTCCTCGCGCATCGAGCGGACAAAGAGTGCGAGAAGCGCGCGCATTTTCCGCTACTCGTCCGCGGCGGCGATGGCGATACGGCCGGGGATTCTCGATGCAATGATGGCGATGCCGATCCATGCCACCGCTGTGATCGAGAGGATTTGCGAAGTGCCGTCGCCATGCCGGAACATCCCCGAAAACGTGAAGCCAATCAGGATGTAGATGAAGAACATCACGCAGAGCCCTGTCGCGAATGGCGCGCGGCGCATGCGGAGCGAGAGATACATCACGAGCACCGCGAAGAAGATATACCAAGTGATGCTGAGAAAGAGGCCTGCAAGAAACCCGTCGTTGAAATGCAGGTTCCAGCCTGAGGAGCGGGTGAGCAGGAGCGCGAGGCCGAGCAGTGAGAGGGCGACCGATGGGATGAGCTGTGAGAGTGAGCCGAGGATCTTGTGTCGGATGAGGCGGCCCGTGCCGAGTGGCAGCGTGTAGAGAGCGCCCAGCGTCTTGTTCTTTCGCTCGGAGGCAAACATGCGTGCGCTCATCAGTCCAAATTCGATACTGAACGCGATGAGTCCGCTGATCCAGAACATGATGCCAATGGATTCCGATCGCACGTGTTCATGGAGGATGGAGACCATCCACCAGACGAGGAAAAGGATGACGGCGGCATAAGAGACGAAGCGGATGAAGAGTCCGCGAAACCCGCCTCCGTGAAAAAAGAATTCCTTCCAGGCGATCGCCCGGCGTCCGGCACGTGGGCGTGAGGTGCGGCGGATGGCTTGAGCGGTGGGCTTCTCGGGACGCCGTGGTGCGGACTCTGCGCCGGAATTGCAGCACGGGGCAAAAAGCATCCACGCGAGGCAAAAGAAGATCACACCGCAGATGAGGCTGGGGCCGATGGAGCCCACTTCGAAAGGCAGTCCGCTGCCGCGCGGCTGGATCGCTGCGGTGAGGTCAAAGATGGGATTGATCGACATCCACCATTGGACGAAAGACGCCAGCCAAGACTCCGATGTCTGACCGCGGAAACGTGCCCCAAATGTCAGTGCCACCAAAAACATGGGCAGGATGTACAGGACGATCCCGGTGAGCGTCGTCATGGAAGTCGCGCGTTTCGTGCGACGACAAACTACCGACCAGAGCAGCGCGATATTGCAGAGCAGGAAGAGGAACGAAGCCAGGATGGCATAGCAGCGGAGCACCTGATGCATGGACACGCCGCCGAGCGTGATGCACAGCATCGTGAAGGGCACCTGCACTGCGAGCAGGAGGAGTCCCTCGCAGAGTCGCGCGGTGCTTTTTCCGAGGAGGATCGCGAGCGGGTTCAGCTTCGTCATCTGCAAGAGGCCGAGTGTGTCCTCTTCCTTTTCCTCGGTGATGGCGGAGGCAAATGTGCTGAGGCCAAAGATCGCGATGGTGAAGAAATTCACCATGACGAGCATCATGAGGACGGACTGGCCGGGTGCGGACTGATTCGTGAAACTCCTTTCGTTCGCCGCGATGAAAAGGAGGATGATCAGCGCGATGGCGGCCCTGGAGATAGGGGTGAATTTCGCACGCGACTGCTCACGCATCGAGCGGACGAAAAGCGCGAAGATGGGGCGGAGGCGGGTGAACATGCGGCTTACCGGTTGCTGGCTGCTGGGTCTGTGGGGACGGAAACAACGCCCAACGCCCAACGCCCAACGCCCAACGTCCAATGTAGATGGCATTCTCTGGGCCTCACCCTTGGAAGTTGGGCGTTGGGCGTTGGAAGTTGGGCGTTGTCTGCCTTCACGTCCGCACGCCCGGTTCGGTGAGATCCATGAAGGCTTGGTTCAGGTGCTTCACGTCTTCTTGGAAAGCGGTGATGTTCGCGCCGGATGCGAGCGCTGCATGGAGGATTGCGTTCGGAGTGAGCGCGGCGGGATCAAATTCCACGGTGTAGCGCGCCTCGCCATCCACGGGCTGCTGCACGCGGATGATGCCCGGTAGCGCGCTCAGCGCGATGGTGAGCGGCGGGTGCTCTGCGGCGAGCGTGATGGCAAATGCGTCGCCTGTTTTTTCCCCGACGATGAGGCCGCGCATGGTGCCGGTGTACTTCACCGAGCCGCGATCGAGGATCGTCACGGAATCGCACAGCTCCGCGAGTTCACTGAGGATGTGCGAGCTGATGAAGACCGTCTTCCCGAGACGTTTCAGCTCCTGCAAAATCTCCATCAGCTCGATGCGGGCGCGCGGGTCGAGGCCGCTCGCGGGTTCGTCGAGCAGCAGCAGATCCGGGTCATGCACGAGCACGCGCGCGAGGGAGACGCGCTGCTGCATGCCGCGTGAGAGGCCCTGCACGAAGTCGTCCTTCCGCCCCGCCATGTCCGTGAGCGCGAGCACGTCGCCGATCGTTTTGTCGCGCTGCGACTGGCTCATGCCGTATGCCGCGCCGAAAAAATCGAGATACTCGAAGACGGTCATCTGCCGGTACATCGAGAAGTGATCCGGCATGTAGCCGATTTTCTGCCGCACAAGATTCCGGTCGCGCACGATGTCCTTTCCAAACGCGAGCACGGTACCGGTCTGTGGCGGCAGCAGCGTGGCGAGCACCTTGAGAGTCGTCGTCTTGCCCGCGCCATTCGGCCCGACGAAGCCGTGGATGCTGCGCGGATTCACGGTGAAGCTCACGTCGGCGACGGCGACGTGATTTTTGTAGGCGTGCCGGAGATTGCGGATGTCTATGACGGGCGGTTGGTCCATGCGGTGCGGAGGTTCACGGTTTGAAAATATCGGCGACGTAGAGCACGAGGCTGCGGCCGGACTCGAAGCGGTCGTTCTTCATTGCAAAGCCGGGTGGCGCATCGGCGTAGAGAAACAGCCGCGCGCGGTTTGCATCCTGCGCACGGCGTGTGAGGTATTTGCGAGCGACGGTGGGTTCGTCATTCTCAAGCCCGATCAGGAACGGATGCAGCGCACGCATTTCGTTCACGACGGTTTCGGCATCACCGTAGTAGTTGCCGTAGTTGTTGAAGTTGTCCGTTTTGCAAAAATCATGGGCATCAAGCCACTTGCCATCGGGGTTCAGGCTGATGCCATCGTCGCCGATCCTCACCTCGCGATACTGGCCTTTGTGCTCGATCACAGCGGCAAACACCCGTTTGCGGCATTCGGGCGCGATGGTCACTCGGACGCTCTTCAAAGTCGCCTGACCCTCACCGGTCCACTCCGTAACATGGAGTGCCAGATCCTCCGCCTTCATCACGCCGCGGTGCAAAAATGGCCGTGACGAAAAGAGCGGGATGTCCGCCGTGAACTGCGCGCCTTTTCCCTCGTGGATTTCGCCGCGTACGGTGTCGCCCTCCGACGCAGTCCCATAGAGATGGACGCTGTCGCCGTGGGAAAAACGGTAGATGTCGCCCGTGGTCGCAAAGGCGTGGATCCATTCCTGCACGTCGAAGCGACCTTCGCCGAGGGGATGCGCGATCGCGATGGAATGATAGATCTGCTTTTCCCCATATCCGCGCCGACCGATGACGGTGAAGGCCCACGCGAACAGCCCGACGGTGGCGAGAAACCCGCCGAGCAGCAGTCGGTAGTTTCGCTTGCGCTGCAGGTAAAATACGGGGCCGATCAAAATCACATACGCAACGGTGAGCAGGTAGATGAGCTTCCAGTTGATGTTCGGCCGCGTGATTGCCGCGAGCTTGCGAAAGATGAAGCTGTCCACGTCGGAAATGTTGCCTTTGCCGTCGTTCCGCACCTCGCGGGGAGCGAAGCCGTGATCCTTCAGCCATTGCTCGGTGATGTCTGCGCGCGTGGTGTCCTGCTTGATGAGGAGTCCCGCACCGATTCGCTTTTGTGTGCCTCCGTCGGTGATGTTCAGCGAGGTAAAGTCGTCCGTGAACTGCACCGCCGCTCCATCCGTGCCCGGCATCAGATGCACCGTGCCTCCCCGTCGCAGCCAGTCGAGGAATGCTTCGCGCCGGGGTGCATCCCATCGCGGCTGGTGATCGAGCACCACCGCGCCGAGCCCATCCGTGGCGCCGACCGTCGTTGGGAAAAGATTTTCTGAGAAAAGCTTCATGCGCACCGCACGCATGCCGGGTGTTTCCGGGTCTGCGAGCATCACCGTCGCCGGTGCGCCATTCTCCGGCTGCCCCATGTCCGCATCACGTCCACGTCCGTCGTTCCACGAAAGCTTCCAGTCCGGCGCGTAGTTGCCGATGTAGGGATGGAATTGCACCACGCGGGAAGTGCCGGGTGCAAGAAAGACAGACTGCTTCAGCGGCGCGGCACCGCTGCCGCTGCCACTGAGTTCGATGTCGCCCTCAAATGCATTTGCACCGCGGTTCGCCACCTCGACGGATAGTAATGCGAAACTGGCACTCGGCACCTTGCCATCGAATCCCCAGAGCGGTTTGCCCACGTCGAGCGCAGCGTGAGATTTTACCGCGAGCAAAAACAGCAGTACGAGGAGTGGAAAAAATCCGGAACGGTTCACGCAGCGGGGACGGTGGCAGAGTCGCGGAAAAATGGGTAGCGGCAAACTCAGGCTTATTGCGGCAGCTACGCCACAGCGCGCCGCTGGAACCACCACCACTCGAAGAGCAGCACGACGAAGCCCGCGAGCGCGAGCGGCCACCACAGCGAGCGATCCGCCTTTGAAGACGCTCCTGCGGTGGAGACGGAAATGCGGTCTCCAAATTCGACTTCATTCACCGCCGTGAGACTGGTCTCCGATGCGCTCAGCAGGCTCGCGCCGACTGTCCTGACGGTTCCGCTGGCCGTGAATGTGTATTCACCCACATGCGGCGCTGGGATGCCGGCGACGGTGCCGCGTTCGTCTGCCCGCTCGGTGCGGGTGTGATGCGCGGGGCCGCTCACGGCGATGCTCGCACCTGCGCTGAAGCTCTGAGGCGGGAGCACGCCAGTGGCGACTGCGGTCGATTCGGAAAGTCCGGCGAGGGCACGTGCGCGCTCGACGAGATTTGCGGTGAAAATCGGGAACGCGACGCGGAACGGGAGTGTGCTGTGCTCGGGGCTGAAAAGCAGGTGGACGCGCATGGTGCCGCCTGAGTCGTCGCTGCGCACGAGCGCGAGCGGGCCGTGTGGTCCGTGCGCGAGGACTTCGCAGCCGAGATTTGCAAATGACGTGTCGTCCTTTCCCTCCGCGGTCACTGGGTCTTCCGTGAAGAGGACCTCATCGAGGCTCACGTGCTGGAGCAGCGGCGACTCGCGCCGCCAGTCGATCGCTGCGATGCTCTTCTTCTGAACCGTCACGAGTGGAGCGATGTCGTCCGGCACAAAGCCGGTGGTGCAGAGCAGAAGCGCGGGTGGTGCGCCAGGTTTGTCGCTGATGGCGAGATCGAACGTGCTTGGCGACGGGGCGTCCTTGTTCGGGAAAATGCGGAGCCCATCGAGTGCTGCGAGTGCGTGGCGGAATGCCGCGAGCGATTCCGGCACGAAGACATCGAGCGCTCGCACCGCCGGGAGTGTGAGCCACGCGTCGTTGTCACTCGCGAGCGAGTCGAATCCGCCCAGCCGCAGAACGGCATGGATATTCGCATCCTGCGCACCGCTCACGCGGAATGAGATCCGAGGCGTGCTGCCGGGGGTGATTGCGATCTGTTCCTGCGCGATGATCTGGCCGCCGCTGAGCAGTTCGACTGTCGCTGTCGCCTCCGGCGCGGGATCCGTGACGCCGAGTTGGATGAACAATTCCCAGTCGCCATTGCTCGCACGTCGTGCGTTGAAGGCGGTGATGCCTGCATTCGGTCCTGCGGGCGGGAGCTTTTGCAGTTCGAGTTGGAAAGGCAGTTCGAAGTTCGACTTTGCGGGCAGGTTTCCATCCGTGAGCACGAGCACGCGTCCGAACGGCGTCGTGCGCGCGAGCGCCTGCGCGAGGCGGAGCGCTTCTTCGAGATCGCCGGGCACGTCTTCGGTTTCAAGAGCGCGCACGGTGTCGCGCAGCTCGGTCTTGTTGTTTGTGAACCCGGTGAGTTTGCGTGCCGATTTTCCAAATGCGACGAGGCAAAGCTCCTGGTCCGGCGGCAGGGAGTCGATGCGTTCATTCAGTCGCTGTTTCGCTTCATCGAGTCGCGAGCGCCCGCCCAGCTTGTCGAGCGCGCCCATGCTTGCGGAAACGTCCACGAGGATCGGCAGCCGCCCCGAGCCCTTTCCCTCTCGCCGCAGGAAAGGCTGCATCGCCGCCAGCGCGAGCAGAGTGAGCAGGAGGATTTGGAGAAGCAGGAGCAGGTTGCGTTTGAATTTTTGGAACGGCGAATTCACGCGCTGGTCGCTGAGCACCTGCCGCCAGAGGACGAGCGACGGGATGATTTGTCGCGGGCGCTTCAGTTTCAGGAAATAGAAAACGACGAGCGGGATGAGCAGTGCAAAAAGCCACGTGCTGGAGAGGGCGGTGAAATTCATGGCTTCGGGATTTCCAGCGCCTTGCAGATTCCCCATGCAGTCGGGTTCTTGATTTCGCGATGCCGCGGCACGGCGGAAGTCTTTCGTGTTGCCGGATTCCACCAGACTGAGTGCCGCGAGCCTTCGCGGTAGAGCGCACAGCCGTGGGCGTGCAGATGCCGTTCGAGGTCGGCGAGCTTCACACCGCGTTGAGTTCGAACTGCTCTCTCACCGAACCCGTTGGCTCCTGTTCGCGCGCGATGTCGCGGTTGCATTCAAGAATCATGCGCAGCGCGTCGGCGAGATTCTCTCGTGCTTCCTCGATGGTCTCGCCCTCGGAAATCGCGCCGGGAATTTCCTCCACGTAGGCTGTGTATCCGCCTTCCGGCGCGGGGATAAATGCTGCCGTGAGTTTCATGCCGCGACCATGCAGTGCCGCGGCGGCATCGTCAACACGGCGGGCGGGGGCTCAGACGCACTGGAGCGGGTGGTGAAGCTCATACTAGCCATCCTTTCTTTCGCAGATTTTCAAAGCACACACGCTCGAAGGGCTCGGCGGCGCTTGTGGTGAGGAAGCGGCCGGAGCGCTGCTGGCAGAGGGTGGTGAGCTGCGCTTCGTGTGCGGTGCGGTATTCTTGGTAGAGCGCGAGAAGCTCGCCGGCGTTGCTGATGTCGAGCGTCGCGTCGCTCTCGCTGTCCACGAGGCGGAAGTCGCCCGCGACTTCGGGTGAGATTTCACTCGGGCCGAGGATTTGCAGGGCCCAAGGTTCGAGGCCGGAATTGTGCAGGAGGCTGAATGCGCGCTTCAGATCTCCGGGCGTGAGGAAATCCGAGAGCACGATCGCGATGCCGCGGCCGGTGTGACGTCGGAGGAATTCCTCGATGCCTGCATCAATCGTCCGTTCGCCGCCGGGTTCGATGGCTTCGAGAAATGCGAGCAGCTTCCGCACGTTCGCGCGTCCGCTGCACGGGGCGAGTCGCACTGCGCTCGATCCGCCGAGCACGCACGCGCTCACTTTTTCCGAAGCTCGGAGGCTGACGACTCCGAATGCTGCGGCGAGTCGCTGTGCGAGCGCGATTTTCCCCTCGAAGGCCATGCTGGCGGATGCGTCCACGAGTAGCGCGATGTGCAGCTCTTCCTCCTGATGATATTGCTTGAGGTAAGGGCGGTTGATGCGTGCGAAGATATTCCAGTCCACGAATCGCACGTCGTCGCCGGGCGAGTAGTCGCGGAAGTCGCAGAACTCCGTGCTCGCGCCGCCTTTCGCCGCGAGGTGCTCGCCGCGTGCGCGGTTTGTGAAATGCCGTGAGGCATTCAGCCGCAGTCGAGCAAGGCGATCGAGGTCGCGGTTGCTGAGCAGCGAGGAGATTTGCGCGGCGGGCATCGGCTATCTTCCTACGGGATCGTTTGACGCGGGGCAATGCAGTTGCGCGGCGCGGGGAAATTCCTTTGCCGTCAATGAGCGTGCCGCTAGCCTCGCGGCTTATGAGTTTGTTCAGCCAGATCGATTCCGACATCAAGGACGCCATGCGAGCCCGCGCCGCAGAGCGACTGGGCGTCCTGCGAATGCTAAAGAGCACGCTGAAGGCGACTGCGATGGAAAAGGGAATCGCCGATGAAGCGCTGGACGATGCGATGGCGCTCGCGGTCATCCGCAAGGAAATGAAGAAGCGGCAGGACTCGATCGAATGCTTTGAAAAAGGCGGGCGGATGGACCTCGCGGCCAAGGAAAAATCCGAGGCGGAAATCCTCACGGGCTATCTGCCGAAAGCGCTCACAGCCGAGGAAGTCGAGGCGATCGTGAAAGCTGCCATCGCCGAGAGCGGCGCAACTTCAAAGGCGCAGATGGGCGCAGTGATGAAGCTCGCGACTGAGCGTGCCGCAGGTCGTGCGGATGGGCGCGCGCTCAGCGCTGCGGTGGGGAAACTTTTGCCGTAACGAGAACCCATTTTTACAACACTCGGATGAACTCAGCCATCATCGTCGCAGCAGGCGCCAGCCGCCGCATGGGGTTCGATAAAATTTTTGCCACGCTCCATGGGAAGCCGGTGCTCTACTGGTCCATCAAGGGATTTCAGGACTGCTCGGACATTGATGAGATCGTCGTCGTCACCCGGGCTGAAAAAGTGGCCGAGGTCCAGAAACTCGTCGCCGTGGAGAAGCTCACGAAAGTGACTTCTGTCGTCGAAGGCGGCACGGAGCGGCACCTCTCGGTGTGGAACGGGCTGCGCGCGATTCAGGCAGAGGGCAGCCAGTATGTTGCGATCCACGATGCCGCGAGGCCGCTCATCACGCCGAAGCTCATCAGCGCGTGCGTCGCCCTTGCGAAGAAAAACGGATCGGCCTGCTGCGCGTCGCCGATCCCGGACACGGTGAAGCGTGCATCGCACGAGATGCTGGTGACGGACGACGTCGAGCGTCGCAACCTGTGGGCCATGCAGACGCCGCAGATTTTCGGCAGCGCGCTGATCATGCAGGCCTATGCCTCGGTGATGGCGCGCAATGAACTCGTGACCGACGAGGTCTCCGCCATTCAGCGCATCGGGAAGCGCGTGGCTTTGCTCGAAAATGACGACTACAATTTCAAAATCACCTTTCCTCGCGACCTGCCGCTCGCCGAGCAGGTCATCGATATTCGCGAGGGTCGCGAGAAACGTCGCTGACGGTCGTTTTCCGAGGGGGATGGGAATTTTTCCGATAAGATGAGCCGCCTTGCGCTGTTGAAGAATGTGCGCATGTTCACCGCCCTCCAAATCGCCCGCGTAACACCCAACTGATGAGCCACACCTATAACGTCACGCGGCTTCCCAATGGCGCACGCATCGCCTCCGTGGAAATGCCGCACATGCGCAGCGCGACCGTGGGCGTGTGGGCCGGTGTCGGCGGACGTCATGAGCGCGTGAAAGAAGGCGGCATCTCGCATTTCATCGAGCATCTGCTTTTCAAGGGGACGAAGCGCCGCAACCCGCGGCAGATCACCGCGGCGGTCGAGGGCGTGGGCGGATACCTGAATGCATTCACCACAGAGGATCACACGTGCTATTACGCGAAGGCGGGCGCGCCGCATTTCGAGCGGCTGTGTGATGTGCTCACGGATATGTACACGGAGTCCGTCTTTGCGAAGGCGGAGATCGACCGCGAACGAGAAGTCATCCGCGAAGAAATCCTGATGTACCGCGACCAGCCTGCGCAGCATGCGCAGGAGTTGCTCACATCGACACTGTGGCCGAAGCATCCGCTCGGTCGCCCGCTCACCGGCACTGTCGAGACGGTTTCGCGCCTCGGGCGGAAGGAAATTTCAGACTTTCATCGGCAGAATTACAATGGCGCCTGCACAGTCGTCACTGTCGCTGGCCGAGTGCCGCATGAGGATGTGGTGAAGGCGCTCGGCCCCGCGCTCAGCGGGCTGCCTTCGGGAAAACGTCCGCGCTTTCAGCGTTCGCCGATTCATCCTGGGCGGCCTTCGGTGAACCTTTACACGCACGAGACGGAGCAGACGCATCTCGCGATGGGCTTTCACACGTGGGGGCGACGTGATGAGCGGCGGTTTGCGCTGAAGATCCTCAGCGTGATCCTCGGTGAAAACATGAGCTCACGTCTTTTTCAAAAACTGCGGGAGCGCCATGCGTTTTGCTATTCGGTGTCGAGCGGCATGGTCACGCTCGCGGATACCGGCGCGCTGCACATCAGCGCCGGGCTCGATCCTGGGAAGCTCGAACCGGCGATCAAAATGATCCTCCGCGAGATCGAGAATATCGCGAAACGCGGGCCGACACGTGCTGAGCTGAAGATGGCGCAGGACTACACCATCGGCCAGACGCTGATGGGCCTCGAAAGCACGACAAATCAGATTTTATGGATGGGCGAAAGCCTGCTCGGATACGGTCGCGTGCTGTGCCCCGTGGAGATCGAGCAGCGCATCCTCGGAGTGACGCGCGAGGAAGTGCAGACCGTCGCTGGCGAATGCCTCAAACTCGGTCGCCTCGGCCTCGCCGTGGTCGGCCCGCTGAAGGACGCGGCGAAGATCGAGTCTTGGCTGCGGTGAGCGTGCGAATGCAGGCGCGGCGATAGCGCTTCGCTCAAGAGCGTGCTTGTGAAGTGCGCGCACCGGGGGTTGTAACTCATCATGCTTCTCCGCAGTGCGATGATCTTTCTGTTTCTGTCCATTGCCTCATTTTCCCTGGGCGGCGAACCGCTGCCTGGCACGCTGCCGCTCACGGAAGAGGGCGAACTTTCCGCGAAGATGGTGGATGGAATCCACCGCTGGCTGGAACGTGAGCAAAGTCGAGTGGAGGACGCACGGGAGGCATCGTGGAAAATGGATGCCGCGAGTGTGGAAGAGTGGCCGAAGATTGCTGCGGCACGCCGTATCGAACTTGCGCGGATGATCGGCGCGGTGGATGAACGGCGCTCGGGTGCATTGCAGATTTTTGCCGATGCCACCGCGACGACGACGACTCCGGAAGCCGGAGGATACACGATCGATCCGGTGCGCTGGCCTGTGTTCGAAGGTGTGAATGGCGAGGGCCTGCTCCTGCGGCCAGTAGGCGCGGCGCAAGCTGCGGTGATTGCGCTGCCCGATGCGGATCAGACGCCCGAGCAGTTTGCCGGCATTCAGCCCGGCGTCGTGCCGGAATTACAATTCGCAAGGCATCTCGCCGAACGCGGCTTTCTCGTCGTGGTGCCCGTGCTGGTGGATCGCCGGGACAATTGGTCGGGCAGCGACAAGCTGAAGCGATTCACGAACGCACCGCATCGCGAGTGGATTTACCGGCAGTCGTTCGAGTCGGGCCGCACCATCATCGGATACGAAGTGGAGAAGATTCTCGCCGCCGTGGATGCATTGAAGGGGCCTTCCTCGGGCTTACTCGCGAAAAATGCGAAAATCGGTGTGCTCGGCTATGGCGAGGGCGGATTGATCGCGCTGCACGCCGCGGCATTGGATACGAGGCTGGACGCCGCTGTTCACGATTGTTTCGCGAGCAAGCCATCGGAGGAGCCGATTTACCGAAATCGGTTTGGGAGTGAATTGCGATTTTATGACAAGGGTGTGGCGGCATTGATTCCGCCCAGGAAACTGGCGCTGTCCTGGGCTGAGCGTCCGATGGTGCCGGGACCACCGCCTCTCCGAGACGGGCGGCGCGGTGCCGCACCGGGCAAATTGGGAGCATGGGAAAAGGTCAACATCGCCAGCACCGGGTTTCCAGGTTGGGACTATTTTGAACAGTTGGGGTTGGCATGGCCGAAGCATTGCAAATTGGAACTGGTCGCTGGCAGCGGCGATATGCGGCACGAGGATTTTCTGGCTGATGCTCTGGGCTTCAAGATGGGAGCGGTGCAGACGGCAAAGGTCTCGCGCACTGGTGTGAGCCCGGAAGTGATTGATGCGCGCCAGAGGCGCGCGGTTCGCGAACTGGAGGAATTTTCGCAGACGATTCTCCGCGACAGCGAGCGGATGCGGAAGGCGCTTCCACTTTGGACAAAACTGAAGCCGGGCGCAGAGTGGGAGACGGTACAGAAGCAGGCGCGTGCGGATTTCTGGGAGAATGTGATCGGGAAATTGCCGGGGGAATATGTGGCGGCAAATCCGCGCACGCGGCTCGTCCACGACCATGAAAAATGGCGCGGATACGAGGTAATGCTGGATGTGCAGTCGGATGTCTTTGCGTGGGGCACGCTTTTGTTGCCGAAGGACTTGAAGCCCGGAGAACGCAGGCCTGTCGTGGTGTGCCAGCACGGGCTGGAGGGATTGCCGGAGGATACCATCACGCAGGACGAAACCGCGCCGGCTTGGAAATACTACAGGGGCTTTGCGACGACGCTGTGCGAACGTGGGTTCATCGTTTATGCGCCGCACAATCCCTATCGCGGCGGAGACAGCTTCCGGCGCATCCAGCGCGAGGCAAATCCGCTGGGGCTGTCGCTTTTCTCATTCATCATTGCGCAGCACGATGTGACGACACGGTGGCTCGCATCGCTGCCATTCGTGGACCCGGAGCGCATTGCATTTTACGGGCTGAGCTACGGCGGCAAGACGGCGATGCGCGTGCCTGCCGTGCTGGAGCGGTATTGCCTCTCGATTTGCTCGGGCGATTTCAACGAATGGGTGATGAAATGCGCGTCCAACACGCATCCGGCGGGGTACGTGTTTTCGCCCGAGTGGGAAATCTGGGAGTGGGATCTCGCCCACACTTTCAACTACGCCGAGATGGCGCTGCTCATCGCGCCGCGGCCCTTCATGGTCGAGCGCGGGCATGACGACGGAGTGGGACTCGATGAGGACGTCGGGCATGAGTTTGCGAAAGTGCGGCGAGGCTACGACAAGCTCGGCATTTCCGAGCGTGCGGAGATCGAGTGGTTCGACGGGCCGCACACGATCCATGGCGTGGGCACATTCAAGTTTTTGCACAAGTGGCTGCGTTGGCCGGAGCCAAAATGACGGGCATCCGAATGCGTGGCGGAACCGATGCCTTGGCGGTTCGGATTCGATCTATGTGCCGCGCTTTCGCAAACTTGTCATCCGGCGCTCAAGGGCCTCCACGTCCTCTTTTTGCAGGAAAGCCAGGTAGGTCATCAGCATCGACAGGCAGAATAGTTCAAGATCCCGCGCAAAGATCGAGATGCCGACGTGCAGGGCAAATCCCAGGAGCGCTCCCCACCATCGGGTTTTCTTCACAAAGAGCAGGACTGGGATGGCGAATTCCGCGAGTTGGATTCCGTAGGTCCCCAGCGCCATCAGGCTCCCGTATTCCAGCACCCACGTCCCGGGCCATCGCGCGTGATGGGAAAGCATGAAGTAGCTGAGGAACTCGCCGTTTCCCCAATAGGGATCCGGATGAAAAATCCTCGCGAGTACGGCCTGCCAGTAGATCACCAGCAACTGAAGGCGCATCAGGATGAGGCCATGACGCGAGACGAGTGCCGGGATCATTGCGCTTCGGCCGCGGATGAACGCTGGCAGCGTCCAGCATTTTCCCATGGGGCTGATGAGCACCAGAAACGAAAAACAGCGGAGCACTGCGTCCCATCCCGCCAAGGGGAGCGGCGCACGGGCCATGTAGGAAATGTGCCACACCAGCACCCATGCCGCAGCGATCCTCGCGCCGACTCCCGCGATCAGTGCGAGTAGGGTCAGGCCTGTCACAAGCATGACACCCGTGACCGCAGCTTCGCTTGTCGCGAGTTCGAAGATCGACAGATAAAGGGGATAGGCTTGGTTCTTAGCGATGGCTGGATCCACCATCCCGGAGTCGGAAAAAAACACGTGCCGGTGCGGCCAGAGGAAGAGCAGGTTCAGGAGTGCCACCGCCGCAAAAGCCATCCGCACGACTGCGTAGATGCGTTCGTCCTCGCGGCGGAAAAACAAATCGGAGGCCCTTTGGACCCATCTGGAAATCTGTGACATGGCGTCGGCTACGGAGCAGCCCCTCCTGAGACGGGAAGGTCAATGGCATGGCTGACCGGCATAGACACTTGTCCATCTTGCAGAATGAGACTCAAAGTTCGAGTGTAGGCGCCTTCCACAACGACCGACCAAGTGCGATGGGCGGCAGCGTCTTGTTGTGCAGACAAGACCTGCGCCACCTTTTTCACGTAGGCGTCCCGATAGGGGACCTTGTTGCTGAAAAACATCATGCGATAGATGAGCACGTAGTACCGGGAGTCCTCCGGCTGAGGGTATGGCTTGAATCCCGGGAGCACACAGCCGGAGGTGAGGATGTCTCCATTTGCGTCCTTTCCCTCAAGATGCACTGCCATCGAATGCAACACGGGAATCGTTTCAAACATGTTCCACTGCTGCCGTCCGCTCAATGAGAGTCGGTAGAGGTCCATCGCCGGGTTGCCGGGATCGTCGCGCGCAGGGGGTGGGGGAATGATCGAGATGATGAGAACCACCGCATGCCAGCAGCAGAAGGCCAGGAGCGCGGCCTTGAGCCATGGACTCCTGAATGAGACCTGCTCAGCCTGCGGCTGGCTGCGATGCTCATCACCCTGGCTCATCGTGCCCATGGCTGCCGAGGGTTCAGACTTTTAGCAATTCTCGCTGCCAGGGGAGCAGCTTCTGCAGCGTTTCATCAGGGCGGAAGGCGAGACCTTCGAGCGTGGCTTTCGCGGCGATGAGCGAGGGGTCGAGCTGGACTTCGGTCGCGATCTGATCCCGATGCTTTTTGAGTTCGAGAAAGCGATCGAACTGCGCCTGCGAGGGACGGTTGCGCGGGGTGCGGATTACTTTCGGCCACTGTGATTCTTCCATTTCGGCGCCGCGCTTGGCTGCCGCAAAAAAGCGATCAGCACGCGAGCCGCGGAGGTGCCGGATTTCGACCTGTCGGCCTGCATCGACCTCCACGGCGGCTTCTACCAGTTTCTCGCTGTGCAGAATGTGGAAGGTGGGCTTGTCGAGCCGTCGTGCCTCATCATCGCGCCAGCGCCACAGCTCCCGGAAAATTGCTGCGGGCCTCCCGCGGAGATGACCGCTACCCGCGATGCGCCAGAGTTGGTCGGGGTCGATTTCCTTGTCGATTTCTGCCGAGCGGATCGCACGTTCGCAGGATTGCCGGAACCATTCCATGCGACCGAGGCGCGTGAGATCCGCCTCGAGGATGCGGGCGATCTCGCCGAGGTGTCGCGTGTCGTTCACCGCGTAGTCGAGCATCTGTGGCGCAAGCGGACGCATGGCCCAGTTGGCCTTCTGCGAAGCCTTCGCGATTTTCACGCCGAAGTATTTTTCCACGAGCGCGGCATAGCTGAATTCCGAGACTCCGCTGAGACGCGCGGCGAGCATGGTGTCGAAGACGCGCGTCGGCGTCGGGCAACCTGAGCGGCGCAATAGACGCAGATCATAGTCTGCACCGTGCAGGAGGATTTCCTTGCCGGCCCACGTGGACCACAGCGGCGTGAGGTCCATCTTTGCGAGTGGATCGATGAGCAGGTCTTTGCCGCCGACGGTGATTTGGATTAGGCAGAGCTTTTCAAAATAGCAGTGAAGCGAGTCGGCCTCGGTGTCCACGGCGATGCGGTCGTGCGGCGTGAGGAGCGGCAGCACGGCTGCTAGCGCTTCTGGAGTGTCGGTCATCGGGGTCATTGAAATTCGTCAGCCACGCAGGCCACCCATGAGCAGTTCGGCGTTGGATTTTGTGCTTTTGAGCGCGTGGAGCAGGACCTCGGTCGCCTCGGCGGGCGGCAGGGCGGCCAGTTGTTTGCGGAGCACGGCGATGCGGTCGTACTCGTTTGGATGATAGAGGAGTTCGTCGCGTCGCGTGGCACTTTGCAGAAGATCGATTGCTGGGAAAATGCGGCGTTCGGCGATGTAGCGGTCGAGCTTCACCTCCATATTGCCGGTGCCCTTGTATTCCTCGAAAATCACCTCGTCCATGCGGCTGTGCGTCTCGACGAGCGCGGTGGCGAGGATGGTGAGGCTGCCCGCCTCCTCGGTGTTGCGCGCGCTGCCGAAGAATTTCTTCGGCTTCACAAATGCCTTCGTATCCACGCCGCCGGACATGGTGCGACCTCGGCCAGGTTGCGCGTTATTGTAGCCGCGCGAGAGGCGAGTGATGGAGTCCAGGAAAATGAGGACGTGCTTTCCGAGTTCGACGAGCCGACGTGCGCGGTCGGCGACGATCTCGGCGACTTGGATGTGGCGCGTGCTAGGCTCATCGAAGGTGGAGCTGTAGATTTCCGCGCCGTGGACATTGCGGACGAGGTCGGTGACTTCCTCGGGGCGTTCATCCACGAGGAGGAGGATGACGTGCAGGCCGGGATTGCAGCGCACTGCCGCCTGCGCGAGTTCGCGCATGAGGATCGTTTTTCCTGCGCGCGGCGGCGCGACGAGCAGTCCGCGCTGGCCGCGGCCGATCGGTGCGACGAGATCGACGGCGCGCGCCGTGAGCGAACTGCCTGAGCCATTGTCGAGCGTCACGCGCGCATCCGGGAAACGTGCCGTGAGTGTGTCGAAGTCCTTTGGCTCTTTCCAATCCGAGACGGGAATCCCTTCGATGGTGAGGATTTCCTCGGCGGCCATGTGCTTCTCGCGATGGCCCGGCGGACGGAAGCGCGCGGTGACGAGGTGGCCGCCCTTGAGGTGAAGCCGCCTCGCGAGCTGGAAACTGAGGAAGGGATCCTGCGGGCCTGGACGGAAGCTATATCGCGGGAAGCGGATGAAGCCGCAGCCGTCGCTCGTGATGAACTCCGTGATGCCCTCGGCGAGCAGCGTAAAGCCAAGCGCATGATAGGCACGCAACAGATCATACACGAGGTAGTGCCGGCTCTTTTCCGCACTCACACGTAGGCGTAGCAACTCGGCGCGTTCGAGAAGTTCGCGGTGCGTGAGTGCATGGAGTTCGTCGATCCACAGATCGCGCGGCCTCAGCTCGGGCGGGATCTCGCGCCGCGCAGGCGGCTGAGCGGGCGTGGCGACCTCGGGCGGTGCATCCACGTTTTGCGACGAGGGAGTCCAGTCCGCGACGGGTGCGGGGTCTGCGTTCGGGGTCGCCGGATGCTCGGGCTGCGGTTCAGGCGAAGTTTCGCCTGAGGCCGGCTGCGAGGATTCGGGATTGTCCGTCGAGGTTTGGGACGGTGCTGTCATTCCAGATTACGTGGTCTGCTTTCTTGATTTTCTCACCTAGGTCGAGTTGGGCTGCCATTATCTCCCTCGCCGTCTCCGGCGCAAGCCCGCGGTCACGGGTGAGGCGGATTAGCTGGGTGTCGCGGTGGCAGGCCACGACGATGATGCGGTCAAAATGTGCCTCTGCCCCTGTTTCGTAGAGCAGCGGGATGTCGATCAGAAGCCATTCGCTTTGGGCGCGGGCAGTTTCCGAAAGTGCCATCCAGCGGGTGCGGATGATGGGATGCAGGATGGATTCGAGCGTTCTACGATGAGAGTCGTTTCCAAACACAAGCGTGCGCAGTTTCACGCGGTCGGGCCATCCTGCTTCATTGCAGGCTTCAGGCCCAAATGCGGCGACTATCGCGTCTCGAACACCATCATCACCGGCGAGCAGGTCATGCACGCAGGCGTCTGAATCAAAATGTCCCATCGGCAACTGCTCGCGCAGGCACCGGCTGAATGTGCTTTTTCCCGTGGCGATGCCGCCGGTAAGACCGATGACAGGCACCGGGAAATCCCAGACTAGCGTTCGAGGCGGCGGGCCGCAGGGTTGAGGGCGCTGCCGCGGGTCTCGGGCATCGTGGTCTGAATGGCACGGTAGGAACGGGGCATGTCAATCGGGCGGTAATCCTTCTCGATCGGACGATAGCTCTTGCCACCGCCGACATCAGTCAGCGGCGGTGCGATCTCCGGCAGCGGCAGCGAATCCACGGACTCTTCCTTCTCTTCGTCCGAAGTGATCGGAAGACCTTCGGGGTTCACGAGGCGGGCCGTCACGAAGATGACGAGGTTGCGCTTGATGTGCTGATCCACATTCGAGCGGAACAGGCGCCCGATGAGCGGGATGTCTCCGAGGATCGGGGTCTTGTCCTCGACCTTCTGCACATCCTCACGGATGAGGCCGCCGAGCACAACGGTCGCACCGTCAAACACCGTCACATTCGTAGTGACCTTGCGGGTGCTGAAGATCGGCTGGTTGATGATGTTCGGCGTGAGGACGTTCGTGGTCGTGAGGCCGGTCAGCGGATTCGTGGATGAAGTCTGGATCGGGCTGCCATAATTGATGAAGCCCTCGAATTCCACAACTTGCGGGGCAAGTTGCATATCGATCGAGTAGCCGTCCGGGCCGATGGTCGGTTCGACTTCAAGCGTGACACCCACGTCCCTTTTCTCAAATGCAGTGGGTGTTGTCGGGGTAACAGGAAACGATCCCTGTGAAGTGCCACCGCCGGCGAGAGTCACGCCGCCGGTATTGCCAAATGTTTGCGGAATCTGAGGCGCCGAATATTCGGTCGGATACTTGAACTCTCGGATGATCTCAATGGTGGCGCGCTGGCCGCTTTTGGTCGTCACTCGCGGTGCGGAGAGAAGGTCGATGCCTTTTTTCTGGTTCAGTCCGCGCATGACGAGTTGGAACGTGGGATCGGTGCCCGCTCCCACGAGGGATGCGATGCCTGGGGCGAGTGCTCCCGCACCGGTTCCCGCCAGGAGTGCATCTACCGCATTCGCAGAGATGGCCGTGCCGCCGCTGCGGTTGCCCGCCGTCACCGGGGCGTCTCCGGCGTTCGTGGCAAAGGGGAAATTTTGCTGGTTGAAAGCGTTGCCACTTCCACTGGTGCCGCCTCCGGTGAACACATTGTAGTTCTTCGGAATGTTCGATTGGCCGAGCATCCAGTCGAAGCTCAGCTCCTTGACGTTCGTCTGGGAAATCTCGACAAATTTCGCTTGGATTTCGATCTGTTTGGCGCCGCCCTCGTTCTGGCCGATCTCAATGATGCGCTCGACGAGATCGAGTTGATCCTGAGTGTTTTTGACGATCAGCGTGCTGGTCGTCTTGCTGTAAAGCGCAATGGCTCCCTGGCCAAAGACAACGCCTTGGGCTGAGAGGTAGTCCTTCGCATTGGATTGGCCACCCGTGCCTGCGCCTTCGAGACCGCCACCTGCTGCCGGCGGTGCACCGAGTCCTCCTCCACCGCCTGCGGCTGCGGCTGCGGCACCGCCGCCAGCAGAAAGGAAAAGACTCGGCGGCACCTTCCATTGCTTGATGAAGAGATCCTCGGTCTGCGTACCGATGGGTACGATGTTGATCGCGAAAGGCTCGATCTTGTACTTCAGATTTGCGAGGTTCGTGATGTATTTGATGACCTCGATGAGCGGGACATTGTTCAGCGTCAGAGTGATCCGGGTGCTGCTGCCGCCGCCGGCTGCACCACCGCCGAGCTGAGGAATGCCGCCTCCCGCAGGAGCAGGGTCGAGTCCGGGGATGCCGCCTGCTGCTGGCGCGGGGGCAGGAGCGGGAGCAGGAGCGGGTCCGCTTCCCTCATCACCGAGGCGGAGGACGATATTTACGCCTTCACCCTTTTCGTCGAGAGCCTTTGATTTCTGGACAAGAAACTCGATGGCTTCCCGCACCGTCGAGTCGCGGAAATCAATTTTTGGAAACCGGATGTTGTTCAGTTTGGCCGTGATTGCGACCGTGTTCGGTGCAGTGGATGGTCCCGAGGCGTCCACAACGGTCTTCTTCCGGTCGAAACGTCGAGCTGGACGGTCCCACTCTTTCTCTACTTCCCACATGGCAATCGCACGCGTGGCGTCATAACCGGCGCGGGAAGAACGCATCTTTAGGTTCGCGACTTCTTCGCGTCCTTTTCTTGCAGCCTGATTGTAGGGGTCGCGCGTGATGATTTCCTGATACTTCCGGTCAGCGAGGTCGAGACGACCGAGGTCGCTGTATCCCTTGGCCTCGATGAAAAGCTGCTTCACTTCCTCGACCTTGGCCCGGTGCTGGGGCGTCATCTGCTTGTTGAAGTAATCCGGCGCTTCGATGTTCGCGAGAAGGTGCGTCACGCGCTTGTCGTTCGGATTATGCCGGAGCACTTCCTGGAGGCTTTGCACAGCGCTGGCATAGTAGCCTTCGGAGACGCGCTGTTCAGCGAGGCGGATGCCTGCATTCGTGAATCCATCGACAGCCACTTTCCGGGCTTCCGCAGTTGCGGGTGCCCCGGCAGGGATGTTGTCGCACGCATTCTTGTAGTGCGCGTAGGCTGCTTCGTAGTCCTTCCGGCGGAGCGCCTCCTGGCCTTTGATTGTTTCGTCGCGGCCACCGACCTCACGCGCCATGCGGCGGGCGAGTTCCCGGTTCGCGGCACCTTCGGTGTAGCGCCCCCCAAGGTCTTGGGCCCAAGTGGCTGCGGGCTGGAGGAGGATGCTCCCGATGACTAGCGGTGCGATGGAAGCTGCGAGCGGGTTACGGATCATAATGGGGTCTCGATTTGGGTTGGCTGGAATTTTTGCTGGAGAAAATAAGGCTGCGGGCGGTGCCGGGTGACGATTTCGTGTCGCTGGCGACTAGGGGGCGGTCAAGGTTTTCTTGGTTCCATCCGGCAATTCGATGGACGCATTCTTGCCTTGGATTTCGATCAGCTTGTAGGTCTTGTCCGTCTCTGGCGGCAGCGTGAAGGATTCTCCGCGGCGCTTGGGAAAGTCAGCAGTCTTCTGGCCGCCGGGCTTCATCCATTTGTAAGCGAAGATGCCGTAGGAGTCGGGCGAATCCACAACCTGCTTCAGAGGCAGCACCACTAGCACGCCAGTCTCCTTGTTCTTCACAGTCACTTCAGAGACATCCACCTTAGTCCCGTCTGCGCCATCCACATATTTTTCCTTGAACGATTCAATTTTGAAATTGGTGCCAGGGATATCTTCGCCGATGTTTTTGAAATGGGTCCTGCCACCGCGATCCACGGTATTGATTGCAACCGTGATGTCAGTAGGCTTCTTGGGATTGATGTCGTAGGACATGAACCGGAGTCGGAAGGGGATATAAACCACCTTCGAAAGTTCGAGCTTCGTGTGATACGGGGGATGCGAATCCGCTTTCGTCGGATCAGTCGAATCTGCAGGCAGCGGATTGCCATCCGGGCCATTCACTGGCTGGCCGCTCATATCGAGATGCGATACGGCGTCCAATCCATTCCACTCTTCCTGAGTGGTAAAGCCATCTCCGTCGGGGTCTTCGTTCAGCACGCCGGCACCCAGCACGTTCAGGCCGTACTTGCTCAGCCAGTCATTCTCCACCGGGGGGTGGAACATCTTGCCGATGGACCTCTCCAGCTTCCCATTGTGCAGCACATACAGCTTGCTGATGAATAGCCGTGAGTCTTCCTTGGTGGCTTCCCACTTCACCGGTGTCTCGACAGCTTTGCGCGCATCGTCAAGTTCCTTGGTGGCCATTTTTTCCACAGGGGCGCTCGAAATGGAACCCCCGCGGCTGCCATCGAAAGTGGAGTCGAAAGACGACACCTTCATCCACAGGAACACCGTTGCGGTGATGCCGAGGATCGCGGCGGCGCCAAGCGTCAGTTGGGCCGGGTTTTTCTTGATCCAATCCATCGTCATTTGTCCTTTTTCTTTCCACCCTTTTCAGGCTTCTCGGAATTTGCCTTTGGCTCCTCGATGTTCAGGATTTCGAGGTCGATCACACTCGTGATTTTCTCTGTGCCGAAGACATACGAGAGTCCGGTCTCACTCGTTGGCGCAGGCGCTGGTGCAGGCGCTGGTGCAGGCGCTGGTGCAGGCGCTGGTGCCGCAGGCGCAGGCGCGGTGCCATCCGGGTTTGGAACGGGCGCGCTGGGCGGCGGTCCTCCTGCTCGCACTGGAGGCTCGGTCACTTTGTTCTGGATCGAGACGTTTCGGATGACGAACAATTGTTGCTGATGGTTTGCGAGGCCGGTGAGCACATCGCGAAGCGCCTTGTCGGTGGAACTGAATTTGAGTCTCACGCCGTTTCTTTCGATGGGGCCGCGATCATTCCTGTCGCTGCCTCTTCTTTTTCCGGCCGCTCCGACGCCTTCCTCGGCAAGCGGATCGCGATGGAATTCCTCAAGTTCCAAACTCCCGGTCTTGATGAGGACAGCCATGATCATTTCCAGAGCCCGGAGTTCGCGTGCGAGCGCAGGCGTGGCCTTGTCATCCGGAGGTCGGGACTGATACTCGCCGAAGCCGAGGTAAAAATCCTTTGGCCGCTCCACATTCGCCGCAGCCGCCTTGGCTGAAATCTGTGCGACGCTATCCTTGAGCTTGTCCTGAAAGGCCTGCTTCGTGATCGGCTCGATGGGGAGGACGCGGGTCTTCAGTTCTTGCTGAAAGGTCCCAATTTTGTCCGTGAGATCCTGTTTCTGCGCGAGAAGTTCCTTGAGGTTTGAATCCTTCAGTCCGGGCTTGGATTCCTGAAGTTTTTTCAACTGGGCGGCAGCAGTTTCGTATCCGGAGATGGCATTGTCATACTTATCCATCGCGGAGTAAGTAAGGTAGCCGAGCGTGCCTGCGCCTACGAGCATCACCGCGCCAAAGCCGGTCAGAAATTTATTTTCGGAGACCCAGCTCATTAGAGGTTGATGGGGTTTTTGAGTTTCAAGGGAAGCTGGAATTTGAAGGCCCAAAACGAGGTGTCATCGTTCTCGCGGATATAGCCAAGGTTGGCATCGTCGCTGGGAGTGACGAATTCCGATTCCTTCAGTTTTGCAATGAAGTCATCCACGATTGCAGGACCGGTGTTGTTGCCTGCATCGTGGCTTAGGTAGAGGCCCTTTGCCATGAGGATGACTGCCGGGCCGCCAGCTTTTTCGGCTTTTTTGGACTTGGACTGATTTCCCGAGGCTGGCTTCGCAGTGGGTTCAGCCGCATCTGCGTCCTTTTTCAGGGGATCCGCTGTCGCGATGTCGAGATTCGTGATCCAGATGAAATCCTTCGGAATCCGCTGGTTCAGATCAGCGAGCAGGTTGGGCCAATAGCTCCGTTCGTGCGCGATTCTTTCCAGCGGATGTGCGGACTCTGCGAGCTTGTCCACTTCTGCCCGCGCGTCCTTCAGTTTTTTGTCGAGAGCCAGAAGAGGTGCGGCGTCCTGGGCAAGCTTGTCTGCCTTCTCCGTGGCCTGCGTGGCACCGTGCTCGTAGTATTGCCACCACGCCGCGATCGCCGTGAGCGCACATGCACCCGCTGCGACCAGGTAGGGGCGCTGGGCTGCAGTCTTTTGCGCCTTTACCACACTGACGGGGCGCAAGTTGAGCTCCATCGGGCAACTGCCGAGGCCGCGGAGCGCGAGACCCACCAGTTCGCCGAGCGTGTGAGTCGCGTGTGCGAGACCATCGGTATTCGCGGTGTCCGCGACGGCGACATTGCGCAGAGGGTTGAAGTAATCCACTTCCATCCCCGGAAATTTCTCCTGAAAAAATTCGCGGATGTAGGGCAGTGAGGAAGTGCCGCCGGCGATGAGGACTCGTGCCGGTTGCGAGCCTCCGTGCTCGCTGCGATAGAAGGTGATGCTGCGCGCGATTTCCTGATGCAGCCGCGTCATCTGATTACGCGTGATTTTGGAAATGCGCGCGATTTCCGCATCATCCGGCTCGGCATACGTGCCGCCGAGACTCACGAAGCCATCCTGAACCTTGCGCGTTTCTGCCTCGGAAAAGGAGCATCCAAAATCCTTCGCGATGGCCGTGGTGATGGAACTGCCGCCGATATTCAGCCTGCGCGGGAAAATCTTGCCTGGCTCGCAAAAGAGCAGGTTCGTCGTGCGTGAACCGATATCGAGAAGGATGGTGCAGCCGTCTGCGTCGGGATAGTTGTAGCGCAGCGCGTTGTAGAGCGCCATCGGGGCGATATCGACGACCGCAGGCTTCAATCCGCCGCCTTGCGCCGCGGTGTTGATTTCATCGAGAAGATCCGATTTGATCGCGGCGAGGATCACCTCGACCTGCCCACCGTCTCCCGCATCCAGGAGCTGCCAGTCCCAGACGACTTCGTCGATCGGGTAGGGGACATTCTGTTGCGCCTCGAAGCCGACGATTTGCTCGACCTGCGACGCATCACCCACACTGGGCAGCGTGACCGGACGGGTGAAAATCACGTGCGACGCGATCGCGTAATTCACGCTGCGACCTTTCGCGCCGAACTCGTTGACGAGTTGTTCGACCTGCAGTTTCGTTTGCGCCGAGCGCGAAGGGTCCACGGAAGGATCCCCGAGGATTTCCCCTTGCTTGAGCCGGGTCAGAATCAGGCCGCCGTCGGCATTTCTTTGGAATTCGGCAAGACTGATCGTCTGCGTGCCGAGATTCAGTGCGAGGATTCCCTTGGGTGCGGCCATTCGGTTCCTAAATGGGGTTTTCTATTAGCGGGTTGGGAGTTTTACCGCCTCGTAGCGGTCCGACCAGAGCGGTGCAAATGGCGTCTCCGCTTTCGGTGTCAGCAGGCCGGGAAATTGCGGTAGATTTGGGACTGCGCGTGCATTCTTGTCCTTCAGTGAGGAAATCGCGAGTGCCTGGCCTTGCTTGGAAATGGTGACCCAGACGTTCTCGATCATTGCCGCGTTGAGCTGCTTGCCGCCGGTGATGCGATCCAGATTGCGAGGGGAGATATACATCACGGTGTAGCGCTCTTTGCCCTTCGGGATGTTCACATGCGTGATTTCACCAGGATAGAGTTTGCCGCTGATCAGGACATCAAATTTGAAAGTCAGCTCATCAACGATTTCGACGCCTTCGACTGCGAACTCGACTTCGATCTCCATCCACTTCTGGGCCTGCGAGCGCTTGGGCGTCGTGTTGGTGACTGTGAACTCTGGCGTGCCTACGATTGCCGGAAGGATTTTCTCGAGCTTTATGTTTCTTGCAGTCACCGGCACGGGGACTGCGTTCGGAGCGGCAAAGGCGGTGCAAGAGAATGCTGCGAGAGCAAATGCAAAAATCTTCATATACAGTTGGGTGGGGCGGGAATTGTGTCTGCTCCTTGCGAGCGGACTTGGAGGGTTCTTCTCCGGGATGAGTCGTGTGAAGAAAAGGAAAATTTGCAAAACTGACAAAGTTTTTATGTTCGGCCAAACGCCGCGCCGATCCGGAGGGAAGAGCCTCCGCTCAGAGTGACGTTCACCGGATGCAGTCCCGCGGGAAGGAATGTCCGCATCGAAAATGGGCGTCCTTCGATCTCCTTCAGCCGCGGGCGGAGTCGTGCTGCTGCGAGGTTCGCGAGCATCCCGTCGCCTGTGCAGGTGGCGTCGATGAGGCGCATGTTAAAATCGTCATCCAAGGCGATGCGCCCGCGGATCGTGAGGCTCACGGTGAGAAACATCGCCTTTGCGACCGCGACTCCAGTCACCGCGATCTGTCTTGTGCTTTCCGACTCCAGCGTGAGCCGCACCGATTCCACCGAAGCCCCATGCTCCGCTGCCGCATCGCGCGCGAGCGCGAGCAGGGCGCGCTCGATTTCCGCAGTCTCGGCCGCAGCGTCGAAAGTTCCATTCGTGCAACTTTGCAGCGACGCACAGCGCGCCCCGTCCTCCGCAGTGCCAAATGCAAACACGCAATCCTCCGCATGCAGGCTCACTGCCACCGGCACGGATGCCACGTGCGCAGGGCTGGCCACGACATCGAGTGTGCGGGAGAAAAATCCGCCGGCTCCATTTTCCACCGCGGTCGCGAACGCCGTCCGCGAATCCATGCGGATGCCCGTGAGATCTATCCGCAGCGTTTCGACAGACGGGAAAATTCCCTCAATCGTCACCGCATCCTCAAGGATGCCGTGAGGCGCCGCACCTTGAGTGAGCGCGGCCCGGAGGCCCGGTGTGTCATTTGGAAAAGCGTCTCCGCCGAGTGCAAACATACTCGCCTTTTGCGGAGCGCGTGCCTTCCGCGCAATGCCAAACAACGTCCTTTGGAAAATCCGGCCTTGGATTTCACATCGTACGCGCATCGCGGATGTCTTCGTCGCATTCGAAAACTCAATTGCTTCGCTCTCATCGTCCGGCTTTCATCATCCCCATGGAATCCGAAGCTGACGAAGGAAAAGACTTCACGATCCCCCAGGCGATGGAGATGGGTGTCCTTGCGCAGAGAAGGGGAGACCGCGCTGTCGCCGCGCAGATTTACGCACGGGTCCTCGCGCTGTGGCCCGAGTGCCCCGATGCATTGCATTTCTCCGGTCTGCTCGCATGCCAGTGTGGAAAAATCGAGGAAGGCACCGAGCGCGTCGTTCGCTCGCTCAAGTTCGCGCCGGAGCATCCCGATTTCTGGAACAACTACGGCAACCTCCTGAAGGCTCAGGGCAAAAAGTCCGACGCGACCGATGCATACCGCCGTGCCATTGCGCTGCGCCCGGAGTTTGCCGACGCACATAACAACCTCGGAATCATCCTCGATCTCGAAGACGATTTCGCCGGCGCGGAAAAGGAATACCGGACGGCACTTGCCAGCCAGCCATGGCACGCCGATGCGCATTTCAACCTCGCCCTCCTGCTCGAATCGCAGAAGCAGCCCGACGCTGCGTGCGAAGCCTACGCAAAAGTCATCTCCGAGCGCCCCGACGACAAGAATGCCTATGCTCGCCTCGCGCACATCCGCTGGGTGCAGGGCCGGGCGGAGGAAGCCATCGAAGTCCTCGCTCGCAATGTCACAGTCAACGCAGGCGATCCCGAGGCCTATATTCTCCTCGGTGGTCTCCTCTGGGATCAAAAGCACGTGGACGAGTCGCTCGACTGTTTGGCGCGTGCGATCGCGATCGCTCCCAAGCATACGAACGCGAACCGGAGTCTCGCGATGACGCTGAATCTCCTCGGCAGGAAGGCGGATGCCGCCGAGGTATGGCGCGCGTGGCTCAAAGCCGACCCGGAGAATCCCATCCCGCGTCATTATCTGTCTGCCACTAGTGGAGAAGTCGCGCCGCCCCGTGCCGCGGATGCTTACGTCGTGAAGACCTTCGATCGCTTCGCGAGCACCTTCGATGAAAAGCTCAGGAAGCTCGATTATTGCGCGCCCGACCTTACTGCCGCCGCCGTGCGCAAGGAACTCGGCGAACCAATTGCCGCGCTCGACATCCTCGACGCCGGCTGTGGGACCGGCCTCTGTGGACCGCTGGTGCGCCCATTTGCCCGCTGCCTCGATGGCGTGGACCTCTCGCCAGGCATGTTGGAAAAGGCAAATGAACGCGGCTGCTACGATGATCTTCAGGAAGCCGAACTGACCGCTTTCCTCGCCTCATTCACCGCGAAATACGACCTCATCATCTCGGCGGACACGCTTTGTTACTTCGGCGATCTCGATGCCGTGGCAGATGCCGCTGCGACTGCTCTGCGTCCCGGCGGTTCGCTCATTTTCACGGTCGAAAAGACACCGGATACCGAGTCCTCCACCGGCTTCACGCTCGATCACACCGGCCGCTACACGCACTCCGAAGCGTACGTTCGCGGCGCACTGTCACGCGCCGGATTCGAGGTTCGTGCGACCGATGTCGTCACGCTGCGCACGGAGTATTTCAAACCCGTCGAAGGCTACGTGGTCACCGCACGGAAAGTGTGATGCGGGCACTCCTGCGCGCCTCACTCTTCGATCAGCGCAAGTCGCGCAAGCTTGCGGATATTTTCGTCGAGCTGTTCGCGCGTCACGCCTGCGCCGAGTTCCGCCACCAGCGCCGCGCGATCCCGTGTGCCGTCCATCAGTCGCACGAGTTCCTTCCCCATCGGATCGTGGATTTCCACGACCGTGTGCCGCAGTGAAGTCGCGCGATCACCCGCTGAAAACTGCATCTGCGCCAGCGCGCTCGCCCGGGGCTTTTCCCCCGGCTCGATCGTGAATCGCGCTCGGTGCATGTGGAATTCCAAAAAGCCCACCGCTTGCGCCTGCATGAGCGCCGTCGAGAGATCCGATTCCGCTTCCGCGTCCGCGCCGGTCGCCGCCACGGCGTGCGCGAGCAGGTCGGAAAAGTGGATGCGCTGCGGCCAAAGCTCGCCGAGCTTCGCCAGCGCGGTTTTTACCAGCGGCCGATCCGTCTCGATCTCCGCATTCTTCGGCCCGTGAAAAATCTCCGCCTTCGCCGACAGCAATTCCACCGACTCTGATGCCGCGCGGACCTCGCCCGCGATCCACATTTCGCAAACGCGCTCCGGTGCAAGATCACGCGCGATTTTCACTCCGCTGCGGCATATCAGCGTCTGCCGGAATGCGCGGTTTTTCAGGAAGTCGAGATACTGTTCGCGCGACACGATGTCCGCCGGATCCAGTCCCGCGAGCACCGCTTCGACCTGCGGCGGATATCGCTCTTCGCGATTGTCCACCACATCCGCCTCGGCCAGAAATTGCAGCCCCTCCGCCGTCGCGTGCGCCATGAATTCATGAAAGTAAAACGGCTGGTTGATACTGCTCAGATCGTCGTGAAAAAGCCCCGCATCCGAGTATTTGTTCACCCTCACCGACTGCTGGGTCATCAGTTCATGATATATTTCCTTTGGCTCCTTGGACTCCGCCAGAAATTTCACCAGCCCGCGCGCCTGCCGGATTTTCTGTGCCGGATCGGTGAAGTGCGCCGTGTGATACCGCATCATCCCCCGCACCATGTCGCGCAGGTGATTTCCCGGATACGCGTTGTAGCTTATGTAGGCCACGCCATTCGGCGCGAGGCTCCTCCCGCACAGCGCCATCACCTTTTCCCGCACGTGCGGCGGCACCCACGAGTAGAGCCCGTGCGCGATGATGTAGTCGAACTCCCCGAGATCCGCCGCCTCCGCCACATCCATCTCGCGCAGCGAAAGATTTTTCAGCCCGAGTTTCGCGATCAGCTCGTTGCCCCGCGCGATCGGTTTCCCTGCGAGATCGATGCCAAAAAATTCACTCCCCGGCAGCCCATACGCCATGGTGATCAAATTCCACCCATCCCCGCAGCCCAACTCCAGCACGCGGCATTTCTCCACCGGCGCGGGCGACATCCCGTAAAGCGTCGCCATCATCGCGAGCCGGTCCGGATGCGTCTGTGCATAGACGGCGCTCGGGTAGAGCACCTCATTGTAAATCGTGTCAGCCATTCCCCCGTCTGCCCACCGCTGCGCGAATCGTCAATCCTCCCCGATAAAACTGGAGCCAGAGAAGGGGATTGAACCCTTGACCTGCGGTTTACGAAACCGCTGCTCTACCACTGAGCTACTCTGGCTTTTACCCGATTGCGGGCGGGGAATATCGGGAGCACTCCGCAAATTGGCAAGCGCTTTTCCCGCTGCGCCGAGGGGCTGCGGATTTTTCATCAAATTTCGGCCATCGTCTAAGAATTCGCGCGCGTCAGCCGTTTGCGCCATAGAACCACGTCGCTCCCTCCATGGCCCCGCCTGATTTTATCGCCTTGCTCGACCGATATGAGCGCCCGCTCATCCGCTACGCGTGCGGTATGGTGGGTGACGTGGATTCCGCGCGGGACGTCGTGCAGGAGGCGTTCATCAAGGTGGCGCATGGCGAAATGCGAGGCGCCGGGGAGCACGGGCGGAATGGTTCGGACGGCGCTGCGGAGGCCGAGCGGCACTTGGAAGCATGGCTTTTCACCGTTGTGCGCAACCGCGCGCTCGATCATCTCCGCAAGCAAAGCCGCATCATTCCCATGATGCTTCCCGACGATCGACCCTGCACCGCGCCCGGCCCCTCCGCAGCGCTCGAACAGCGCGAGAATGCTGATTCGATCTTTGAGTTGCTCCACGCGCTGAGCCCAAACCAGCGCGAAGTCATCCGGCTCAAATTCCAGAACGACCTTTCCTATCGCGAGATTGCCGAGGTCACGAAGCTCAGCGTGACGAACATCGGCTTCCTCATCCACACCGGCCTGAAAAAACTCCGCGCCCTGCTCCGCGAGCAGCCCGCGCCGGATTTCGACCTGCCCATCCGCATCGCACCATGAAGACCGACGATCCCAAATTCACCGCCCACGCCATCGGAGAACTCGAAGACCTCACGCCCGCGGAGATCGCCGAGATTGAGGCGCTCATCGAGTCCGATACGGAAGCCGCCGCCGAAGCCGCGGAGACGAAGAAGCTCGTCGCGCGTCTTCGTGGAGATTTGCAGTCCGAGGAAAGTGAGCCTTTCACTGCAGAGCAACGCGCTGAGGTGCTCGCCGCGACGCACGCTCATGTGCCGGCAAATCCGCCGAAGGTGGTTCCGTTCTGGCGGCGTTCCGCAGTCGTCTCTACCATCGCTGCGTGTGCGATTGTCGGGCTGTTCACTTGGATGCTCAACTACGCCTTGCAGCCGGCCAATTCGGTGCTGCATGGGACGGATGGATTCAGCGAACCAGTCGCCTTCGCAATGATGGTTCCGCTAGACCCGGGAGTGACAGCAAATGAGGAACCCATCGTTTCAAAAGATCGCTTATCGTTGCAAGGATCCGGGTCGCTGACGCTTGCTGGAGCCTCGGTCACAAATAGTCCGACAATCGATGTCATATCCACGACAGGGACGAATTCATTCAAGGTGGCACCCGCGCCGGTGGCTGTGAGCATCAACTCTATCACGAGTGGAACTTTTACCGGTTCGCTGACTCCGGGACAGGCGGCGCGTCGGATATCGATGCCTCGAATTGCTGACGGGATTGGGGGTATGTCAGAGACGATGCGAACGCGCGACGGCTCTGGGCGTTCCGCCTACAATTACGCCAGATATGCGAAGGGGGGTATTGTCGTTCCAATGCCTTCGGATGCGGAGCCTGCCGGGGAGTTCAATGCGTCCCGAGGGTTTGATTTTAAAAATGATGCGAAGCCCGAGCCCGGCAACGCAGCATCCTTCGATCCGATCACCGACAACCCCTTCCTCCCCGTCAACGAGAACCCGCTCTCAACTTTCAGCACCGACGTGGACACCGCGAGCTATGCCATCGTCCGCCGGTTCCTGAATGAGCAGCAGCGGCCTCCGAAGGGCGCGGTGCGGATCGAGGAGTTGCTGAACTACTTCACCTACGACTACCCGCAGCCGGTGGGCGACGCGCCTTTCTCCGCCACGATGGAAGTCGCCGCGTGCCCGTGGACGCCCGAGCACCGGCTCGTGCGCATCGGGCTGAAGGGCCGCGAAATCGCAAAGGACAAACGTCCGGCGAGCAATCTCGTTTTTCTCCTCGATGTCTCTGGCTCGATGCAGCCCGCGAACCGGCTGCCGCTTTTGAAACAAAGCCTCGGCCTGCTCATTGACCAACTCGGAGCGGAGGACCGCGTGGCCATCGTCGTGTATGCTGGCAGCAGCGGCTGCGTGCTGGAATCCACGCACGACAAGGCCGAGATGCGCCTCGCGCTCTCGCGCCTCGAAGCGGGCGGCTCGACGAATGGCGGCAGCGGCATCCAGCTCGCCTACGACATTGCGCGGAAGAACTTCGTGAAGGGCGGCACGAACCGAGTGATCCTCGGGACGGACGGCGACTGGAACGTCGGCAAGACGAACCAGAACGACCTCTTTGACCTGATTGTGGAGCAGGCGAAGAGCGGTGTCTTTCTCACCGCACTCGGCTTCGGCATGGGCAATCTCAAGGACGCTATGCTGGTGAAGCTCGCCGACAAAGGGAACGGCAACTACGGCTATATCGACGCGCTGCTGGAGGCGAAGAAGCTGCTCGTGGATCAGCTCAGCGGCACGCTCGTGACCATCGCGAAGGACGTGAAAATCCAGGTCGAGTTCAACCCCGCGCAAGTCTCCGGCTACCGCCTCATCGGTTACGAAAAGCGGCTGCTCTCGAAAGAGGATTTCAACGACGACAAAAAGGACGCCGGGGAGATCGGCGCCGGCCACACCGTCACCGCGCTCTACGAAATCGTGCCTGCCGGAAAAGGGCTGCCAAAAAACGCGACGGTCGATCCTTTGAAATACCAAGCGCCTGCGGCTGAGAAACCAGAGGCGAAGATTCAGGAGCGAGAGGCATCCGGCGAGATGCTCACGCTCAAGCTCCGGTATAAGGCACCCGATGGTGATACGAGCAAGCTACAGGAATTCCCGCTCACTGACACCGGTGCGACGTTGGAAAAATCCTCGCGGGACTTCCGTTTCGCCGCCGCCGTCGCCAGCTACGGGATGCTACTCCGAGATTCATCGCACAAGGGCAGCGCCACGTGGGATTCCGCCCACGAGCTTGCGCTTGAGGGCAAAGGTGAGGACCGGAACGGCTACCGCGCGGAGTTCATTTCGCTGCTGGAAAAGGCGCAGTCGCTCATGCGGTGAGTGCCGCACCCGCTGCGGTCCGGAAGGATTCCGCACCGCGGCTACTTCGATTTCGGCGGCTTGCGCTTCGGCTTCGGTTTGATGTCACCTTTCGCGTCGTCCTTCGCTGCGGGCTTGGCTCCGTCTTTGGCCGAGGGCTTCGCACCGGGCTTCGGCTCGCGGGCGGCGAATTCAAAGCCGACCTTGCCGTCGTCCTTCAGGACGAGGAATGCCTTGAACGAGCGTCCGGTGCGGGCGCTCACGAAGCCGGTGAGCAGCGCCGTTTTCCCGTCGCGCAGGAGCGCCGTGCAATCCGAGCGCGTGAGATTTTTCCGCAGGATCGTCTTGCCCATTTTGAACGAGCATTTCTTCTCCGCGCGCTTGTCGCACTGGAAAGAATCGATCGCCTCGAGCACCTGCCCCGTTTCGCACAGGCGGCATTTTCCGACGGGCTCGGGGTTCACCCACTCAGGCTGCGTGCCGTCGCCCTCGTCGTCCTTTTTGAAATCGAACTGCACCTTCCACTCCTCGCGATCGAGCTTTAGCGGGGCGGAAAATGGGCGGCCAAATTTACTACGGAAGCCTTCGAGGGGACCGACTTGTCCTTCGGTGATCAGCTTGATGACTTCACTGCGTTCGAGTTCACGGCTCGCGACGGTTTTCCAGACGGTGAACCCGCAATCGGGCGTCGCGCACTTGTAGCTTTTGAAAGTCTCGCTCATCGGCTTCACTCCGCACTTCGGGCATGCGACGTCGAGCGGCTCGTAGTTGCCTTCGATTTCGCCGCCCTGATGGTTCTTCACCTTGTTCACGATCTCGGTCGTGAGGCGGCGAATTTCGCCCATGAAGTCGGCGCGTGAAAGTTTCCCGCGCTCCATCTGGCGGAGCTTGAATTCCCATTCGCCCGTGAGCGCGGGCTGCGTGAGGCTCTGCGCGTCGAGATTGCGCAGCAGCACGATCAGGCTGAGGCCCTTTTGCGTGACCACGAGTTCGCGTCCGTCGCGGATCACGTAGCCTTCGTAGATGAGTCCTTCGATCGTCTGCGCGCGTGTCGCTGGCGTGCCGAGTCCGCGCTCGGCCATCGCTTCGCGCAGTTCCTCGTCGTCCACGAGTTTGCCCGCGCCTTCCATCGCGGAAAGTAGCGTGCCTTCGTTGAATCGCGCCGGCGGTTTCGTGAGGCTTTCCTTCACCTCGATGCCGACGGTCTGCGCCTGCTCACCAGCCTTCGCGGGGACGATCGCCTTCTCGCTGTCCACGCCTTCAGTCTCGCGGCCATACACCGCCATCCAGCCCGGATCGGTGATGATGCGGCCAGTGGTCTTAAAGGCCTCGCCTTCGACCCGCGTGATGCGCGTCGTGTCCTCAAATTGCGCCGCTGGATAGAACACCGCGACGAACCGCTTCGACACGAGATCGAAGATGCGCTGCTCTTTGTCATCGAGCCCGTGCGGCACCGTGCCCGTCGGCACGATGGCAAAGTGATCACTCACCTTCGCGTTGTTGAAAATGCGCTTGTTCGGCTTCACCCAGCCGCTCTGCATCGCCTTCTTCGCGTGCTTCGCGAGGTCGCCGGAAAAGGTGCCCATCACCTGCTTCGCCGTCTCCAGATGATCCTCCGGCAGGTAGCGCGAATCCGTTCGCGGATACGTGAGCGCCTTGTGCTTTTCGTAGAGCGACTGAGCAATCTGCAGCGTCATGCGCGCAGGGAAACCGAAGCGTCCATTCGCCTCGCGCTGCAAGGTCGTGAGGTCGTAGAGCTGCGGTGAAATCTGCGACGCGGCCTTCTTTTCCTCCTCGATGATGCCCGGCTTTCCCTTGCACTTCGCCTCGATGCCATCGGCCTGCGCCTTCTCCCAGATGCGCTCCGCCTTCGCCTGCTCATCGGTTGCATTCTTGGCGGCAAATTTCTCATCGAACCAGCGCCCGCGATACTGCCCGGCCTCGATGCCGAAATCGCCGAACACCTCGAAATACGCCCGCGGCACGAAGCTGCGGATGCGCTCTTCGCGCTCGGCGAGGATCGCGAGCGTCGGCGTCTGCACGCGGCCAGCCGTCGTCTTCTGGAAGCCGCCGCCGCGTGAATTGAATGACGTGAGCGCGCGCGTGGAATTGATGCCCACGAGCCAGTCCGCCTCGCTGCGCGAAACGGCGGCATCGGCGAGCGGCATCATCTCCGCGTCGCTGCGCAGATGCGCAAATGCGTTGCGGATGGAATCCGTCGTCATGCTCTGGAGCCACAGCCGCCGTATGGATTGCTTCGCACCGGTCGCACGGATGATGTTACGGAAAATGAGTTCACCTTCGCGGCCTGCGTCGCACGCATTGATGATGTCGCCCACGTCCTTGCGCTTGATGAGCCGCTTGAGCACCGCGAGGCGGCTCGCGCTTTTCTCGATGGGATTCAGGTCGAAGTGCTCCGGCAGGCTCGGGAGATTCTCCAGCTTCCACTTTCCGCGCGGCACTTCGCTGCCTTCGGGCGCGGCGATTTCCAGCAGGTGGCCGACCGCGCTGGAGATCACATATTTGTCGTTCTCATAGAACTCTTCGCCGCGTCCCGGCTTCATGCCGAGCACGCGTGCCAAGTCTTGGGCGACGCTGGGTTTCTCGGCGAGAACGAGTGTTTTCATGGGTAGTCTGGCTGGGCGGGGCGTGGGGAGTTAGGCGGTCGAAGGTATTCGCGCAACTGGAAAAATTTCCGCCATGTCACGATTGGGAGGATTTTCCGACTGAAACGCTTTGTTTCCGAAATGCTCCTTGCCGCGCGGGTTTTGGGCACAGATATTCCGCGCTCATTTTTTAAGATGGTTCAATCAACACTTCATGATCGCGGTGTGATCGCACGCTGGCGGCAGTTCCTGCCGGTGAGCGAGGCGACGCCGATCATTTCGCTCAACGAAGGCTCGACGCCGCTGATCCATTCGCCGCGACTGAGTGCCATCGTGGGACGCGGCGCGGAGGTGTTTGTAAAATACGAGGGACTGAACCCGACGGGATCCTTCAAGGATCGCGGTATGACAATGGCGATCTCAAAGGCCGTCGAGTCCGGCGCCAAGGCGGTCATTTGTGCGAGCACGGGCAATACTTCCGCGGCGGCGGCGGCTTATGCGGCACGCGCCGGCATCACGAGCATCGTGCTCTTGCCTGCGGGGAAAATCGCGCTCGGGAAACTCGCGCAGGCATTCATGTACGGCTCGAAGGTCGTGGCCATCGAGGGGAACTTCGACGACGCGCTGCGGCTCGTGCGCGAGATCGGCGAGACCGAGCCGATCGCGATTGTGAATTCGATCAATCCCTTCCGCCTCGAAGGGCAAAAAACCGCGGCGTTTGAAATCATCGAGACGCTCGGCGATGCGCCGGATATGCACGTCATTCCAGTCGGCAACGCGGGCAACGTCTCAGCGTATTGGATGGGCTACCGCGAGTTTCATGCAGCCGGCCGCGCGACAAGGCTGCCGGTGATGACGGGCTTCCAAGCCGCGGGCTCCGCGCCGATTTTTTACAACAAGGTGATCGAGCACCCGGAGACGATCGCGACCGCGATCCGCATCGGCAATCCCGCGAGTTGGGACTTGGCGACGGCGGCGATGCGCGACTCCGGGGGCGCGGTGGACATCGTCACCGATGCAGAAATCCTCGAAGCACAATTCTGGCTCGCAAAAAACGAGGGCATATTCGTCGAGCCCGCGAGCGCGGCGAGCATCGCCGGACTGATGAAGTGCGCCGGCAAGGAGCGCTGCGCCAAGTGCCCGCTGCCAAAAATCCCCGAAGGTGCAAAGATCGTCTGCACCGTCACCGGACACGGGCTGAAGGATCCGGATGTCGCGAGCAAGCACATCTCCGGCATCGTCACGGCAAAGGCGGACAAGGGTGCCATCCTCGATCTCCTCAACCAGTAAAACCGAACCGCATGATGCAAGGCTGACTGCTCTCTCTTAATCTTAATCTTACTCCCCACCGGGCACCGGCTGCGCCGGGATTAAGATTAAGATTAGGATTAAGAGGAAAAAGCAGCAGTAGCACGACTCACCGACTCTCACTCCAACCCGCAAAATTTTCCAATACATGAGCACTTACAACTGGATCGAAACCCCCGCATGGCAGCTTCAATTCTTCGGCCTTCCGAACCGCGTCCCGTGGCCGGCGGACGCGAAGCAGCCGGAGCCGGAGAAGGGCGAATTTGACATGCCGTCACTCGTGCGCGGCGTCGAGGCGTGCGTGCAAAGCGAGCCGACGATCATCGGCCCGTGGCGCGGATTTCTCGATGCGTCGGAGCATTTCCAGGAGATGACCGAGGCGCTGGAGGATCAGGAATACGCGCGCGCTTCCGAGCTGCTGACGGCGATTGACAAGGCGCACCCCGGCTCGCCTTACGGCCTCTTTCACCAAGCCTACGTGCATCGCCAGAGCGGCAATGACACGGAGGCTGTGCGCCTTTACGACGAAGCATCAAAGAAGGCACCGGGCGTGCCTTTCATCTGGAACAATCTCGGCGCGATGCTCGCGGAAAATGGCGAGCGCGAGAAGGCCGTGGCCGCGTTCATGAATGCGGTGAACATCAACCAGCAGGACACCGTCGCGCTCGAATCGCTCGTGCAACTCCGTGCCGCCGTGAAGCTGTTGCGCGACCAGAAGGATCCGAATTCCGCCGTGTACGTGCCGGTCGCGCAGTTCCGCGAAATGGCCGCCGGGCAGATCGAGCAGATCGCATCGAACCCCGACAACCTCGTGAACTTCGCCGAGCAGATGTTGCGCGATGGCGTCATCCCCGATGTCGGCGTGACGGCGCTCGAAAAGGCCGACGCGCTGAAGCCGAACGATCCGCGCATCCTCGCCGCACTCGGCGCGGGCTACCGGCTCACCGGTGACTTTGAAAAATCGAAGGCCGCGTTCGAGAAATTCGCGCAGGCGCGACCGAGCGATGCGTGGGGTTATTTCAATATCGCGCAGACGTGCAACGCCGCAGGCGACAAGGAAGGCGAACGCGCCGCGCTCGAAAAGACGATCGAGCTCGACCCGAACATTCAGGCCGCGCTCGGCATCTACTTTGATCTGCAAAACGATCACGGCCCTGAGAAGGAGAAGACCCTCGTGGAATTCGCCGACAAGCGCGGCGCATGGATGCCGCTGCTCCTCGCGAGCAGCATCGCCCGCCAGCGCGGAGACATCCCTGCAGCCACGGCGCATGCGGCGAAGGCCTACGAGCGCAACCCGAACTCCGAGGAAATCCTGCTTCAATATTCCGCGATGCTCGGCGACGCGAACGACGCCGCGACGCTCGAAACCGTGATCCAACCTGCCGTCACCGGCGGACGTTTCTCGAAGCGCCTCGACTGGAATTACGCGCAGTCGCTCAAGCAGTGCGGCAAGACCCAGCAGGCGATCGAGGTCTTGGGCCGCGCTCAATCCGGTGAGGCACCCGCAGACTTCAAGACCGCAGCGTCCACCGCGATCGAATTCTGGAGCGGTCTCCGCGCCCAGTCCGGCGAGATGCTCGAAGTGCATCGCAGCGGCCAGCTTTTGCGCCCCGTGCTCCTCTCGCTCGAAGACGGCGAAGGCGGCGTGCTTCTCAACCCCCGCCAAGCGCTTCCCGCCGCGCACAAGTTTGCGTGGCGTGCGAAGGAAAACGGCGGCACCGAAGCGCGCGTGCGTCTCCAGCAAGGCCAAGCCGGACTCGGCGATGCGCCGAAGCCGCTCGGCGTCTTCGTGGTGAAAGGCATCACGCCCATTCCAGACGGTGCCACGAATGTGGACTGCCGCGTGGAAGCCGCACCGGATGGCCGCCTGCTCTTCAGCGCCGGTCAGGATGGCCGGATGCTGCCCGTCGAATGGGCGGGCCTAGCGTGACGCGCGGGCGCATTTTGGAGCCGTGAGCGAAACGGCGGAGCGGATTTCAACGCCCAACGCCCAACGCCCAACGCCCAACGCCCAAGGGCAACGTTCGGCGATCAAATCTGAACAGCGAGCAAAGCTCGCTCTTCACCTTGGAAGTTGGGCGTTGGGCGTTGGGCGTTGAGCGTTGAGCCCCGCGCAGCGGCCTCCTCGCTCCGCCCCGTAGTTTCATCGCGCTACGCATTGCAGTTTCCCTTCCTCCTTCCTCGCGCTAGCTTTCCATTGCGATGCCGCGCCTCACTTTTGAAGTCACCATCCCCGCCGATCCGACGCGACAGCGCGTCGTGATCGTCGGCACCGATCCGGCATTGGGAAACTGGCAAGCCGAGCGCGGCCTGCATCTCGACCGCGGCGACGACGGGAAATTCCGCGGCGCGGCGGATCTGCCTGGCGGACTTGTGGAGTTCAAAATCACGCGCGGCTCGTGGGACACCGAGGAGACGGGCCTCGATGGCACCGTCGCGCTGAACTACCAGTACCTCATGCTGCACGATATCGAGGTCGCGATCGAGGTGGAGAATTGGAAGGACTGCCCGCAGCTCGAACACGACTGGATTTTCGGCAAGGCAATCGATGTCGAACTCGACGCGACGCAGTTCGGCCACCACCGTCGCACCGTCGTGTGGCTGCCGCCCGGCTACATGCGCAGCCCCGACTCGCGGCATCCCGTGCTCTATCTGCTCGACGGCCAGGACTCGCTCGCCGCGCTCGACACGTGCGGCCACGAGACGCTCACCGCCGACGATTGCGTGCGCCGGCTCGCGAAGCACGGCCTCATTCCCGATGTGATCCTCGTCGCCGTGTTTCAGCGCGAGGAATTCGGCAAGCGCGACGAGGAACTGTCGCCGCAGCTCGACGGCCCGAAGGTCGCCGACTTCATAGTGAACGACCTGAAGCCATTCATAGATTGGACATTTTGCCGCGACCGCACGCTCGCCGATCCCGCAAATACCGGCGTGCTCGGCTTCGGTCTCGGCGGCGCACTCGCGCTCTGGATGGCGATGCGGCACGGTGGGACGTTCGGGCGCTTCGCGTGCCTTTCGACATTCTTCGAGGACCTCAGCGCCGATCCGCCAGATGCGTGCGAACTGATCCGGCAGCTCGAAAAGTCGCGCATCGCGCCGGGCACAAAGATCTACTTCGACCACGGCACACTGCTCGGCGACACAAGCATTAGCCTTTACCAGACCCGCGCCACCGCCGCGCTCGAACGCAAGGGCCTCGTGCGCGGACGCGATTTCATGGTGAACGTCGCCGAGGGCGCCGAGCACACGCTCAACGCGTGGCGCGCGCGGCTCGGCGCACCGCTGACTTTTCTTTTCAAACATCCGTAGCCGCCGACGGAAGGAGGCGGGCTGATCAAAAAATCGGTTACCGAAAAGCGGATGGCGGAAAGGTTTTCACGAGTGAGCGCTTTTCTCTTTCTGGTATCCGCTTTCGGCTTTCCGAAACTCAGAGTGCCCGCCTCCTGCCGTCGGCGGCTACGGGTCTTGCCATCGCACGCGCCGCTTGCTGACATCGCACGATGCTCCAGCCGATCACCCTTTATCGCACCGCCGCCGGTCTCGTCGCACAGCGCGGCGAGGACTGCTTCCTCCTCGCCGAACTCACGATGGACGCCGTCTTCCAGCACGCCGATCCGCATTCGTTGCTCGAACCGCTGCTGAGCTACGGCAAGCCCATCGAGCGTCCGACGGAACTGCTCTCGCCGATCCAGTCGCAGGAAGTCTGGGCGGCCGGCGTCACGTATCTGAAGTCGCGCGATGCGCGCATGGAGGAGAGCAAGGACGGCGGCAGCGTCTATGATCGCGTGTATGCGGCGGACCGGCCCGAGTTGTTTTTCAAGGCGACGCCGCACCGTGTCGTCGCACCCGGCGCGTCGGTGCGCATCCGCGCGGACTCAAAGTGGAACGTGCCCGAGCCCGAGGTTGCGCTCGCGATCAACACGGCGGGAAAAATCTTCGGCTACACCGTCGGCAACGACATGAGTTCGCGGGACATCGAGGGGGAAAACCCGCTCTATCTCCCGCAGGCAAAAGTCTATCTCGGCTGCTGCGCACTCGGTCCCGGCATCGTCGTGCGCGAGCCGTTGCCACGCGAGACGGCGATCGAATTGCGCATCCGCCGCAGCGGCGCCGAAGTGTTCTCCGGCGCGACCGCCGTATCGCAGATGAAGCGCAGCTTCGACGAACTCGCCGGCTGGCTCATGCGCGAGAACGGCTTCCCCGCCGGCTGCGTGCTGCTCACCGGCACCGGCCTCGTGCCGCCGAATGAATTCACGCTCGCGCACGGCGACGAGGTGGCGATCACGATCGCATCAATCGGCACGCTTCGGAATGTGGTCGGCTGATCGCAATTTTAAGCTTCGCTACGCACCCACTGAAATGAAAGCTCACGGATACGCAAAGAAGCAGGTCACGCCCAAAGGACTTTACGAGATGTCCGAGGTTACTTTTAGCGGCGCTTCTTCCTCAGTCCGCCAGATTGCTCAGTTCCTCCTCGCCGCAGCCGACGAGATGGACCGTCGCGGGCCACAGTTTAGCCACGCTCACATTGGCGAGCACTTTACCGACTGGCACGAGCGGTGGCCCGACATCATTGTTGCACGCGGAGGCGGTCACTGAATCCAGCCGCGTTTCCAATCCGATGTTCCACGTCTCATCCCAATCAACCGCAACGCCTAACCGTATCCGCGCTCAATTCTCCCGCGCCGCCAGCAGCAGCCGCACGACCTCCGATGCCGCGACGAAGCCGAATGTGCCGGTGATGAACGTCGCTGCGCCGAAGCCGCTCGCGCAGTCCATGCGCAGGCTTTCGCCTTTCTCGGGCTCGGTGCCGCAGGTGCCGTCGTGGTGCGGATAGACGGGCTTTTCACTCGTGAAGACGCACGCGACGCCCATCGGTGAGCCGACGGTGCCGGTGCCGGCGGGCCAGCCGTGTCCGCGCCGGAGCTGACGGCGGACCTGGCGCAGAAGTTCGTCGTTGCCGGTGCGGCCGAGATCACTGGCGCGCACTTGCGTCGGGTCGCGGCGTCCGCCGGCGGAGCCGCAGGTGAGCACGCGCAGTCCGCGCGTGCGCGATTCGTGGATGAGGTGCGCCTTGATGGACATGCGATCCACGCAGTCCACGACGAAATCGAACGGCGGCGCGAGCAACTCGGCGGCATTCGACTTCGTGTAAAATTCCGGGCGCGCGATGATGTGGCACGACGGCGAGATGAGCCGCACGCGCTCGGCCATCACGTTCACTTTCGGGCGACCGATGGTGTCCGTCTGCGCGGGGAGCTGGCGGTTGATGTTCGTCACGCACACGTCGTCCGCATCCACGATCGTGAGCGCGCCGATGCCCGTGCGCGCGAGTGCCTCGACGACCCAGGAGCCGACGCCGCCAATGCCGATCACGCATACATGCGCCGCGTGCAAGCGTGGCAGTGCAGCCGCGCCGTAAAGCCGCCCGATGCCGCCGAAGCGCGCGAGCCAGTCTGGATCAATGGTGTTCATGGTCGTTCGCAGCGCGGGCGCAGCACGGAGCGCCGCGCGTCCCGCCGGCCACAACCTGTGCCGCAGGCCCGAACTTTTCTTCGGAGTCGGCGTGAGGACGGACGAATGGGAAAAAATTTGACGCTGCGCGTGGTATCGCTGTGGCCGGCGGGGACGCGCGGTGCTCCATGCTGGCCGTCGCTCATTTCACCGCGATGTGCGCCTCCATGGCCTCCCGTGTGATCATGTAGCGCGCACCGCAGCGGGGGCAGCTCATGCGGATGATCGGCTCATCGCCGAAGAGCGCGTCTGCGTCCTTCATCATCACGGGGAGCAGCACGTCCATCATGCGCAGTTCGTTGCAACCGCATTCCCAGCGGTAAAATCGCTTCTCCAGCAGCGTGAGGGTCTCCTTTTGATCCATCGCGCGGATCGCGTCGTCGTCCAGTGAATCGAACCACGCCATGTCACAGTCCGGCTGCGCGCTCACCATTACGAAATCCTCCTCGCCATGTCGGAACAGCCGCGCGGGGCGCTGTTCGCTGTTCTCGTAGTATCGCTCCACGGCGGGGAAAATGTCCGCGCTCGCCAGCTCCACCACGCTGCGCCGCGGCTGCGTCTGCCCACGCACGATGTCGCTCATGAAAAGATTCCGTCCGTCCTGCTTCACGTCTTCGGTGAAGACTTGGCCGACCACGGTGCCGCGCGCATTGTCGCCCGTGACGAAGAGATTCACGAGCGGATCGGTGAAGTGGATCGTCCACGCCGTCGTCTCGTTCCGCGGGCGCGACGCGCAATGCAGCGTGAGCGCTGAGAGCGCCTCCTTCATCATCGTATCCTCCGCGGGCCGGCTCTGCCGGTCGAGCTGCCCGAGGTGGAGGTAGTAGTCCACAAACAGCTCGCTGAAATCCGCGCGCGCCAGGAGGGCATTGCGTTCACGGACAAAATAGGTGCGGACTTCGAGTCCCTGCGGCGCAGGCTCCATTGGCTTCTCAATTTCATCGCTCATTGCTGGGAAAGTAGCACCGTGCCGCCCATTGAGAAGGCATTCGTGAAACACGCTCCAAGAATGCGGCAGCACCGGGGTAGGACAAGAGGCTCGCGCAACTGTGCGTCTGCTGGCACTCATGCGTGCTTTCCACCTTCTTCCCCTCCCTAACGCTCTGTGAAAATCATCCCCATCCTCATCGCACTCGCACTCTCCGTCAGCGCATCGCTCCACGCTGCCGAACCCATCACGCTGAAGCTCTGGCCCGACGGTCCACCGACGGCGAGGGCTCCGAAATCTGAGGCCACGATCAAGCAGATCCAGTCGTACGGCCCGATCACGCCGACGCATGTTTCCGACGTTAGCGATCCGACGATCACCATTTTCCGCCCGGAGAAACCGAACGGTGCAAGCGTCGTCGTCGCACCCGGCGGCGGCTACATGTTCCTCTCGTACGCGAGCGAGGGCACGCAGGTTTGCGAATGGCTGAACACGCTCGGCGTCACCGCCGTGCTGCTGAAATACCGCACGCCGACGCGCGACGAGAAGGAAGCGTTCACGATGCCCGTACAGGATGCGCAGCGAGCGATCGGCATCGTGCGGCACCACGCCGCCGAGTGGTCGCTCGATCCGAAGCGCGTCGGGCTGCTCGGATTTTCCGCAGGCGGAAATCTCACCGGCCACGCGGCGTGGGATCGCGGTGAGCGCACGTATCTGCAGAAGCCGGAACTCGACGACGTGCGCGGACCGGATTTCATCGTGTTCGTGTACGGCGGCGGATTTTTGGACAAGGACACCCGGGACGGCGGGCCAAAATTCCGTGCCGGCTTCAGCGTGCCCGCCGATGCGCCGCCCGCATTCTTCGTCGTCGCGCACGATGACAAATCGAACCCTATCGAGGCGACGATGCTTTACCTCGAATACAAGAAGCACGGCATCCCCGCTGAGCTTCACATCATGACGAAAGGCGGCCACGGCTTCGGCATGAGAGCCGCGGGCAATCCCATCAACGCCTGGCCCGCGCGCTGCGGGGAGTGGATGAATGCGATGGGATTTCTCACTCCGCGATAGTTCCGCATCGCACACTCAACTCACCCAACGAACCGCACACTCTGCATGAAACTTCTCCCGCTCCTCGCCTGCATCTCCACCATCGCATCGCTCCACGCTGCCGAACCCATCACGCTGAAGCTCTGGCCGCAGGGTGCGCCTGAGCCCGCTGGTTTCAAGGTCGAGGCGGAAAAGGAAATCCCGAAGAAGAACGATGCCGACGTGAAGCGCGTGACGAATGTCTCCGAGCCGACCATCACGATTTACAAGGCCGAGAAGCCGAACGGCACCGCGGTGATCGTCGCGCCGGGCGGGGGATACGGAATCCTCGCGATCGAGCATGAAGGCACGCAGGTGTGCGAATATCTCAACACGATCGGTGTCACCGGCGTGCTGCTGAAGTATCGCGTCCCTGCGCGTGACAAGACGGAACCGAGCAAGCAACCGCTCCAGGATGCGCAGCGCGCCATCGGCCTCGTGCGGCATCACGCGGCGGAGTGGGGCGTGAAGCCGGACCGCGTGGGCATCCTCGGATTTTCCGCGGGCGGGCATCTCACAGTGATGGCCACGCTGCACGCGAATGATCGCACTTACACGACGGACGCCGCGCTCGATGTCGCCGACGCCACGCCAAACTTTTCCATCCCCGTCTATCCCGCCTACCTGGTCACGAAAGAGGACACCTTCGTGCTGAAGCCCGAGATCAAGGTCACTGAAAAAGCGCCGCCGATGTGCCTCGTGCATGCCGGTGACGACAAGGGCCAGACCAGCTCCAGCGGCAGCGCGCTGCTCTACCTCGAATACAAGAAGCTGAACCTTCCCGCGGAGCTGCACATTTACGCGAAAGGTGGCCACGGCTTCGGCATGCGGAAATCCGGCCTGCCGACTGCCGACTGGCTCGTGCGTGTCGGCGAATGGATGGGCAGCATGGGCTGGCTCGCACCGTGAGAGGCGGCGCAAAGTAGTTCCGAGCTTCAGCTCGCCATGACTCCTGGACTCGCACTTGCTTTGAACGCTTTCGAGCGCGTCGCCCGAGTCACTGCGTCTTTGCGAGCTGAAGCTCGGGACTACTTTGCGCCGCGCATTCCGCTCGCCGTCGCGCGAAGCGGGTGTTTGCATCCGGCGCATGTTTAAGAAGCGCTATTCCCGCCCCGGTGCTGCTCCGGCCACGCTCGCCGCCGCGCCGGATGCCTCTGCGACTGTGGTCATCAAGCTCATCGAGTATGGTCCGCACGGCTGCGAGGAACGCATACTCGGCAGCGTCGCCGACCTGCCCGACTGCCGCACCGCGCATGACGGCAAGATTCGCTGGATCGAATTCAACGGCCTCGGCGATGTCGCTGGACTGAAGGCACTCGGAGAAAAGTTCGCCCTCCATCCGCTTGCGCTGGAGGACGTGTTGAATGTCGGCCAGCGCCCTAAGCTGGAGCCCTACCCAGGCCATCTCTTCATCATCGCGCAGATGATCTATCATGATTCCGAGCGCTGCCTTTGCGGCGAGCAGGTGAGCATTTTTGTCTGCGGCGATTTCCTCATCAGCATCCAGGAAGATCACGAGATGGATGTCTTTGAGCCCGTGCGGCAGCGCATCCGCGCCGGCGGGGGAAACATCCGCACGATGAAGGCCGATTACCTCGCCTACGCGCTGCTCGATGCGATCGTGGATCATGGGTTCCCCGTACTGGAGGAAATCGGCGAGGCGCTCGAGGAACTCGAGGACACCGTGCTCACCGCACCGGGCAAGGACACCATCGGCGAACTGCACACGCTGAAGCGCACACTCATGCAGCTCCGGCGGTTCGTGTGGCCCGAGCGCGACGTCGTGAATTCCATGCTGCACGGCGACAGCGAATTCATCCATCCCGAGACGAAGGTGTATCTCCGCGACCTCTACGATCACACCGTGCAAATCATGGACCTCATCGAGGCCTACCGCGACGTGGTCACCGGCCTCATGGAAATGTATCTCTCCAGCGTCGGCCTGCGCACGAACGAGATCATGCGAGTGCTCACCGTCATCTCCTCGATCTTCATCCCGCTCACTTTTCTCGCCGGCGTGTATGGCATGAATTTCAAGCACATGCCCGAGCTGGAGACCACTTGGGGCTACGCGGCACTCTGGGTCGTGATGCTCGCCATCGCCATCGGCCAGCTCATTTTCTTCCGCAGGAAAAAGTGGCTGTAAAGTAGTCCCGAGCTTCAGCTCGCAGCGGCGCCCGGACTCGCACGCGCTCTTCCGACTTCCCGACGCCTCATCCATGTCGCACATCATTGCGAGCTAAAGCTCGGGACTACTTCAGCTCCGGCGGAACCGAGCCGTATTGCCAGCCGCTCGGCACGGGTTTGGCCTTTGCGGGTTCGGGGAAAGGCGAGGGGGTGAACTGCTTCGCGAGTTCGAGTCCGGCGTCCACGAATTGCTGTCCCGCGCTCACTTCGAGATTGGAGTAGCTCGTCAGGCGCGTCTCGTAGCCTCCGCCGTGCGGGCCGAGTGCTTCGGCGGTCGGCACGTAGCCCACGCAGCCGTTCGCGAGTTCCACTGGGATGGTCATTTTGAAGTTGCTGTGCTTTTTCAAATCGAGACCGTATTCAACGAAGAACTCCGCCTCATTCGTGATGAATACTGCGGGCCCGACTTGGATCGCCTGCACCTCCACTTCCACTTCGCGCTCCTTCGCGATGAGCGCGTCGAGCAGCACGATTTCCTTCGCAAAAGTCCACTCCGTCGCGCCGACTTCCTTCGGGTTCCTCTGCGTGTCGGCGAGGCAGCGCTGCACGCGCTCGGGGTCGGGGATGCGGCGCTGCACTTTCCACGTCTTCACCTTTGCCTCGACGGGGAAGGGCCCTGCGCCGCGCTCGGCTCGGAACAAAACCTTCAGCGCCTCCGCGCCCACGGTGCCGCCGATGAGCTGCCCGTAGTAGTCGCCCGTCTTCGGCGAGAACGGATCGAGATTGTCCACCTGCGTGATGTCCCCGCAGCAGCCTTGCAGGAAGACGACCGGCACATCCGCGCCGAGCCCGCCGCGCACGGTCTTTTCGAGAAAGTAGATCCAGTTTGCGGAAAATGCCGACGGCCCCGTCGTAGCGTGGCAGGAGAAATTCACCACGACCCCGAGCGGCTTCCCGTCCTTCGTCCACGCGCCGATCGTTGCCACCTCCGGGTCCACCGGCCCCGCGTAGCCGAGGATGTCCGGGTTGCCGCGTCCGGCGTGCGAGTAGCTCAGCCCGTTCTTCATCCGCTGGCGGCGGTTAAAAGCCACGCCCTCCGCCTTGCCGTTGCCGAAGCTCAGCAGCGCGTCCACTTTCCCCGCATCTGCCGCCGCGACCGCATCCACGATTCCGTTGATGAACCGCTCCAGATACTTCGCATCCGCACCCGAGGATTTTTCATACGCGAGTTCCTGCACATACTTCGACGCGTGATCGAATTCCCCCGGCAGCACCATCCCGACCGGCCCCGACGTGTGCGAATGCGACGCGCCGAGCAGCACGCATTCCGCCGGGATACCCGTGCGCTGCGCGATGCGCCTGCGGGCTTCGAGCGCCGTCTCTCGACGGATGATCAGCGAGTCCAGCCCGACGATCGCCACGCGATGCTTCCCGTCGTCGAACACCGCCGCGCGTACCTTCGGCGCATCGTGGATCTGTTTGCCGAACGACTTCCCATAGCCGCCGGGAATCTCCATGCCGATATCCGGCGTCACCTCGCGATCGGCGAAACCGGCCTTGATGCCATCGGCGAGGGCGACCGTTGTGAGGAAAGCGAAGCAGAGTGCGGGGAGGGTTTTCATGGGAACAAGCGGGATGGGTTGCAGGAGGTGTCAGCCATTTTGAGCGCATGGCGCGGAGTTCCTTTGGAAAAAATCCGGTACGTCGCGCGTTGGCGGTTGCTTAGTCGGTCTGCATTTGCAAATTGGCACGCCCAAACGACTTCATGATCCAGTTCATCCACGAAATCCACGAGTCCTGCCGCGCGGCGGGGCGGCCTTCCTTCTCGCTTGAGTTTTTCCCCACGAAGACGCCGGAAGGGGAGACGAACCTGATCGAGAAGACTATCCCGGCGCTGATGGCGCTGAAGCCGGACTATTGCTCGGTGACCTATGGTGCCGGTGGCTCCACGCGCGACAAGACCATCGGCATCGTGGACCGCATTCAAAGCGAGCACGGGCTCACGACGATGATGCATCTGACGTGTGTGAATTCGACGAAGGAGGAGCTGGCCTCTGTGCTCGGCGAGGCGAAGGCGCGCGGGGTGAAGAATATCCTCGCTCTGCGCGGCGATCCTCCGGCGGGTGCGGGAGAGTGGACGGCGACGGAGGGTGGTTTCACGTATTCGTCGCAGCTCGTGGCGTTCCTGAAGGAGATGGGCGGATTTTCCATCGGCACGGCGGGCTTTCCTGAGGGGCACGTCGCGCAGAAGGATGGCAAGCTCGCGGATTGGGGCTTCCTGCGTGAGAAGATCGCGGCGGGTGCGGACTTCGTCATCACGCAGCTCTTTTTCGACAACGAGGATTTTTATCGCTTCCAGGATTATCTCTCGAAGCACGGCGTGACGGTGCCGATCATCCCCGGCGTGATGCCGGTGTCGTCGGCGAAGCAGACGAAGAAATTCACCGAGCTGTGCGGTGCGAAACTGCCCGCGCCATTTTTGAAACGGCTCGATGAGCTGGCCGATGATGATGCGGCGACGACGGCGTTTGGCATCGAATACGCGACGGAGCAGTGCCGCGGGCTGCTGAAGCATGGCGTGACGGGCCTGCACTTTTACACGCTGAATAAAGCAGCCTCGACGACCGCCATCGTGAAGAGCCTCGGGCTGGCGTAAGAGGGATTTTACTACGAAGGACACGAAGAGGATGAGGGCTGGCTAGGACGATACTGTTTTGGCTCCTGTGTGTTCTTCTTGCTATTCGTAGTTCAAGGGACGCCATCGCCTTCGCGCAGCGCGGCTTTGCCATTTGGAAAACTGACGGGCATATTCGTGCCGTTGTGAAAATTCCTTCTCTGTCCGTGCTCTTGCTGGTTGCCCTTGTGTGCTTTGTGCGCGCGGAGAAGCCGGCGGCGGAGAATCCCTCACCGATGTCGCCGACGGAGATCGTGTCGCAGCTCGATGGGCTTTTCGACGAGGACGATGAGAATGAGACGGTGGTCTCGCCGGAGCGCTTCGCTGCGATTTTGAAAAAGAAGATGGAGCGCTTTGACCGGCTCGCGTTGGATTTTCGTGCGCGGTTTCCCGAGCATCCGCTGCGCTGGCGGGTGCTGTTGCTGGAGGCATTGCATCTGCCAGTGCGCGAGCAGGCGGGTCTGCCGGTGCCGGAGGGGAAATCGGCGGCAGCGATTTTCGAAACGATCCTCGCTGCGCCGGATGCGGCGGCGGATGTGAAGTCCGAAACGAGTGTGCAGCGGCTGATGCTCAGCTCCGAACAGGTAGGGGACAGGAAGCTCGCGCTGGAGGATTGGGAAAAAATGCTCGCGGCACACTGGAGTGATTTTCCGAGTGCGGCTGACAACTTTTCGCTGGAGGAACTGCACCTCGGGCTGGTGGAAGAATTCGCGCCTGCGCGCACGGAGGCGCTGGTCGCGGAGCTGGTGAAGCACAAGGATCCCGCAATCGCGGACATGGCCCGGGAGAAGCAGGCGGGGCTGAAGGCGATGGCGGAGCTGAAGAGCAAGCCGCTGGAGCTGAAATTCAAGGCGATGGATGGCAGTGAGGTGGACCTCGCGAAGCTGCGCGGGAAGGTGGTGCTTGTGGATTTCTGGGCGACTTGGTGCGGGCCGTGCATGGGGGCGCTACCGAGGCTGCTCGCGAGCTATGCGAAGTTCCATGAGCGCGGATTTGAGATCGTGGGCATCTCGCTGGATGAGGACGAGGCGGCGCTGAAAAAGGTGCTCAAGTCCAAGAAGATTTCGTGGCCGCAGTTCTTCGACGGGCGCGGATGGGAGAGCGAGATCGCGCACCGTTTTGGCATCACGGCTCTGCCGACGCTGTGGCTTGTGAACAAGGAGGGGATGCTGGTGGAGGTGAACCCCGAGGCGGATCTCGCAGGGAAGATCGAGGGCCTTCTGCGGTAGGGCGCCTTCGCCGAAAGCGTCCGCGCATATCCTGCCTGCCGCAGAAAATCCGCTCGCACGCCGAATGGCGTAGCGCTACGCACGCGGGGATGTCCGCACACTTTGTCCAAATCGAAATGACCTATGACGGTCAGCTCCGCACGACTGCGAAACATGGGCCGAGCGGGAATACGGTGATCACCGATGCACCCGTGGATAATCAGGGACGCGGTGAGTCATTTTCCCCGACTGATCTCGTGGCCACTGCGCTCGGCACCTGCATGGCGACGATCATGGGCATCTACGCGGAGCGGCATGCGATGGATTTGCGCGGGATGCGCATGACGGTGAAAAAGGAAATGATCACTGCGCCGGTGCGCCGGATCGGGAAGCTGACGACGGAGATTTTTGTGCCGCTGCCAGGCGACCATCCGCAGCGTGCGGTGATAGAGCGTGTGGTGTTCACGTGCCCGGTGCATCAGAGCCTGCATCCGGATGTGGAGAAGCCGGTGACTTTTCACTGGCAGTAGCGTGGGGGAAAGATCGCGGTTTCCGTGGTCGTCGGCAGATTTATTTCTGTCTGTTGCGCCCTGTTGTGGGGATTTTGCAAGGCGCGGTGCGTGAGTGATTTTGCAGTTGGCGTGAAGGGTCGCGCGCCTCTATGTGCTTGGGATGATCCTCCGTTTATGCGCCCTCCTCGTTCTCAGCTTTGCCCTGGCAGGCTGTCCGGTGCCTGAGAAAAAGAACATGACTGCGAAGTCCAAGGAGGCTCAGAAGAAGAAGCCGGATATGAAGGACCAGAATGGCGATGCGTCCTTCCAGGCGTTTCTCGGGCGACTGCGAAAAGCGGTGGAGGCGCGTGACCGGATCGCGCTGACTTCGATGATGGCGCCGGACTTCGGGTACCGCTGGGACAATGGGCCGGAGGGCGAGACGCCTTTCTCCTATTGGGATAGCAAGAGGCTCTGGCCGCGCCTGAATAATCTGATGCAGGAAAAATGGACTGCGCATGAGGCGTTCATGGTGGCGCCGCCGCAGTTTGCGGAAAGTGACAGCTATCCCGGCTATCGTGCGGGGCTGGCGATGGTGAATGGGAGCTGGCGTTTCGCATATTTCGTCCCGGCGCCGCCAGCCGATGCTCCGCGCGAACCGGAGATGCCTGAGGATCGGCCGTTGCCGCAGCTCCCGGAGTGAACGTGAACGATCCCATCGCGCTCGGCCTGCCGCATCGCGAGCCGTTTATTTTTGTGGATGCGGTCATCGCGCATGTCGCTGGTGAGTCGGCGGAATGCGTGAAGACATTTCCTGCAGCGACGCCATTTTTCGCCGGTCATTTCCCCGGTTCGCCGATCGTGCCTGGTGTGATCCTCGCCGAGGCGCTCGCGCAGACGGCGGGGCTTGCGGCGGGTCAGCCGGGGCGCAGCTTCCGGCTCACGGCGTTGAAGGCGATGAAGTTTCCCGCTGCCGCGCTGCCGGATGAGGAGATCCGGCTTCACGCGAAACGCGTCGCGACCGTCGGCGGGTTGTGGCAGTTCGACGTGCGTGCGGTGGCTAGCGGGCGGGCGGTAGCTGAAGGCGTGGTGGTGCTAAGCGAGGCGTAGGACTTTCCTCCTCCGACGGAGCGGGGAGCTGCGGTGTGTGCAGGTCGAAAAGTTCACCCCATTCGCCGGATGCGATCACGGTCGCATCTGTGCGCCACGGTTCCAGGGACTCGGGCCATGTGGTGCGTTCGCCGGTGCCGAAGAAAAGGTATCGCACGCCGAGTCGCGCAGCGCGCAGCCGCCAGTCGGGGAATCCGCGCATGAGGGCATCGAGATCGTCGTGCACTTCGCCGTAGAGGATACCGTGGCTGGCGAGGTGGCCGTCGTAGCCCATCACGACCTTGCGTCCGCAGAGGAGGAGCGGGTGATTGTAGATCGGCTGTGCGGCGAAGGCTTCAGTGATCGGGATGTCGCGCACGGCGAGCGACACTGCATCGAGCGTCGAGAGGTGAATGATCGCATGGCCGTGATGCGCAGAGCCGATGCCGCCGAACAGCGACAGGAAGCCGGAGAAAAAGAGAGCCGTGGAAGTGAGCGCGCGCCACGGTGCAGGCCAGCGTGCGAGCACCGTGTTCCAAAGTGCGGCCAGCACGATGACCCAGCCCCAGATCATGAGCTTCGTGTTGTCCCAGTCCCAGTTTGCGAAGCGGACATTGCAGCAGACGAAAAACAGGAACAGCCCCGGCACACCGAAGTGTGTGGCCCATCCGGCATCGGATTTTCTCACGCGCCGGAGGTAGGTGCAGAACGCGACTGTGACGAGCAGCAGCGGGATGGCGTTTGCGCGGAGGAGAGGGATGCGCGGGTTCAGCGCGTGCAGGCCGGTGAGCGCGGAATCGAGAAAGAGGACTCCTGAGATGATGGCCAGGGCGTTTGGCAACGCGATGCTGCCGGAAGCGATTCGGCGCAGTTGAACCGCTGCAGCGAGGGCTGCGACAGCGAGCAGCGGCACCACGGCGGCGCGAAGATCAAGGGTTTCGGTTCCGCCCGTGAGGAGCATGCCGAGGGATTTTTCCTGATAGCTGCTCCACAGCCCGAGCAGTGGCGTGATGAAGAGGATGCCGACGAAAATTCCCCACGCGACAAGGTGCGAGGAACGTTGGGATGCCGGATGCGAAATCGGGCGCAGCAGTGCGACCAGCAACGGGACGAGCAGAAGTGGGAGCACGCCGAAATTGCCGAACCAGAAGGTGAGGAATTTTCCGTGGGCCGGGAACCCGCTCAATGCGGGAACCGCGGCTGCGCATTGTTTCCAAGTGTCGGAAGTCTTGTCGTCATTCACCATCCAGCCAGGTTGCCAGCCGATGGCGTTCACGGTCGGGCGTGGCGGCGGGTTTTCAAGTTGCGCCATGTCTTCCCAACGCGGTTCGGCGTTCGTCTTGAACATGCCGACAGTGAGGTAGCACAGCGCAGTCGCGGGGATGAATGCCGCGGCGATGAGTGTCGCGATCCGGTTCGTCGCAGTGGTGCGCGAGATGAGCAGCGCTGCGAGGATGAATGACAGCGCGAGGAAGGTGTGGATGTGGAAAATCGGCATCGCCGCGTAGAGCAGCAATTCGCCGGGGAAGGGCATTTTCCATCCGTTGCCATCGCGGAAGAAGCGCGTGCGCCATGAAGTGAGGAGCAGCAGCCCGGCCGGCAGTGCGAAGAGGAATCCTCGCTGTGTGACGAGGATGGAGAGGGCGATATTTTTCCACGCCCAGTCGGTCTGCCAGTCCTGGAAAATGGATGCATCGGGTGCGGCGGCAAAGCATGCGAGTGCGGCGAGTCCACCATTGCAGAGCACTCCGAGCACGGTGAATCCGCCGCCCCATCGATGCAGGGCGAGCGACGTGCCGAGTGCGCCGAGCAGACCGGTCCAGATGAGTCCGCGAATGGTATCCACGCCGATGAGTGCGAGCAGGGCATTGAAGAAATCCATGCCGACCGAGTAGGTGAGTTTCCCGGCGGAAAAGATGGGGCTGTCCGGCCAGAAGGGCGTGCCATTCGCGAGGTAGCGGATGAAGGTGAGATGCAGCGACATGTCGCCGAGATTGTTCGGCGAGAGCACGCGGAGTTCGTCGCCTTCTCGGAAGATCAGCCACAGGAATGCGCGACAGGCGAAGATCGCGAAGAGCACGAGCGAGAGAGTCGCCCAGACGCCGGGGCGGGGGAGTCGTGGCACGCGGAGTCCGCGCCACCAGCCGATGATTCCGATGAGGAGTCCGCCGGAGAGCGCGATGAGCGCGGCCTTCGGATTGAGCGCGCCATTTTGAAAGCCGAGCGCGATGCCGATGAGCACGGAACTGGCGACTGCATAGAGCGCGGCGGCGAGGAAGTTCATGTGCTCACTTGCGGAGGGGATCGGGCAGCCCTGAATTTTTCAACGGCACCCGCGGGTGGATCTCCGGCGTGCGTCCGGGGAACTGCGAGGAAAAATGTTCGGCGCTCAGGTAGAGCCAGCCGCGGTCGAGTCCATTGCGGAGGCGGCAGCTTTCGCGGAAGTAAATGCCGTAGGCGCGGTCTTCAAATTCCAGCCTGCGATGCGCGGGCAGCAGGACGAAGTCGGCGTCGTAATTTTCCACCTCCGCATCATCGGCGATGTAGCGGATGTTCGGGAATTCGTTCAGCTCCCAAGTGATGGGAAATGCTTCCGTGAGGATGAGCCCGTGCATCTGGCGCTCGATGGGATTTTCCCGGGCGAGGTCGCGGAGCGCGCGGAATAGCTTGTTGATATCCGGCCTGGTGTGGACGTAGGCGTAGCGCTCGCCGTCGGAGGTGGGTTGTTCGTAGTTCAGGAACCAGCAGTGGCGTGCCGGGCTCCACGCGAGCAGGAGGGCTACGGCATACACGAGGGGCCGGGCGATGATCTGCGCGAGATTTTCGGCGAGCTGGCCGAGGACAAAAAAGAACGGCCAGATGACATTGATGATGCACCACGGAGTCTTGTACGGGATGAGCGAATACGCGGCGAATGAGGCGAGCCCGTAGAGGCACAGCCAGCGCATCTCACGGCTCTGCGCGGGATTTGAAATGACGAAACCAGCGCTGCATGCGAGCAGCCAGATGCTCAGTGAGGGGAGCGCACCGAGTCCCAGGGGCGGCCAGAGGAAATCCTTCACGACATCGGTGCGGGTCGCGGCGCTGCCGCCAAAGAGCCCCATGGCGATCAGCCCGGCGGCGCAGACGAGCAGCACCGTGGCCGCATTGGATGAGCGCCGCAGCGAGAGCATGGGCGCAGCGAGCAGGCCGAGGAGTGCGGGCCATTCGTAGTATCCCATGAGTTTCACCCAGTAGAAGAACTCCTTGTTATGGCCGACTTCCGTGGTCGTGCCCTTGGCAAACATCAGACGGAAAGTCTCGAAGAGTCCCGAGATTCCCTGCCAATACATGCAGAAGCCGGATTGAAAAAGAATGACCGCTCCGGTGCAGGTGAGCGTGACGGTGGCGATCTGGCGGTTTGAAAAATAAGCACTCCGCTGGACAGGTTCTGCGTCGTCCGCCGGGCGTCCCTCGAAAAGATCCGCCGGGCGTGCGCGCTGCGAGCGGGGTGAAAGCGGGGTGATCCATTCCAGGCAGCGCATGGCAAAGAGTGCGAGCACCGCCGCGATCCAGTGGACGATGTAGGTTTCCTTCGTCAGCACCATGCCTGCGATGCCGATGCCGAGGCACCACAAATCACCGATTCGCCCTGCACGGCGGACGATGCCGCAGCCACCGTACACTGCCAGCAGAGTGAAAAACGGCAGCCACATTTCATGGATGGCGTATCGCGAATAGAAAACCATCGCCGGGGAAATCGCCGCCGCAATCGCTCCGATCCACACGGCACGCCACGGCAGGAAACGGTGAAACGCCAGCATGAGTGCGATGAGCGCGGTGCCGATGAGCGCGGTCGGCATGCGCAACACCCAAAGGCTGCGGCCAAAGAGCTGCTGCCCTGCGAAGAGTGCATAAAAATGCAGCGGGCCATGGTAGTTTGCCGGGTCATACCGGTAGCATCCATCGGCTCGCATCCCGTCGATGAACGAGCCATTCACTCCCTCATCAAAATGCGCCGGACGAAGATCGAGCGCCGCCACGCGCAGAGCAAATGCGAGAGCGATGATGAAAATCGAAAGCAGGCGTTGGCGGGAAGACATCGGGCGGACTCGCTCAGGGGGAACTCAGGAATGGAGGGAAAATTACGCGCATGTTTTTTGACCGCCTGCCCATTCAACTGATAGCCATTCCGTGAACAATCGAAATGTCTGAAAGCGGCCCGCCATTTATCTCAATCATCATCCCTGCCTATAACGAGGCAGGCCGTCTTGAAGCGAGCATAACGGCGATCGACGGCTACCTTTCCAGCGTCACGTGGAGCCACGAGGTGATCCTCGTCATTGAGAAAAGTACCGATGGTACGCTGGAACTCGCGCGCCGGCTTGCCATGAAGCTTCCCAGTATGAAGGTGGTCGGCCACGATTTTCGCCGCGGCAAAGGCTGCGCGGTGCGCGCTGGGATGCTTCAGGCCCGGGGTGAGATCGCATTTTTCATGGATGCCGACCTTTCGACGCCGCTCTCGGAGATAGGGCGTTTCATTGATCGGTTTTCCGCAGCGCCGACGGTGGATCTCCTCGTGGGCAACCGGCAGCACGCCGAAAGCGAGATTCTCACTCAGCAGCATTTTTTGCGAAGGAAGATGGGGCAGACGTTCAACGCGATCCTTCGCGTCATCGCCGGCATCCGGATTGCCGATACGCAGTGCGGCTTCAAGGCCTTTCGCCGTTCCGCCCGCGAGGCGATTTTTCCTCTGCAAAAGCTGGATGGCTTTGCGTTCGATGTGGAAGTGCTGATTCTCGCCGAGCGTCTCGGGTTTGCCATTGCGGACATGCCTGTGAAATGGAGCAACGCCGAGGGGAGCAAGGTGCGCATCGTCCGCGATTCGTGGCGGATGCTATGTGACGCGATCCGGGTCCGCCGATTGGTGACAAAGACGCTTGCTGGCGCGAGGCCGACCGGTTCCTAGCTGTGCCGGCCGGCAGCCACCGCGCCTACCAGGGCGAGAAGCGCTTGTTATAAACAACGCGGAAGCGATAGGCGGCTTCGAGCGACTGCTTCTCGGGATTGATCTGGGGCGGCGCAGGGTTGGTGCTGGTGAACGTGAAGCGGCTGTCGCGCGGATCGAGATAGCGCTCGATGGTCGTGTGGCCGCGGTATTCCGAGAGCACCTTGTCGCGAGTTTCATCCCATGTCTGATAATAGGTATCCGCCGCCGGACTGGTCGGATCGCCATTGAATGGCTGCTGGCGGAGGGACTGGACGCGATAGTGAACCGTGTAGGTGTTCGATTTCGTCGTCACTCGCGAATAGAGATCCGAATACGGTTTCTCGCGCACATTGTCACCGGTGATGGCGCATTGTGTCCACCACTGCTTGATGTTCGTGTCGCCGGGCGTGAAAGTCACTGCACCGCGGACGCCACCTTTGGAGGAAACCGGCTGACCTTTGGGGTAGAGGAACATTTCACAGATCTGTGATGCGGTCTTAAAGAAGCCCGTTCCGGTGTTTCCCGGGCCGAATCGATCGAAGAATGCCTTGAAGCCCTTCAGTGTCTCCTCTCGATCGACTAGGTAGCGCAGGTTTTCCTCATTATCGACGCGCTTATTTTTCTCATTATAGAAGCCCTTATATGCAAGCTCGTTGATTCCGCCCGAAGTTCTAGAGAATGCCGAAGGAATCGCAGTAATCCGCAGCGGGTGCAGTGCGGCGCGCAGCGCGGTGCTGCGCTCAATGTAGCCAAACGGCATGAGCTGATAGTTCAGGTTCACCTTACCATCCGTGGAGAACGGCTCACTGATGGCGTAGGGCTCGACGACCGGCATGTTGAACAAGTCCAGCAGGAGATGATCCGGCGGATTCGCAAACCCGTGGTGATGAGCTGTCTGGTTATAGGTATCCGTGGCGCTCTTGGCTCCGGAGGCGGGGTTTGGGCAGAATAGCAGGGTCTTCCAACCCGACTTGTCCAAATCCGTGTTTGGCGCGAGCAATGAGCCAAACATCACCGGGCTGGGAATCTGCCGGTTCGGCGAGAAATAGGTGTCTCCCGGTGAGTCGTAGGCAAAAGTGCTGAAATACGGCTCCACATAGTGATAGAGGCCGAATGCGTCTATCCATGAGCGGGAGATGTTGCCCTCATCGGCCTTGCCGCAAAACGGACCATCGGGGAAATTTCCGATTCCGGTGTCAAAATCCCCAGCTTTTCCGCCCTTTTGCTTGGCTTGCACGCCCTTTACCAGATCGGGAGCGCTATCGCCCAAGTAGCGAGTATTGGCGGGTAGCTGTGCCAGCACTCCACTGGTCAATTTAGCAGACTCACCAGGGAACCAGACAGGATCAGTGGGTGGAAAATAAAACTGCCCATCGGCACTCCGAAGCGACTGTGCCCGGCGTGTCGCATTGGGGTTCGCATCCGTCTTGTTATAGTCCGGATGCGGTTTGAAGCCCACCACCGATTGCTGCAGGAACGTGGTGCGCATATCCGTCCCTTCGGGCAGCGAGGGGTCTCCTGCTTGGAGGCTGCGGACGGTATCCCCGGGCTGGATGATTTGTTTGAATCTCTCAAAATAGTTCTTCCCGTTCGCGACTTGCTTGCCGTCAATGTTGTTCAGCGTTCTGTCCACCCCATTCCACGGATACCAACTGTGTCTTTGGCTCCATGCGATCCGGGCGGGCAAGTAATAGGCCATTGCAAACCCCGGGTTGCTCGGAATCGCATTTGACCATTGCTGCGGCACGCTGGAACCAGGCCACATCGCATTGCCGTCATTGGAGTTGAAGGTATATTTCTCGCCATTGCCCGTTACACTGGGATCAAATCCTCCACTGACTTGGCGGAAACCTTCTCCGCTATAGTAGATGCCTTTGTAGAGATTGTTGACTACATCTGCCCGATTCACTGAATTCTTCCACCGGCCAGCCTCGCGTTCGGTAATCGGCACGGGCCACGCCGGGCCATCGGGCCATTTGAGTTTGAGGGTTTGCAATGGTACCGTGCTATTGTGTGGTGAGAGTGGGGCCAGTGCGTTGTCTAGGTAACGGATTTCAATTGTCCATTCGGCACCCCCAGTGAAGGAAAACTCGGAATCAAAATTGACCTTGAGATCCTCCGGCCTTACGGGGTTTAAAATCGAATCCTTGATGCTGACTGGAATTTTTATTCCATCCGTTTTGTTAAAACACGGAGTTTGAAACGGATAATAGCTGGTTTTGAGATTCGAGTTGTCTCCGATATTGATGCTCGTCTTATCCTGCATCGTGTGAAAGAACCCTTCCGTTCCTCCAAAATTGCGACCCGCCCAAGTGTCACCAGAACTCACGCGGACGTTATTCTTGCCACCCTTCAGATCCAGCGCAGCATCCTGCGTCATGCTCGGTGATTTGACGCGAAATCCCGGTTGAGTTGGAATCTCATATACGATCCGCTCATTGATTAGCTGGCCTGTCTTGGGATCCTTTTCTACTAATCCCGTGACCGGACCGTATCCCTGCATGGGATTGAAAGTCTCGATCACCAGAAAGGCTCGCATCAATTTATGGGTGAGAACGTTGTTTTTGAAGAAAACGTCTGCACCAAAGGAAGCTGTTGCGATGTTTCTTTCGTCCACTTTTCTATAGTCATACTCCACCAGTTCAGCACCCGTGGGGGTCCCGTCTTTGTCCTTCGCCTTATAAATATAACCACCGCAGTAAAATACGAGGCTCACTTCTGAAACAGTCGGGAACCGACCAAAGCCCGATACCGGTGCACCGTTCACGGTAGTCCGGGTTGGGACGACGATGCCCCGCTTTGCATAGCGGGCGGAACCCTTCAGCCCCTCGGCGTTTGCATCCGTCCGAGGAGGGTTGCCTTTACCATCCAGCTTGGTGACGTCTCTGCCAAAGGCCAGGTCAATGCGTTGATCGCGGGATGTGTCCTTGAGGTTGACTGTGCGAATGTAGTCGAATATTTCGGTGAGAATCTGGCTCCGTCCTGCGGGATTTCCAATGTACTTGGCTTCAAAGCTCTGCCCGTATCCTGGGATCTTACCCTTGCTGTTGGAGGTGATATCCTGAAGATAGTTGAATATCTCCTTGTTGCGCTTGCGGTTGAAATCGGTAGTGGGGCTGTAGGGATCCTCACGGTCAAAAATGAACTGTCCCAATCGATCGGGACCGGCCGGATTGTTCGCAGTCGGATCGTTCGGCGGATTCGGATCGGAGCCAACGGTCGAAACAAATTGAAAGAGGTCGTCGCTGGGATTCCGGATTCCCAGTTTCTTGGTATCTGGGTCCTGGGTGTTTTGGAGCTGTTGTTCGGTTTTTTTCGTCGGAATGGGCCAGATCGTCACTCGGGGGCGGCCGAAAGCGTTCAGTTCGGGTGAACGACTGTGGGTCGTCAGCACGAATCGAGTCTTATCAACCAGTTCCGGTGTGATGATGTTAGTCACTGACAGTTCCTTGTTTGCCGTCACACGGGAGCCATCGGGGTTTGTGATGATTTTGTTGCCCAGGATTGCCGAATATTGCTTTTCGGGATTATTTAGCGTGGTGTAGTACATTTCATCCAGTGAACTCCAGAGGTGAAAACTTGGGTTATCCACTTGGTTTCCGGTCTTTGGATCGATTGTCTTCTCGTTCTTCTTGTCGTAGGTTCTTTTCTGGTAGGAAGGCGGGTCCGCTGTGATGCCGAAGACATCGGGATTGATCGTTGCGCCATAGGCTATCAGTTGCTTCGTTCCGCCCTGAGAGGCACCGGACATGAGTCGGGGGCTCATGGTGTAGAGGAGTTCGGAATTGAAACCGATGGGCATCAGGCCTTTGAGTGCAAGTCCGAGCGAGGTGGTGGATGGATGGCCGGGGTAGCGCTGGAATTCATTGCGAACTGGCTGGGCACTGGCCAAGCCTCCTCGAAACGTACCGGGTAGGCCGCTGATCCCACGGTCAAAGTAGGTCTGCACCCTAGGCGTATCCCAGAATGAACCGGATACAAAGGCCGGATTTTTTTCCCCCGAGGCAGGCTTTTGGGATTTCAGGTAACTAAGGGGTAGCGGCGAATCCGGTTCGACGAAGCCACCAGCCGTATTGATGTTAATCTTGGAAGTATCATCATCCGTCCAGAATGCGATGCGGCCAACGATGGGATTGTTACGGCTGGGTACGCCGGTGGATGGGGTTTTCCCCGGATTTCCGAGATTCTTCCAATTGGCCTGAAGTCCGGTGACTCCGCTTGCAGGGCTGCTCAGCGGTGTCGGAGCGGTGAGAGTGCCGTCCTTGAGGACATAGATCCAGCGAACCGGCATCGGGGCTTCGTTGACTTGCCTGTCAAACGCCGAAAGAACGATCTCGCAGCCTTCAACCTTTTTGGTCCAGTCTGGATTTTGTGGGCGGCTCTTTGGGTCTGAGTAAATTAGCGCAACCGAGGGATCGAAGATGGGATAGCGTTTTGTCGTCACCGGCAGGCCATTGGGGCCCGTAACGATAGTACCCGTGGTCGGGTTGGTGGTGGTGAGCGATGCAGGTTCATTGAGATCGGTAAAATATGCCGGTTGAAACTGCCAGCCACCTGTGCCGAGGGGAACTTCGACCTTATCCCCTCCGGCCGGAGAAGTGTTGTTCGGGTTGAAGGTGGTGAGATCGGCCGCCTTCAGCACCATGTTGTGCGACGAGTACAGCTTGTAAAACTGGTAGGCCTTCGCGTCTGCGAGGGTGCCGGTGCCATAAACGCGGATCATGCCTGGCTGAGACGCCCAGCAACCATTTGTGATGGTGGTCGCCGCGCGGATCTGGCCCATCACGATGCTGACGGCGGATTCCGCAAGCTGCCTGGCGCTGATACTTTCCGCGTAAGTGCGGGCACTGGTGAGTTCGGTGGTCACCCGGCTGAAGAAGCCTACTACAAGGCCGCTCAGGAGGACGATGAAGGAAATAACGAGGATGAGCGCCACGCCTTTGCGCTGGCGCCATTTGCCACGCAGGAGATGGGACTTTTGCTGAGGCTGTCCGGATGGATCGGGTTGATCGGAGGTGTTCATGGGACGGGTTGCGTTTGGGTTTGGGAAAAGACTCAGTTATTCGTGGCCGTGTGCAGGCTCCATTTTGCGCCCTTGATGGTCACATTCGTGGAGAATACGCGGTAGGAAGCGCGGATGTTGGGATTTGAAGAAGAGGAAAGGAGGTTCTGGAGCCGTGTGATGTCGCCAGCGGTGCCGTTTACCGTGTCATTGAGGTCTGTGGGATTGCTGAAGAGATTCCTGCCGCCAATGGGTTCGGGATTGTAGCCGATGCCCAGGTAGGGATCCGAGCCGAACAGGTCTTCAAGCCGACGGGCGGAAGGTTCATCCACGGCGACCATGATCACCTGCACGACTGGGGGAAGCTGATTGTATGAATTCAGGAGCGCGGCACCCAGCGTGTTGGCAGTCGCCGGATTCGTGGAGGCTGCGGGGGTGACGGTGGAACTGTAATTGTAGTTTGGTGCCAGCGCCGGTGAACCAGCCGGCAAGCGTTTCTCATCCGCAAGCGAAAGCCGGGGCAGTAAAATCAAGGCCACGACATTCTCCGCGAGTACGCGTACAGGACGGTTGGCTGCCGTACCGGTGATGGACTGCGAGAACCAGAGTTTGTTGTCGGTGTCGTTCTGAAATTTGTACACGCTCATCTTCTCGGCAGGTTCCATGAACTCCATCAGGCGGTAGCGCTTGCGCGGCGTCACTGAAGCCGCAAGAAAGCCCGGGTATTGGTTCGCATCGGTGCCTATTTCGACAAAGTAGCCCCATGAATTCATGAGGTGGTCCATCGCGCCCAGCTTCGTCGTATCGCTCACCATGCCCATCGGGGCTTGAAAAAACACACCATGTCCCGGCCATTGGACTGAGCTGGCACCCATGAGTGTCTTCATAGGGCCGCTGCGAAATCGCAACTCCGCTTTCCGTGCGTAGCCATTGGGCGTCCCGGTGGATCCGTAGGTGTAGTCCCAGAACGAATTCAGCGTGGCCTGTGATAGCCGACGCGTCATGGACTCGAATGCGACCCGGGCATCCTGGAACTGTTCCACTTTCGAGGAAGTGGCCTTCACGAGACGCTGCGTCTGGTCCGTCATTCCCAAAAGAACGACCATGAGAACCACGATGATGCCCGCAGCCACGAGAACCTCGACTAGCGTGAAGCCACCTGAGCGATTTTGAAGTTTCATTAGCCTTGGTTCTTTCCAATCAGTGCGCTGTACGTGAATACTTGGATGCCACGGTTCTCTTTTGCATCGGGGTCAAAGAGGTTTTGCTTGGCAAAATTCGCATTGTTGGGATCCGTTACCGTCTTATACACTGAAAGTGTCCGGTTGTTTGGGTTTCTGGCGACCTGCACAGTGACTAATGCCACAGACCCCTTGAAGGAACCTTCAAGAACATCCTTGCTCACCGGTGCGGGTGCGGTCGGCATGATGCGCACATTGACCTGATAGACGAGTGCCGTCTTCTGGGCATTGGAAAGGCTCGTGTTCGTTCCACTTGGTGAAGTCAATTCGACACCCTGTTCGTCAAAAAACCGGAATTGGCGGGAATTTCGGGTCGGTGCCGTGAATGTGTAGTACGCCGAGATGGAGTCTGGCCCTGTAAGTGGCGCATCTATCACCCGATCGAAATCTGCCTGCTGCAAGTCGAGCAGGATGCGTTGGGCGATTTGTGCGGTGGTGGAGGTGTCCATCGCCTTGCGGAAATTCGTCATTCCGGCAGGCATAAGGCCTAGAAGGGCCACCAAGGCGACCGCGAGAATACCCACGGCGATCGAAACCTCGACCAAGGTGAATCCAGATGCATTTCCGCGGGGCGAACGGTGTGAGAGGGGGCTCATGGTGGATTTACAATGTGTTTACATGAGTAGGGGCGATGATTTGCCCTTGCAAGTGATATTTTCTCCCCGCGCAGTGAAACGCGCCGTGCGTTCTATGGTCTGCCCGGAGACGATTCGGATTGCAAGTCTCCCTTGAGTGTCTTTTGCGCCAGGATGATCGTTCGGATGAGGGGGGAAATGGTGCGAAATTTTGCATTCCATGGGGTTGCACCTGAGACCCGACCACTTTACGTCGGTATGCGCAGTCAGTCGTCCGATGCCTGAAATCCGTCGGAATACGAGACTTCCGCGGGGTAATCGCATGTCAGGCCCTTGCCCCGGGTCTTTTCTTTGTTTTCGGAAAGGTCCCCATTCAGAGGATCGCTACTGGGCAGGCGCAGGTTTGCCGGTTCCATTTCATGGCTTCTTCACTTTCGGTGGCGGGGTGTATTTGAGCACCTGCTTGTCTGCGATCAGGCGTGCGCGGAGTTTTTTGCAGTCCACTTGCTGCACCGGGATTTTCCCATCGAGAGCGAGGCTCGCCGCAGTCGCGCAGGACTGGCCGAGGATCATGAAGACCGGCTCCATGCGGATGCTCCCGAATGCGACATGTGAACTCGACATGCACACGGGCACGAGGAGGTTGTCGCACTGTCCCCTGTTCGGAACGAGCGAGCCGTACGAGATCTCGTAAGGCGCTCTGAGGCCGACGCCGATGTCGCCTTCATTCTGCACGTAGCCCTCGGGCGTGATGTAACGCTGGATGTTGTGCGAATCGATCCCGTAGCTGCCCATGCCGACCGAGTCGGGCGTGGGGCGTTTTTTTAGCAGTTCGTTTTCCGTCATCACATACATGCCGATCATCCGCCTCGCCTCGCGCACGTAGATTTGGTGCGACCATCCGCCGTTGTCGGTGAACTCATCCTTCGGCAATCCCCAGCTTTGCATTTTCTCACGCACTTCGGCAGGCACGCGCGGATCGTTCGCGATGAAGTAGAGCCAGCCCTTTTGATACGCCTCGTGCTGCTTCAAAATCTCCCGGCGCTTCGCGTAGTCCGCTTCGGGGTATTCGAAATTGCGCCCGATGTTGTCCGTGCTGAACGGCCCGTGGTTGTTCGTATCCGTCTTGTGGTTCGGGATCGGATCGAATTTGTCGAAAGTCTCGCGCCAGCCCGCATTGAAGACGCGCAGCAGCAGTTCGTAGTTTTTCGCGTCGTAGCCTTCGGGTTTGGAAAATGGGATGCGATTTTCCGGCGCATCGGTGAGGCACATCCGGTAGCAGTAGGCCTGCACCTTTTTGTCCCCCGCGCCGTATTCGCCCGGTGGCTCGGCGCTCACGCCGGGGAGGACGCCGCTCGCTGAATCGCCGGGCACGACGTATGGGCTCAGCTTCTCACCCAGCACGCCGAAGTGATGCCGGTGATGCAGCACCCCGGTCTGCACGCCGGCCCAGTCCTCGCTATAGACGCTCTTCGCTTCGCGGCCGACGTGGTAGTCCACTCCCGCTGCCGCCATCAAGTCGCCCTCGTAGGTCGCATCGATGAACATTCGCCCCTCATAAGTCCTCCCGCTCAGCGTTGTGATCGACGTGATTCGCGCGCCGTCCTTTTTTACGCCCGTGGCGCGATCGAGCCACTCATCACGAAGCACGGGAATGCCGAACTCCTTCACATATTCCTCGAAGATCTGCTCCGCCACGTGCGGCTCGAAGATCCACATCGTGCGTTCGTCGCCATCCATCGCAGGCGTGCCCTGGCCCTTGTTTCCATACTCCTCGCGCTTCTGCTGCGTCCACGCGCCGGGCTGATCATAGTGTTTCCACACACGATGGTAAAAATCGCGCGCGAGTCCGCCAATGACCGCCTTGTTGCCCGTGTCCGTGAAGCCCAGTCCGCCGCTCGAAAGTCCGCCGAGGTGCTTGTCCGGACTCACGATCACGACTGTGCGCCCCATCTTCTTTGCCTGCACAGCCGCGATCACGCCCGACGCGGTGCCACCGTAGATGACGATGTCGTGCCCGGCCGCATGTGCGGCGATGGCGAGGAGCGGGATGATGAAAAGACGGAGCATGATTTTCATAAGGGAAAAGTGAGGGCGTGCATGAGCCCGGAAAAAATGGAAGTCCGCCGCGGCTACTCGCTGAGGCGCCAAAGTGCGCTGTCGGCGCGGATGAAGACGTGCTCCCCGCTCAAGGCCGGCGTGCTGAGAACCAACTCCTTCGAGCCTTCTTTGAGCGGGAGTTGGAGCTGGCCGAGTGCGACGCCTTCCGGTGCGGTGACATCCACGATTTGCACGAGTCCCTTTTCATTCACCGCGACGAGCCGGCCATTCGCACCCACAGGCGATCCGCTGAACGGTCCCGTGAGCCGCAGCTTCCACTTGCTGTCGCCGCTCTTGATGTCCGCTGTCGAGAGCACGCCCGCGCTGTTGAACGCGAAAATTTTCCCATTGAGAACCACGGGGCTGATCGTCGCCGGGTTGACCTGCTTTGAGCGCCATACCTGCTCGGGCGCGCTGCCATTCGCCTGCGGTGTCAATGCAGTGATGCCATTTGATGGCGCATAAATCACGCCTTGCGCGACGACGCTCGAACTCGAAGTGGACGCGCCTTCCGCGTAATTCCACAGCACACTGCCGCTCGCGGGATCCACACCGGTGAGGCCTTTCGATGACTGCAGCACTGCGATCGCCGGTGACTTTGCATCCGCGCGCCACGGCACGGGGCTGCTCCAGTTTGCCGCCTTCGGGCGATCGAGTTTCCAGAGGTTGCGCCCCGTCTTCACGTCGATGCCCACGGTGTAGCTCTCGCTGTCATTTTCGATCACCGTCACGAGAGTCTCGCCGATGACGATGGGCGACGAGGCCATGCCGAGGCTGTTGCTCACGTTCGGGTAATCCACCGTGAGTCCGCGCAGCCAGAGCAGGTTTCCATCGAGGTCAAATGCCGCGAGATCATTGCTGCTCCAAAGTGCGAAGACGCGCTTCCCGTCACTGCATGGCGTGCAGGCGGCGATGGAAGTTTTCTGATGCGACATCGTGCGGCCCGTCGCCTTCAGCTCGCGCTCCCAGATTTTTTTTCCGTCTGCAAAATTGAAGCAGAAAACATGCAGCCGTTCCTGCTTTGGGCCGCTGGAGCATGTGACAAAAACTTTCTCCCCAATGATGATCGGACTCGCGAGTCCGCGCCCCGGCAGCGGCGCGGTCCAGTCGATCTTTGGCTTCGCCGGGATGGTCGCATCAGCGACTGTGCCCGTGCTGTCTGGCCCGCGGAATTGCGGCCAGTCTGCTGCGGCCAGAGGGAAGGGGAGTGCTGCGAGTGTGAGCGCGAGGAGTCGTTTCATGGGTTGGAAAAATAGGGGCGTTACTTTGCCGCGACGATCGCGGTCCCCGTGCCGTCGCACACGCGCAGTTGGAATTCCCATTCCACCGTCCACTGCTCGGTCTGCTCATTCTGGCAGCACTTCACGAGGATCGTGTTTGCTCCTTTTTTGAGACTGCACTTCATTTTGTACTGATCCATCTGCGCACCGCGGTGATATTCGTCGCGACCGAAAAGCAGCTCGCCATTGAGCCATACCTTCCAGCCATTCTTGCAGCCGAGCCGCAGTTCCGCCTCGCGATCAGTGGCGGAATCAAACGTCGTCATCGCATAGGATGTGACTTCCTTGAGCGGGCCAAACGGTTTGTTGAAATCCAGTTTTCCGCGCTCGTCCCTGCTCTCGAAGGGCTTCCACTTCACGACCGTCGGCTTGCCGTCCTTGTCCTTTTTTCCTTCGTATGCCGCATCGAGTTTCACCTCGCGCTCCGGCGGGAACGCCGTGTCGAATCCCTTTCGTTCGGTATTCTCAAACGGCCCGATGATGTTCCACTTCATCAGAAATCCAAAGTGCTTCGGCAAATCCACGGCCGTGCCGAGCTTCTTCAGTTCGCCCGCGATTTCGTTCGTCTGATCCTCGTCGCGCACCGCGTCGAGCGCGTGAAGATATGCACCCTTCGCATCATCGCCGGTCTTTGCCTTTGCGCTGGTGATGAGCCGCTGCACCGCGCCGCGGCGGAGCTCCTGCACGGGATCGCTGATGAGCCCCGGCTCGATTTTGTCGGCGAGCGTGGCGTCCGCCTTCGCGATGAGATCAAAGGCAAGTTGACGCGCATTCCCCTCATTCTTCGTGTTTTTCAGGAATGCCTCGATCTCTGCGAGCGGCAGCGGCTGCTTTGCCTGCAGTGCGGTGTCCACAATCGTATCGCACGCCAGCCGCAGCCAGTTGTCTCCCACTGGCCCGCCTTTTCCCGTCGCTGCGAGCAATGCAGGCAGCGCCTTCGGCCCCTCCGTCACGACTTTTTTCCAAGCTGTGGACGCCGCTTCATTGCCCGAGCCTTCGCGTCCGACAGTTGCGAGTTCCTTCACCGAGTCCTCCACCGCTGCGTGAAGCGGCGAGAAAAACAGGAGTGCGGCCGGGAGGAACATCAGTCTGGAGAGCATGGCACGATAATCCCGCTGGCTGAGACATCCTTGGCAAGCATGAAGGCTCTCAACGATTGCATTGCGGGATGGGAGGCAAGAAAAGTCCGCCCAGTCGGCAGCTTCCAAATCAGGCATTTTTGCCATCAATGGCGGTGAGAGGAGTGGGCGGTTTGCTTGGTCTCGGGAGCCGCTTTTTACGGCGCTATTTTGTGCCTGCAAAAATCACGCAAACCGGCGCTCCGACGCCTTCCACTTTCGCCGAAGGCGTGAGCTTGCCGGTGGCAGGATCGATCTTGTGCGAGGTGAGGCTGTTGCTGTCCTGCCCGGCTGCGACCAGCCAACCGCCGTCGGGCGAGATGGCGAAGCCGCGCGGGATTTTCACACCGGCGGGCGCGCTCTGCACGAGCGTGAGCTTTCCATCGGCGGCGATGGTGAAGACGGCGATGGTGTCGTGCCCGCGATTGGAGACGTAGAGGAACTTTCCACTCGGGTGGCAGAAAATCTCCGCGGTGCTGTCCTTGCGCGTGAGGGCGTAGTCGGCGGGCAGGGTGCTCAGCGTCTGCACTGCGGAGAGTGTGCCCTTTGCCGCGTCGTGCGCAAAGGCGGTGACGGTGCAGGTCATCTCGTTGTTCACGTAGGCAAAGCCGCCCTTGGGGTGGAACGCAAGGTGCCTCGGCCCACTGCCGGGCGGCACTTTCCCGCTCGGCGGATCGTTCGGAGTGAGCGTGCCTTTCGCCGGGTCGAGGCGATAGACAAAGACATCGTCCGTGCCGAGATCGCACGCGTAGGCAAAGGCCCCGTTCACATACATCGAGTGCGCATGCGGGCCTTTCTGCCGGGCCGGGTCGCCGCCGGAGCCTGTGTGCTGCACGAAAGATGTGGCGGCCGCCACCGAGCCGTCCTCGCGAATGGGCAGGCACGCCACGCTGCCGCTGCCGTAGTTGGCCGCGAGTACGACCTTGCCGGACGGATCGACGAAGACGTGACAGTTGCCGCCACCTTTCGACGATTCATTGTTCAGGTGCCGCAGTGAGCCATCTTTTTCCACCGCGAATGCACCAACCGCTCCGCCGCTGTCCTCGATGGCCGCGTAGAGAAATTTTCCGTTTGGAGCCAGTACGAGGAAGCTCGGATTCTTCACTTCAGCAGCGAGGCCGAGCATCTTGATTTCACCGGTCGCCGTATCGAGGGCACCGCGCTGAATGCCGCGATTCCCGCCGGGTTTCGTGTATGCGCCAATGTAGAATTCGACCGTATCGGCGGAGGCGGAGGTGAGGATGAATGGCAGGGCGAAGAGTGCTAGGGAGCGTTTCATGTGAGTTGCAGGGGTTGGAATGTGGCGCAGCATCCGGTTTAGGAAGCGCCGGGTTCATCAGGTTGAACTTCGGCAAAATGATGTCAACGCACCGGTGGCGCCGTGCTTGAAACATCCCTCGGGAACGATTCCCTTTGAACATCAACCCATTCGGGTTGACTAATATGACAGAGATGATCGCCGCTATTCCAAATTTCCTGCGGGTCTTCATCGCGATGGCGATGAGTCTTGGCGTCGTGGGATGGATGCCGATCGGGAATGGCGGGGCGGCGACGCTCGCTCGGCAATGTGGTTGCAGCATGTGTGCCGGTGAGCCGTCGTGCTGTGTGATTCCGAATGAACCGGCTCCCGCGCAGCAACCCGCTGCGCCGGCCTCGCGCGATTCGTCCGAGGGGCAGCCTCTCGCACTTGCGGATCGTCTGGCGGTGATCATTCAGCTTCCGGATGCAGTGGTGATTTTTCCTGAGGTGGAAAGTGTGTCCTGCGCGAATCTCGCCGGGCATTCTTTCCAGTCGGTGAATTGCATTTGGACGGTCTGAGAGTGCGCTGGCGCCAGAGGTGTGCCCATGCGCAGTGAACGCGCGCGGGCTTGGTGAACGTCAACGCAAACTCTCCGACTCATGAAGAAATTTCTCATCCTTATTCTTATTTCCGCAGCCGCATTTGCGGGCTGGTGGTTTGGCCAGCACAGACCCGCTCACGATGCCGCGATGAGCACGCGCAAGGTGCTCTACTACCAGAGCCCGATGCACCCGTGGGTGAAATCCGACAAGCCGGGACGCTGTACCATCTGCGGCATGGAACTGTCGCCGGTGTACGAGGGCGAAGCAGGGCTCAGCACGGACACGTCACTGATCACGCTGGGAAAGCAGGGCGTCACCGTCACGGGTATCGAGACCGCGCCGGTCATTAAAAAAACAATCCGCCGTACGATTCGCGTGGCTGGCATTGTGGATGACGATGATAGCGCGCACCGCCGCCTGAGTGCGCCTGCGGATGGGCGCATCGAAAAATTGTTCGTCAGTTTCGTGGATGCCGAGGTCGCCGCCGGCCAGCCGCTCGCCACGCTCTACAGCCCATCATTGCGAGCCCTCTTTGCCGACTACCCGCTCATCGCACGCCAGCCCGCCTCGGCGCAGCGCGACCAGCTCACTGCGAGCATCCGGGAGCGACTGCTGCGAATGGGCCTGTCCGCGGCGGAACTGGATGCCGCACTGGCGACGGACAAAGTGCCGATGGAACTGAAAATCCTGTCGCCCATTGCCGGCACGGTCGTCGCGCGGAAGGTTTATCAGGGCCAGTACGTGAAGGAGGGAGAGATGCTCTTCGATGTCGGCGATTTCTCGAAGATGTGGTTCGTATTCGATGTGTATGAACGTGACTTGCCTTGGGTCCGCACGGGTGCGGAAGTGGAAATCACCACGTCCGCATTGCCGGGCCGCGTGCTTCGCGCGCCGGTCGCATTCATTGATCCGAATCTGTCGCCGGATACCCGCACCGCGAAGGTGCGAGTGGTGCTCGACAACCCGCTGACGAATGAACCCGGCAAGCACCGGCACGAGCTGCTCCATAAACTTTACGCCGAAGGCCGCATCGCATCCGAGACTGCGCCGACGCTCACCGTTCCGCGCAACGCCGTGCTGTGGCCTGCGGGCAGGCCGGTCGTCTATGTCGAGAAGAGCGCAGGCGTGTATGAGCCGCGCGAAGTGCAGGTCGGTGTCGCGGGCGATGAGCTTTGGGAAATCGCTGGCGGCCTCGATGAAAAGGATCGCGTGGTGACGAATGGAAATTTGCTCCTCGACGGCCAGTCGCAAATCAACCGCCCGTCCGAGCTGCAAGGCACGACTCGACGCACGCTTGCCGAGGCGCAGCAAAAGGCAGCGCTCGAATTTTTCTCCGCTGTCTCGTCACTCGGCGAAGCGCTCGCCGCGGACAAGCCCGCTGACTTTCGTGCCATTGCAAAAAAACTGGCGATGCCCGCGGCCGCCGTCGCCGCTGAGTTTGGCGCGCGCGCGGAAAAGCTCACTGCGCTCGCGAAGTTGCCAGACACTGCGGACATCAAATCACAGCGCGCCGCCTTCTACCCGCTCAGTGAGGCCGCTGCGGACTTCGCACTCGACCTTCGCCGCGAGGATGACGGATTAGACGCCGTGAAAATTTTCGCGTGCGACATGGCAAAGGGCAATGTGCCAAGCGCGCCGAAGGAGCGTGGGCGTTGGATTCAAGTCAGTTCCAAGCTGCGGAATCCATGGTGGGGCGCGGAGATGCTCGAATGCGGGGCGGAGGTGCGGCCGTGATTCCAAAGCTGATCGAATGGTCGCTGAAAAACCGTTTCCTCGTCGCGTGCGGCACGCTGCTGCTGATCGCGCTCGGCATCTTCGAGGTGCGCCGCGCGCCGGTGGATGCGATCCCGGACCTGAGCGAAAATCAGGTGATCGTCTTCGCGGATTGGGAAGGCCGCGCGCCGCGTGAGGTCGAGGATCAGGTCACGTATCCGCTCTCGACTCAGCTCCAGGGTCTCGCAGGAGTAAAGGCGGTGCGCGCGCAGAGCATGTTCGGCTTCTCGCTGCTCACGGTGATTTTTCGCGACGACGTGGACAATTATTTCGCGCGTTCGCGAGTCCTCGAACGGCTGAACTCCATCGGCGACAGCCTGCCCACAGGCGTCTCTCCGAAGCTCGGCCCGGACGCGAGCGGTCTCGGCTGGGTGTATCAATATTACCTCGACGTGGATCCCGCGAAGTCGCCCAAAGCCGACGGCGCTGCCTCGGGTGGCTACGATCTCGGGCGACTGCGCTCTGAGCAGGATTACTTTATTCGCTACTCGTTGCAGAGCGTGCCCGGTGTCGCGGAGGTCGCGAGCGTTGGTGGTTTTGTGAGGCAGTGGCAGGTCGAGGTGTCGTCGTTCAAAATGAAGGCTGCCGGTGTGTCACTCGATGAGGTGATGACCGCAGTCGGTCAGAGCAGTCTCAATGTCGGCGGCCGCGTCATCGAGGAAAACGGCATGGAGTTTGTCGTGCGCGGGCTCGGTCTTGTGAAAAGCGCGACCGATCTCGAGCACGTCGTCCTCCGCGAGCGCGAGGGCACTCCCATTTTCCTGCGCGATGTCGCGCGCATCGAGGTCGGTGGCGACTTTCGGCGCGGTGCGCTCGATGTGAATGGCCACGAAGTCGTCGGCGGCGTGGTGGTGATGCGCACAGGTGAAAATGCGCACGCCGTCATCAAGGCCGTGAAGGAGGAAATCGCCCGCATCGCACCGAGCCTGCCGCCGGGCATAACCATCAAGCCTTTCTACGATCGAAGCGAACTGATCGATCGCACCATCGGCACGCTGAAGCACGCGCTCATCGAGGAAGTGATTCTCGTCACGCTCGCGCACGTCATCTTTCTGTTCCACTTCCGCAGCATCCTCATCGTCACGTTCCCGCTGCCGGTCTCGATCCTCATCGCGTTCGTGCTCATGCGGCAGTTTGGCATCACGTCGAACATCATGTCGCTCGCCGGCATCGCCATCGCCATCGGCGTGCTCGTGGATGCTGCGATCGTCATCACGGAAAATGTGATCCGGCATTGCGAGAAGGCGGAGAAGGAAAGGGGACACAAGCTGAGCGCGGCGGAAACCGGGGAGGTCACGCTCAAAGCCGCGCAGCAAGTCGGTCGCCCGATCTTTTTTGCGATGGCGATCATCATCCTCGCGTTCGTGCCGGTGTTTGCGCTCACGGGGCAGGAGGGGAAACTTTTTCACCCACTCGCATTCACGAAGACCTTCGCGATGATCGCCTCGACGATGCTCGCTGTGACCATCGTGCCAGTGCTCTGTTCGCTGCTCGTGCGCGGGCCGTTCCACCGTGAGGAGGACAATTGGGTGATGCGCGCCCTGCTCCGCATTTACGATCCCGTGCTCGACTGGGCGCTGCGCTGCCGCAAGACCGTCCTCGCCCTTGCCGCGCTGCTGCTCGTCTCGGCAATCGCGCTCGCCGTTGGATTGCCGCGCGCGGTGCTTGCGAAGCTCGACCAGTGGCCGCGCGTGCAGAGTGCATTTGCAGGAATCGGCGGTGAATTCATGCCGCCGCTCAATGAAGGCAGTCTGCTCTTCATGCCCGTCTTCATCCCGACCACGAGCCTCACCGAGGTGAAGCGCGTGCTCGCGTGGCAGGATCGTGTGATCGCCGACACGCCCGAGGTGCTGAGCGTCGGCGGAAAATTGGGCCGCGCCGACACCGCCACCGATCCCGCGCCGGTCGAGATGGTCGAGACGACCATCATGCTGAAGCCGACCGACCAGTGGCGCAAAGGCATGACACTCGAAGGCCTCCAGCACGAGCTCACCGAAAAACTCGCGCAGGTCCCCGGCTACGTGCCCGGCGCATTTTTGCAGCCCATCGAAAATCGCCGACTCATGCTCGCCACGGGAATCCGCGCGCAGCTCGGCGTGAAAATTCTCGGCGACGACCTCGACACGCTCCAGCGCCTCACGTTCGACGTCGAGCGCGCCATCCGCGAAGTCCCCGGTGCCGCCGGCGTCTCGCCGCTGCGCGTGCAGGGAAAGCCGTATCTCGAAATCGAAATCGATCGTGAAGCCGCCGGGCGCTTCGGTCTCCGCGCGGAGCAGCTTTTCACCACCATAGAAGCCGGGCTCGGCGGACGCAAAGTCGCCACGACCATCGAAGGCCGCGTGCGCGTGCCGATCCAAGTGCGCCTCGCTCGCGAGGAACGCGATGACATCGAGCGTCTCGGCTCGCTGCTCATCAGCACGCCTGCGGGAAAAAGCATCCCGCTCGCGCAGGTCGCCACCATTCGCCGCACGAGTGGGCCGAATGAAATCCAGTCAGAGAACGGACGACTGAAAAGCTACGTGCAGGCCAACGTGCAGGGTCGCGATCTCGCCGGATTCGTGCAGGAGGTCAAGGCGCGCGTCGAAGCGATTCCGCGTCCGCCCGGTGTGAAGTTTGAATTCGCCGGCGAGTATGAGAATCAGCTCCGGCTCATCGACACGATGAAGCTCGTCGTCCCCATCGTGCTTGGGATCATTTTCATGCTCCTCTACATGGTCTATGGCAGTGCGAAGGAAGCCGCTCACGTCATCCTCGCCGTGCCGTTCGCGCTCACTGGCGGCGTATTTCTGCAATACGCGCTCGGCTATCATTTCAGCGCCGCGGTCGCCGTCGGCTACATCGCGCTCTTCGGCACTGCGATCCAGACGGGCGTCGTGATGGTCGTCTATCTGGAGGAGGCGCTCGTCCAAAAGCGCAAGGATCTCGGTGCAGCGTTCACACGTTCCGATCTCATCGCGGCGATCAAGGAAGGCGCGCGGCTGCGGCTGCGCCCGAAGGTGATGACCGTCGCCACGATCGTCGCGAGCCTGCTGCCGATCATGTGGAGCACGCGCACCGGTGCGGAAGTGATGAAGCCGCTCGCCGCGCCCGTCATCGGCGGGATGCTCAGCAGTCTGCTGCACATCTTGGTCGTCACGCCGGTGATTTTCGCGTGGCTGCGCGAGAGGGAGTGCCGGCCTGAGTGAACACGGGGCGAGGGCGCCCCGGCTCCTTGGGCACGACATTCCTGATTTGCGCTACGTGAGCTGCTTGCCCTTTGTCTCCGGCGCGAACCAGATCAGGACCATGCCGATGAGATAGACGCACGAGAGCACGGAGAATACATTTCCTTCGACCTGCAGTTGCATGATCCGGCGGGCATCACCTTCGAGTTTTGCGACTTTGTCGGAGCTGAAAAGGCTCACGAGATTTACAAACTGGAGAGAGCCGATTGCAGCGATGAGTCGTCCGAAATTAAAACAGAAGCCCTGGCCCGTGGCGCGTACGCTCGTGGGGAAAAGCTCCGGAAAATAGAGAGGGAAGAAGCCGTAGAACGACGCGGTGAGTCCGCCCAGCAGAAAGGCGGTGACCATCAGCCGGGTCGGGATGGTGTCGCCCGTGTAAGAGTCGTTCATCTTGAAAAAGACGATGGCCGAACCCAGTGCCAGCAAGCAGGAAAGGAAATACGTGACCCTGCGGCCCAGCTTGTCGGCGACCAGCGGTGTGATGACGGTGACGACGATGGCTCCCAGCGCCGTGGCGATGACGACATACTCGATGATGCTGGACTTGGTGCCCTCCGGCGAAAGGAAGGATGCCCACTTTGCCGCCTGCTGTGTGGAACCCCATGTGCCCAGCAACGCGATCGCCGCGAGTCCTGCGCCGATGAGGAGATTGCGCATGATGACGGCCCGCTCCGCAGTCTGGACGCTGCCGCCCGCCTGAGCGCGGGTCATGTATCGGCGCACGGGATGCAGGTAGCCCCAAAGTGCGATGCCCAGCCCCACGAAGGTCAGCGGCACTGCGATGGCATTTCCCAATTTTGCAAAAACCTGCGGCGTCCAGATCGTGATGATGCCGAGTGCTGCGAGCGCCGCCACGAGCACGCCGAGCAGATCGATGGTCGCCCAGTGCGAAGTGCTGCCGGACTTTTTCTCCGCCTCCCATTTGTGGGATTCCGGCACGAAAATGAGGATGAAAAAATTGATCAGCGCGGGCAGCGCGCCGCTCACCGCGAGGAAGCGCCAGCCGCGATTGTGCAGGAGGAAATCCGTCGTGCCCTGGCTGAAGCCGATGCCACTGATCCAATGAGACACGGTCTCCAGACTCGCATTGAGATAGAGACTGAGCACGCCGGTGAGGAGGAAGCCGATATTCGAAGCCGCACCGATCATCCCTGCGATCCATGCGCGATTTTTCCCCGGCCAGAGTTCATTCACCAGCGCCACGCCGAGCGCCCACTCACCGCCCATCCCGAGCGACGCGATGAAGCGCAGAGCCGCAAACTGCCACGCATCGGTGACGAACGCGCACAGCCCGGTAAAGATGGCGTAGGCGAAAATCGCGAGCGTCATCGCCTTCACGCGCCCGAGCTTGTCGCCCAGCCAGCCGAAGAGCACGCCGCCTGTCGCCGCGCCGACGAGGAAGACCGCGATGATCACCGTGAACCACTGCCCCTGCTGCGCCGCCGTCGCCGCAGGGAGCAAATCCTGCAGGGCTGGTTTCCCGATCAGCGGAAACAGTCCCATTTCGAATCCGTCGAAAAGCCATCCGAGAAAGGCGGCGGTGAGGGCAGCGACTGCGCCACGGGAGGATTTGGTGCTCATCGCGCGATAGAAGGGCTGACTTTGCGCGGAGCGAAAAGGAAATTCGATTTGGGAACCGCATCAAGCGGGGCGACTTGGCGCGCGCATATCGACACCGCACCGCGCACCCGGCATGCTGGGAGCACGATGCCTCATTGGAGCGTTCTCTACCTCACCAGCGAATGGGCGATCCGGTTCATCATGCTCGTCTATGTGCCGCAGCGGCGCACTGCAGCGGCGTCGCGCACGTGGCTGCTGCTCATCTTCCTGCTGCCGTGGCCGGGGCTCGCGGTTTACGCGATGTTTGGCCGCATCTACGTGCCGCGGCGGCGGATGGAATTGCAGGAGCGCGCGTCCGCCCGCATCAAGGCGGTGCAGGCGCAGCTCGAGGCACGTGTCGCAGTCACGCCAGCATTGCCGGAGTACCTCGCGCACCTGCCATTGCTCGCGGCGAAGCTCGGAGACTTTGAGCCATTCGGAGGAAATCACGTCGAGCTGCTCGCGGAGTACGGCGGCTCGCTTGATCGGCTCATCGCAGACATCGGCACAGCCCGCGACCACGTCCACATTCTCACCTACATCCTCGGTGACGACGCCACCGCGCGCCGCATCGCCGAGGCGTTGAAACTCGCGGTGAAGCGTGGCGTGTCATGCCGGCTTCTGGCGGATGCCGTCGGCTCGCGTGCCGGGCTCACCGCACTCACTTCAGAACTGCGCAGCGCCGGCATCGAGGTAGTGAAGCTGCTCCCTGTCGGAATCTTCCGGCACAACGCCGCGCGCTTCGACCTGCGGAATCACCGCAAGATTGCCGTCATCGACGGCACGGTCGGCTACGTCGGCTCGCAAAATCTCATCGGCCCCGACTTCGTGCCCGGCTTCCCGAACGAGGAACTCGTCGCGCGCGTCACCGGCCCCGTCGTCGCGCAATTGCAGGCCGTGCTGCTCGCGGATCGTTTCTTCGAGACCGATGTGAGCATCGAGACGCCATTGCTTTTCCCCGAGGTCCCGCCGAGCGGCACATGCGCCGCGCAGGCACTCCCGAGCGGGCCCGGCTACAATCGCGAAAATGCCGAGGAGCTTCTCGTGGCGATGCTTTACGCGGCGCGCAGGCGGGTCGTCATCACCACGCCGTATTTCGTCCCGAGCGAGCCGTTCATAGAGGCCATGCGCTCCTCGGCACGGCGCGGCGTGGATATACGCCTCATCGTCTCGTTGCATGCAAATCAGCCTTTCACGCAATACGCCCAGCGATCCTATTACGACGATCTGCTCTCCGCCGGCATCCGCATCCACCTTTACCGCCCGCGCTTTCTCCACGCGAAACATCTCACCGTGGATGACTCCATCGCCGTCCTCGGCTCGACGAATATAGACATCCGCTCCTTCGCGCTGAACGCCGAGATCAGCCTCATCGCCTACGACCCCGCCGTCGTCGCCGCGCTCGCCGCCGTGCAGGGTCGCTATCTCGCCGAGAGCGACGAACTCGAACTTGCCGCGTGGCGCACACGTCCCGGATCGCAGAAAGTCCTGCAAAACATCGCGCGCCTCGCCGACTCACTGCTGTGATCACTCCCATGCACGCGAGACCGCCTCCATGAGGCCTCACCGTTTGGCCTCCTCGGGAATGCCGTCGGCGAATTCCACCGTGAAATCCGGGAAGCTCTCGACGAGCTGGATTTTGAAATCGGGGAAGCTGTCCACGACCTGCCACTTGCCTTGGCCGGGAAAGGATTTCACCACCTGCACCTTCAGGTCGGCGGAGCCCTTCACGGCCTTCACCTTGTAGTCGGGGAAGGATTTCACGAACTGCACGCGCCCGTGGACTGTCTTCGGATCGGGCTTCACACCCGGCTGCTTCGCCTTCGCCGGAGCGCCCTCGGCGAACTGCACCGTGAAATCCGGGAAGCTGTCCACAAACTGGATTCTGAAATTCGGGAAGCTGTCCACGATTTGCCATCGGCCCGGCCCGGGAGAGGAATCCACCACCTTCACCTTCGCATCGGGAAAGCTCTGCACCGCCTTCACCTTGTAATCGGGAAACGAATCCACAATCTGGATGCGCCCGTGGATGGTGGCCGGATCGACCTTTTTGTCCCCGGCCCCGGCGAAGGTCATGAACATCGCGAACAGGCTGAGGACGACGAAGGGGAGGGGAATGTGGGATTTCATGGGATGGGGTTCTGCGCCGTTGGGTTTCAGTTCCGGCTCCCTCCTTGGTCGTAGCGCCGCCTGTTTTTCTTCAACGAATGACCGGCTCTCACTCATTTTCCATAAATTCCATGCGGCCTCCCGCCGGGCCTCCTGCGAATCACCATCAACCACATTCCATATCCTATGAAAACTCCTACCCTACTCGCCGTTCTCACCCTCACTGGCAGCGCCTTTGCCGGCGTCACCTCCAGAGATACCTACCAGTCCTCCGATGCAGCGAGCTGCAGCACCCACCGATCGGAGTGTGCAGGCATGAAAAGCGCCGGCACGCCCGGCGCCTTCTACCGCTCGAACCTCTTCCGCAACGCCGTCCTCGTCTGCAACGACACGCCAAATTTCATGACCTTCTTCGTCTATTACGGCGACATGCCCGGCGACAATGGCGTGGACGGCATGGTCCGGATCGGTGCGAACGTTTACCAAGTCACCGTGGAGCCCTACCGGAGGAGCTTCCTCGACCAGCGCGGCTCCTGCTACTGGGTCTCCGCGCGGCCGGGAAAATGGGCGATCGACCTCGCTGAACGCCGGATCGTGCGGCAATAGCGGGAGAGAGCTAAGGTACGATGCGCACGCAACGCCAACGGCGTTGGAATCATTCAGTCCAGGGTTGCGAGGCACGAGCTACGAATTTCGTCGAAGGTGAAGACGAGATTACCCCATGTCGAGGGCTATGCCGTGCGTGAGCGGCGCTATCGAATCACTGGCAGTGGAGAACGAGCACGACACGAAACGCTGTTGTTTTATGCGACCGCCCAAGGCTCCCTCTTGCTCGGCCCGCAGTCTTTGAGTGCATAGACGACTTTTCACCCGCGGATCTGGCCGTTGCCGCGGAGGAGGTATTTGTAGGTGGTGAGTTCTTCGAGGGCCATGGGGCCGCGGGCGTGGAGTTTGTCGGTGGAGATGCCGATCTCCGCGCCGAAGCCGAATTCGCCGCCGTCGGTGAAGCGGGTGCTGGCGTTCCAATAGACGGTGGCGCTGTCCACTTCGGCGAGGAAGTGCGCGGCGGCGGCACCGTCTGCGGTGATGATGCAGTCGCTGTGGTGCGAGCCGTTCGTCTCGATGTGGGCGATGGCTTCGTCGAGGGTGTCCACGACTTTGATGGCGAGGATGAGGTCGAGGAATTCGGTGCGGTAGTCTTCCGGTGTTGCGGGGATGACGCGGAACACAGGCTTCCTAGCCTGTGCGGCAGGAGGGCTTCCAGCCTGCCCGGTGGCTGCGGCGGGGGGCTGCAGGCAGGATGCCTGCTGGCCGCACAGGCTGGAAGCCTGTGTTCCGTCCGCGTTCGACGCGAGCGGGGTGAGGGCGGCTAGGGCGCGATCGTCGCAGCGGAGTTGCACGCCTTTTTCCAAGAGCGCGCGGCCTGTCGTGGCGGTGAATTTTTCCAGCATGGCGGAATGGACGAGGACGGTCTCGATGGCGTTGCAGACGCCGGGGCGCTGGACTTTGGCGTTGAGGATGAGGGACTCGGCCATGGCGGGGTCGGCGGCGGCGTCCACATACATGGCGCAGATGCCGTCGTAGTGCTTGATGACGGGCATGCGGGCGTGCTCGACGACGGTCTCGATGAGGCCCTTGCCGCCGCGCGGGATGATGCAATCGAGGAACTGGTCCATGGCGCAGAGGAGGCGCACGGCTTCGCGGTCGGTGACGGGGATGAGGAGGATGGCATCGGCGGGCAGGCCGGCGCGCGCGCAGCCGCGGCTGAGGGCGGCTGCGATGGCGACGTTGGACGCGATGCTCTCGCTGCCGCCGCGGAGGATGGTGGCGTTGCCGGTCTTCAGGCAGAGGACGGCGGCGTCGCTGGTGACGTTCGGGCGGGACTCATAAATGATGCCGATGACGCCGATGGGGACGCGCTTCTTTTCAATGTGAAGGCCGTTCGGGCGTGTCCACTCGCGGATGATTTCGCCGACGGGGTCGGGGAGTGCGGCGACTTGGCGGACGCCGTCGGCCATGGCGGCGAGGCGCTTCGGGTCGAGCTTGAGGCGTTCGAGCATGGCGCCGGAGAGGCCGGCGGTTTTTGCGCGCGCGAGGTCTTCGGCGTTGGCGGCGAGGATGGCGGGTTCGGCGGCGAGGAGTTCGTCGGCCATGGCGCGGATGCCGGCGTTCTTCTGCTCGGTGGTGCAAAGGCGGAGGGCGCGCGCGGCGGCGCGGGCGCGGCGTCCGTAGTCGAGGATGGTGTCGGCGAGAGTCATCGGGAGTGAAAGTGGTCGGATGTGAAAGGATACTGCGCGCGGCGGCGGAGTCTTAATCTTAATCGTAATCTCAATCCCGGCGTCAGCCGGAATGGGCGGGGATTAGGATTAAGATTAAGATTAAGAGGAAAGCGGCGGATTTACTGCGCCTGCAGCGTGATGGGTGGCGGGAAGTAAGTCCCGGCGGGCTTGCCTGCGGCGACTCGCACGATTTGCCCGGGCTTCCGTCCGCTGGCGACGATCGTGGGGATGCCGTTGCGGACGGCGGCGCGGACGGCTTGGAGCTTGGTGGACATTCCGCCGACGCTGAGGCGGCCCTTGTCGGCGCGGACGAATTTTTCCACGGAGTCCACGTCATCCACGCGTGGGATGGTGCGGCCTTTTGCGTCGAGCAGGCCGTCCACGCTGGTGAGCAGGATGAGGAGATTTGCCTCGGCGAGGATGGCGACTTCGGCGCTCAGCGCGTCGTTGTCGCCGAATTTCAGTTCCTCGACGGCGACGGTGTCGTTTTCGTTCACGATGGGCACGACGCGGTTCGCGAGGAGGCGAGCGAGGGTGTTGCGGATGTTTGCGTAGGAGGTGCGGCTATCCATGTCTCGATGTGTGAGGAGGAGCTGCGCAACGGTGACGTCGTGCTTTGCAAAATGCTCGGTGTAGGTGGCCATGAGCCGGCCCTGGCCGACTGCGGCGCACGCCTGGCGCGAGGCGAGATCTTCGGGGCGTTCCGCGAGCCCGAGCGCGCCAAGGCCTGCGGCGACTGCGCCGCTGGAGACGACGATGACTTCGTGGCCGCTGCTCATGAGCACGGCGATTTCCCTGGTGAGGCGTGCGAATTGGCGCTGGTCCAGATTGGTGCCCTTCGGCGTGGCGAGAATGCCGGAGCCGAATTTCAGGACGATGCGTTTGTGTGCGGCGGTGGCCATGGGTGCGGGATAGGTAGCGCGAAGGGGAAGATTGTCGAACGTGGAATGACTTCGCCAATTCCGCTCTTTCCCCGCACCGCAAGGATGTGCAAGGAATGCGGGATGAGCAAAAAATCACCATCGAATCAGGCCGCGCTCGACACCGCGGCACTGCTGGAATCCGTCGCCAGCAATGTCCGCCTCCTCACGCTCGCGGGCGATTCGCCGATCTATGCGGAAAGTATCACGCAGCTCGCGGAGGGCGGGCAGTGGGTGGAGATCGTGGACCGGTTTTACCGCACGCTGGCATTCGGCACGGGCGGGCTGCGCGGGCGGACGATCGGTCGCGTGGTGACCAAGGCAGAGCAGGGGAAGGGCGGCGAAGGCGGGCGGCCCGAGCTGCCGTGCGTGGGCACAAACGCGATGAACTATTTCAACATCAGCCGCGCGACGCAGGGGCTCGTGGCGTATCTGCACGAGTGGTTTAAGAAAAAGAAACTGCCGGGTCGGCCGAAGCTCGTCGTCGCGCACGACACGCGGCATTTTTCACGCGAGTTCGCGGAGCTGACGGTGAAGGTCGCGACGGACCTCGGCTGCGATGCCGGTCTCTTCGAGGGGCCGCGCTCGACGCCGGAGCTTTCCTTTGCAGTGCGCCATACGAATGCGACCGCGGGCATCGTCATCACCGCGTCGCACAATCCGCCGCACGACAACGGCTACAAGGCATACTTCGCAGACGGCGCGCAGATCGTGGAGCCGCACGCGGGGGCGATCATCGCGAAGGTGCATGCGGTGAAAAGCGACAAGCTTGTGCCCGTGGCGAAGCCGAAGCGCGGCAAGCGCATCAAGCTCGGGAAGGAAATCGACGACGCCTACATGGCGCGTCTCGAATCGCTCGTGCTCGACCCGGCGATGGTGAAGGCGGCGAGCGGGCTGAAAATTGTCTTCACGAGCATCCACGGCACGGGCGGCGTGATTTCAAAGCCGATGCTCAAGCGCTTCGGTTTCCGATTCACGGTGGTGCCGGAGCAGGACGCATTCAACGCGAGCTTCCCCACGGTGAAGTCGCCGAATCCCGAGAATGCCGAGGCGCTCGCGATGGCCATCGCACTTGCGGAAAAGGAAGCCGCCGACGTGGTGATGGCGACCGATCCCGATTGTGATCGCATGGGCGTGGCGATCCGGAATGCGCAGGGGAAAATGGAACTGCTGACGGGGAATCAAATCGGCTCGCTCATCGCCGCATACCGCGTGGGTAAGCTGATCGAACAGGGAGTCATCACTCCGGCGACGGCGAAGAACTGCGCGATCATCAAGACCTTCGTCACGACCGATCTTCAGAAAGCCATCGCCGCAAAGCACGGTCTGCGCTGCGTGGAGACACTCACCGGCTTCAAATACATCGGGCAAAAACTCGGCAAGTATGAGAACGCACTGCCTGCCGCGGTGCGCGCAAAATATCGCACGCTGAGCGAGCAGGAGACGCGCGACCTGCGCCTCAAGCATTCGACTTTCTACGTCGCGGGCGGCGAGGAAAGCTACGGCTACAGCGCGCATGATTTTGTGCGCGACAAGGACGGCAATGCCGCGGTGATTCTCTTTGCCGAAGTCGCCGCATGGGCAAAATCGCGCGGGCTCACGATCGATCAGTTGCTCGACGAGATTTACGCGGAGTACGGCTTTTACTGGGAGAAGAATGGCACGCTCACCTTCGAGGGCGCGGATGGCGCGGCGAAGATCGCCAAGCTCGCCGCGAGCTATGCGAAGACTGCGCCGAAGACGATGGACGGTGCGAAAGTCACTGGCGCGCGGGACTTCATGGCGAAGACTTATAAGGATGTGGAGGGCGACGTGATCCCGAAGGAGAAGATGGTCATCTTCGACCTCGCTGATGGCCGCCGCGTTGCCGTGCGCCCGTCGGGCACGGAGCCGAAGATCAAGTTCTACATGTTCGTCCGCCGCGATCCGAAGGGCGCTCGTTTTTCGACGAAGGAGCTCACATCGGTGAAGTCGGAGGCCCGCGCGTCGCTGGAGAAGCTCTGGCAGTGGATTCAGTCGGATGTGAAGCAGCGCCTATAATTCTCCCGTTCTGGCGCGGGAGTGGCTTATTCAGTTTCGCAACTCATCCGAATCAGACCATGGGAAACGACATCCAACTCGACGGCACCGAAATTTCGATCGTCAAAGCCATCGGCATCGGTGGCGGTGAGGTGGACGGCACGACATTGATCGAGCGGTGTGCGGCTTTGGATCTTCCGGAAATCATGGACGCGCTGCACAGCCTCATGGACATGGGATATGTCGAGGGAGACTCGGATGTTTTTTATAACGCGGAGGAAATGGCGGACATCAGCTTTCGTGTGAACTCCGGTTACGCCAAGGATCTGAAGGACGCGCTCGACGACCGGCCGGAGCCAAAGAAGAGCAAGCGCGTGCGTCGCGAATAGCGCGACGGAAGAAACCAGGCCGCGAGGTGGCGCGCTGAGAATGGAACTTGGCAGCGGGAGCCGTTGCAGGGCATCTCCACGCGGTGACTGAATCAACAATTTCCGGCAAACCATCGAGCCTCGCACGCTGTTGGCCTTGGTTGTCGGCGATGCTGAGCGGCGCGCTGCTGGTGCTCAGCTTTCCGCCTGCGGACATTGGCGGGATTGCATTCGTCGCGCTCGTGCCACTGCTCATGGCAGTGTGGATTCCGCAGACGGAAAGGAAACGCGGTCGTCGCCACTTCGCGCTCGGATATGTCGCGGGTTTGGTCTTTTTCACGATCACGTTTTCGTGGTTTGCAGAGCTCTCGCCGCTTTTTCATGCGCCAGTGCTGAAGGGTCTGCCATTTTATTTTGCGCTCTATCTTGCGCTGTATCCGGCTGCTTGGGCTTGGCTGGCGGGATGGATCGCGGGTGCGCAATTTCGCGCGTTGCCGCCGCATGATCCGCTGGCGCAATTTGAGCGGCCCCTGCTCCTACAGTCATCGCGGAATCTCGGGATAGCCTTCTTCTGCGCAGCATCGTGGGTGGCGCTGGAATGGACCCGCGGGTGGATGCTCTCGGGCTTCGGCTGGAACAAGCTCGGCCTCGCGCTGCACGCGGACTTGCCGCTCATTCAGATTGCGGAATTCACCGGCGTCGGCGGCGTCAGTTTCCTGCTCGTGATGTGCAATGCGATCCTGCTCATCACCGTGCTGCGCGTGCGTGCGGAAATCGGCCGCATCCGGCTGCGGCCACACTTTGATTTTGCGATCACTGCCGGTCTTTTCGTGCTCGTATTCGGATACGGTGTCCGCGTGCTGATTCATGCGCAGACGACGCCGGGGCAGACGGTGTCCCTCAAGGTCGCAGCAGTGCAGCCGAACATCTCGCAGCAGGACAAATTTGACACGGAACGCTGGCAGTCAATTTTTGATCGGATGCAGTTTCTGAGCGATCTCGCCGCGGCGAGTTCGCCGGATCTGCTGCTGTGGCCCGAGGCATCCGTGCCGGGTGGGATGTTCAGCGATTCGGATACAATGGCATTCATGATGGAGCGCGCATCGCTGGTCCCGGCGATGATGGTGGGCACCGACGACATGAATCGCGGGAAAGCCGGTGAGGATCACAATAGCGCGGCGTTCATGCAGGCCGGGCAAAAGGATCCGCAATTTTACGATAAGCGGCAGCTTGTGCCATTCGGCGAATATCTGCCGCTGCGTCCGTTGCTCGGTCGTATTTTTGCCGACTTGGTGCCGGGCGATTTTAAACCCGGAAAGGCAGCCGGCGTCTTTTCCCTCGCGAAGCCCGCGCTGAAGCTTGCGCCGCTGATTTGCTTTGAGGACACGCGCGGAGACATCACGCGCGAGCAGGTGCAACTAGGCGCGCACCTCCTCGTGAATCTCACGAATGACGGATGGTTCGGCCGCACGGGCGAGCTGGATCAGCATCTCGCAGATTCCGTTTTCCGATGTGTCGAAAACCGCCGTCCGATGGTGCGCTGCACGAACAACGGCATCACGGCTTCGGTGGACAGTCTTGGGAAAGTGGACCTCTGGTTGCCACCTTTCACGGAAGGATGGAAGATGCAGCCGGTGGCTGTGCCGACGGAACTGCGCGAGACTTTTTACACGCGTCACGGAGAGATGTTTTCCGCCGCGTGCTCGGGGCTTTCGCTGCTTGTCGTCGGGATCGTCGCAGTGAGGCGTAGGAAGGAAAGCCGCGGCTGAGGAGTCCGGCGTTTGCGTTGGACGCCGGAGGATTCGCCGCGAGTTCGGAGGACTTCGATGAGCAGCGGTGCTTGCCTGATGAAATTTCCTCGCGATGCTCCGCCAATGTTCCGTCTCCTTGCTTTCGTGTTCGCGTCGATTGCCTCAGCGCTTCTCGCGGATGAACGGCTCGTGGTGGATGACGAGGCATTCGAGGAGCATGCCATCGCGGCGGCCACGGTGCTGCACGACAAGGGCAAGCTTGTTCCGCTGGCAACTCTCCGCGCGGAGCTTAAGCGGACGCATTGCGAACTCGCGCTGCCCGAGCCGCGCAAAGACAGGCTGCAGCCGCGGGAAGTCTATCGCCTCATCCGGAACAGCACGGTCTCCGTCGCGACTTTTCACCACTGCACAAAGTGCAAGAAGTGGCATTTTGATAGCGCATCCGGTTTTGTCGTTGCTGAGGGTGTGGTGAGCACCAGCGAGCATGTCGTGGACTTCGAGGATAAAGACATGAAGGACGGATTCCTCGTCGCGGCAGATGCGAAGGGCCGAGTGTTTCCGATTACGGAAGTGCTCGCTGCAAATGCGGATTCCGATACCTGCCTGCTTCGCGTGCCGGGCCTCGATTTGCCGCCGCTGCCGCTGAGTCTCACAGCGCAGGTGGGCGACCCGGTCTTCTGCCTCAGCCACCCGGATGGGAATCATTGGATGTTTACCGCAGGCATGCTGTCCCGCTTTTTCATCAATCGCGAAGCGGCCAGCGACGGTGACAAACCGCCCGCGAAAACGAAGGTCGCGCCGTCGCTCTATATCAATATCACGGCGGAGTATTCGCCCGGTAGCAGCGGCGCGCCGGTGGTGGATGAATATGGAAACGTGGTCGGCCAAGTCGAGAGCATCACTTCGAGTATCGAGGATCAAAAAGGGGACGACGGGAAAAATGTGACGACCAGCTTCGGGATGCCGCTGCGCTCGTGTGTCGCATCCGAGGAAATCGCGAAGCTCACGCGAACCGCGGCGAAACGCGCGAAGTAGTCCAGACTCACGGGCGCGCTATCGCAGCGCTGCGGAGGTGCTTTTCACTTCGGCAGCCTCACGCGCGGCGACACATGCTGCGCACTGATAGACGTACGCACTGAGGGGTTCGCCGGGGAGAAGTGCATTTCCGGACGAGATCAATTTCTCCGCGCCGAATGGAAAATCGGCTCTGGACTGAATTTCGGACGGATCGACTTTCCCCAGTGTGCTTTCGGAATAGACGATTGGGATTTCCCGGACCTTCATCTTTTCGCGATGCACCGGGCAGACGTCTTCGACGTCGTTCACGAGATTGCGGGGAAGGGGCGGCCTGCCCACCGAGTTCTGCGCTGCGATTCGCTCGGGGTTTGAGGTGTCGCGACGGATACGGGAACCCATCTCTCCATCGGCATCGCTAGGAATTACGCCGCCTACGCCGACACTGTCCTGGGATGGCTCGCAGGAGGTCAGTATCGCGAGTGCGAGCAGGGCGACGATGGAGGGGAGGCGATTCAAGCGGGGAGTTTCCTTTCCGCAACGTGCATGTGCTGGACGGCTTTGCGCAACGTGTTTTCTCATGAATGCGCCGTGATTTTGTCCTGCCAGCAAACACCCCGCGCCGGACGGAACCGTGCGCGGGGTGTGAATGCTGCAATCGCTGGCGTGTGATCAGATCACCACGGTCTTGCCGGGGATGGCGCGCGGATACATGCCGTCGGGGCCGGGCTTCACGGGCATGTCGGCATCCCATGCGAGGTTCTTCGGGAAGATGGTGAGCTCGCTCTTGAGCGCCTTTTCCATCTCCACTTCCTTGCCGCCGTAGGTGGCGAGGCGACCGAGGATCGCCGTCATGGTGCTCATCGCGCCGTATTCCGCCTCGTTGTAAGGCGTGTTGTTGCGGATGGCCGCGAAGAGGTCGTCGTGCTCCTGCTGATAAGGATCCTTGTCACCATCATTTTTGTGGCGCCATGCCTCTCCAGCCGTCGGGCTGATCGTGTTGCGGCCGACATCGGACTTTCCTTTGGTTCCGACGACGTGCTCGCTCACCGAGTTCCAGCAGCCGACGATGTGGCGGCAGTAGCTGGAGCAGCGCGAACCGTCTTCGTATTCAAATTCGACGGCGTGATGATCAAAGATTTCGCCGTAGTCTTCGCCTTTGCGGACTTCGCATCCGCCGAGGCCCTGGGCCTTCACCGGCCAGCCTTTTTTCACCCAGTTGATCACGTCGAGATTGTGGATGTGCTGCTCGGTGATGTGATCGCCGCAGATCCATGTGAAGTAATACCAGTTGCGCATCTGGTATTCCATTTCGGTAAGCTTGCGGCCGTACTGCTTTTCGAGGTCGGCGCGTTTCTTGAGCCAAGGCGTGTTGCCATTCCAGTATGCGCGCATTGAGGTGATGTCACCGATTGCGCCGTCGTGAATGCGATTGATCGTTTCGATGTAGCCCTTTTGGTGATGGCGCTGCAGACCCACGCCGACTTTGAGACCTTTCTCCTTCGCGATTTTCGCCGCGGCGAGAACCTTGCGCACGCCGGTGCTATCCGTCGCGACGGGCTTCTCCATGAAGACGTGTTTGCCCTGTTTGATGGCTTCCTCAAACATCATCGGGCGGAAGCCGGGAGGCGTGGAAAGGATGACGACATCGGCTTGCGAGATCGCCTTCTTATAGGCGTCGAAACCGAGGAAGCGGTTCTCCTTCGAGACCTGCGCGCGTTCGCCGAATTTCGCCTCAAAATTCTTCAGTGCAGAATCCATGCGGTCCTCATGCACGTCTGCCGCAGCGACGAGCTTGATGGGGCCAAGGTTGGAAGTATTCAGCGCCTGCGCGCACGCGCCGGAGCCGCGTCCGCCGCAGCCGACGATGGCGAGTTTGATCTCATCGCCGCCGCCTGCGCCGAGTGCAAAGCGCGACGGAGCAAGAGTGCTCGCGAGTGCCGCGCCGCCGAGGGCTGCGCTGCCGCGCTTGAGGAAGCTGCGGCGGGAAAATTGATCCGGGGTGATGATTCTGGGTTCCTGATTCATGGTTGGGTTGTGGGTTTTGCTGTGGAGTGAAGAGTGACGAGCCTAGAGCAGTGCAAACCGCCTTGGCTACGCTCGAATGACCTCGGTTGGCGAAATTCCTTTGCGCTCACGGACGCCTCGGGGATGACAATAGCTTGCGATTCGACGACGCAGCACAGACACCCGTCCGCACTTTCCAGATGAACCCACTCCCACTCATCCTCGCCGCGCTCGTCTCCATTTTCAGCAGCATCGCGCCTGCCGCAGACACCGCGCCGCCGTCGGGCGCTTTCGATCTGCGGACGTGGAAATTGCAAATCCCCGGCCCGCTCGAAATCAAACAGCTCGCGGGATATTCCTCGCCCTACTTTTTTCTGAACAAGACCCGCGAGATGGTGTTCCACCTCGACGCTGCGGAAAAGGGTCCGACTCCCAACACGAAGTACGTCCGCTCCGAGCTTCGCCACCTGCCGAACTGGCACATCACCGAGGCGCACAGCCTTTCCGCTGAGGTGAAAGTCGTCTCGAATCTCGATCCCCAAAAAGTCACCGTGCTGCAAATCCACGGCATCCAAGAGGACGGCGGCGACGCCCCGCCGTTGCTTCGCATCGCGCTGAACGGCGGCGACCTCGTCGCGATGATCAAGCCCGACAACGAGGGCGAGCGCACCGATTCCATCCCGTTGAAAAAGGGCGTCGGTGCGAATTGGTTCAAGGTCGCCATCGAAGTGAAAAGCCGTCAGCTCATCATCTCGGTGGACGGACAGCAGAAGTGCGTGCACAGCCTCGCGTACTGGAAATACCCGAACTACTTCAAGGCAGGCTGCTACCCGCAGGCCGTGCAGGGCACCGCGGATATATTTTTCAAAAAGCTCAGCGTGAAGTGAGCGGCGCACAAGGAGCGGCGATAGGAATGTCGCCGCTCCTTGTGTCCGCCGTCCGCGGTGGCGTTTTGAAAATGGAACCTGACCTTGCCGCGGGCGCACGTGCCCGGTAACAGCAACGTCCCCATCTGCATGAATGTAACCCGCACCGCACTCCGCCGCCCCGTGACCATTCTGGTCGCTGTGCTCGCGGTGTGCCTCGGCGGATGGCTCGCGATTTCGCGCATGGCGCGCGATGTTTTCCCGCCGCTCGGCATCCCGACGATCTACGTCGCGCAGCCATTCGGCGGCATGGATGCGGCGCAGATGGAGGGCTTCCTCACATACTACTACGAGTATCACTTTCTCTACATCACGGGCATCGAGCACGTGGAGTCGAAGTCCATCCAGGGCGCGTCGCTGATGAAGCTGCAGTTCCATCCCGGCACCGACATGCCGGCGGCGATGGCGGAGACGGTGGCGTATGTGAACCGCGCGCGCGCCTTCATGCCGCCGGGGACGCCGGGGCCTTTCGTCACGCGCTTCGATGCGGGCAGCGTGCCGGTCGGTCAGCTCGTTTTCTCCACGGAAAATCCCGCGCGCACCGTCGGCCAGATGCAGGACGCGGCGCTGAACATGGTGCGGCCGCTTTTCGCCACGCTGCCCGGTGTGAGTGCGCCGCCGCCCTTCGGCGGAGGTGCGCGGACGATCGTGATCAATGTGAAGCCCGACCGGCTCAAGGCGCTGGCTCTTTCCCCCGATGAAATCGTGCAGGCCATCGCGCAGGCCAATGTGATCAGCCCGAGTGGCAACATGAATCTCGGCGACCGTTACCCGGTCGTCCCGGTGAATGCGGTGGTGAAGAACATCAAGGATCTCGAAGGTGTGCCGCTGCGGGTGACGGCGGCGGGTGCGGTGTTCATCCGCGATGTGGCGACGGTGGATGACCAGAGTGACATCACGACCAGCTACGCGCTCGTGAACGGACGTCGCACCGTGTACATGCCGGTGACGAAACGCGCGGACGCTTCGACGCTGACGGTGGTCGGGCTGGTGAAGGCAAACCTCGCGAAATTCAAAGCCGCGGTGCCCGACGATGTGAACGTGACTTTTGAGTTCGACCAGACGCCCGTAGTCACCGGCGCGATGGGCAATCTCGTGAAAGAAGGCGCACTCGGCGCAGTGCTCACGGGGCTGATGGTGCTGCTTTTTCTCCGCGACCTTCGCAGCGCTGTCATCGTCGTGATCAATATTCCCATCGCGCTGCTCTCCGCGACGCTTGCGCTGTGGCTTACGGGAAATGGCATCCACCTCATGACGCTCGGCGGACTCGCGCTCGCCGTGGGCATCCTCGTGGACGAGGCGACCGTCGCCATCGAAAACATCCACGCGCACCTTGACCGAGGAGCATCGCCCGCGCGCGCCGCGCTGGATGGCACACTCGAAACCGCCGTGCCGCGCTTCCTCGCGATGCTGTGCGTGCTCGCCGTTTTCACGCCGGTATTTTTTATGACGGGCGCGGCGAAGGCACTCTTCGCCCCGCTCGCGCTGGCGGTTGGCTTTTCAATGGCCGCGTCCTTCGTGCTCAGCTCTACGCTCGTGCCGATCCTGTGCGTGTGGCTGCTGCGCGGGAAAATGAACGCCGCAAAAAATCCCGACGCGACGGAGCGCGAGGATATGCATCGGGTAGGGCGGGGTTCCAACTCGCCGCACGGAGTTTCCAACTCCGCGCAAACAGACGTAGCCGGATCCCCGATTGCAGAAAATGTCCCGGGCGTTTCGGACGCCGAATTACGTCCGGGCGTGTCCGGTAAAATACCGGACACGGCGGGTTGCAAACCCGCCCTCCCCGATGCAACGCGCTCTCCGTTTGTCCCGCTGTTCCGCGCGGCTATCGCGACTCGTTGGATTCTCGTTCCTGCGTATCTCGCCGTTGCGGTGTTTGCGGTGTGGGTGTTCGGACGCGGGCTCGGTGTGGAGATTTTCCCGCAGGCGGATGCGGGCCAGCTCGCCGTGCGGCTCCGCGCGCCTGCTGGCACGCGTATCGATGTGACGGAGCCGATGGCGCTGCGTGCGCTGGAAATCATCAAGCGCGAGGCAGGCGCGGAGAACGTGGTGATCACGATGGGGCTCGTCGGCGTGCATGCGCAAAATTACCCGGTGAATCTCATCCACCTGTGGAATGGCGGCCCGGAGGAAGTGTGGCTCGCGGTGCAGTTCCGCCCCAGCGTGCGTGTGCCGAAGCTTCGCGAAAAATTGCGCGCCGTCTTCGCAAAGGAATTGCCCGAAGCGCGCGTTTCATTCGAGCCGGCGGACATCGTGTCGCGCGTGATGAGCTTTGGCTCCAGCACACCGATCGAAGTCGCCGTGAGCGGCCCGGATCTCGCGGCGAGTCGCGGCCATGCGGAGAAGCTGCTGGAGAAATTGCGCACGATCAAATCGCTGCGTGATGTACAGATTGCGCAGGAGCTGGATTTTCCCTCCATACCCATCGAGGTGAACCGTGAGCGTGCCGGCCTGCTCGGTGTGCGGGAGGCGGATGTCGCGCGATCGCTCGTCGCGGCGACGAATTCTTCGCGCTTCACCACGCCGATCTATTGGGCGGACCCGAAGACCGGGGTGAGCTACAGCGTGCAGGTGCAGATCCCGCAGACGCTGACAAAATCCGCCGAGGATTTGCGCAATATCCCCATCACCGCCGCGGGAGGGAAGACGGTGCCGCTGCGCAGCGTCGCGACCGTCGGCTCGGGCACCGTGGTCGGGCAATACGAGCGCTACAACATGGCGCGCACGGTGAGCATCACGGCGAATATCCACGGCGCGGCGCTCGGGCAGGTCGCGGCGGAAGTGCGCAAGGCGATCGCCGATGTGGGCGCGGCGCCGGCCAAGACAGCGGTGGCGGTGCGGGGTCAGATCACACCGCTGGAGGAATTGCTCTCCGGTTTTCAAAGTGGACTGATCGTCGCAGTCATCGTGATCGCGCTGCTGCTTGCGGCAAATTTTCAGTCGTTCCGTCTCGCCTTCGTCGTGATGAGCACGGTGCCCGCCGTGCTCGCGGGCGTGGTGCTCATGTTGCGCTTCACTGGCACGACGCTGAACATCCAGAGCGCGATCGGCAGCATCATGGCCGTCGGCGTCGCGATTGCGAATGCGATCCTGCTCGTCACCTTCGCCGAGCGCGGGCGCCGCGAGGGACGCACGCCGGTCGAAGCCGCGCTGGCCGGTGTCGCCGGGCGTCTTCGTCCGATCCTGATGACCAGCTTCGCGATGTGCGCAGGCATGTTGCCGATGGCGCTCGGCTTTGGCGAAAGTGGCGCGCAGACCGCGCCGCTCGGCCGCGCAGTGCTCGGCGGTCTCGTCGCGGCCACGCTGGCGACGCTGTTCATTTTGCCGTGCTTCTTCGCACTTCTCACCACTCGGAAAATCAAACACGCCTCGCTCGATCCGGATGATCCGGAGAGTGGGCTGCATGGAAAATGAAAACGCCCAACGCCCAAAGCCCAACGCCCAATGCCCAAGGAAAAAGTTCGCCGCGCTTTGCGCGTCCGCACATCGCTTGCGTCCTTGGGCATTGGATGTTCGGCGGTGAATTTTCTTCGGTGGGCATTGGGCGTTGGGCGTTGGGCGTTGGATGTTGGGCGTTGATTGCATCTTCCCAAGCCGCCGAGCCGACAGCGGTGAAATTCACCAGCGCACACCGCTCCGACATCCACCGCTGGATCACGATCCCCGGCACGCTGAAGGCGAACCAGCAGGCGACACTCTATGCGAAGGTCGCGGGCTATCTGGTGAATGTCGCCGTGGACAGGGGCGACTCGGTGAAGGCGGGCCAGCTCCTCGGTGAACTCGAAGTGCCCGAACTCCTCGCGGACGCAAAGAAGTATGAGGCCGACGTGAAGGTCGCTGAAGTGGAGCTCTCGCGTCTCGAAGAGGCGCGGAAGAAAGCGCCCGATCTCGTGTTGCCGCAGGCGCTCGACAAGGCGCGAGCCGCGACCTCGGTGGCGCTCGCAAATCTTGAGCGGACAAACACGCTGCTGCATTTCGCGAAAATCACCGCGCCATTCGCAGGAATGATCACGGGGCGATTCGTGGACAACGGTGCTTTTGTCCCATCCGCGACAAGTGGCAGCGCGGCGCAGAACGCGGCGATTTTCACGCTCATGGACTACACGACGGTGCGCGCGCAGGCCGCAGTTCCGGAGGTCGAGGTGCCTTTCATCCAAAATGGCCTGCCGGTGAAATTCGCGCTGGAGGCGCTGCCGGGGAAGACCTTCGAAGCCAGGGTGTCGCGCTCGAACGGCGCACTCGATGAGGCCACGCGCACGATGCTCCTGGAGGCCGATGTGCCGAATGCGGACGGTATTCTGCGGCCCGGCATGTATGCGAATGTGCGCATCGCCGTGGAAAAGCACACCGGTGTGATCACTGTGCCGCTCGATGCACTCGCGATGGAAAAGACGAACGCATTCGTCTTCAAAGTCGCAGACGGGAAAGCGAAGAAGACAGCCGTGAAGATCGGATTCAATGACGGAGTGAGCGCCGAGATTCTCGAAGGACTGGCCGATGGCGAAGGGGTGATCCTCGTCGGCAAGGCGACGCTCAACGACGGTCAGCCCGTGAAGCCCGAAGTGGTAAAGTAGCGCACCGAACGAACGTTCATTTTCCCCATGAAATCCGCCCCGATTCTTCTGATCGCTCTGAGTAGCATCGTGCTCGCGAAAGAGCCAGGACACCCGCCCGCGGCGAAACCGCAGCCGGTGAAGGCGCAGATCGCACAGCCGACGGTGATCACTCAGCCCGTGAATCTCGCTGCGGTGATGCGGCTCGCGGGTGCGGAAAATCTCGATATTCGCATCGCGTACGAGCGACTCGCCGAGGCGTGGGCTCAGCACGAGTCGGCGCGGATGGAGTTCTTCCCGTATCTCACGCCCGGCTTCGGCTATCGCAGGCACGAGGGGAATATCCAGACGGTGGATGGGCACATCATCGATGCGGACAAGGAGAGCCTCGGAGTCGGTCTTTCCGCGACGGTGCAGGTGAATCTCGGTGAGGCCTACTACAAATCCATCACGACGAAAATGCTGGCCGGCGCGGCGACGCATGCGGTCGAGGTTCAGCGGCAGGAAAGCATCTGGCAGGCGGTGTCGGCGTATCTCGAACTCGTGCGCGCGAAGGCGGCGGTCGGGGTCGCCGCGGAGTCTGTGCGGATCGCGGACGATTATGGGAATCAGGTGAAGCAGGCGGTGGATATCGGCATCGCGGCGAAGGCTGATGCATTCCGTGCGACGGCCCAGGTGGAGCGAGACAAAGTCGTGCAGGCCGATTCGCGCGGACGCCAGCGCATCGCAGCCGCGAGACTCGCCCAGATTCTCCATCTTTCTGCGAAGGTCGAGCTGATGCCGGGCGATGAGCCTGTGATGCTCAGCTTTGGCGATTCGCGCCGGAGCATTGATTCGCTGATCGCGTCTGCGATCGATTCCCGCCCGGAGATGGCGATGAGCGCGGATCAGCTCGAAGCCGCGGTGAAAGGCAGTGCCGCCGCGCGCTGGGCACCGCTCGTGCCGACGGTGAAAGCGGACTACTACGTCGGCAATCTCGGTGGCGGCACGTATGGCGAGGGGCTGCGTTCTTTCAATACGACGAGCGAATACGGCATCGGGCTCACTTGGCGCATTGGCCCGGGCGGGTTGTTCGATCCATCGCGTCCCCATCTCGCAGATGCCCGCCAGCGGGGCACGGCGCTGGAGCAGGAAAAGTTGCGCGAGGAAATCGCCCGGCAGGTCGTGGAAGCGCACACGCTGGTGCATTCTCTCCAGGAGCAACTCACGCATGGGCGTGCGGCGCTCGATGCGGCGGGCAAGACTCTTGAACTCGCGCGCGAACGCCGGGCTTTCGCCGTCGGCGAAGTGCTGGAAAACATCCAGGCTGAGCAGGAGCTTTCCCGAGCGCGACTCGACTACCTCACGATCGTGACGGAGCATAACCGAGCGCAATTTCTCCTGCGCCGTGCGATCGGAGCGGATGCGGCCCGAGAGCAGAAAAAATAACCGCGTGCGTTCGCGGTCGCGCCGCGCATCGTGGCGGCCATGAGAATCCATTCGCTCGAACACGCGCCCTTCGAGGGACCGGGCCGCATCGCCGTGTGGGCTGAGGAACGCGGGCACACGCTCACGCGCACCGCGCTGCACGATGGCGAAATGCCGCCGGCTCTGGCTGCTTTTGATTTGCTCGTCATCATGGGCGGGCCGATGAGCATCCACGAACATCGCAATCATCCGTGGCTGGCGATGGAGAAGGAGTTTTTGAAATCGGTGATAGCAGCGCAAAAGCCGATCCTCGGCATCTGCCTCGGCGCGCAGCTTCTCGCGGATGTGCTCGGCGGAAAAGTATTCCAGAATCCGGTGAAGGAAATCGGTTGGTTCCCGGTGCGGATGCTGGATCGCCGCGCGCCGTTTGCCGCATTTCCCGAGCAGCTCACGGTGATGCACTGGCATGGCGACACGTTCACGATTCCCCAGGGCGCGCGGCGTGTGGCGGAGAGCGAGGCGTGTGCGAATCAGGCATTCGTCTTCGGCGACCGCGTGGTCGGCCTGCAGTTCCACATCGAGCTGGAGAAAGTGGGCGTGGAGGACCTCGTCCACGCATCGCTCGACGAGGCGGACATTGCGCCATTTATCCAGTCCCGCGAGCAACTCATCACGCCGCCGCCGGATAGCAGCATCGGAGGGGAGGCCCTTTGCGCGCTACTCGATACGCTTGCTGCCCTAGCATGATTTAGATTGGGCTGATGTGGCACTCGATGGCTGTAAGTCGCTCGTCGCGGCAACCAGCCGATTGATCGGTTCTTCGCGCTTTTTCCCTTTCACCACGGACTTCTTCGGGCCACGGTGAAGGCCCTATGAAGCTACTCCTTCGCATCGCGCCCCTCATTCTCGCCGCCGCGTTTTCCCGCGCCGACATCATCATCGAGCAGAAAATGGAATCCGCCATGATCAATGGCAACGTCACCATGAAGGTGAAGGGCGACAATGCCCGCATGGACATGCCGAGCCCGCTGGGTGGCAGCGTCACCACGCTGATCAATTTCAAGAGTGGCGACATGGTCACACTCATGCATCAGCAGAAGATGGCGATGAAGATGAACCTTACCGACATCAAGAAGCAGCAGGAGGCTGGGCAGAAGGCGCTCGGCGTGGATCCCTCGAAGATCGAA